>JASGIE010000160.1:0-19507 GCA_049841055.1 Paludibaculum sp. | reverse complement strand
CTCGCCGGAGAGCGCGCGCAGCAGCGGATCGAGGAACAGGCGCGCGCAGACGAGGCTGGAGACCGGGTTGCCAGGCAGGCCGAGCACCCGCATGGCGCCGATGCGGCCGGACATCAGCGGCTTGCCCGGCCGCATCGCGATCTTCCAGAAGTCGAGCGCCATGCCGGCCGCGCCCAGGGCCGGCTGCACCAGGTCGAGATCGCCCACCGAGGCGCCGCCCAGCGTCACCAGCACGTCGGCGGGCACGGCGAGGGCGCGCGCGATGGCCGCCGCGATGTCGGCATGGTCGTCGCGGGCGATGCCGAGGTCGACGGCGATGCCGCCGAGGCCCTCCACCAGCGCCGCGACGCCGAAGCTGTTGGAAGCGACGATGGCATCCGGGCCGGGCACCGCGCCGGGGACGACCAGTTCGTCGCCGGTGGCGAGGATGGCGATGACGGGGCGGCGCGCCACCGGCAGCGCGGCGTGGTTCATCGCCGCCGCCAGCGCGAGAGTGCGCCAGTCGAGCCGGGTGCCGGCGGCGAGCAGCGTCTGGCCCTCGCGGAAGTCGACGCCCGCCGGGCGGATGTGGCGAGGGCCGGGGGCGGCATCGACGCGGATCTCGCCCTCCGCCAGCACGGTGGCGTCTTCCTGGATGAGCGACGGCATCAGCGCCCGCCGGCACCGGTGCGCCGGTGAAGATGCGCACCGCCTCGCCGGGGCCGACCGCGCCGCCGAAGGCATGGCCGGCGGGGGCGGTGCCGATCACCCGCAGCGTCGCGCCGGCGCCGGCGTCGGCGGCGCGCACGGCATAGCCGTCCATGGCGCTGGCGGCGAAGGGCGGCTGGGTGCGGGTGGCGGCGAGCGGGCGGGTCAGCACGCGGTTGCGCGCCTCGCGCAAGGGCACGATCTCCTCCCCGAGCGCCGCCGCCCCGGCCAGCACCCGCGCCTGCGCCTCTTCCATCGGCATCAGCGCCATGGCGTCACCCCGCCCGCCAGTCGCCGGACTTGCCGCCGGATTTGGCGAGAAGCCGGATGTTGCCGATGGTCATTCCGCGATCGACGGCCTTGGCCATGTCGTAGACGGTGAGGCAGGCGACGGACACGGCGGTCAGCGCCTCCATCTCGACGCCGGTCTGGCCGCGCACGCGCGCGGTGGCGGTGACGACGAGGCCGGGCAGGGCGTCGTCGGCCGCGATCTCCACCGTGACCTTGGTCAGGCCGATGGGATGGCAGAGCGGGATCAGCTCGGATGTCTTCTTGGCCGCCATGATGCCGGCGATGCGGGCGGCGGCGATCACGTCGCCCTTCTTCGCCTGGCCGTCGCGGATCAGCGCCAGCGTCTCCGGCCGCATGGCGACGTGGCCCCGCGCCACGGCCTCGCGCGCGGTCTCCGCCTTGTCGCCGACATCGACCATGCGCGCCGCGCCGGAAGCGTCGAGGTGGGTGAGGCCGGACATGGGGTCAGGCCGCCCGCGCGAGCAGGTCGCGCGTGGCCGCGGCGACATCGTGCTGGCGCATCAGGCTCTCGCCGATGAGGAAGGTGGAGATGCCGGCCCGGCCGAGGCGGGCGAGATCGGCGGGCGTGAACAGGCCGCTCTCGCCGACGATCAGTCGGTCGGCCGGCACCAGCGGCGCGAGGCGTTCGGAAACGTCGAGCGAGACCTCGAAGGTCTTGAGGTTGCGGTTGTTGATGCCGATCATCGGGCTTTGCAGCCGCAGCGCCCGCTCCAGCTCGGGCTCGTCATGCACCTCGATCAGCACGTCGAGGCCGAGGCCGAGGGCGGTGTCCTCCAGCGCGGCCGCCTCGTCGTCGCCGACGGCGGCCATGATGATGAGGATGCAGTCGCCGCCCCAGGCGCGCGCCTCGTGCACCTGATAGGGATCGAACAGGAAGTCCTTGCGCAGCGCCGGCAGGGACACGGCGGCGCGGGCGGCGGTGAGGAAGCCCGGCTCGCCCTGGAAGGACGGCGTGTCGGTGAGCACCGACAGACAGGCGGCGCCCCCGGCCTCATAGGCGCGCGCCAGCGCCGGCGGGTCGAAATCCGGCCGGATCAGGCCCTTGGAGGGGCTGGCCTTCTTGATCTCGGCGATCAGCGCCCAGTTGCCGGCCGTGATCTTGCGCGTCAGCGCGCGATGGAACCCGCGCGGCGCCGGCACGTCCCGCGCCCGCGCCGTCAGCTCCGCCAGCGGCACGGCCGCCCTGGCGGCGGCGATCTCGTCGCGCTTGTAAAGCTCGATCTTCTTGAGGATGTCAGCCATTGGACACCGCCACCAGCGATTTGAGCCGGTCCATGGCGGCGCCGAAATCGAGGATGCTGGCGGCGGTGGCGACGCCGTCCTTGAGGGTTTCCGCCTTGCCGGCGACGACGAGGCCGGCGCCGGCGTTCATCAGCACGATGTCGCGGAAGGCGTTGCGGTCGCCGAGGAGCACGCGGCGCAGGGCCTCGGCGTTCTCCGCCGCCTTGCCGCCCTTCAGCTCGCTCACCGCCGCGCGGCGCAGGCCGACCTGCTCGGGCGACACGGTGAAGGTCGTCACCTCGCCGTCCTTCAGTTCCGCGACATAGGTCTCGCCGGTGGTGGTGATCTCGTCGAGGCCGTCCTCGCCATGGACGATCCACGCCTTTGTCGACCCGAGGCCGCGCAGCACCTGCGCCACCGGCTCGACCCATTGCCGGGCGAAGACGCCGGTCATCTGGCGCGTCACGCCGGCGGGGTTGGCGAGCGGGCCGACGAGGTTGAAGATGGTGCGCACCCCCAGCTCCACCCGGATCGGGCCGACATGGCGCATGGCCGTGTGGTGGGTCGGCGCGAACATGAAGCCGACGCCCGAGACGGCGACGCATTCGGAAATCTTCTCCGGCGGCACGTTGATGTTGACGCCGAGCGCCGTCAGCACCTCCGCCGAGCCGGTCAGCGACGACAGCGCCCGGTTGCCGTGCTTGGCCACCGGCACGCCGGCGGCGGCGATGACGAAGGCGGCGCAGGTGGAGACGTTGTAGCTGCCGATGCCGTCGCCGCCGGTGCCCACGATGTCGATGGCGTCGGCCGGCGCGGCGACGCCGATCATGCGGGCGCGCATCACGTCCACCGCGCCGGTGATCTCGTCCACGGTCTCGCCGCGCACGCGCAGCGCCATGAGGAAGGCGCCGAGCTGGGCCGGGGTGGCCTCGCCGGACATGATGACGTCGAAGGCGGCGCGGGCCTCCTCGCGCGTCAGGACGGCGCCGGTGGCGACCTTGGCGATGATCGGCTTCAGCGTGGCGCTGGGAACGACGGGGGCGGTCATGACGGTCAGGCGGCCTTGGCGGTGCGGGCGTTGAAATCGCGGGCGATGTCGAGGAAGTTGCGGATGATGCGGTGACCGTTCTCCGAGGCGATGCTCTCGGGGTGGAACTGCACGCCGTGCACGGGATGGCTGCGGTGCATGAGGCCCATCACCAGCCCGTCCTCGCTCCAGGCGACCGGCTTCAGCGCCTCGGGCATGGTCGCGCGCTCGACGACGAGCGAATGGTAGCGCGTGCCGGTGAAATCGGTGTTGAGGCCGCGGAAGACACCCTCGGACGTATAAGCACCTGTTCCAGCGAGACCTTGGGGTACTGGATGGGCGAGTTGCTCAGCAGGTTGTCGCCGCCGGCCAGGGTGATGAGTTCGTCGATGAACGTTTTGGGGCCGACGCCGACCATGCCCTGGAGCGAACCGGGCGCCCGGCCTACCAGGAACAACGCCTTGATCCGGGCCTGGCTCCGGGCTTTCCGGCGGACTTCGTCCAGTTGAATCCGCAGGTCGGCAGTGAGTTTGCGGGCGGTGGTGTCGGTGCCGGTCCAACGGCCGATGGATTCGATGGAGCGAAAGATGTCCTCGATGGAGTCCTGGTTCACTTCCTGCGCGTTGACGCCGAGTTTTCGCAGGCGTTCGGCCACCTGGACGGGATTCTTGATGACCAGGACCAGATCCGGTTTCAGGGCAAGGATCCGCTCGAAGTCGGGTTGGAGGAAGGTGCCGATCCTGGGTTTCTTCTGGGCATCCACCGGATAGCGGCAGTACTCGGTGACGCCCGCCACGCGGTCGCCAAGGCCCAGAGCGTAGAGGACTTCCGTGATGGAGGGAGCCGTCGAGATGATGCGCTGCGGCGGAGCGGCCGGGCAGACGGCGGCGGCAGTCAGGAGGAGAATCGCGACCCGGCGGCCTATTCCTGAGGAGCGCAAAAGAACTCCTTGGCCGCCTGGACGAAGCGTTCATTCTCCGGGCGGGTGCGGACGGCAAACCGGACGGCTTCGCCGGAGACGCCCGGCAGGCGGCTGCAATTGCGCAGGATGATCTTACGGTCGAGGAACCAGTCGCAGATTTCCGTGGCGGGCCGGTCCGTTTCGGCGAACAGGAAGTTGGCGACGCCGGGGGCGAAGTGCAGGCCGTTCAGCCCGGACAGCTGTTCCAGCAGCCAGCGGCGCTCGGTTTCCACCACCTCACGGGTTCGTTCGGCGTGACCACGGTCGGCGATAGCGGCCAGGGCGGCGGCTTCGGCCAGAGTGCTGACCTGCCAGGGTTCGCGGCGGCGGTTGAGGCGCTCCATCCATTCGGACGAACCCACCAGGGCGCCCACGCGCAGGCCGGGCAGTGCGTAGAACTTGGACAGGGAGCGCAGAACCAGCAGATTGGGGTGATGTTCGGTCCACCAGACGGCGGATTCCGTGCGGGTGAATTCGATGAAGCTCTCGTCGATGAGGACGGGGCCCTCGCGTCCGGCGATGGCGCGGCGAAGGATCTCTACGGGGATTTCGGCGCCGGTCGGATTGACGGGCTGGCTCAGCACGAGCAGGCCGCGCTGGGGCCAGCGTTCCGGGTCGTCCATGGGCAGGCGCAGGGCATGGGGGAAGGCGCGGTAGAACTCGCTCCAGACAGGCGTCACCAGGGCAGAGGGGCCGTTCCAGCCGGCGCGGGCGACGAAATGGAGAAGCTCCGTGGCTCCGCCGCCGGCCATCACCTGGTGCGGGGCGACGCGCCATTCGGCGGCGAGGGCCGCCTCGAGTTCGCTGGGCAGTTGGCCGGGATAGTGGCTGATGCGATCCAGTGCCGCTTCGATGGCGGGGCGGACGCCCGGGGCCGGTCCCAGTGGATTGATGCTGGCGCTGAGGTCCAGCACTTCCCGCCAGTCCCAGCCGCGCTCCCTACTGATAGCGAACAGATTTCCACCGTGCGTGATGGTCAAACACTTCCTCCCCAACACTTGTATGGCAGTGGGTCCCGGTTGCTCGGGTGGATCCTTCTGCGGATCAGGCTTTTGCGGAACATGAAGCTGTACGGATCCAGATAACTTCCCACCCCGCGGACGGGGTCCTGAGCGGGTCTGGGCGGCGCACCGTCCCGGACGAGGCTCTGTTCTTACTCTACTACTCCCAGCATCAGACCGATTGATGCACGATGCTGGCCAATCCGGGCGCCTCGGACAGCCAGTGGCCGAGACGGTCGAGCGTCTCTTCGGAGGGCAGCGGCGGCGGAACCCGCCGGCCGAGGATGCGCGAGAGGGTCCAATTGTCGATCAGGGCGCCAGTTTCGAGCTGTTCGGCGCCAGGATAGGCCCAGCCGGTGGAGATCAAACGAGCACCCGTGGCGCGCTGGCCCTCGATCCAGGTATCGAGTCCGGCTTCCCGGATCCATTCCTGATCCTTCGATGGTTCCAGCGAAGCAGGGACGAAGAGGAGCTGGAAACGGCCGGGCGCTCCGGTGGTGAGCCATTCGGCTCCGCGAATCAGTTGGAAGTCCGCAAAGTTGGCGAGGTGGGGCAAAGAAAGGATGGCGGAGCGGGGGGCCGTGCCCAGGGTCCAGACGGGGAGGGCTGCAATGTCATCGGGACATTTCGGCGTGAGGCCGGGCTGGAACAGCGGAATTGGCGCGCATTCATCCACATGGATGAAGCCGTCCTGGCGGCGCACGGTGAGTTCGAGGGCAAGGGAGCCGGCTGGGGCCGCTTCACCGGCGGGCAGTTCGGCGATGATGACGTCGTGGCGCTGCTGCAGGGCAGGGAGGGCGGACCAGCCGGATTCATAGATGGGCTCAGGCGGGAGTCCGCAGGCCTCGGAGAGTAGAGCGGCGGCGCGGGAGATGGTGTCACCTTCCGGGCATTGATACGGATCCCCATCGGGATTGGACAGATGCAGTGGGGCGACATGGCGGCCTTCGCGGCGGAGCCAGGCGGCGAGGGCGGCGGCGACATGAGTCTTCCCGGCCTGGGGCAGGCGGCTGGTGATGGCAATGACTTTGGCCGGCATTCGTAACTAGTTGAGGCCTACTTCCTTCAGGAAGTCGCCGGCTACCTTGTCGGCCGGCAACTTGTCGGAGTCGACGCGGCGCACCATGGCGCGCATACGCTCCAGTGTGATCTTCCCATACAATCCCTTGACGGCATTGGCGAGACCGGGATTGGCTTCGAGTGTCTCGAGTTTGACGACGTAGCCCGCTTCGTAGGCAGGATAGACGGATTGGTCGTCGGCGAGTTGGACGAGGTCGCCGGAGCCGAGGTGGGGATCGGTATTGCGGGTGACCCCAAACGAGATCAAGTCCTTGGACAGACTGGTGTAGAGCTGGTCCTCCGAGAGGATCTGGGCGGGGGCGCTGAGCTGGAATTCGTACTTCCTGGTGAGCAGGACCATGCCATCCGGGCGGTCGCGGAACTCGCGGTTGCCGCCGATGGCCCAACCTTCCTGGTTTTTGCCGGCCTCGCTGAGGTTCCGGATATTGCGCTTTTCGGCGATGCGGCGGGGGATGAGGAAGACGCGGGCGCTGCTATAACCCAGCGGGCCGAACCACTCGCAGCGGAAGGTGTTGCGGTAGCCTTCGCGGACCTGGTCGAGCAGGGGGTCGTCGCCGCGGTCGGGTTCGATTTTGAGGACGTTGAAGAGAGCGGTGCCGGAGTATTCGGGGTAGATGCTGACTTCGCCGGTGAGGAGGGAAGAATGGGCGGCGACGGCGTTGCCGAGACCGAACCGGCGTTCGATCTGGTCATCCGGCAGTTTGGCGGAGAGATGCTGGGCGAGGATCTCGCCGAGGAGCAACTGTTCGGTGCCGTCCTTGGAGCCGACAATGAGCTTCGGATGCGACCGGCCACAAGCCGTGGCGAGGAGACAGGCGGCGCACACAGCCGACACCGATACCCTGAAGGGAAAACGGATCATCTATCTGAGAATACTCGATCGATAGGCAGGGGGCGCGACTGCCAGAATCCCGCGTGAGGGTTCTACACGTGGGCTGGGTGGCACCCCCTGTCAGAGAAACTACAGATGGAGAGAACCGTTAGTTTGTGATGGTCTGGACAGGCACTGTTTGCAGGTCGACGGGCGCAGAGGCGCCGCGCTCCTTCAGAAACAGCAGCATATCCTCTTCATTGCGCAGCAGATCGCGAAGGGTTGTCTTGGTGAGGATGGCATCCAGAGACTTCTGGACGGCTCCCCAGAGCAGACGCACGGCGCAATCTCCCGAATGGGCGCAGTTCCGTTCGAGGCCAGAGTGGCGATCGCAGAAGTGCGGGTTGAAGAAACTGCCGCCCAGGAGCGACAGAATCTCGGAGACAGTGACCTGATCGGCCGGCCGCGAAAGAGTGTACCCACCCGCCTGACCGCGGACACTGGCTACAAGTCCACCGAGGCGTAGAATCCGCATCAGTTTGGCAACGTTCAGGGACCGAGAGACCCTCGGCCCGGCTTATTTCAGGAATGCTGTGGCTTTTCGTCTCGCCGTGGCGAGCCATAAATAACAGGCATCGCAGCCCGTATTCCTCTTGGGCGCTGAGCTTCATGACAACATTGTACGTCGAAAACCCTGCTTCTGAAGATAAAAAGATATAAAAATATGATTACCCTGTTCGAGGGTACTATTCGTACTGTGAATCCGCTTACATTAAGGGTGTCTAATCTGTAGTCCTGGGGGAGGAGAGGCCGCACGGGTCTATTGCCGGGTTTGCTATGTTGGAGTGTCTATCCATCAAGAGACACCATGCCATTCCAAGTTCAACCAGTGAAGGAGTTCCTGGTCAGCCCAGCGCTGCCACCCGCCATTTCCCGGTTAGGGGAACTGGCGCACAATTTGCTGTGGAGTTGGGATCACACCATCCGGCCCCTGTTTCGCCGGCTGGACCCCTCTCTTTGGAAGGAATGCCACCGCAACCCCGTCTTGATGCTGGGCCGGATTCCGCAAGAGTTGTTGGAGAAGGCCGCGGCGGACCCGCGCTACATCGCCCTGTACCAGAGCGCGTGCCGCCGCTATGACGAATACATGTCCAGGCCCGCCGATGTGGGCCGCAAGGACTCGATGCTGGTTGCTTACTTCTCGATGGAGTACGGCCTGCTGGAGTCGTTGACGATCTACTCAGGTGGATTGGGGATTCTCTCGGGTGATCACCTGAAGGCCGCCAGTGACGCCGGCCTGAATCTGGTGGGCATCGGGCTGCTCTATCAAAAAGGATATCTGCAGCAGTACTTGAACCCCGATGGCTGGCAGACGGAGAAGACACCGGTCAACGACTTCTATACGTGGCCGGTGCAGCCCGCGCTGGACGCGAACGGCAACGAGATTCTGGTGGACCTGAAGCTGCCTCACGGCACCTGCTTCATCAAGGTCTGGCGGATGAAGGTGGGCCGGGTGGATCTGTTGCTACTGGATACCAACATTCCGCAGAACCAGAATCCCGAGTATCGCGACATCACGGACCAGTTGTATGGCGGCGACAATGTGACGCGCATCCAGCAGGAGCTGGTGCTGGGCGTGGGCGGCCTGCGGGCGCTGAAGGCGCTGGCGCTGGAGCCGACCGTTTATCACATGAACGAAGGCCACTCGGCGTTTCTGGCGCTGGAGCGGATCCGGCTCTCCATGCAGGAGCACCGGCTGAGCTTCGAGGAAGCGCTGGAATCGGCGCGCGGCAACAACGTCTTTACGACGCACACGCCGGTGCCGGCCGGTATTGACATGTTCGATCCCGGATTGGTCTACGAGTACCTGCACGGATACTGCGAAAAGTACGGAGTACCTTTCGACAAATTCCTCAGCCTCGGCCAGGGCGGCACCGATGAACAAGGCGATCGGTTTTCGATGGCGGTGCTGGCGCTCAAGACCTCTGCCTACCGCAATGCGGTGAGCCGCCTGCACGGTGAAGTGTCGCAGGAGATGTTCCACAAGCTGTGGCCGGACCTGCCGGTTCACGAGGTGCCGATTACACCGATTACCAACGGCGTGCATCTGCCCACGTGGCTGAACGGCGACCTGGCGCTGCTGTACGACCAGTATCTGGCTCCGGACTGGCGGGAGCGCTATCCGGAAGGCTCGATCTGGGAGCAGGTGCCCGAGGTTCCGAACGACGAACTCTGGGAGATCCGGCGGCGGCGCAAGCGGCGTCTGATCAACTTCGTCCGGGAGCGGATGTCGAAGCGCGCGCAGGAGCGGCGGGCGTCGTCGACGGAGCAGCGGCGGCTGGCCGAGATCTTCGATCCGGAAGCCTTCACCATCGGGTTCTCGCGGCGGTTTGCCACCTATAAGCGAGCCACGCTGATCTTCCGGGATAAGGAACGCCTGAAGAAGATCCTCTCGAATCCGCAGATGCCGGTACAGATTCTAGTGGCGGGCAAGGCGCATCCGAAGGACAATCCCGGCAAGCAGTTCATCCGCGAGATTGTGCAGCTTTCGCGCGATCCCGGCTTTGCGAAGCACGTGGTCTTTATTGAGGACTACGACATCGAAGTCGCGCGCGAACTGGTGCACGGTGTGGATTTGTGGCTCAACAATCCGCGCCGCGGCGAGGAGGCCTGCGGCACCAGCGGGATGAAGGCGGCGATCAACGGCACCCTGAATCTCTCGATTCTGGACGGCTGGTTTGACGAAGCCTACGAGGTATCGGGCGGCTGGGCGATCGGCGACCGGGATCCATATTCGTCCGATATGGACGACCTGCATGCATCCTCTATCTACTCCCAGTTGGAGAACGACATCCTGCCGCTGTATTACAAGGGCAGGGAAGAGGGCGTTCCGCACGGCTGGATGCAGCGGGTGAAACAATCCTTAATGAACCTGAGTCCCGGGTTCAACTGCCAGCGCATGATTCACGACTACACGACGCGGTTCTACGAGCCGGCGCATGTGGGGTGCCTGGCGGTGCGGCGCGACAACTTCCAGCCGGCGCGCGAGAAGGCGAGCTGGTATGCGCAGGTGGAGCGGCTGTGGTCACAGGTGGAGATCGCGGATTCGGGGGATGGTCCGGGCGCGTGTGTCCTGACCGGAACTCCGATTCAACTGCGCGCGGCGGTGCGGCTGGCGGGTTTGACGCCGGAAGACGTGCGCGTGGAAGCGGTGGTGGGCCGGGTGAATCCGGATGGCGGGCTGGAAGATACGAGCGTCATCACACTGCCTCCGCTCTCGGAACAGAAAGAAGCGGTTTTGTTTGGGCGCGATTTTGTACCGCACCAGACGGGACGGCTGGGCTACACGCTGCGCGTGAGTCCGAACCACTGCGACGATCCGCTGACGAGACCTTGCCTGTCTCCGGTCAAGTGGACCCGGGGCTGAACAATTTCTGTGCTGGATTCCGGCTGCGTTCCGTGCTAAGAATGAGGTGTGCCGGCCAATGACCGGGTGGAATTGAGCCGCTAGACGCTCCATCCCCTGATCTGGGACGGTGCCTGCCAGAAGCGATTCCCCAACAACCCCTTTACCAAGGTGAGATGTGGATAGCGCCGGGAAGGGCCCTGTTGGCGATCCTCCCAAACCGCTTGGCACGGAAAACAGCTGAGATCCCACGAAGGAGTGGACTCCATTTATGGACGGCGACCGCAAGTACAAACAACGGGGCTACATGGACACCGAAGCCGCAGGCCAGGGGCCGGCTCGGGGCGGCGGCGATGATCGCCAGCGCAACCGTGGTCCCCGCCCACCGATCGACGTCACCGGTCCGCGGCTGCCGCGGATGGTGGAGACGGTGACGGCGTCCCGTTGTTACAACTGCGCCACTCCTTTACCGCCCGGTATGGATTTCACGGGCTCCTGCCCCAAGTGCAACGTTGCGCTGCACTGCTGCAAACAGTGCTCCTTCTTCGAACCCTCGACGCGCTTCCAGTGCACCAAGCCGATTCCGGAGCGCATTGCCTATAAGGACAAGGCGAACGAGTGCACGTTTTTCCGTGCGCGCGTGACGGTGGCTCGCGATTCGGCCCCGCCGGCGGCGGCCGCGCGGCCCGCGGCGGACCGGCCCGAAGTGCTGGCGCCGAAGACCGCCACCGACGCACGTATCGCATTTGATAACTTATTCAAGAAGTGAACGCCCGGTGGTGGGCGGCCACTCTGACTACCAATGCGTGTCCTTCTCTGTTGCGTCCTTAGTGTCTGCCCATTGTTTGGCGGGTCGTCTCCGAGCGAGACTCTTGAGATATCGACCGGCTATCTGATCGGGCCAAAGTACGATCCGCGGGCGTTTTACCTGCGTTCCTCCGCCGGTGCGGCCTGGCAGAAGTCGTGCTCGCAGCCGGAGTACCGCCGCCAGGTGCAGGGGCGGCTGGTGGGCGTCACGATGGATGCCTTCCCGGCCACCGGCGGCACACCGGAACGGGGCTTCGGCGCGCTGCCCTCCAGCGGATTGCGCCTGGTGCGCGTGGTTCTGCAGGGCGCTCACCACAACTCCTTTCAGCCCGATGGTTCCATCCCGGACGCGGAAAAGCAGCGGCTGGAGCCAGTCTTGACGGCGGCGGCACAGCAGGGCATCGCCGTGGAGCTGGTGTTGTTCCACGCGGATCAGGATCACAACTTCGATTCTCCGGACGCCATGCTGGAGGCGGCCCGGAAGCTGACCGACTGGCTGATCGACCGCAACTTCCGGCACGTGATTCTCAACCCGGCGGCCGACTGGTCGGGCCAGGGCTGGGACTTCGACAGCTTCCTGCCGAATCATCTGGAGAAGATCTCCGAAGCGATCCGGGAACGGTTTCAGGTGCGCCATACCGACTTCGCGCTGCCGATTGCGCTGTCGGCGCGAAACCGGATCACCGAGGGCTCCCGGCTGGTGCAGGACGCGGATGTGATCATCGCGCAAGGCGATGCGCTGGGCATGGATCCGCGGCGGGTGGAGCGTCCCGTGCTGGTGGAAGAGGCCGATCCCGGCGCGTGCGCGGCCGTGTTGGAGCGCTTCTCCGGCTGCCTGCTGCAGAGCCTGCCGGATGCGGGCACGCTGCGAGCCGTGGGTCCGCTTATGTTGAAATCGTATAAGCCCTGAGCGTGCCGGGCCGGCACTGGCGGGGCAGGAGAAATGGAGCGTCCATGGCCGTTGCTGAACTGATTGCACAGCACCAATTCGCATTGAGAGAGAACGTGATTGAGGATCCGCTGCCGGGCGAGGTGCAGGTGCGGGTGGAGGCGGTGGGCATCTGCGGCAGCGACCTGCACAACTTCTCCGAAGGGCAGATCGGCGATGTGCCGTCGCAGTATCCGATGGTGCTGGGCCATGAGCCCGTGGGTACCGTGTTGAAGGCGGGCGCGGGCGTCACAGGCTGGGCTGCCGGCGACCGGGTGGCGCTGGAGCCGCCCATCTATTGTTATCACTGCGAATTCTGCATGTCGGGCCGGCATCATCTGTGCGAGCATGTGCGCTTCCTGAGCAATCCGGGTGAGCCCGGGCTGTTTCGCGACCGCGCGAATCTGCCGGCCGCGAATCTGTTGCCTCTGCCCGAGAATCTGGGCTTTGACGAAGCGACTCTCTTCGAACCGCTGGGCATCATCCTGCACTCGTTCCGGATGGGCGATCCGAAGATCGGCGAAACCGCGGTGGTGATCGGCGGCGGACCCATCGGGTTGACGACCATCGCGGCCCTGCGCGTGGCCGGCGTGGCGCGCATCTGGTGTGTGGAGAAGGTGCCGCACCGGCGTGACCTGGCCGTCGTGATGGGCGCCGATGTGGTGATCGATCCGGACGCCGTGGATCCGGTGCAGGAGGTCCTGCGGGACACCGCCAAGCGCGGTGTGGACATGGTGTATGACTGTGCGGCAAAGGATGGGTCGATCAACTGGGCGATCCGCATGGGCGCCTCGGCGGCGCGCATCGTGATCACGGGCCTGCCGTCGGAGACGATGCCGGCGATCGACTTCCACCATCTGCGGCGCAAGGAGCAGCACTTCTTCCCGGTGCGCCGTTCGAATCACAAGAGCGAGTTGGCACTGCGGCTGCTGAAAGAGCAGCCCCAGCGGTTCACGCCGATGATCACGCATCGTCTGCCGCTGGATCAGGTGCAGAAGGCGTTTGAGACGCTGGAAGCGTACGTGGATGGCGTCGGCAAGGTGACGCTGAAGCCGTAGCGCGTCGGCTTCGGCGGCGTGCCGCCGACGAAGCCGCGAGCTTTCAGCGATCAGCAGTCAGCTTTGGTTTGTCTTTTTACTGGAGCTGCCGCGGCAGTGGGTTCCGGCCCATCGACATAACGCTTACTCAAGGCTGATCGCTGACTGCTGACCGCTCTCCAGAAACTTCTCCCCAAGCGTTCCGATTTTGGTGCTCTTCAGGGCTTCGAACAGGGAGGCGATCGTCTCTTGGATGGCTCCATTTGACTGTCGTAAGTGCCCAACCGTCTGTGTCGGGGCTCCGTCGGCACACGAATCCCGGGACGTCCGTCAGGGGCGCCTGATGCGTCACGCCCTACTTCGTTGCGATCGGTGTGAGCTGAAACCCTCTGGCTTTCGCTCTCGATGCCAGCGACGCCATTTCACGCTCTTCGCGCTTCGCTTCAAAGCGCTCCATCCCGCGATCCACCCACGCCTGCCCGTTTCTCATCAACCGGTATACCAATATCGCCAGATACCGCCCCATCGCCTTCGTCGCCGCCGTTTTCGACGGCAGCTTCATTTGCAGATGCCGGTATCGCGCACCCAAAAACGACTTGCTCTGCTTCAGCGTCATCGCCGCATTGCGAAAGGCAATCGCCACCCGATTGCGCACCTTCGTCCGCGCTGTGCCAATCACCCTTCCTCCACTGACGTCCTTGCGCGGGCACAGCCCCAGCCAGGACGCAAAGTGATCCTCCGTCGGGAACGCACTCAAGTCGGGGCCCAGTTCCGCCAGAATCGTCTGCGCCGTCATCACCTCGATCCCATCGATACTCGTCAGATCCACTCCAGCAATCCGCGTCAGCTCCGCACGCAGATCGAACCGCGGTGCATTGCCCCGCGCCTTCTTCTGACCCGCGCTGCCCCGCGTCCCTTTCGGCTTGCTGCCGGGCTCGGCACCAGCAGCCGAACCCACCCCGGGCGCAGCCAGCGGATGCGTCGGCAATTCCGCCAGGTATTGCTGCAACTGTTCATCGCAGGCATGTAACTGGCGCTGCGTGAAGTCGTAGCTGTCCACGGCCTGCTGTAGTTCAAACAACACTTCGTCCCGCCAGTTGCCTTCCAGGCTCCGCGCCACTTCCTCCCGCGTGGCCTGCACGCGCGCATGGCACAGATCGGCCAGCCGGTAGGGATCCCTCTCTCCGCTCAGAATCGCCCGGATGATGGCCTGGCCGCTCAGGCCGCTCAGATCGCTCAGCGCGTTACTCAACTGTACGTTCATCGCCGTCAGCGCTTTCTGCATATGCTGGATCGCCCGGCTGGCCTCCTTCACGTGCCGGTCTCTGACCCGCCACACGGTGCGTACTTTCTCCACCGCGCGCGGCGTATGGAAGGAGTCATTCAACAGACCGTACGCATGGAGCTTCATCAGCCACTGGCATTCCTGCACGTCGGTCTTGCGACCGGGCACGTTCTTCGTGTGTACAGCATTGACCACCGTGACCCGCAATCCGCGTGCGGTGAGCACGTTGTACAGGGCGAACCAATAGACGCCGGTGGCCTGCACCGCCACCGTGTCAACCTGGCACGATAGCAGCCAGTCGGCCAGCCGGCGCAGTTCCGAGGTCCAGCAGCCGAACTCCTGCACGGGCTGCAGATCGCGGTCGGCAGGCACGGCGGCGAAGTGGCTTTGATTGCCGATATCGATGCCGGCAGCATTAGGGTGGACAATGGTGAGCCCTGGATCGGCGGAGCGCAACTGGCCGCGCAGAGTTCTGCGCTGCTGGCGGTTGAGGCGGTTCCAGCGGGCCGGAGTAGATTTCCGAGGAGGAGCCATGTGAAAATCGTCCTGTCTGAAAATGACTCAGGCTCGGCTCGACTGACGCAGGGAACCACAGACTCTCCAACGGGGTCGAGCCGGGCCTTGAACAGGCTGGCGGCAAGCCACCAATCAATACATCGCAACAGTCGAAGTCATGCTGAAAGACGGGCACAGAGGCACCAAGCGAACGCCGACCATAGCTTGCCGCCTGAGTCTGTAGTGATTACACACGGACGGCGAGGTGCCCCTCAAGTTTCCGGCTCAATGAATCGCGGCCCCAAGCCGCGTCAGGGATGCTGAAAGCTTATACCGTTCGCTCCCAACCTCGATCACCGCTCCAGGTTCTTCTCAAACAGCCGCAGGATCCGCTTGTACTCGTCGGCCCAGCTTGTCGGCTGTACGAAGCCATGGTCCTCCACCGGAAACACGGCTACTTCCCAGTTCTCCTTGCGGAGTTCGATCAGCCTCTGTACCAGGCGGACCGTGTCCTGGAAGTGGACGTTCGTATCAACCATGCCGTGGCAGATCAGGAGCGCGCCCTTCAGGCCGGCCGCGTGATAGATCGGCGAGCTGAGCTTGTACGCCTGCAGCATCTTTCTGCGGCAGATTGAGGATGTTCGAGGTGTAGCCGTGGTTGTAGTGCGCCCAGTCGGTCACCGGACGCAGAGCCGCTCCGGCCGCGAAGACGTCCGGCTGCGTGAAGAGCGCCATCAGCGTGATGAAGCCGCCGTAGGAGCCGCCGTAGAGGCCGATGCGCTTCGGGTCCACGCCATACTCCTTGACGATGTAGCGCGCCGCGTCCACCTGATCGTCGAGATCCTTGCCGCCCATATGGCGGTAGATGGCGGTGCGCCAGTCTCGGCCATAACCGGCGGAACCGCGATAGTCGACGTCGATGACCAGCGAAGCCGCGCGCCATCAGCAGATGGTGGAACATGTATTCGCGCGAGTAGGTCGACCACCAGCGATGGACGTTTTGCAGGTAGCCGGCGCCGTGCACGAAGATCACGGCCGGCCCGCCCTTCTTCCAGTTCTTCGGCTGGTAGAGCCGGGCCGGGACTTCGATGCCGTCGCGCGCGGGCACTTTCACGATGGGTACGTCGAGCCAGGGGTAGGTGGAGAATTCGGGCGCGGGAGAGGTGGTGACGCGGGTCATGGACGCTCCGGGCTTGTTCTCCATGAGGTACAGGTCCGGGGGCTTGTTCGTGTAGCTGTGCACCACGGCGAGCATGTCTTCGTTGGGTGAGACTGAGACCTCGTAGTCGCCGGGTTGCGTGGTGATGCGGGTCCTGGGTCCGCCGCCGACGGGCATCCAGTAGAAATCGCGTTGATGGAGGCTGACCTCGCTGGTGACAAGACCAAAGCGGGACTCGTCCTTCGACAGCATCGCGGATTCCACTTCCCAATTGCCGGAGGTGAGGGCTTTCGGTTCGCCGCCTGCCCAGTCGACGGAATAGAGGTGGGACCAGCCGGTGACCTCCGCCTGGAAGTAGAGCGTCTGGTTGCCGGGCAGCCAGCCGAGCTGGAAGCTGCCGGGGCCGTCGACCCAGGCTTCGTCATGCAGATGGAACAGGGGGCGCAGCTTGCCGGTGGCGGTGTCGGCGGCAAACAGCCAGCGGTCCTTGTTATCGCCCGCGCGGCCGGCCAGAGCCAATTTCGTGCCGTCCTCCGACCAGCGCGGATTCAGCAGCGTCACAGGCCGTTCCGACTCCTTGACGGGTGGTTTGGCTTTGTCATCGCCGGGCAGCTTCTGACCGTGATCCAGCCAGGTCACCTCTCCGGTGGCGACCTTGACGATCGCCATGCGCGTGCGGTTGGGTGTATCGCCGACGTTCGTGCGAGAGGGGATGTCCTCCGTGTAGCCGCCTTCCGTCACGTAGTTGGGGACGACCGTGGTCTTGGCGTCGGATGCGCGTTCCGTCACGGAGGCCACCACGTAGGTCTCGTCGGGCGAAAGCAGGATGCTCGCCACGGTCTGGCGCGGGCCGAGCGTCAAGTGCTTGCGCGGATTCTCCTTCTTGCGTCTCGCCTCGGACTCCTCGCGCTTGCGCGCGCGGCGATCGACGATATCGAGCAACTCTCGTTCTTCCTTCTTCAACGCTTCCTGGCTGTCGGTGCCCTTCTTCGTCTCTTCGTCGGAGGCCTCACTCTGCGCTCCACGGCGCGGGCCGGCCGCCGGAGCGGGGGCAGGGGTGGCGCCGGCGGGGCGAATGTCGGTGAGCTGTTCCAGCAGCCCATCGGTGAGCGACAAGGTGTAGAGGTTGCCGCCGCGCTGGAATGCGACTTTGCGGGCATCGCGGGTGAAGTTCGGGTTCGATTCGGCTTCGGCGGTCTTGGTAAGCTGGCGGCCCTTATCGGTGGACCGGTCGTAGAGGAAGAGGTCGCCGTGGTCGCTGTAGACCACCAGTTTCTTGTCCCTTCGATTCGCTGCCGGCGGCGGGCGGCGCGAGTTTGGCCTCGTCCTCGCTGAGCTTCGCGAGGCCGGATCCGTCGCGATTGACGACGTAGGTATCGAAGTCCTTATCGAGCGGGTCTGTGCATTGCTTCCATTCGAAGTAGACTTTCTGGCCGTTGCCGGACCAGCGGACGGCGCGGGGCGGATAGCCGTAGAGGCCGGGTCCGCGCATGATGGAATCGACCGTCAGCGGAAGCGCTCCGGCGGGCAAAGGCTGGGGGGCGGCAGGGAGGGCCAGCAATATGCACAAAACAATAGAGACTAACGGTTTCATTAATAGTTGAGTTTCGCACAGCCGTGCACCGTGGCCCGGGCTGCGCCATAATTCATTGCATGCCTAGGAAATGGTGCGTGGGGCTGGCGCTGTGCCTGGCTCCCTGGCTGCACGCCCAACTGAGTGAAAAACCAGAGACTTGGACGAAGTCCGAGGGGCAGTATGTCATCGATGCCGACCGCGAAAGCGTGCTGTTCCTGATGGGGCAGATCCAGGCGGCGCAGAACGACCCGGCACCTGGGCGCAAGCTGCATCCGGAAGTCGCCGAGGCGATGCAGATGGCGTATCAGGCGTTGAGCGTCGGCAATTGGAACGCGGGATCCCGCCTGTTTGGCCGTGTGCTGGCGGTGTACCGGGACCAGCCGCCGGGGGAGTGGCTGGAGGTGGCTTCGTCACTGCAGTTTGAAGTGGACCGGCGCATCGCCGCGCCGGGCGCTCCGCTGCACGGGCGGTTGGAGCCGCGCTTTGTGCTGGGGCGCCCGCTGAAGACGCCTTTCCGCGTGCAGGCGGTGTTGCTGGATGCGAAGGGTCAGATTGTGGCGGAGCGGCCGGCGGAGACTTTGCAGATGCTGGAACCGGTGGACTTCTCCCTCAAAACCAGCGGATTGCCGGAAGGCAATTACCGGGTGCGTTACCAGTTGCTGGATTCCGAGGGGAAGGTGAGGGCGTGGGCCTTGCGGGACGTGTTGCTGAGCCCGTCGGCGGAGAAGAAGATTCGCGCGCTGGCCGAGCAGGGCCGGAAGCTGGCGGCGGCCGGAGTCGCGCTGAAAAGCCCGGCCCATGCGCTGGCGGTGCAGACCGTGCAGTTCATGGGGAGCACGTATGCGCAGGCGCTGGATGGCACGGGGCCGGGTCTCGCGAACCACCTCAGTCCATTGGCCGTGACGCTGGCGGATCCGAAGCTGCCGAACTATACGACCGATCCCGTCAATCCGGCTCGCGATCTGCCGGCGGCGGAGTGGCTGGCGGCGGAGCTGCTGGCCGGCAACAGTCCGCTTGCCGCGAAGAAAGGAGACTTCCGGCTGGCGTACCTGTCCGCTGTGGATCAGACCATGCAACCGTTCCGGCTGTTCCTGCCTCCTGGTTACGACGCGTCCAAGAAGTGGCCGCTGCTGGTGGTGCTTCACGATTCGGGTGGGGACGAGGGCTCCTATTTCGAGAAGTACTTGGATTCTGATGGAAACAGCCGGCTGTTGAAACTCGCGACGGAACGCGGCTACGTGGTGGCGGCGCCCTCCGGCCGGGGTCCGATGGAATACTACACCAACACCTCGCGGCGGGATGTGCTGGAGGTGGTCGACCGGGTGAAGGACAGTTTCTCGATCGACGAAAAGCAGGTCTTCTGGCGGGTCACGGCACCGGCGCCGGTGGGGTGATCTCCGTCCCACTGGGCGAACAGGGCCGGTTTGCGGCCGTCATGGCCGTGGCAGGCCAGCCCCTGGAAGCGCTGGATTTCACCAAGGCGCCGGATATTCCCTTCCTGTTCGTACAGGGCGGAGCCGACGAGGTTTTCAATGTCACCGCGGCGCGCCGGCTGGCCTTTGTGCTGCAACGCCGGTACAAGCAGTTCGAGTATGTCGAGGATGGGCCTAGCAACCACGCTGCCGTAGGTGTAGTCTCGCTAGGTGCTGTTCGGATTCTATCGTGTTTCCCTATGGCCGCCAGCAATACCTGTTCGCAAGGGTACACAACACAA
>JASGIE010000159.1:0-93447 GCA_049841055.1 Paludibaculum sp. | reverse complement strand
AAGGTTAATAGGGAAACACGATAGAATCCGAACAGCGCCTACATCATCGACGAGTCTACAAGGGTCCAGAAAGTAGCCCGGAAGACACTGAGTCGATGCTTAAGACCAGCGAGCGTCTCAATCCAGACGCGCGACTATCTGAACAAGCTCCAGCCAAAGATGGAGCTCACGTTCCTGGTGGGCGACTACTTTCACAACTACCCGTCACCGGACATCGACTTCTACTTCCAGAACAGAGACGCGCATTGATGTGGCGAAGTCGATTACCGACGGGTTCGCGATGCCGGCATGTCGGCTACGCAACCACGACTATGGGGTGCCAGAAGTTTCGCATGCGGTTCGCACGAGCTGTTCCGCCGCAAGCTGGGCCTCCAGCCCTACTATTCGGTGGAACACAAGGGCTTCCATTTCATCCACCTCAACAATTTCCTGGGCGACACGTGGCAGCCGGGCCACGCCAAATTAGACAAGAAGGTGGGCAGCCTGACGAAGAGCAGTTGAACTGGTTTAAGCGAAGCTGGAGACGCACAAACCGACGTTCGTCTTCATCCACTTCCCGGCTCTCGATTGTCACGCCGAAGGAACAGGCCGATCTCGGCGTGCACACGCTGCTGAAGAGAAACACAAGGACACAGTGCTTAACTGGTGGTCTCGGGCCACTGGCATCGCTGGTTTGAATTCGACAGTTCCTACGGACCGTTCAGCCAGGTGATCGCGGCCACGCGTTACGATCCCAATGCCTACCTCGATTGTCGAGGCCGATACCCGGAAGCAGAGCCACCGCCTGCTGAATATCGATCTGGTCGACTGGAACACGCACTACAGCAAGCCGTGGCACGGTTTGTAACGTAACTTACAGACCAGCCGTGATTCTCACGGCATTGCCCGACGGGTCGCGCAGAAGAATGTCGCCGCCGTTGTCCTCCAGAGGGGAGGTAATGGCGGCGATTCTGCGTAGTTCGGCCGTATCGGGCACGACTACGCTGAATTCCTTCAGGCCCATGGCTCCCTCCGGATTCGGCTTCGCGCCTACGCCGGCCCAGGTGTTGACGGCGACGTGATGATGATAGCCGCCTGCCGACAGGAAGCTCGCCGAGCGGCCGTAGCGCAAAGTGATATCGAAGCCCAGAACCCCGTGGTAGAACGCCTCGGCTTCGGCGATATCGCCGACGTGCAGATGAATGTGTCCCATCCGGGTGCCTTCGGGCAGCCCTTGATTAGTGGGCGCTCCGATGGCGGAAGCCAGCACGCCCTGCGCATCCAGAGGATCGGTGGCCATTTGGATCTGGCCGTCGCGAACCGGCCATTCCGCGCGGTCGCGGTCGTGATACAACTCAATGCCGTTGCCTTCGGGGTCGGCCAGGTAGATGGCCTCGCTCACCAGGTGATCGGCGGCGCCCTGCAAGGGCACGCCGGAGTCGATGAGGTGCTTCAACGCAGCACCCAGTGCCCGCCGTGAAGGCAGCAGGATGGCGAAATGATAGAGGCCTGCCGTGCGAGGCACGCGGCGTGCCCCTAGGTTGCCATGGAGTACTAGTAGTTCCACGCTGCCTACGCCGAGGTGCACCGCTTCGTCGAGCCGTTTCAAGACCTGCAAGCCGAGGCGTGATGTATAGAATTCAACAGCCTGGCTGAGGGAAGCGACTGTCAACGAGACTGCGCCGACTGTCGTCGCGGCCGCGATGGGAATGTGCGCTGTGGTCACATCCTGTTAGATGGGACGAGCGGCTCCAGGGTTCAACGTGTGATGGGCCGCCCGATGAGTTGGGGCGCCCGGAGGCGTGCTCCCTGGTAGGCGCGGACGTCTTCGAATCGGAGGTGTTGTTCCCAGTCGGAGCGGGCCGCGGCGATCTCCTCCTGTGTGCGGGCGACGAAGTTCCACCACATCAGGATGGTCTCGCTGAACGGAGTTCCGCCAATCAGCAGGAGTTGAGCGCCGGCGCTTGTGCTGAGCTGCATGTCCGTGCGATGCGCGCCCAGATAGTAGAGGGTATCGAGCTGCAGCGGTTGCCCCTCAAACGCAGCCTCGCCGGAGAGAACGATGAGTGCATGTTCGAAGTCGGGCCGTAGCGGGAGCGCAGTGCTCGTGCCGGAGTGCAGGGTGATCTCGGCGCCGACCATTGGCGAATAGGCCGCACCTTCGGAACGGTGGCCGTGCCAGTCTCCGAGGATGACCCGGATCAGGGAGCCTGGCTCTTCGAGGACAGGCAACGTGGGGTGGTGACCGAAAGCGGGCTGGCGATTGCGGTGGGCCTCCGGCAGCGCAACCCAGAGCTGGACTCCGTTCAGGCGGCCTGTGTTCTCGACAGGCGTCTCCTCGGTATGAGTGATGCCGTGGCCCGCGGTCATGAACGCCGAGCTGGCCCGGGCGCAGAAGGGCTTCGGTGCCGAGACTGTCGTGATGGATGATCTCTCCGGAGAGCAGCCAGGAGACGGTCTGCAGGCCGATGTGCGGATGCGGCGCGACGTCCATGGGCTTCTCGTTGGTAAAGCTGAGCGGGCCGTAGCGGTCGAGAAAGCACCACGGGCCGATCATGCGGCGCTGGCGCACGGGCAGGATGCGGCGGATGCGCAGGTGTCCGAGGTCGGTTTCGTGCGCAGGGTAAGTCTCCAGGATCCGGGCTGAGTCCGCCGCGGCGCACTCCTGGGCTGTCGATTCCGTTGGCAGCAGATTGCTCATGGCGTCCCCCCTGAACAACATTGTGACTTAACTGGCGGCGGTGCCCGTGCGTCGGATAGGATGGTCGCTTCCAGGAGTGCTATGAAACGACTTTTCCTTGTCTCGATGATGGCCGCCGCCGCTTTCGCCCAGCCCACACGGTGGAGCGAAAAGCAGGCCAATGACTGGTATGCGAAGCAGCCCTGGCTGGTGGGGGCGAACTATAATCCCGCCAATGCCATCAACGAACTGGAGATGTGGCAGAAGGAGATACATTCGATCCGGCGCGCATCGACCTGGAGCTGGGCTGGGCGCAGAGCATCGGCATGAATACCATGCGCGTCTTCCTGCACGACCTGCCGTGGCAGCAGGATCCGGCGGGCTACAAGCAGCGCATCGGCCAGTTTCTGACGATCGCCGCGAAACACAATATTCGCCCCATGTTTGTGCTGTTTGACTCCTGCTGGGATCCGGCTCCGAAGCTCGGCAAGCAGCGGGCCCCGAAGCCGGGCGTCCACAATTCGGGCTGGGTGCAGAGTCCCGGCGCCGCCGCGCTGCAGGATCCCAAACAGTCCGCGCGCCTGGAAGCGTATGTGAAAGGCGTGGTGGGTGCGTTTGCAAATGATGAGCGGGTGCTGGCCTGGGACATCTGGAACGAGCCGGACAATACGAACGGCTCGAGCTACGGCAAGCTGGAACCGGCGAACAAAGTGGATCTCGTGCTGCCGTTGATGAAGCAGTCGTTCGCGTGGGCCCGGGCAGTGAATCCAAAGCAGCCGCTGACGGCAGGCGTCTGGCAGGGCGACTGGTCGACGGCCGCCAAGCTCTCGCCGATGGCCAAGGCCCAGTTGGACCTCTCCGATGTCATCACGTTCCACAACTACGACGGCCCGGCCGAGTTCGAAAAGCGGATCCAGTGGCTGAAGCCGCTGAAGCCAGGACCATCCTGTGCACCGAGTACATGGCGCGTGGCAACGGCAGCACGTTCCAGGGGACGCTGCCGGTGGCGAAGAAGTACAAAGTGGCGGCGATCAACTGGGGTCTGGTGGCCGGCAAGTCGCAGACGTTCCTGCCCTGGGATTCGTGGCAGAAGCCGTATGTCGATCGTGAGCCGGCGATCTGGTTCCACGAAGTGTTCAAGACCGATGGGACGCCGTATAGGAAGGAAGAGACGGAGTTCCTCCGAAAGATAACGTGGCCAAAAAATAAGGTGCAGCCCGGGCGATGCGCGACAAACATCACTTTTGCTGGGGGAGTCGGGGCGGCGGCGTTGCCGGGCATGCGGCACTTCTACACTCGAACGCACAACAGAGAGGTTCTTCTATGTCCATCTACGGAGCCAGCGAGCTGGCGAGAAGCTTTCGTACTGTTCGCAAGAACACGAATTATTACGGCTCAGGAGATTCCGGAGGAGCAGTATGGTTTCCCGGCCACTCCGACACGCGGAGCGTTGCCGAGACGCTCGTCCACATGGCGGTGATTCCCACGTTCGGTGAGCGGATCCACTTCACCGACAAGATCGATACCTTCGTGGGCTTCGACTTCTTCGGAGTGATGG
This sequence comes from Paludibaculum sp., assembly GCA_049841055.1. Classification (GTDB taxonomy): domain Bacteria; phylum Acidobacteriota; class Terriglobia; order Bryobacterales; family Bryobacteraceae; genus Paludibaculum. The sequence goes on along the minus strand of JASGIE010000159.1, from coordinate 89,230 downwards.
GGCGGCATTTACGCCGAGGAGAAGGTCCCGCGCACGAAGGCGGAGATCATCGAGATGCTGACGGTGAACGGCGAGCGTTTCGCGAAACTGCTGGATGGCGTCACGGACGAACAACTGGCGGAGACGATCACCTATCCGCCCGGCATGGAACCGGCGTTCAAGACGCGCTTCGAGATGCTGCTGAGCACGAAGGAGCATGAAATGCACCATCGCGGCCAGTTGATGCTGATGCAGCGGATGATCGGGATTGTGCCGCATCTGACGCGGCATTTCCAGGCGCGGGTGGCGGAGCTCCAGGCGGCTCAGAAGTAGCTGGTAGAGAAAACCGAAAAAGAAATAAGAGGCTTGGCGGCGAACCGTCAAGCCTCTTTTTTAGGCTCCATGCGCAAGCAGCCGGCGCAGTCCGGCCCAACGTGGCGCATCCATATTGGCCGCGTGGTCCGGGTTACCCGATGCAAGGCGTTCGGCAAAGTGCCGTATGGCACGTCCTGCCGCCATTGAGGCAGGGAAGGGGAGCTTGTAATCGACCATGGCGGCGCGGATGGCGCGCTGGTCCTCGGGAATGTTGGCGACGATGCCCGTGCCCAGGTACTGCCGGATGGCGTCCAGGCTGAGGTCGTTGCGATTCCACGAGTTGACGATGGTCTTGATCTTGTCGGCATTGATGCCGCGGCGGGCCATTTCCTGCCCGCGCCGCTTGGCGAGCTGGAGCGCGCACGGGTCCTGCGTCGTGACGACGAAGACGGCCTGCGCGCGGCGCAGCACCTCTTCGGTGGCGTCGTTCACGAGTTCCGGCAGATCGACGACAACACTGTCGTAGCGCGTCTGGAGGAAGCGGAGCAGCAGGTAGTAGTTCGTCCACTGGGGCAGCTTATTGTGCATCTCGGAGGACGCGAGGAGGAAGTCGACGCCGTGGCGGCGCGAGGACGTAGTTGTGCCAGCGCAGCGGATCGAGTTCAGAGGCGAAGGCGAGGGCGCTTTGCGTGCTTCCGCGAGCGGGAACACCGGCCATTTCACCGAGCATGCCGGAGCGGAGATCGGCTTCCAGACATAGGACCCGCTCGGAGGAGCGGAGGCGAGTACGGTGGCGGTGCCCCAGGGCGAGAGTGCTATGCGCCCGAGCCGGCCTTGGCCGGCACAAAACAGAAGAGATTTGCGATGGTCTGGTGATCGCGGCCGCGGATGGCGCTGACAATGGCGGTTTCCAGAGCTTCCCGTTGTGGGGTGACACGCGATGAAGAAGCTGATGCCGTTGAGACCGGAACACTTCCACCTGCGACGGGCTGGCGCCTGAGCCGATGACGGGCGTAAGCGGGCATCGGGTCTGGATTTCGCGCAGGCAGGCCAGGGCGGAACCGAGTCCTCCAGGTCGAGCAGGACCAAGTCCGGTTCGAACTGGCGACAGGCACTGCCACGAGCCATTGGATGGCCGGGTAACCGGTGGTTTGCCGGGCAATCAGGAGCTTGCCGCATTCGACGGCAAGCCTGTTCAGCGACTACGGCGATCGGCCCGGGTTCGAGCTGATCAACAACGTCGTAAACATAACGTGTATGACAGCTGAAGCACATTTGTTGCCATTCGCCGGAATGCGCCCAAATGGGGGTTTACGGCGGATGGAGCGTCAGAAAACGGATGCTTCTAGGGCCGGTTCGTCAGGTTTTCGTCAGTGCTAGCCCTTATGCCTGAAATAGTACAGATTGCTGAATGCTGGCGAAGGCGATGCGCTGGTCATAAGGGGAGGCCTCCCCGCACTCGTAGAGACAGCCGATGCGGTCGCGCTTGAGCGGGGCGAGGCAGGAGTAGGCGGAGTAGCCGGAGTGGAAGACGACTCCGGAGGACCAGGTCTTGCCTTCGTCGCGCGGGAAGCGCAGGAGCAGTAAGTTTCTCGCGGCGGGTGGACGCGGGGTTGGAGAAGTAGAGCACGCCGTCGCGGGCGATGAGGCTGGCCTGGCAGACGGATTCGATGAGGGCGGGGTCGTGGGTGATGGGATCCCAGGTGGCGCCGGCATCGCGGCTGATGGCGACGGCGCGGCGGTTCTGGCGATGGTAGTTGCGCATGTTGAGCATAGGCGGACCCGTTGGCAGTTCGACGACCTGGCACTCGTTGGTGCCGGGTTCCGAGGAGCCGCCGATTTGCCAGGTGCGGCCACGGTCATCGCTATAGATGATGTGGGAGAGGGTGGCCCGCGTGCCTTCGACGGCGTGATCGCAGGGGATGATCAGGCGGCCGGTGTGGGTCTGGATGCCGACGCCGGGGCCGGTGGCATACCCAGGTCCAGTTTTCCTTGCGGGTGAAGGAGGTGATCTCGTTGAGGATGGTCCAGGTGAGGCCGTCGTCGTCGCTGGTGGTCATGAAGACGGAGCGGCGGTCCGTGACGGTGCGATCGATGATCTGGCGCTCCGTCACATTGCCCGGGTTGACGGTGAGCGGCAGGAAGATGCGGCCGGATCTGGCGTCCTGGACGGGGCCAGGACTGCCGACAGTGTCGCCTCCGCGGTCGGCGATGATTTCGATGCCGGACCAGGTGCGCCCCTGGTCGGTGCTGCGCTTCAGGACGATGTCGATGTCGCCGCTATCGGCCTGGCTGCCTTTGCGGCCTTCGGCGAAGGCGAGCAGGGTGCCTTTGCGGGTCGCGAGCAGGGCAGGGATGCGGAAGGACTTGTAGCCATCGTCACCCGCCTGGAAGACCGTGGTCTTGGCGTAAGGATCGGCAGCGGCGGAGAGCGCGGGGGCGGCCAGAAGGCCGGCGAGGCAATGGCGCCTGGTGAGCTTGGGTGAAGTTGGCATAGATATCAGAAGGCCCGGCTTGGGGGCCGGGCCTTCATCCTCAAGTCAGTCGTAGTTCAGCGAGTTAGCGGCGGCGGTCGCCACGGTCACGGCGGGGGCCGCGATCGCCACGGTCACCGCGGTCGCCACGATCTCCGCGTTCGCGGGGCGGGCGATCGCCGGACGGAGCCGCGGCAACAGGAGCGCCTTCAGCGGGCGCCGCGCGACCCTCGGCCGTGCCCTTGAGCTTTTCGCGCTGTTCGCGAAGGACGGCTTTGCGGCTGAGCTTGATCTTGTTGCCTTCCTGGGCGAGCACCTTGACGAGGATCTGGTCGCCTTCGTTGAGCTCGTCGCGGACGTTGGCTCACGCGATTCTCGCTGATCTCGCTGATGTGCAGCAGGCCGTCGGTGCCGGGGAAGATCTCGACGAAGGCGCCGAACTCCGCGATGCGGACGACCTTGCCCAGGTAGGTCTTGCCGATCTCGGCCACGGCGGCGATGTCGGTGACCATCTGGATGGCGGCTTGGCGGAGTCGCCGTCGGAGGCGAAGATGTTGACGGTGCCATCGTCGTGGACGTCGATCTTCACGCCCGTGGCGTCGATGATGCCGCGGATGACCTTGCCGCCGGGTCCGATGATCTCTCGGATCTTGTCGGTGGGGACGTTGACGGTGTAGATGCGCGGGGCGTACATGCGACATTTCGGCGCGCGGTTCGGGCAGGGCCGCTTCCATCTTGCCGAGGATGAACATGCGGGCTTCGCGGGCCTGAGCGAGCGCTTCCTTCATGATGGCGGTGCTGACGTTGGGCACCTTGATGTCCATCTGAAGGCCGGTGATGCCAGTGCGCGTCCCGGCGACCTTGAAGTCCATGTCGCCGTAGTGGTCTTCCGCACCGGCGATGTCGGTGAGGATGGCGTACTTCTCGTCTTCCTTCACGAGACCCATGGCGATGCCGGCCACGGGGGCCTTGATCTTCACGCCGGCGTCCATCAGGGAAAGCGAGGCGCCGCAAACGGATGGCCATGGAGCTGGAACCGTTGGATTCCAGGATGTCGCTGACGATGCGGAGGGTGTAGGGGAAGTCTGCTTCGGGCGGGATGACGGGCGTGATGGAGCGCTCAGCCAGTGCGCCGTGACCGACTTCGCGGCGGCCGGGGCCGCGCATGAAGCCGACTTCGCCCACGCTGAACGGGGGGAAGTTGTAGTGGAGCATCAGCTTCTTAGAGGTTTCCTGAAGGTTCAGGCTCTCCATGCGCTGCTCGTCTTCCTTGGTGCCGAGGGTGGTGTTGACCAGGGCCTGGGTTTCGCCGCGGGTGAAGAGAGCGGAGCCGTGCACGCGGGGCAGGACGCCGACTTCGATGGAGATGTTGCGGATCTCGTCCATGGCGCGGCGGTCGGGCCGCTGGCGGAGTTCCAGCATCTCGTGGCGGAAGATCTTCTCGCGGAGCAGTTCGAAGCAGATCTTCGCCTCGCTCTTCTCGGCCTCGTCCTCAAAGAGGGCGGCGGCTTCGACGGCGAGGTCGTGGATCTTCGAGTAGCTTTCGGTCTTGCCGTACTTCTGAGTGTTCAGGGCGTCGGCGAGGCGGTCCTTGACGGCCGTTTCGATCTTGGAGTAGATCTCGGAGTTGCGGGCGGGGGCGTGAAGATGCGCTTAGCCTGGCCGGCCTTGGCGACCAGTTCGCGGATGCCGGCGATGATCTTCTTGCAGCACCCGTGGCCGTACTCGATGGCGGCGAGGACTTCTTCCTCGGAGGCTTCGCTGGCGCCGGCTTCGACCATGACGATGCCGGATTCGGTGCCGGCGACGACGATGTTCAGTTTGGCGCCCTTCTGCTGTTCGTAGGAGGGGTAGGGGATGAACTCACCGTTCACGTTGGCGACGCGGAGGCCGGCCAGGACGTGTTCGAAGGGGATGTTGGAGATGGCGAGAGCGGCGGCGGCGCCGGTGATGGCCATGGTGGCCGGGTCAGTATCCGGAGCGGCCGACAGGACCATGCCGATGACCTGGGTTTCGCAGGTGTAGCCTTCGGGGAACAGCGGACGGATGGGGCGATCGATGAGGCGGGAGGTGAGGATTTCGCGGTCGCTGGGACGGCCCTCCCGTTTGAGATAACCACCGGGGATGCGGCCGGCCGCGTACGTATATTCGCGGTAGTCGACCGTGAGGGGGAAGAAAGCCGCATTCGGCTTCGGTTCCGCATTGGAGCAGGCGGTGCAGAGCACCACGGTATCACCGGACTTCACGACAACAGCGCCGTGAGCTTGCTTGGCGAGTTTCCCTGTTTCCAGGGTCAGGAGTCGACCACCCAGGTCGATTTCAACAGAATGTGTCATTACAATTCTCCCAGGGCTGCCGGCATCCAGGCCGGCGAGCCGTTCGATTTTTGATTTGGTAGGAACTTGAGAAGAGGCGGGGCATCATCGCGGGGCAGACCGGTGGAATGCGCAGAGCCTTTCGGACGAGCGTCTCCCGTGGAGAGACGTCCAACCGAAAGGCTCGTGCCATGTCGGGAAGGTCCGCAGTGCGGAGCCCCGCCGGGAAGGCGGGGTAGACCGCAGAAGGGGCCTGAAGTTAGCGGCGGATACCGAGGCTGAGGATCAATGCTTTGTAGCGCTCGGGGTTCCGGCTCTTCAGGTAGTCCAGCAACCGGCGGCGGCGGGCGATCATGATGAACAGGCCGCGGCGGCTGTGGTGGTCCTTCTTGTGGGTCTTAAAGTGCTCAGTGAGCAGCAGAATGTTCTGGCTCAGAAGAGCGATCTGCACTTCCGGCGACCCCGTATCGGTCTTGTGGACGCGATACTTGGTAATCGTATTCGTTTTGGCTTCAGCCGCCAGTGCCATTATTTAAAACACACTCCTCATCATTACGTTCGTTTTCTGTACCATTTCAGAGTAGCACAGATCAGGTGACTACTTGCGGCCGCAGGCTTCTTCATAACCGCGGGCGAGATGGTAGATGAGCAGGTCGAAGAACCGGCCAAGCCGGTGTTCGAGCTCCTCTTCGGCGTAGAGGTCCACGCCCGTCTGGACGACCATCTCGTCTCGGGTGAAGTCGAGGGTAGCGTCCTTCATCAATTGTACCGTGCGGAGGGCCTGGCTGAGGGGGACACCTGCGTGGTAGCGGTCGCGGCCCACCTTTTCATAGTGGAGGCCGAGTTCGTCCTCGTGCTGGGCGGAAACGAGGTAGTTGCCCAGGTTGTGAAGGAGGCGCCGGCAGGTTTCTGTGATCTCGGATTCGGGGAGTTGGCTGATGTGGGAGAGTCCGTGGCTGGAGCGGAGGAGCCGGAGGAACCGGCCACTGATGGCTTCCCAATGGTCCTCAATCTGGTGGATGAGTTTGGCGGATACCATGACGCAGCCTTTCTTCTATAGATGGATGGCTGGTAATGGGTTACGCCGGTGGGCGGGCGGAGTCAAGGGGTTGGCGGAGGCGGCGTCCAGGTTGGGGATGCTTGACGGAGGTCGCGGTGAGGGAGAAGATTTTCGCCGTGGGGCCGAGGAATGAGTTTCTTCCCTCACGCAAAGTGGAATCGGGACTTTCGCCTTGGGGCGAAGGGATGGTTTCGATCGTTCGAGTACGGCGGGTCGATCGCTAGCTCCGCCGGCCCCACAATGCACGGCGAACGGCCGGGCGCGTGGGGCCGGCCTGGGTTGAGTGGGTGCCAGAAAAAGAGAAGTGAATCTGAAATGATGGGGACAGGTGCCCTGTCTCCTTCCTGTTCGGAGCCCAGCCGAATCCGCCGCCAGGCCGGCGATTGGGGATTGCCCGATCGTAGCGACATCGGGGCGAAGACGTGCAGCATCCAGATTGTCGATGGCATTCCCGAGAACGGGCCTGACCCGGCAAGGAGTCGGGGCTTTTCGGCCGACTGCCCGTCGTCCAGGCCGCCCGGAAACGATTGCGATCCCGTGCTCCCATTGCTATTTGTGTAGGGAAATCAAGGAGTTAGCGAATGAAGGGTCTGACCAGAAAAGGCTTCATGAAGTTCAGCTCGATGGTGGCGGCGGCCTGTGCCGGGGTCACCACGGGTAAACTATTCGCTCAGACCGGCGGATTCCAGGCGGCCAGTGAATCTGGGGGGCCGCGGAGTCGAGCAAAGAAGGGGCCCGGCATTCAAGGGCTCCACGCTCTTTGCGAGGTCACCGGAGGCGGCCAAAAGGTGTACGGAATTGCAATCGAGTATGACGCGGTGATCAGTCCCGCGAGCCTAGCCCTGGATACATACACCACCAGCGTCTTTCCCGCCCCTCGAAGGGCACCGGGTATGATGGGCGGCGCGCCACAGAATCCGACTCCGCCCGCTCCCAAGGCCCGACCCGTAGCGGCGATCTATACCCACTCCGAGCCTGCGTTGCTCAACGACCGAAAGAGCCGGCCCGGCACGTACGTCATCGCTGAGTTCGCTCACGATCCGGACCTGAGCACGCCAACAGCCGACAGCGACAGGGTTTCCATTGTGCAGGACAGGGACATCAGGACGGCCGATGGCAAGGTCTATGCCGCGAGTGCGACGGCGGTGGACAACTCCGGCGGACGCGGAAATGACGTTGTGATCCGCGGACATCGACGCCTGGGAGCAGAACCATTGGTGGTGGGACGACGCGCGGTCCGCCTGGTTGGAATACAGTATCTACCTGCCGCAATCGTTTCTGAAGAAGGGCGGAGAGAACAAGGAATACCCACTGCTGATCGCGATCACCCACTCTGGGACCAGTTACGACGGCAAGTGTCTCGAAACGCTGACTGAGCAATGCATTGCCAGCATCTGGGGCATGCCGGAAGAGCAAGCCCGGCATGAGTGCGTGGTCATCACGCCACGCTATGAGCGCACCACTCTGAACGATTACTGGGAGCATACCCACGATGTCGAGAATGCTTACCGGCTTGTCGAGTCCATGCTGAAAAACACCTGGAACTTCGGCAACCCCAACAGGGAAGACAGAAAGAGAGTAAGGTTCTGAAAATCCACCGGAAGAGGCTCTATTGCACTGGTTCGTCGATGGGTGCGATAACCTCTCTCTGGCTTAACGCAAATGCATCCCGAGACCTTTGTCCGCCGGCCTCATTATCGCCGGCCAGCAGCGGCCAAGCGACGTTGTGAATCTGGCCAGGCAGAATCTCCTGATCATCACAGGAGCAGAGGACGGCAAGGCGACTCCGTGGAATGAGAAATGTCTTCCGGTTTGGGCGGAGGCAGGTGCACGGATCACGCGACCCAAGGAATTCTGGACCGGGATTTATTTTCCCCTTCGATGATCAGAAGGAACTGAATGATCACATCAACGGCTACCTGGGCCAGGGCGGCAACATCACCTTCCTGACTTTTGCGAATGTCGACCACATGGCGTCGGCTCGGAAGTCTTGTACATCGAAGCCGCAAGAAACTGGTTGTTTCCGCTCAGCGGAAGGCCTAGGCCGGTCTGATCCCGGACACATGCGCTGCTACCGGAGAGCTGCTCCGTCGCTCAACGACCATCCAGGTGCGCCGATCGATTTCGCTGTTCGGTGCTGATCGATGCAAGGCACCTGGCGAAGAAGGGATCCGCTTGAGGTCGAAGGTTATGATCAGGGCAAGGCCGCTCCTCGTTACGATGCCTGCCGAAGAACAGCCGGGGTTGGAACACGTCGAAGTCCTGCGTAGCCGGTTGTGCAACGTTTATTGGATTGGCGGTGGAAGCTGTTCCGGCAAGACGACCATTGCGCGTCGCATTGCGGAACGATTTGGGCTGCTGCTGCACTCGACCGATGATGCGATGGAGGAGCATTCGCGCCGGTGCGCTGCTGAGGAGTGTCCGCTGCTGCACCAGTTCCAAGCGATGAGTATGGACGAGCGGTGGGTGCTGCGTTCACCGGAGGTCATGCTGGAAACATTTCACTGGTTCCGGGGCGAGGGTTTCCGGTGCATCATCGAGGACCTGCTGCGGATCCCGGCGGATCAGCGAGTGATTGTGGAAGGTTTCCGGCTGTTGCCGCGGCTGGTTCAACCGTTTCTGCCGGATTCCTCTCGGGCTGTTTGGCTGCTGCCCTCGGCGGGGTTCCGGCGGGTCACCATGGACAGAAGAGGCGGTGCGCGCGCAGGGTTTCTGGCTCGGACGAGTGATCCGGAGAGGGCGTTGGAGAACTTGCTGGCGCGGGACGGGCTGTTTACTGAGCGGCTGGCCCGGGAGAGTGAGGAGTTGGGGTTGTCCGGGATTCCCACGGATCCGGGGATTTCCGAGGAGGCCGTGACTCAGGACTCCTTGTCCGGCAGTTCGGACTCTGATGTTGGTTTTCTGGAGCCCCAGATTCAAGGAAATGCTATTTCCTCGAAGCACGGGAGCGCAGCCAGAGCCAAGCCAATCCGGGCCGATTCATATTTGCAGCGGTTGGGCCGGTTCAGCGCAGGTCGCAACAAAGCCTCCAGTTGGCCTGCGTATTCCCGGAAGCAGGTAAGACTGATCGCGGGCTCCGCGCCTTGCCGTCTCATTGGTCGTCGACAGGCGGCACAAAGCAACAATGCCTCGATGCCGGGATGACCACCCTTTCCCGCGATGAGCTCGCAGCACCTGTATGGCTTCCGGGTTTCCGGCAATCCGCCCACTCTCCATCAACAGTGCTAGGATGACCGATTGCCGTTGCCGGAAAGACGGGCGCGGATGCGGTATGCCGACTCAGATCAAGAATGATCCAGATCAATCGCGGCCCCGGGTGCAGCGATTTACCGAGCAGGTGCTGCTCGCAGGAGGACAACTGCTCCTGGCGGGGTTGGCCGCGATCCTTTGGGAGTGCCTCGCCAACGCGTTGGGATGGGGCGAATCCCGGCAGTATCCACTCGCGCCAGCAGCTCCCCAGATTCTGGATGCTTGTATGATCGCGATACTTGGCTTCCTTTTAGCATGGTGGATCGTGGGGCTACTTCCTGGTGCTGCCACGGCCGGCCGGTGGGTGTGGTTGCCACCAACATTCCTTTTGGCTCTGCTCATTGGGTGGAACCATCTTGGGGACGGGTGGGATTGGCACTTGATTTCCGCTCACTTCTTTTGGGCCTACCCGGCTCAGAAGCTGGCGCCCATTGAACGGGACATCCTCACTTATCCCACGCTCTCGGCGATCGCCTATTCCCTGGGCGTGCAGTTGCGCAGGTTACCCAGCCCAAGGGGAGGCAACGGCTGAATTGCCGGGTTGGATCGCGCCACCGGGAAGTTGACCCGGCGGTGGTGGGGATGGACGGTCAACTTCCCGACTGCCGACCATCCATTCGATCAGAGCGCCGACCCTTTTCCTATTTCGCGTACGACTCCAGGTAGCCGCATCCCGTGCAGCGGAACGTCGTGATCTCATAGTGCGGACCGTCCTTGGACTGTACTCCGCGCCAAAAAGACTCTTGCGGTTCGCCCTGCTGCCATTGCGCCACAACGCTGGATGCGTAATCTTTGTGGTCGAGAATAAACCCCTGTTCCATTTTGCCGTTGCATTTCGGGCACTGATTGTGAGATTCCATCATCTTCCCCAGAGCCAATCATCTCGAAGAGCGGCCGGTAGCATTCCATTCCGGCAAGCTCGTCGTTGCCAGCCTACAGCCTCGCTGACAGGCGGGCAACCGAGGGCTTGAAGAGTCCCGTTTCTTGCAATGAACACGGGTTGAACCACGCGCAAGCCGGGAACGATCCGGCGGCATTCCAAATGAGTGGGTATGACTGGGAACGTCCGCCACAAGCCGGGACGGCGGAGAAGAAGAGTAATTTAGCTACTCTCAGGAGATGGGAAACGCGACAACAAGAGCTGCCATTGCGGAGTCACGCGCTCTCACGAGTTGGCAGGATTACCAGGAAGCGCTCAAGCGCGCCATCGCTCCTCTTTCCGCGGAACAACTGGCGCAGCGTCTTCCGCCAAGCCGCCGGTCGCCGGGTGAGATTGCCGAGCATATCGTCTTTGGGAGAGCCCTGCATCTGGGCCGAACACTGGGAACCGACGCAGCAGAACTGGCGCCGTATCTGCGCTGGGAAGACGAAGGCGACCCACCGCGGAGTGCAGCCGAAATTGTCCAAGGGCTTGAGGCGACCTGGCGTATCATCGAGAACCGGCTGATGTACGGCTCTCCGGACGACACGCTCACTGAGGACGAGTCAGAGGTGGTGCGAACGATCTGGGGCCTTCTAGACCACAGACTTGCCCCACGCCGGACAATTGTCGTTACTGTTGCGTGCCTCGGGCTGTTCTGGCGTTGATATCTAGCTGCTTGGAGGACCTACGTGCCAATTGGATGGTCGCCTGTCCCGTGCCGACTTGCAGTTCCCGTTGGCGGGATCGCGGCCGGAGTTTTGTACGAATGGCCGACCACACACCCAGTGGCCGCTGCTGATCCAGTTCGGCGGTTCGGCCGTTTTTACGACCAAGTGGCGGCTGGGTGGCGAAATTCAGTTACCGATATGCCTCCTTAACCAGGAGCGACCGCCAGAGTATTCGGATATTCTGGTCTTCAATGGTGGTGAAGAGTAAAGGAGTTGCGAGGTTGAAATCGAGCCTGATGCGGGAGATTAACGCGCTTCTGGCCGTTGCTGGATTCCGTCGTGTCAAGGATCGGTTCTACGGCGATCTCTATAGCCGAGAAGTGACCGGTGTCCGACACGGGATTTCGATTGGCGCGAGGACATATGTGCCGAACGTCCTCGAAGCAGCAGTGGGAGGGATCAGCGTAAGATTCCACGAGGTTGAAGCTTTAGTCGCACGGATTGAGGACCCGCATCCTCTGATCGACGCCAAGGCCATCGCCGCCCGATCCACATTGTTCGTTGACCTTTCGGAATCGGATCACACCATCAAGCGTCTGTTGCGACGCTGGGGTGGCACCGCAAGGAAAGTTTGGCACGTCCGCTCGCCCGAGGAGCTATCTAGTGTCGCATCTGAAATAGCGTCATTCGCCCTCGAAAAAGGCGAGCCGATCTTCGCTGCGCTTTCTGATCAGAGCCACGCCCTAGAAATCCTGTCACGCGATGACGATGAGGCCAGAAGCTACGTCGGCCCCGACGAGGTGCGTGCCATGAAGGCAATCGCCCTCGCGTTTCTGTCGCATGGCGAGTCCGCCGCGAGGGAGTTGGCGGAAGTAAAACTCGCACGAATGAGGGGCGATGAAGTGCGCGCATTCCGAAGAGCGGTGGTACGACTGTTCGAGCGTGGTGACGCATCCGAGTAAAACAAACGGCCCATTTCCGCTAAATGCAAGGAAGCGTTGGCGGAGAAGTGGATTTTCGGCTGGCCCTCCCGAAAGCCCCTAGATTCAACGCAAGACTGGGTCGATGCTTTTCTTGAACGACACGATGAATATGACGACCGCTCGAATCAGCCGCCCGATGGCGAAACACAGCGCGGTCGTGGGGAGCCCGAATAGCAGGATGAATGGACCCGGCGGGCCTGAGAGCTCATGACGCGCGATTCGGTAGACTGTTCCGTACCATGAAGACCCCACGCGCAGCACATGATGAACTCTGTGTTTACGCCATGGGGCGGCCCGGCTTCCGCCTGCAATACGTCGCCGGTGCCGCGGTGGTGCAGACCGCGACCGTTGAAACGAAGCCGATCGCGATTGTGTTCGGCTTAGTGGGTCTCTACCTCCACATCGAAAAGCAGTTCTCCGGAAGGCAGGTACAGAAAACACATAGGGATTTGGCGAGGACGAAACGAGAATGGCCAAATCTGAATCTGCCCGACAACCGAGGCAGCATGACTGCCGCTGATGTACTGGCAGTCAAAGCCGGACCGGAACGTGACCGTGCAATCGAGGACTGGTGCAAATCTGTGTGGGCTGCCTGCGCCGGGGTTCGCGAAATCATCGTTGAGCTTTGCCGTGAACACCAGTTGGTTTAATCGCCCACTGGTTCCCATGGAATGTAGACGCCAAGCCGAGGAATGGATCAGCAGGGCAGGCCCGGCCGTCGCGGGCGCTTCTACTCAGTTCCCCCGGCCGCTTCTATCAGCCGCAGGGCCGGTTCGCTCACAAAGATCGGCGCGTGGAATCGCCGCCCCCACGAGAGTGCCGTCACATCGCGGTACTCATGCCGCGTTCCGTCGGCGTGCTTGGCGTGGCCGGGATGAAGTTGCTTCCATATCGACGCCCGGATGTTGGGGTCAGCACCGCGTTCCAGCAGCAGTTCAGTGAACGGTGCGATGTATGGCCCGCGATTCCTGTAGTTCATCCAGAAATTGGGCTGGGATACCACGGTTGAAAAGAGCACGGTGTAGCCGCCGAATCCGCTGGCGCCCACCGCTGAACGCACGTTGACGTCCATTCCGTGATCGAGGAGCCACAACGCCATCTCCCTCTCGTCGTAATCCACGCATAGGTGGAGCAGGGTCGTTCCGCCGAGAGGGGTGCCCACCGTCGCATTGATCGGATCGAGACAGCCCATTTCGCTGGGGTAGATTTCGCGATGACTGAATGTGCGCGTCAGGAGTGACGGATCCCGGCGCAGGTGTTCAGCGAGCAAATCGATTCTGCCGCGGTGCAGCGCCATCACGGGCGTGTCGGGATAAACCACACCGTGCTGCTCGTAGAGTTCGAGAATCCTGTGCTTCGCCGCCGGGTTTCGCCCATCGGTCTCGAGCACTACATCCACTGGCGCGAGCAGTTTGCCGTTGTCGTCGTAGACTCGTGCGCCGACGCCCAGCGCATACAGCGTGCCTTCGACGCTCAGTGTATAGGCCGGCCCGCCCAGGCCGTCGTCGGGCATTGCGGGTTTGCCGAGTAGCATGACGAGTAGTTTTGCGGTCTCGATCTTGCCTTGCAGCACCGCACGGCCCCACGCGGAGCGGTGGTCGGTGGCTCCGATCTCATGGAGCGCCCGGACGATGCGATCGCGTCCCAGGTTTGCCGCATAGGTCATGGGCGGACCCCAGTCGCTGTCACTGCGTAGGAGCGTCTGTTCCTTGAGCAGGTTCCGGTTCTGGGTCACCAGGTCGAGAACCGTGCGCGCGTCGTCTCTCCAGATGGCCTCGGCGAGATTCACCGCCTGGACGAGCCGTGCCCAGCTACTCGCCTGATACATGCGGGCGAGGGCCAACTGCGCGGCGGCCAGTTTGACGCTGGACGGGTCCATCGTAGGCTCCGGGTGATGTTGCTGGAGTTCCGCAATTGCTTCGGGATCGCCCGAATGAATCGCGGCCAGGAGTTCTTTGGCTTGATGCTTGAGTTGGTCCAGATCGGGACGAACTGGCAGGGAACGGATCGACATAGCGAGGCCTCCTCTAGCTGGCCCGGTCCGCTTGCATCGGGTATAAGGAGGTTCGCGAGAACCTGACGATCCAACACGCTTCAGGTGGACTCAGTCCTCTCCGCGGAAAGAGGCGCCCTGTGCGCCTGGAGTCGAGAGTAGCACAGGCGGAATGCAGGTGCGACCTGGTTTCTCAGCGCAAGTTCGACTTTCGGCGGACCAATCAAAGGCCGCTCGCCACTGTCTGACGAAGGGGTTTGCGAGGCCGCGTGCCATGATCCCGCGGCGCCACCGGTCGTCGACGATGCCGTCGCGTTCCGGCCTCGTCCCTACGGGATGGTCCGAACATCTAAGTCATCCCCCACTCGCGCCGGTAGTAGGTCCGGGCCTTGTTCCGGTTGCCGCAGTCGGCCATGCTGCACCAGCGTCTCCTGCGGGCGTTGGAGCGGTCCAGGAACAGCCAGCCGCAGCCTGCGTCTTCGCATTGACGGACCAGACCCCGCGCCTCAGAGGTGAGCAGATCGATTGCCGCGTTGAGGACTGGATAGAGCAGATAGTCCTTGCACCGCGCACCTGGCCGCCACGCCCAGCGAACCTGCGGCCCCTCAACGGACAAACGCCTCTTGGCGCAACATTCGTGGAGCGCAATGCCAACTCGGGCCAGTGTGTCCGCACGGATCGGGTCATCGGTGGCCAGTGCGTGGAAAACCGCGAACAGCTGCTCACGGACCACTAGGATGCGACGAAGCGCCTCAGTCCCCATCGGAGGGCCGGAGTTGATTGCGGCCCGGTCCGGCAACTGAGCGTCATTCGCCCAACGCCGCACATCCTGGGCGCGTTGAAGATGATCGCTCCTCTTCCCGGGATCCGCTCGATAGGCGACGGTGTTGACGAAATCGAGCGCCAGGTTTCCGGCGACAAACTGATACCTGTATTCTCCGCTGTCCATGGCGAACGTCCAAGATAACCGTATCATCCCATGTTAAGCGGTTATGCTAGCCTAACCGCATGAATGGCGTTTATCTGGTTGGATCGGCTGGGGGCCCGATCGACGCAACACAACGAAAACTGTTGCTTGGCATCATTCTCGCGACGCTTGTGACACTGGCGGTCGTCATCGCCGGCCTGGCGAGCGGCGGCCGCCCTGATCCGCCGGCGCTGCGTGCCGCCGCCACCCTGCTCGATGGACGCTGGCGATTCCGAACAGGCGATGCCCCACACTGGGCGGACGCCAATACAGACGATAGCGGTTGGGAGACGGTCGATTTAACCGCCTCTCCGGGCAGTCACGACGGCGACGTGGGTCTCCCCGATTACGTGGGCGGGTGGATGGCGCACGGTCATCCCGGCTATCGCGGCTACTCCTGGTACCGGCGCGCGGTTTCCGTGCCGGCCGGATCCGCATTGTGGGACATACTCGGGCCGACCCTCGTCGAAGATGGCTACGAACTCTATTGGAACGGCCGATTGCTGGGTGGATCGGGCAGGCTCGGCCCAACTCCGCGCGTCGGCGGCACGCGCCCGCTCCGGTTCGCCCTGCCGGCCGATGCGGCGGGCACTCAGGGCGTTCTCGCTGTACGCACGTACATGCGTCCCGGTTCCGGGGGCAGCCCGGACGGCGGCGGGATGCATACCGCGCCGATACTGGCTCCGCGGCCGGTCAGCCAGGCGCTTCACCGCGTGCAATGGCAGCGAACCATCGCCGGCTACATGGTCGACGTCATCGAACCGGTGGCCATGCTGGCCGTCATCGGCCTGGCGCTCTGGTGCGGGTTTCGCAGCGGCTACAAGCCTTTCCTGATCTTGGCCGGCATCGCGCTGGCGCTCATGGCGGCCAGGAGGCTGAATAATGCACTGGTCGCATGGACCGATCTGCTGGACCTGGCAACCTATGCGTGGCTGGCGTCCGTGATGTGGGTGCCGGCGGTGGCGGCCTGGACGATGGCCTGGAACCGTTGGGGCCTGCGTCCGTGGCGAAGCATCGATGTGGCGGCTGGAGTGCTGGCGGTCGCCGGGACGATTGGCGCCGTGACGCATTCGGCGGGTGTCACGACCGCCAGCCGGCTCGGGTCGATCACCCTGTTTGTCGTGATAGGCGCCCGCATTGTGCGCAGCGGACCAAGGCGGATCCTGTCGTCTGTCACGCTGGCCTCGATGGTGGTGGGGTTATTCGGCGGCGAGTTGCTGGATCCGATCGGCGTGCCGGGCATCTGGTTTCCCTTCGGCATCGGCGTGTCGCGGACCCAGTATCTTTACGCGATGGCCATCCCGCTGATGGCTGTTCTGATCGTACGGACCTTGCCTTCCAGGGCGGCGCATCCCCTGCGCCAGCCTTCGTAGGGCGCTCCCCTGTGGATACCGGCGGCCATCGGGCTCTCAAGGATCGAGCCCAATTATGGGAAGGCCATCCACAGCCTGATCGCCTAACGGTCTCTGCGTGATGCGACGGTGCGGCTGAGCGGCGAGCAAATGCGGACGGAGTTCGTTTGTATTGACGGGATGCTCACGGAGTGATTGGATCTGGAGGTTCACCGTCTACGACTGGCACTTCGAGAAATCGGGTGGTCTCCGTTCGATAAACGCATGAAGAGCTTCGCGTGCCTCATCCCCCTTCAGCTGCTTGCCGAAGATGATGTTCTCCTGGTCGATTCGCGCCATGAGGGCAGCCGCATCGCGCATCAGCTTCTTCGTCGAAACCAGGGATCCGGCTGGCTTCCTGGCTAGCGCCTTGGCCGCGGCACGCGCGGCCGGCAGTACCTCATCCTGCGGCAGCGCTTTGTTCGCGAGGCCAAGGGCGACGGCCTCAGGGCCGGAGAGGCTTTCTCCCAGTGCGAACATCGCGAACGCGCGCACATGGCCGATGCACGCCGGGAGCAGCAGGCTGGACGCGGCTTCCGGCGCCAAGCCCAGATTGACGAAGGGCGCGGATAACTTCGCAGTCTCGGCGACGTAGACCAGGTCGCAGTGGAGCAGCATGGTCGTGCCGACGCCGACGGCCAATCCAGGAACGGCGGCCACGATCGGCTTTGCGGCCTGGGCGAGCGCCTGGATGAAAGGAAGCGCCTGCAGCGTGCCAGCCTGCCCGTTGGCGACGTTCACGAATTCGACCATGTCGTTGCCGGCTGTGAAAACATCGCCCTCGCCGCTGAATAGCACGACCTGAATGGCTCTGTTTGATTGCGCTTCTTCCAAAGTGAGGCGGGCGGCGTCGTACATCGCATTGGTGAGCGCGTTTTTCTTGTCCGGCCGTGCGAAGGTGATTTCGAGCACGCCGTCTTCTTCGCTGAGCTTGATATGTTCGTCCACTCGGTTCCCCCTCTACGCTGTCTGCGAAAACTAAATCTGGCCGGCCCGATTCATCCAGGCAGGCGGGCACGGAGCCATCGGATCTGGCCGGCGTGGCTGATTTCATCTTCCGCCACGTGGAACCAGGCCCAGTGGGCATTTCTCTCCGGCATCGCGACGAGCGGCCTTTCGAGCCAGTCGTCATCACGATTGGCGAGGGTGCGCAAGGTGGTTTCGCGAGCCCGGTCGAGCGCCTCCAGATAATCTTCGGGTTCCCGAGTGCGAATGTTCGCCCG
The DNA here is from genome assembly GCA_049841055.1 of Paludibaculum sp. GTDB lineage: Bacteria > Acidobacteriota > Terriglobia > Bryobacterales > Bryobacteraceae > Paludibaculum. Next base: position 71,691 of record JASGIE010000159.1, on the reverse strand, counting down.
GGCTTGCGCTCCCAAATCGAGCGCCGCCAACCAGGGCGCCTCCTCACTTGCCGACGGCACGTGCTCCTCGAACGTGAGCACCTGATGCCACCACTCCACGGCGGCCGCATGCGCCAATAGGGCGCCGATCGAGTTACTGCGTTCATCGTGAAGATGATCCAATTGAGCGCGGGAAAGGCCTTCGACGGTTGCCGTTAGCGCTTGTCGCGCATGGGTGAGCATGCAGACCAACCGGCCGATCGTCGGTTCGAAGCCGGGGATCGGCTCGATTCGAAGCGGCAACCTCGCGGGGCGGCTGGGATGGCGGATTTCCACGTCCAAGTATACGCGCCATCACGCCTAGGCTATTCTGAAGCGCAAGCGAGATCACCAGCATGGCAAAACTTGTCTACGGATTGAGCCAGTCTCTCGATGGCTTCGTGGACCACATGAAGCTTGGGCCGCCGCCGCCCGAGGCCTCCCGTCATTTCCTCGAGCTAATGCGCGGCCTGGCCGGCGTCATCTACGGCCGCCGGACGTACGAGATCATGCGCTATTGGGAGGAAGATCTTCCGGAATGGGACGCGGAAGATCGCGAGTTCGCGGCGGCGTACCGGAGCAAGCCGAAGTGGGTCGTGTCGCGTTCACTCCAGTCTGTTGGGCTCAATGCCACTCTGATCTCCGATGGTTTCGAGAAGGTGATACGCAGGCTGAAGGCCGAGCAGGCCGGCGAGATCCACGTTGCCGGACCAGTCCTGGCGCAAAGCCTGACCGAGGCCGGTCTGATCGATGAGTATCGACTGTACCTGCGCCCCGTCGTCCTTGGTAGCGGCCAGCCGTTCTTCGCCGGCCCCCGGCCGCCGCTCCACTTGGTGGCCAGCGATTTAGTCGCAAGGGATGTGATCCGGTTGACCTACCGTCCGGCCTGACGGCCGGGGCAGGACGGCAGTTGGCCCCGGCATGGATCTCCCACGTCGCAGGAGCGAACGAAGCCTCTGACAGAAGAAATTCGTCAGCAATCCAAGGTGCGGATTGCTTCCGATCCATCCGGAGAAGTCCGCTCTCCACTCGTCCTCAAGCTCGCTCCGCAAAGTGGATGCGTCGAGTCACGAGCTTCAGTCTGGTGGCTTGGAATTTCGAGAAAACCCCTTTGATGAGGACTCGGCAAACGGTGGTTCACTGAATGGTTCGACCGCGAGGCTCTCATAACGCACTTCAAGCACTGTCAGGTCGGTCGTGCCGCCCGGCGCCTTGAGTTCCACGTGATCGCCCTCCGCCGACCTCAGCAAGGCGCGCCCCAGAGGCGAGAGCCAACTGATGTGATTGCGGGGGAGATCGACCTCGTCGGCACCGACGATGCTTACCACTCTTTCTGCGCCCGTGGCATCGGCATAGTGCACAGTGGCCCCAAAGAATACACGCGCTGAGGCGGCCTCCGACCTCGGCGCTCCCGGGTCGACCACTTCCGCGGCTTCGATTCGCTTGCGGAGAAAGCGGATCCGGCCATCGATCTGGCGCAGGCGCCGCTTCCCGTACTTATAATCGGCGTTTTCGCTACGATCGCCGTTGGCGGCTGCCCACGCCACCATCTCCGTGACGGCCGGGCGTTCCCTGCTGACGAGAAAGTGGTACTCCTCATTGAGACGCTTCAGGCCGCCTGGCGTGATGTAGTTCTTGACCGGCGCTTCGGGTTTGTCCGGTTGGGGTTGTCGAGTATACGCTGGTCGCACTTCTTTGTCCGTCCCGCCCGAATCTCGCGGATGAACCAGTGCCCACGACGCAGCGGAGCGGAGAGCACCGCGGATGTCCGAGCTCCTGGGAGGCGTGCCTCTAGTTCCCGATTGTTTCATGTCCTCCCATCCGGCGTTGAGCCGGCCCGCGGCCTCGGACGCTCGCGCGCGAAGGCACGCCGATCGCGGAAGGCCGCCTGGCGCTTGCTAGTTTCCGGGAACTACGCTCTTCTCAGCGATCAGGGTCAATCGAGACTTCCTGAAATTCCGGTTCCCGCTCGATGAGGTGTTGGAAGTAGTCCGCGCACTCATCGTCTTGGCTCATTCTCGCCTGGTTCAGGAGTTTTTCTCTCGTTGACCGGAACTTGTCGATTTGGAGCAACCATTCGCGCTTTCCGTCGTTCGTTGGCTCGAGGGCGCACGCACCCAGCAGGTAGTTGCCGCCTTTCCAGTCCGCGTAACAGTACCAGCCCCAGTCTTCAGCCTCGGGCGCGGAGATCGCGAGGGTGCCTTGGGTCTTCCCGATGAGCCAGAGGAGGAGGGATTCGCCGGGGATCGGATTGATTGGATTGGGGCGTTCCCTTGTTACGTCAAGAGCGGAGGTGAAAAAGCGGATGACTTTCGCCACAGGGTGGGTACCAAGATGAGCTTACTGCTGGTCGGGTGGGACTGCTTGGGGTTGCTCGGGGTGCAAGTTCGGTGGTGGTGACGGTGGGGACATGCGATGGATTTACGGAAGTCTGTCGGTCGTAGTTCTGCCCGCGTGGGCCCAATCGCGTCATTTCGGAGGCTTGGACGTTTTCCGTCATGTGAAAGGAAGAGCACGCCGCCGGGACTCGACCGGACGCTTTTTGCGAGTCGCCGACCATTCGGACCGAGCCAACAGAAACTTCCAGAACGGACTCTGAGGGAGGCTGGTTGCGATTTGTCACGATTTTGCGCCTTTAACTCTGCGGCCTTTTCAGCTTCAGACTGGCGGTAAACATGGGAATGTTATTTTATCGTGGTTAAACAGTCCCTCAGCGTTTACCTTGAAGACCGGCTGATCGCCACCGAAAATGGCTGCGCGGCGAATCGACTATGAGGCGCCTCTCGTTACGATCGCTGGTCCGTCTTGTTCGATTCCCCTGTAGGTTGGCCCACTATGCGGTCGGCCGCATATATCAGCGGCTCATGTTGAATCTGTTGGGGTCTTGTTCGTCACTGCCAGAGGCAAGCCAACCCACGTGCTTCGAGGGCCGACTGATTGCCGAAGCCGCTGCGAGGCTAGCTGAACAACGGCTTGGGCATTCACCTTCCGAGTCCTGGGTTCTGAAGTCGGAGATCACCGGGATTGTGATGGCGGTTTCCAGACGCGACCAAAGATCACCTCGACCCAGGCATTGTCTTGAGAGAATTGGCTCAGCCGGATTCCGGAGGTCGAGTTCGCCAGTCGTCATTACGACCAACCGGGTCCGATTCGCTGCCACGGAGATACGCTTCAAGGTGCGCCGCGACGACGGCCGCCCGCCGGCCCCCTCGATTTCCCAGTTGCGAGCGAGAGGCGTCCTGCACGGTCTCTGATCGGCTGCCCTTGGGGTCGTCGAGCTGGTTGGCGTGGCCGATGACGAACAGATAGCGGAAGTCATTGCTGGAGCGACGATAGTCGTCAACGATCCTTCGAACGCGCCGGTCGGTCTCGGCTAGATTGATCAGACGTGTCGCGGGATTGGCGAAAAACGTCCCGGTCTGAAATGATTCATGCGCCAGGCGAAAGTCGCCCCGACCTTCGAGCTTGTCGACCGCTGTCGTCAGCTCTCGCTGCTTCTGCGCGTACTTAGTACGAGACCACGAGCGTCAGTACCAGAAGGACAGCCAGAACCAACACACATGAGATCGGTGCCAGGCCCGAATTGATTTGTATCCTCATTGAGGAGATCTCCAAGTCGCCTCATCTCCACAGCCGTGGCGATCCCCGACAAGCCGCCCTTTCCAGCCCACTATTACGTCCCATAAGCCAGGCCGCCGTGGTGTGACGATACCGATGCTAGAAATAGCGCGACGCAGCTCGGCCACGTGCATCGTCAACTGCTGCAATTCGCGGCCGACACCCTGTGTGCCGGCCGTGGATCTGGCTAGCCTCGCCTCCAGCCTGAAGCCTCTCGCCAACACCAGCAATCGCGCGAGCGGACTCCTTCGATGCGGCCACGAGCTCCTGACCCAGCTTCGTGACCTCGTCGCTGCGGATGCTTGAGTCTGTGAATCGACGGCCTTGCAGAAGCCGGTCAATCGCTTCGCCGAGGGATCTTGAACTCCCGGAAGGTATCTGTGTTCGCGGTCGCGAACTTGGTCGCGATTCCGCGCCTGCACGTGCCACTGCCTGTTCCATCACCGGTCCGAGTTGTCCGAGAGTCTGTGAACCGACGACCTCGCGCAAGCGGTCAATCGCATCGTTCATGAACTTCATCTGCCGGACAGTATCGGCGTTCGCGGACGCGAACCTGGTCGCGACTTCCGCTCCCGCACGTGCTACTGCCTGTTCCAACACCGGTCCGAGTTGTCCGAGAAGTCTGCGAGCTGACGACCCCGCATAAGCGGTCAATCGCATCGTTCATGGACTTTATTTGCTGGACGGTATCTGCGTTTACGGTCGCGAACTTGGTCGCGACTTCCGCTCCTGCACGTGCTACTCCCTGTTCCAACGCCGGTCCGAGTTGTCCGAGTGAGATGGCCTGATAGACTCCCCTGACGTCGGCAATGAACGACCCCTGAGCGGCGGAGATGCCCTTGAACAATTCCTCGAACTCGACCTTGGCCTCGGAAAGCCTCTTCATGCCCTCGACCAGTGTCCGGGTTCGATCGTCGATTTGCCTGCTGAGCGTACCGAGCCGCCCCGACCATTCTTGCGTTTGTTGGTAAACCTTGGCGCTAAGTTCCTGAACCGCAGCGGTCACGTTGCTGAACTCGACGAGGAAGTCGTCAGGGTTGATCGCCTGCCGCGCAGCGGACAGCAATGTGACTGCCGCACTCTCCATCCGGACGAAGTAGGCTTCCTGGCGCATGCGAAGCAAGTGCAACGCAATTGCGAGGGTCACGGCGACCTCCAAGCCCGCGACACTGGCTGTGAATGAGACAAACAAGCCACCGAACATCGCTTGGACCACGGAGAGTAACTTCTCAGGGCCACTAATATCGGTCAATCGGCTCGATTTAAGCGCGACGAGCATACCGATGAAAGTGCCGAGATCCGAGCGAAGCGCAATCTTCTGCAGATTCTGCAGTCGCAGAATGCCTTCAAGCGCTTCTTCGCGGTAGGGCTGCGTCAGATTCACTGTCGAATCGAACCGCCGATCTTTTGCCTCTTTGCAGATATGCTGAAAGAGCAGTCATCGCGGCGGCGGTGGCTCGGCAGGGTTGTTTGGCAGTAGTGTCTCCTCCAGGCGGTCGAGATCGATGCGCGCTCGCTGCTTGGTCTTGACGTCGCGTAGGTAGTCGGCGGCGCGGGCCTCAACCTCGATGACGAGCGCTGTTTCAACGTCGAGTTGCGCCAGCATCTTAGCGGTCAGATAAAAGCCAGGGACAGCCAGTAGCAACACGATCACGGAGAGGAATTCCCCGTTGCCGTCGCTGCCAGACGTGTACGGAAGCAGGATGTAACCGGCGACCACGCTCGCGATAACCAGACAGACGAAGGAGCGCTGTCGCTGCCAGAAGCTCGCCTGCATCATCAGTGAGCGCGGCACAGCTCCGGCCACAGCCTGGCGCAGCGCGGGCGACGACGACAATGAAGGCGAGCTAGAGCGATCCGAGCCACCATCGCTCTCACCGCCTGAACTCGAAGGCAGACCCAGAAGCCGTCTGACGTCGCCTGGCGGCAGCCCCCCTTTCTTTATGGTGGTCTGCTCGAGGTTCTCGATCGACGGAATGTTCTCCCGGCCCAGAGTGCTTTTCAACGCGTCGATCTTGCTATCGATATCGGCGATCTCCGCGCCAGTGCCAACGCGATCGACCAGTTCATGGCGGCGGCTTACGAGCAGTGATATCTGGTCGATCTTCGACTTGTTAAGGCTGATCTCGGCTTCGATCGTGTCAGCGATGTACGCCGCGTTAATCTGAAGCCTAGCGGACTGGCGATTCAGGTCGTGCTTGAACACTTCTGCCTCAAGCGACGTCTGCGAGCGGCGGATATTGCTGATCTCGGCGACGAGGCCGAAACTCCTCCCTCACGTACTCCTGGGTCAACGTCTGGATGCGAGCCTGCAGTTCCTTGCGATGGGCTTCGCTGGTGTACTCGAGAGCCTTGCTCGACAAGGTCTGTAGCCACGCGAGAATGCGCGACTTCACTTGCACCTGCAGTTCATCCAACGTGCCGGTGGAGACCTGAAAGCGCTGCCAACCTGCGGAGTCAACGGCGGCAATGCGAAGATTGCAAAAGAACTGCACCGACGAGCCACCCTGCAGTGGCTCAATGACGAGATCGAGGCCGCAGATTCGCTCCTGCAGCTTCTTGAAGCGCTCAATCAGATCGGTGTCGACCATCTTGATGACGATGTCAATCACTTCAGCGTGATACTCGTCGCCCTCGAGGGCGGCCTTGATGAGAGCGGTCAATTCACCTTCAACAGACTGGGTTTCCTCGGGATGCGTCGGATCCACAAAGCTGAAGCGCATGTAGAAGTGCTCAGGCTCGACTTTATGGAGATACTGGCGGGCGACGTTGCAGATAGCGTCCTGCATGAGCGCGCGCACATCTTGTTGACGATTCAGTGCTATTTCGATCTTTTCGAGTTTGGGAATCCCGCGTAGTGACGACGATGTGCAACTTCACGTGCACACCGGCCACTTTGGTCTCAAACGTGGCCTCTGGATCGAGCATGAAGGGCTCGCGTAGCCGAAGCGGCGCAAGGTCGGGCCCAACAACCAACTGCTTGATGTCATAGCCGAGGGCGGCCGACTCGGCGACTAGTGCCTTCTTGATCGCGGCTTTGAGCGGATCGAACCGGATTAGCAGGTCTATGTAGCGGGCATCGAAGAGACGCTGACGAATGATCCGCCCGAGCGTCTCCTCGATCCATACATGGATGTCTGCCGGACCTGCCGTCTTGTAGAGCGCAGCATCTTTGAGCACCATCTGCACCCGGTTCGTCACAACGATCGGAGTGGGGTACTCCTGAACCTGGCACGATACGTCGACGTCCACTTCGACGAAGGAGGGCAGGTCTTCCACCAAAGTCGGCTCGAGGGTGATCGCGGCAACTCTTCGCCCTGCCGGCTCGAGTGCCGCATCGAGGTGCGCAGTCAACTCCGCCCGGATCTTCGCAGCATGAGGGTCTGCGTTAAACACCTGCAAAGTGATGCGTTGCCGGTAGAAGCGCTGAACAGCCTGAGGCACGACGGTGTGCAGCGTGCGGTTGTTAGGAAAGTGGAGGACGGCGTTGGCCTTGTTGGCGCCGTCGACTTCCAGGTCGACGGTCAGTGAGAGGTCTTGCTCTTCGTCGTAGTCCTTAACCCGGAACGGCAAGTGCGGCACCTGAACTCGGATTGCTCCGAAGGAGTTCTCGGCGTCGAGAGTGAGCTTGACTTCGGCCTGCAGGCCGGTTTCGCGAAGCGCCCGCTCGCCCATCTCTTTGGCCATGTTGTCCCGATCCTCGAAATATCCGCGGACGAAGTCGGCGACGCTGGCGCCCTTCATCTCGATCAACCACCGTCGCAGATGCCGTTCGAGGACGTCGAGTGGCGACGATGCGGCGTCGCTGAGGGCGAGGGCGACTACTGACTCACTGTCGGCGGGGCAGGTCGCCTGCATCGCGATGGAGACGCTGACGCTGGTGTCGAGATCGCGCAGTTGTAGCGCGGGGAACTCGAGATGGGCGATGTGATCGGGGTTGAGGGCATTGCCGATCAGGTAGTGCCGATGCCCTGTGCCCCAGCCTAGGAATGGGCGCCTGCCAGCGATCTGCTGCGTCTGCGTGTCGATGACGACGACGCGTTCATTGGCAGCAGGGACGTGGCCGCTGGCCACGAGGCGAATAACGCGATCGAACGGATATGTTTGAGCCATGACCTCAGCCCCGGAGCGATGACATTTGAATCATCAACATTCGAACCACCTGTTGCTTCCAGGCGAGTTCAGCGCGCTCTGCGGTGGTGCGCCCTCCCTGGGCGCTTTGCAGGTTGCGCTTCATCGCCTCCCAGTAGGCCGACACCACCATCCGGGCGAGTAGACCCGCCGGGTGGGCGCGCTCCAGCAATTGCTTGAGAACATACTGCACCACTGCCCCGGGACCGCGCGTCAGCGCCAACGGCAACGGATCACCCTCACGTAGTACTGCCCCGATGTTCGCTAGCTTTGGCCCGTACAGGATGAAGGCCCACTCGGCGATGATGGCGGCGAGGACGTGGGAAAGAGCTGGTGCAAGACCAAGGTTGGCAATTGCTTGGTGCATACCGGGGTGAAACATCCAGCGCATAACAAGATCGATCTCGTCCTCGATGGTCGCCGTGTCGGTGGTCGCAAAGAGTGGATAGGGGCTCGGCCATGCGCCATAGTCGGCAGGCTCGAACTCCGCGATCGCGTACGTGATGTAGTCAAGAAGGAACTGGAGCGCGAGTTCTCGGCTGATGGCGGATAGCGTTCAAGCTCAGTATCCACCGGCGGCAGCCATTCTGCGATCGTGTGCAGCAGCGGGTAGACCTCAGAGCGGCCGACCACCTCGTCGCACAGAAAGCGGTAGGCGTAGCCACGTGCCTCTTCATCGCCCCGATCAATCACCTGCTTGATCGAGTACAGCGGGTCGAAGTTCGGCACGAACATCAGGCTGCGTAGCAGCCCGGCGATAGCTTCATGGGCATGCTCGACGATCAACATGTCGAGGACAGCTGCTGCCTGCCCGCGCGTGGGGCTGGCCGCGAACAGAAGTCGAAGCACCCTGGCGAGACGCGCGATCTGAATGCTTGACCAGCTACCGGCCCTTGCCGAAGCGCCAGAAGCCAGTGAGCGGTGTAGGTTCCGGTGTCGGAGGCCATCATCTCCGCGGTGAGTTTGGTAACGTGGCCCGCGATCGCCTCGGAGCCGTCGAAAAAGAGTCTTCGGCAGATGGCGTTAAACTTGGCTTGAAGATAAAAACTGTGATCGTTCTGAAGCGTCTGGAGTACTTGCGTGCGGCGAATGGCGTCGGCGAACTCCAGCACGCGCCCAACATTCGGATCCAGTCGTGACACGATGCGGCATTCAAATAGAATGCGGTCGGCATCGTTCGGTCCAGAGTTCGACGAGCGCCTTAACTTTCTGTACTTCACCGGACCTTCGACGTCCCGTCCGCCGCGACTCGTGTGACGTTGACCACCACCGTCGTCGTCTCATCGCCCAAGACCGCACGCATGACGCGGCCAAAGTCGGCCGCGCTCAAGCCGGGAAAGTGGGACGCGACGTAGAGTGCTGCCTGGTGTACCGGCTTGTCAGCGGGCATTGCCAACTCGTCGACCGTACCGCCGGTCGGAAAACCGCCAGCACCGATGACCGTTTCCAGACGTTGCTCGTCGAGGCAGGACTTCACCTGCCGGTAGAACTCCCGTTCTTCGCGGCTCCATTTGCCGGCCGCGCGCTGGCTGTTGAGCATCTTGCTCAGTTGCTCGGCGCGCTCGCCAAATGCCGGTCGGAGCAGGTAGTCGAGAAATGGCACCGTCCAGGAAGGGAGAGGCTCAACAGTTCCACGATTGGCGGCACCTACGTGAGAAGGACGGCACACGAGCAGTAGGAGCTTCCTGATATTCAGCCGATCCCTCAAGATCTGGCACGACCAACTGCCCTTCGGCTCGAAGTGAATCCAAAAACGTCTGCGCGTGTGGGTGATAGGCATCAACGACGACCACGGATTCATTGGATCGGGAAGCCACCGGGATTTTGAATAAAGGCGCGCACCGTCAACTCGCTTCCGCCCTGATCGTCGAAGCTCAGAAGAACGCGCCGGTCCACGTTGCAGACGCAGACGGTCTACCAGGGCCTGTGCCGCCGAACGTAGCAACGGCGGCGTCAACGCAGCCGATGAGAAGAACTCTTTCCACTTCCCTGACCTTGCGGGCCCGCTCGTCCAGCTCAGGACTTGTCAACGGGTGCTGGCCTTCAAGGCGTGGAAGCTCCGTCGTCAGCTCCTGAATCGATCGCTTCTTCGTTCGGCCCTCTGGCCCCTTGGCAGTGGCGGGTGCGCCGCCGACAGACACGCCATGAGCGACGATGTTGATGAGTTGTCCGATCTGTGAGGAGTCGCGAACATTGACGGACGCCTCGGCATCCTTCTGTTCCATCTTCTCCTGGCGACTGGCTGTGACTCTGCGGGTGAAAAAATCAGAACGGTGCTGTGGCCTGACAGGAGGCGACGATGACGAAGGCTTCTCGACGATCTGTGGTTTCTGAGCCGCCTGGCTCTCTGGCTCGCCGGGGCCGTTCGTTGCCGAATCGTCCTTCGCAGTCGACGGGCCCGATGGAGGCGGCGCAGTTGGTCCCGCTTCATTCGCTTCCGGCGTTGGTGCCGAGGCCGATTCCATGGCCACCGCGGGGCGTTGCCAGCCGCACGCCTGGCAATTCAGACGACCCGGCATCCAAATAGCCCCACACCCCTCGCATTGCATGACAACCGGCTCCTGTGGCGACATCGGTTCAACGCTTTCTTCGAGGTGGAACGTTGAAATTCATCGTCGAGGCGTTAGCATTGATGACCGTGTCGACCCTGGCACGACCGGCGATCACCGTGGTCGCGCGTCCCTTTCTCTCGCATCCGGCCGAGTCGTCGGCAGTTCTCGCGGCGGCAGTTCTCGGGGCAATCGAAAGGAACGCGCTGAGCGGCGGCTACGGAGCACTGGCATCGAGGCATCGTCAGACCCCTCGAGCCGCAATCGGTTGACGCCGAGCTCGAATGCCTTAGTGACGCTCTCGCCAAATGCGAGTGCTTCGTAGAACGCCTGCGAGAAGAGTTGCGCCGCGCTATCACCGATCGGGCCGGCCATGGCAATCACATAGTCCACGACCGTCGTCAAGTGATCGACCCCAGCGATGGAGTGGCACGCATTCAGTACTACTAGGCGAATGCGCGGTGAGATGCGGCGCAACAGATCGCCCAGCGCTTCCGGCGAAACCGCTTTTCGGTTACCTGAATCATCCTCGAGGACAATTCCGAGCGGTCCTGTGCCATGTCCGCCAAAGTGCAGGATTTGCGGCTTATGACGAAGCAGTTCGGCCTGGAGGTCACGGGGCCGCGCCGCCCACGCCGACACAAGATTCAGCGCGTCGCCCAGCGGGCCCTTTCGGACGGCCTCAGTGATTCCGCGCATCTCGTGGTCCAGCCTGAGAGCTGGGAGGGGACGCGGACTCGACGCAAGATACAGAGCAGTCATCGATGGTGAGCGAGTTGGCATAACGTATTGGAGCAAAACAACATATCGGGTGCCGCGAAGCACGGCCGCTCCGTTGCCTTGTAGAGTTAAGCGGAAATGGTGCTCACAAAGGGACATCCTTGCCTGGATTGGGCGCTAGATAGCTAAGGGATAATGTGCTCCGGGAGCCGAAGACGTTTCAACCCCGGCCAGACTATGTTTGCTAGAACTCTAGTGTTACGCACCAACAACTAGCAGTAGTCTGTCTTGGCAAGTTTGTCGATGGCTCGCCGCAAAGATGGAGCCGCCGATGCAGTTTAAGGGATTTGAGGAGTGACCCACTTTGGCGAGCCAATGGACGCAAACGGCGTTCCACGAACTTGAAAGATGGGTTTGGGTCGAGTCACGCGCCACCCGGAAGAAGCCAGAGTCTGGTGCCCTCGCCGCCAAGTGGCACGAAACTCAACCTCACGGTTTCTCGCCCACACGCCAATGCGCGTGTCCAGATCAATCCCGGGAAGTCGGCCTATGTCCACCGATTCCCGTCGGACTACGCACAGACTGGAAGTTGCCTCGAGGCTGCGCGCGGCCGTCTACCTCCGCATGGCGGACGGTCCACGCGCTCGACAAGAACGGCGGTCTCACAGAGAATCTCCTAAAGGGTCCTCCTGAGCCCGTCAGTGCCCCTTGCCCGCCACCGACCACGAATGGACGTCCCTAATTTGCCGTAGTCAATTCCGATCTCTCCCCGTTCCTGCCCGATCCCACTCAGCGTAGTTCCTCGGCGAGGCCGATCAGAATGCCTTCCGGACCTCGGATATAGCACAGGCGATACGCGTCCTTGTACCGCACCACGTCGCCTACGAGCTGGGCGCCGCGCTGGTGGAGCCTCTCCAGGGTCTCGTCGATGTCGTCCACCGCGAACATGACGCGCAGATAGCCCAGCGCGTTTACGGGGGCGGTACGGTGATCCGCGATGACTGGCGGCTCGAGGTAACGGCAAAGTTCGAGCCGGCTGTGGCCGTCCGGCGTGCGCATCATGGCAATCTCTACGCGCTGGTCGCTCAGCCCCGTGACGCGTCCTGCCCACTCTCCCTCAATTAGGGCCCGGCCTTCCAGATCGAGGCCGAGCTCCCGAAAGAAATCGATTGCCCCACCCAGGTCCTCGACGACGATCCCGACGTTATCCATCCGTTTAAGCGCCATTGGTCCAATCTACAGGGTGCCGGCGTTGCTATCAACGGACAGGGAGGCCCCTTTGTGTCCAGAACTGCCTCGTTCGGATTGAGCGAATCGCCCTCCATCCGGTAGTTGGAGAACGGCTGCGCGATGCCGCCCGAGGTGTAGCCGATTCCGCGCGAGCAACCTGGCCTGCGAGATGTGCTTTTGCCTCGGTTCGGGTTTCAATGCCCAGCCGGCGCTTTCGGATCGCAGAGCAGCCTGTCATCGCTGTCGTGATAAAGACGGCAGCGGTCGACGAGCGACTCGCGAAGCCGGCGCCGGGCACGGTGCAGCCGGATTTTGACTGTCTCCAGCGTTGCTCCAACCACGCTCGCTATCTCGGCATCGGCAAGCCCTTCGATCTCGCTCAGGATGAGGACCGCTCGATAGGAGTCCGGCAACTCATCGATGAGACCGCGAACGCACTCGCTCATCTCGCCGCGGATCAGGCGTTGTTCCGCGGTCTCGGCGGAATCGAGCGTCACGGTCCCCTCTTCGGCCGGAATCGCGACGGGGCCGGCTACTCGCCTTCTATCCATCGCGGCGTTGGTGGCGATGCGATATACCCACGAAGAGAGGCCTTCCCCGCGAAAGTCGCCGAGAGCGCGGCTGATCTTGATGAAAACTTCCTGCGAGACATCTTCGGCGTCATCGGGACCGACCAGGCGTGCGAGGTATCGGAGGATTCTCGGATAGAAAGCGGAATAGACGGTGTTGAAATCAACAACCGGTGAGTCCCGCTCGATGGAGGACATGGATCCGCTCTCCCTGAGAATGCCCTGAGGCGATCTTGCTCTCTCCGTCGCCAGGACGCAAGGCCCGGTTTGCGTGGCGGTCATCCGCATCCGCAGCCTTGGGCCGTTCCACAGGGCGAGCCGTCATCCGGTGCGGGCGGGCAGCAGGCATTCTGGCTGGAGAGCACCGCTTCGATCTGTTCCATGGCCGCGGTGTGGACTGACCTGGCGATGCCCACCGTAGCGCGTAACATCTGTGGCGTTGCCCCTAAGCGGCCGGCCTCCGCCATGTGCAGGACCAGGTCCGGTACGGATTGAACGCAGATGGCCGAGGCGACCGAGATCAGTTCCGCCAATAGCAATTTGTTGGCCCGGAATGCGCCATCGAGCTCCGGCCGTTCGCCCTGGCAGCGCTCGCTCCAGCGATCCATGCCCCGGGTGGCCGCCTGCCGGATGGCGAGGGCCGCCTCCACGGCAAAGTGGATGCCTTGTTCACAAGCGCCGTGCTCACGTGCGGCTTTGATCTGAAATTCCGTGCAGGGCTGGCACCCGGCGGCCACGGAGGCCCCGAGGGCGATCAGTACCTTGAGCTTAGGATCGACGACTGGTTCGCTGGTCACTTTGACTCCTGCCGTGAAGACGGGAGTCAGCCGGAAAAAGATACACTGGCCGCCAGGGTGTATCGATTCCGGCGCGGCGCCCGTCTTCACGGGCGAGGTAGCAACCATGCGTAGGAACAAGCTCTTCGGGATTCTGATCTACGCGTTTCTAAGCCTGACCGTGCTCACCGGTGTGGGTTCGTTTGTCGTCTTCGGCAGGTTCCTCGGCGCCATGGGCCTAGGCCTCTTCCAGTTCGGGTTCAGCCCCCTGCCGGCTGCGTTGTTCGATGCAACGCTCTGCTTCCTTTTCTTTGTGCAGCACAGTGGGATGGTGCGCCGCTCGTTTCGTGCGTGGTCCGAGCGGTGGATCCCAGGCTGGTTGAGCCGGGCGCTGTACACCTTCGCATCGGCCTTCGCGCTGGTGCTGTTGTGCGTACTGTGGCAAACCGTGGATGCGACGCCCTGGATCCTCGGTGGTCCTCTGAGCCTTCTTCTCCGTGGGGTCTCTCTCCTGGCGCTGCTCAGCTTCGTATGGGCGTTCGTCTCGATCGAGGGCTTTGATGCGTTCGGTACCGGCGACGTGCTGGCGCGGCTCCACCATCGCAACTACGCCACGGCTCCGCTGGCAGTGAGTGGCCCTTACCGATGGGTTCGGCATCCGTTCTATTTCCTGGCGCTGGTGCTGCTCTGGTCCTCACCCATGCTGTCCGGGGACCGGGCGCTGTTGAACACGCTGTTCACCGTCTGGATCGTTCTCGGTACGCGCTGGGAGGAACGGGATCTGATCGTCCGGTATGGGGACGCCTACCGTCGCTATCAGGCGGAGGTTCCGATGCTGGTCCCGTGGCGCCACCCCGGAATCGATCGCGGCCCGGCGGCGCGGGGAGGGAATGCTAGACCTTGAGCGAGCCGCGGAAGCCTCTGGCCGCATAGTAAGACTCGGCGCCGTTGTGATAGACGAAGACGGTATCGTAACGGCGATCGCAGAAGAGGGCTCCGCCCAGGCCTCTGATTTTCGGAGGAGTACTGACCCAGCTCGAGGTCTTCGTGTCGAACGTCCCAATCCTCTGCAATCCCCGGTATTCATCTTCCGTGAGAATCTCGATGCCCATGGCCGCCGCCATTTGGAGCGCGCTGCTTGCTGGCTTGTGCTCTTTTCTGGACTCCAGCGCTTCGCCGTCATAGCAGAGGCTTCTACGGCCGTTGGGACTTTCGGGCGAACAGTCGTAGAAAAGGAATCCGCCCGATTGCTCCTGGGTCACCAGGTCCGGCTCACCGCCGGTTCGCTCCATTTCATACAGGGACCAGAGCTTTTCCGGGCTGGCTTCCAGCTTCGTTCGTACCTGATCCCAGGCGATGCCTTCGTGACGCTTGCTGTTCTTCTCGAAACGGGACTTCAGTGTTCCGAGCAGGTGTTCTTTCTGTTCCGGCGACAGACTCCTGCCGTTGCCGTGGCTGGTTCCCTGGGTTTTTGCCTTCATTCCTCAAGCTCCTGTCTGTTGCAAGAAACGATGGGGGTGCTGGCCTACTTCGCCGCAGCCGACCGCAACTTCTCCAGAGACTTCATTGTGTCGCCGAGGCGATCGATCTTCACGAACGGTTTCTGCAGGAAGGCCGCGATGGCCGAGTTGAAGCGATCGGGGTCGTCAAACGGGATCATGTGTGTGGCATTGGCGAAGATCTGCAGCTGCGCATTTTGGATGTGATGGAAGATGTCGAGTGTGTGCTCGTCGGCGATCATGTCGTGATCGCTCGCCAGGATGAGCGTGGGCACCGCGATTTTCCCGAGTTCGGCCACTTCGATTTGCGGCTCGGCGAGCATCATTTCCGTCACCTTCCGGTCTCGAGCCGGAATCTTGGGGTCCTTCAGCATTTCCCGGATGAAGCTCAAGGCGTCCGGGTGCAGCCCTTGCGGCGCTAGGTTGGTGGCCATGGAAACGAGCCTCTTGACCTTCACGGGATGGCGGATGGCGAGCAGGAGCGCTTCGATGCCGCCGTCGCTCCAGCCAACGACGTTGACCGCGCCGAGCTTCAGATGATCCAGCAGTGCGGCCTGATCGTCGGTCATCTTCTCGTAGGTGATCTTGGCGGAGCTGTCGCCGGACCGCCCCGGATCGCGGCTATCCATGGCGATCACCTGGTAGCTCCTGCGGAAGTAGGCGATTTGGGCTGCGAGGTCACGGCTGCTGCCTCCATTCCCATGGATCAGCAGGAGGGGTTCGCCGGAGCCGTAAACTTCGTAGTAAAGCTCGACGCCGTCATGTTGGAACTTCTGCCCGGCAACCGTTGCGGGTTGCGGTGCTGGCTCGGAGGCTTTGGTTTCGCTTTTAGGCGCGGGGGCGCAAGCAGTAAGGCAGGCCAGAACGAGGATGGGCAGCAGCAGGAGCGTGGCGCGCATAGGGGTATTCTAGCGGCAAAGGGCGTGGGTGGGTCCCTTTTCTGGAGGAGTCGTGCGGACGCGGCCGTGGATGCTGGTTGTTCGGATTGGCGCTTTTCCGGCCAGGTCAACAGACTCCGAACAGCTGGCAAACAGATCGAGCCGTGTTCCCGATTTGAGTATTGAGGCAGATTCCGACTCGAGCGCTGCGATTTCCGCGAACCGCCGTACTGACTGGTCGCAGTTGCTTGTGCCCGGGCCGGAGAGTTGGAAGACGCGCTCTCGACGAACAGATGCTTTGCGGCTGGACTGGAAATCATCCCGCGGTGCGCAATAGAGTAAAATTCTCGTTTGTCAACGCGCAAACCGCCCTCTCTCGGCCCTAACCACTGAAAAGCGTATAGTCCTCTCCCCAGCCGCGAACCTGCCTACCGCGGCATCACTCCGGAAGGGTAGATGTGCATGAATAATGTAGTCCGAACCGAGAATCTTGTGAAGCGGTTTGGCGCTGTTGAGGCTCTCCGTGGCCTGGACGTCCAAGTTCCGGAACAGGCGGTGGATATGCTCTCGTCGGACCTAATGGAGCAGGCAAGACGACGGCGATTAAGATCATGATGAATATTCTGTGTCCCACGTCAGGACGAGCCGAAATCCTGGGAGTGGATTCGAAGGTTCTCGCAGGTGAGGTGTTCACCGCGATCGGCTACGTTTCGGAGAATCAGGAACTGCCGGACTGGATGCGCGTGGGCGACTTTCTCGGGTATGTGCGCCAGTTCTATCCGACCTGGGATCGAGATCTCGAAAGGGGATTGGTGCAACAGTTCGACCTGCCGTGGGCCAAACTCAAATCACTGTCGCGGGGCATGAGAATGAAAGCGGCGCTGGCCAGTTCGCTTGCATACCGCCCGAAATTCATCGTTCTTGATGAGCCGTTTTCAGGGTTGGATCCGTTGGTCCGAGCCGAGTTGATCCAGAGCCTCACGCAGCGATCTCCCGGAGCAACCGTGTTCGTCTCGTCGCATGATCTGGCGGAGATCGAGAGCTTCGCCACGCATGTGGGCTATCTGCACAAAGGAAGGTTGCTTTTCTCAGAGGAATTGACGGCTTTACTGGGCCGCTTTCGCGAGGTTGAGATTGTCCTGGATGAATGCCAGCCCGCAACCGGTGCATGGCCCTCCTCGTGGATGCAGATTGGCGCGTTGCACGGCCGCGCGCGATTTGTAGAAAGCGAGTTCAACGCCGACCTGACGCCGCAGCGGATTCGAACGATTTACGGGGACGTTGGCGGTGTGACTATTGCCCGATGTCTCTCCAGTCGATTTTCGTCGCTCTTGCCCGGGCGCACGGGGTGCCGTCGGAACAGGAATGAGCATGGTAAACTTCGTGCATCATCCGAAAGGATCTCGGCCGGCTGTGGATTGAAACTCTGATCAGTGTAATTGCGCTCTGTCTTCTAACCTGGACTGAGTGGCAGATCTGTACGCCCGCGCGAAATCCGAGCTGGCACATCAATATCGTTCCACTCGTAGCGGTTTTCTTCTCCTGGTGGATTCTTTTGGTTCGCCTGGTCCAAGGTGAAGCTTTGGTTGGCGATCGCCAGTTCTGGGTGACACGCCCCTACATCTGGTACAAGTTGCTAGCCGCCAAGGGGCTCTTTATGCGCCGCTTTTGTCGGCGACGTGCCCTGATTTCCCAGATCGCCTTATTGCTTTGCAACCGAGGTCCCGTGTTGGCGAACCTGACAGCAGTGATCTTAGGCACTGGAGGAGCGATGCTGGTTGGCGTCCTCCCTGTAGTGGCCTGCGCTGTATTGACGCGAAATCTCCCGCGCTGGCTGATGAGTACGGTTGGGTTGCTTCTTCTGATGATCGGGACGGTCTGGCTCGACACAGTGACCCCGGACTCTCATGTGTCTACCGGCTGGGACATCTCCGATGACCTGCAGGGAATGTTCATGGCAGGCCTGACGCTCATCGGGATCACGCTTCGATACGCCCGGCGGCACAGCCGATGGGGAATCATTGCCATCTTTGCGGGCTTCGTCGTGCTGCCGGTTGTCCAGCTTGTGACGCCTTACCGGACGATCCTCTCGGCAAGATTTCCGATAGTCGATGTACGGCAGCTCCCGTTTCGGGTGGAGAACCGTTCCTGCCGAAGAACCGCCCGCCGATGATGCCAGTCCCAATGACGATCGTCACGTACGTCTAGCCATTCCCATTCAGATATCGGAGATCCCTGAAAATGTGCTGCTGAGGGTGGAGGGTGTAATGCTGTCAATCGATCTTCCTGACGGGCAGCGACTCGATTCGGAATGGCAACCCGCTTTTCAACCATTGCCGCAAGAGGGGAAAACGCTTTTTCTGAACGTAAATGCCGATCGCAGCATCCTCGATCGAGTAAGAGCGATTCCTACTCCGCCTCGATTGTCTCTGGCTGTCTCGCAGATGGCGGACCGCCATCGCCAACGCATAGTCGCGAGGCGGTCCTTTGAAGTGCCCGGCCTGGGGTCCTGTTGGCTCGACAGCTTCATGGGAAGCGTTATGTGCCGCTCGACGATGAGTGAGCCCCCTGGTCATGGCCACAGTCCGCGACGACGAGCGAACCTGCCCCGCCGATTCGAACAGGTTGGATGCGGGGAGCGAAGTCAGCCGCAGTCTCAACTCGAACTCAGCCGAAGGGCCCCTAACGCCACTCAGCCTGAGCGTTATCACTTTGGGCCGGGTATGTCCGGGCACGCCTCTGTATTTCAGCGCTCCAGAGGTGGTGAGGCGCTTCCGGTTCGAGTTGCCAGTCGAATTGCGCCACTTGCGACAGGATTTCTCGGCGCGTTTAGCGCCCTGAAGGGCAGCCGCCTCCGATACGCTCGGATGCCGGTAGGTTCAGTCGAAGGTTCTTGGAGTCGCTCACAATCGAGACTACGTGGTCGCGGACGACGCCGGAATTGTCAGGTAGGGGCCGGTCGTGCAATCTAACCGGACACGCGTCAATTTGATTACTTTGGTTCATGCGGGAACCCGGCTCTTCAGTGCCCTTGGCGCGCGACGCACATCAGTGCTTAGCGGGGACTGCTGGCCGGGATGCCGCTGATTCGGGTCGGGTTATGAACTCGATTCCGCACATTGGGCGGACGGAAGCCAGACGCGTACACGCGAAAAAGCATCGCCGTTCTCTGCACGTCACCGGGCTGGCGTACGTCTAGCGGTTACAGGATTACTCGCTTGTGCAGTGTCCGGAGCGGAGTCAGCCGCTCAGAAAGGTTCCTCGGCCGACCATGCGGGCCGCCGCGCGGATCTAAGGGACTTTGGGTGCCCGAAGTGCACGAGCACGTGCCACAACTGACGGAACAGCCGGACGACTTCCCAGTAAGTGCCCCAGTCGCTCCATTGGTCGGGATTTGCGTTGGTGCAAGTGCTGCGGCCTGGCCCAGGACCGCGGCGTCGAGATGATCTGCGTGGCCGGCGACTCGGCGGGCGAACTCGGGCATTCCGGGGCCGCGAAAGTCATCCGGCACTTCGCTGACCGGAAGTACGAAGCCACAGTGCCAATTCAGGTCGAAGCTTGTACTTGCCCGCCAGAGCTTCCAGGGCCTGGCCGGTCGGCGTTGTGGCAAAAGCCGGGTCGGCCACCAGGCGCTCGACGTCACGACTCAGTTCAATGGGACCGTGGACCTGGGCTTCCACACCAGTGTCCAGCAGACGGCCCGGTTTTGCGAGCACGGGATCCGGCCTGGGATCTCGCAGGCATCGAGCCAGATCACAGAAGCGCTCCACGTTGATGCCGGGGATGCCGAGCGTGGGCGTCCGGAACGCGCGGCCAATCCGGTGTCGCCATACCTCCGTTCTCAATTTCGGCGAGCAGTGCGGCCAAGGCTCCGTGTGGTCTGGCGAGGGTGCCGGCGCGATCGCCGGCCTGCGGATGCTCGCTGCCCATGAAGGTGATGGAGGTACGCGGGGCTACGTCTCGAAGGACGAAGTAGCAGGATCCGAAGCGCGGCGCTGGGCCGTCCGGGAAGCGCACGAGTTCGAGAGAGCCGTACTTGGGGCGCTCTGAAGGAGATACGCCTTCGCCGTGATAGGCACCACCGAACAAGGCTCGTTCCCAGAGATCCCGCTCGCCGCCAGGATAAGCTGTCGGGCTGCCGCTGGAGAGTCCCGTCTCGAACTGATTGCGGTAAACGCCTTCAATGAGGAGGTTCTCCGCTACGGTGAGGTCGTGGTGTGGGCCAGGCGGTCCGGGTGGAAGTGTAGTGCGATTCGAGCGTGCTGCCGGATGGACGCTATGGCTTCGTAGTAGGTCTCGATGCCGCAGCCAGCTCGTTCGAAGATACCAGCTATGGATTGCAAAGCGGCTGGCTCGGCGACCATGGCGATCGACTCCACGTAGAGCAGGGCCGCGGACTGTGCGGGCGAAAGCATGGGAGATCCGCCAGTTCCCTTGGCTCACCTCCTCAGATCTTGTCCATGGCCCGGCCCTTGGCCAGTTCATCCACCAGTTTGTCGAGGTAGCGGATCTTCTGCATGAGCTTGTCCTCAATCTCCTCGACGCGGTAACCGCAAATGACACCGGTAATCTTGGAAACGTTTGGGTTCAATTGCGGCGCCTGGGCGAAGAAGGTCTCGAAAGTCGACCTTCTTTTCGATCACCTGCTGCAGGGCCTTGTCGTCATACCCGGTGAGCCAGTGGATGACCGCATGGAGTTCCTGTTTTGTCCGCCCCTTTTTCTCGCCTTGGCGACGTAGTGCGGGTAGACGCTGGCGAACGACATTCTGAAGACTCTGGTGTTGTCCATACTGGGCCTAGTTGCTCTTCAAAGCATAACTGGTTTCATTGCGAAGTGGTAGATTGGCAGCGCGGCGCCGTTGGATTGCGGCCGCTGCTGCGAAAGGAGCCGGTGCGATGAAATTGTTCCTGTCAATTCTGTTCGTTGGGTCCACTCTGGGTGGTCTGGCTGTTGCGCAAGAGCTTCCAAAGCCCGCGTTGCGGAAGGGCGTCTCAGTGCAGATGGCCGTGGCGCCTCATGCGGTCGAGGCGAGGGCGGCCGACGAGGAAGGATCCACGATTGTGGCCATTGGCGCCAACGTCGAGGTGTTCGTGGGGGTGGACCGGACCGAGATCGGCGCGCTGAGTCAACTGAGTGCGGCGACGGTGTATGTCAAGGCTGACGCCCGAGTGCCGTTCCAGACCGTCCTTTCGGTGCTGGATGCGCTCCGCGGGAAGCCGGTGGTGCTGCTATCCGCGGTTCCGTCTCCTGTCGAAAAGGGGAAGTATGCCCGCCTTACGGGCTCAAGCTGGTCGTGGCGCGGTGAGGGGCCGCGGGACCCTCAGTAGGCGGCATGCCTCGCAGCCATACTGACGCCGATGCGGCGGTGGAGTAGAGTCTTGAGGTATGCAGGCACACTGGGAAAACGTCTATGAAAGGAAGGGGCCGGATCAGGTGAGTTGGTTCCGGCCTCATCTGGAAGTCTCCCTTGCCCTGATCGAGCGCGCGGCTGAAGGCCAGCGGCACGCGTCGATCATCGATGTCGGCGGCGGGGCGTCGACGCTTGTGGACGACCTGCTCAGCCGCGGTTATGAGAACCTCACTGTGCTGGATATCTCGCAGAATGCCATCGATGCTGCGCGGAGCCGGCTGGGCGACCGCGCCCGGTCTGTTCAATGGCTGCGGGCCGATGTTACGGAATCGCCCCTGCCTGCCGCTTCGTACGATGTGTGGCATGATCGGGCGGTTTTCCATTTCTTCACACAGCCGGAAGCTCGAATCCGGTATGTCCGTACGGTGGCGGCGGCGGTGAAACCAGGCGGGCATGTAATCGTCAGCACTTTCGGCCCGGCGGGACCCTTGAAGTGCAGCGGCCTGGACGTCGTGCGGTACGACGCGGAAGGGCTTCATGATGAGTTCGGGGCACGTTTCCATCTGGTGGACAGCCTCGAAGAGATTCACGACACCCCTTTCGGCAGCCAGCAGCAGTTCTTGTACTGCTACTGCGTGCTCGAGCCGTAGTGTGCTCTTTCGTGGATGGCTCCAGGCGATCTTGGAGTGCCAGATTAGATTGGCGGAAGATTCGGTTACGGACATTGTTGGAGGAAGGCACACCTCAGGCACTCGTTCGTCGGTTCCCGCGCTCGTTTGATGGCGGCATACTTCGCATGATAAAGTACATTGCAGTATCAAGTTGGCGGCGCAATAAGCCGAACATGAATGGCGCGAGCTTCACGAGGGCGGTGGCTCGCCTGGCATGCGGATCCTTTGCAGGAGGCGGGTGGTGACGTTTGGTAAGGCGGCTGGATGGGGGTTGGCCACGGTGGCGATAGTGGTGGTAGCGTTCCTGGGGTTCCGGGGTACGCGGCGGGCTGCCAGCTTCGCCAGGACGATGGCGCCGGCGGCCACGGTCCCGGGCACGCGTGCGGAGCGCGCCCCGCATCCGAGCCTGATCTACGGCCGCATTCTCACCGTGGATGGGGTGACCTTCGAAGGGCGGCTGCGTTGGGGCGGCAATCAGGAGGCGTTCTGGGGAGATTACTTCAATGGCGTCAAGTCGGTAAATCCGTGGGCCGGTTATGTCCCGCCGGAGCAGCTGCCGAAGGAGAGCCGGCCGATTGTGATCTTTGGGCTGGAGATTGCCCACCGGGAAGGCCCGCTCGACCTTTCCAGGAATTTCATGGCGCGCTTTGGGGACATCGCCCGCCTGGATGCGAGCACCGCCGAGGTGAAAGTGACGCTGAAAAGCGGCAGCCGGTTTGTCCTCAATCGCTACTCATCGAGCGATTTCGACGACGGAGTGCAGGTGTGGGACTCCAGGCAAGGTGTGAAACTGCTGGATACGCTGCGGATCCGCACGATTGAGTTTCTGCCCGGCCCGCCGGCCGGAGGATCGGTGGACCGCCTGTACGGCACGGTGCGGACGAAACAGGGCGAGGAGTTCCGCGGCTTCCTGCAGTGGGACCGGGAGCAATGCCTCGGCTCCGATCTGCTCACCGGCGAGGCTGATGGCGCTGAGGGCAGTATCCGCTTCGATGCGGTCCGGAGTATCGCGCGGCGCTCCGGCAACGATGCCGTGGTGACGCTTCTCGATGGCCGTGAGGTGGTGCTCACGGGGGAGCGTGGATTCCAGAAGGACCGCCGTGGTGTGTATATCGACGACCCGCGCTATGGGCGGGTCCTGGTCTCCTGGACCGCGTTTGTCCGCGTGGAGTTCGCCGCGGGCGGCGATGGGCCTGCATACGGGGACTTCCCGCCGGGCGGTCCGCTCCAGGGCAGCGTGACGACGCGGGATGGCCGGCGCTTGTCGGGCCGGCTGGTCTATGATCTGGACGAAAGCGAGTTCACCGATACGTTGGATGCCCCGTCGCAAGGTGTAACGTACACGATTCCCTTTGGACTGATCGCTTCGATTGTGCGATCGGATGCCGGGGAGAAGGCGGCCGAGTGCGGCACGGTGACCCTATGGAGCGGCGAGGCGTTGCATCCAGCATGCGCCGGCGATCTGGGGCGGGAAAACGCGGGCGCGCTGATCTTCGGCGGCGCGCAGCAGCAGCCCGAATACGTCCCGTGGGCCAACATCGGACACGTCGAACTGGACCGTCCTCCGGCAATTTACCCGCCGACCGGCAAGCGTTGACGACAGGTGACCGTTTGGGTTATGGACTAGAGGCCGTAGACCGTTTTGAGGATGTCCCCTGCGCGCTTGAGCAGCTCTCCTCGATTGCCGATCCAGGAGCTGCTGTCGTAGTAGTAATACCAGGGCACGCCCGGATAGTAGTGACGTAGCAGCGGCGCGCACATTTTGGCGCAGGGAATTCGCTCAGTGAAGATCTGCAGGACGCGTAGATCCGGCCGCAATCGGAACCATTCGGCGGCGCGGCCCTCCGAGTGGAGGCCGAGATCGGCGTCCGGCGTAGCGGCAGGGCCGAAGGCCCGGTTCAACTCCGCAATGGTGATGTTCGGATTGACTTGCACGCTTTCCACGCCGGTCTTGTCACGGTAGAGCCAGGCGGTGACGTTGATGGCGCCGAGGGCCTCGCGGGAAGTGAGCGGAGGGTTGACGGTGCGGCGATATCGAAGAGCCGCCTCCGGCAGTCGCGGATCGCAACGCGGACTGTCCATCGGCTTCGCATTGGGTACCCTTGGCATCGCCCTCTCCTCTCGATTCTGGTTCAGGTATAGCACAGGAGGCCTGGTCCAAAGTGGAGCCGCGAACGCTCGCCCCAGGCGCTTGAACGCAACTGTCGGTCGGGTACTTGTAGACATTCTACATGGCATGTTGTAGAGTGTCTACGGAATGGCACCTCGTACCGCGTCACGCATGGAACTGCTGCAGGGGACCCTGGACGTCCTGATTCTCCGGACTCTCCTCTTCGGGCCGAATCATGGGCATGCGATCGCGAAGCACATCCAGCGGACCTCCGAGGAGTTGCTGCAGGTGGAGACGGGCTCGCTGTATCCGGCGCTGCACCGCCTGGAGGGCAGGGGACTCGTGGAAGCCGAGTGGGAACTGGCCGACACGGGCAAGCGCGCCAAGTATTACCGGCTGACGGCGGCGGGCCGCAAGGAGCTCCAAAAGGAGCGCTCCAAATGGGATGCGTTTACCCGCGCGATGGGGCTGGTGCTGAATGCGCCGGAAGAGGAAGGCCAGGCGTAAACGCAAGGCCGTCTGGGTCGACGGCGAGCGGGTTCAGCGCAACTGGAGTTCGATGCCGCGGACGCAGAAGGCATCATCGTCGGGCGTGTTCTTTCCATGCGACGCGGAGTACACCAAAGCGAGAGAGCGCCCGTCGCGGCCGAACCATTTCGTGGGCAGCCGGTAGCCGTGGGCGCCTTCGATGTCCCAATGATCGGTCTCGAATACCGTGGACCACGGGCCCCACGGTTCGGGTGCATCGTAGATGCCCCAGCCGCTGTTGTGGTTGAACCCCACGACCAATAGGTAACGCTTCAACACGGGGTGGTAGACCGCATCGACGCGCTGGCACCGGCGCGGATTGCGAAAGACGCCGCGGCGGGCTTCGACGGTGGGCGACCAGAGCGGAGCTCCGGTTGGGTCGATTCCGCTGAAGAACTGCCAGGCGGAGCGGTCTGTCAGACGAGTGGCCGGTGCGCGCATGAGGACGACGTTGTTATCCGAGTCGTATGCGCTGGCGCCATCCTGCGAGTAGGCGTAGACGAACTGATCACGGGCGCCGGCGTAGTTCCTGCCAAAGTTGAGAAAAGCCGGCGCGCCGAAGCTCCGGTCGAGTTGGAAGCCCCAGGTCCAGTTACGACCGTGGTCGTCCGACCAGGCGAGTTGGGCGTTGCCGACATTGCGCACCCATAGGTAAAGGCGTTTTCCGACCATAACCAGTCCGCTGGCTTTCGGCCCTTTCGCCCCGTCACCGGTGCGCTCGCCGCCAGGGGACCGGATGTTCTGCCCGTGGAAGGCCGATGCGGATCCTTCGACTTTGGCGAAGCCCAGGCTCAGTTTGTGTTCCGTGAAAGGCTCGAATCCACGGCCATCCCCATACGCGGTGTAGAGCGCATCATCGTCCCCCCAGGTAAGCGGCCAGTTGTCGCTGTCGGGCGCCTGGCGCAGGATGGAGTCCTTTGGCGCGAACCGCACGCCAGAGATAACGAGGCTGGCTGGGTAAGCGGCCTTATCGACCACCGCCTCCATCAGCGGTTGCATGAGTTGCGTGAAGATGGGCGTCCAATATCCGGTCGAGGTGCCCGGCGGATTCAGCGCCTGGCCGTTGCGGACGACAACCAGGTCGAGGCTGGGAATAATGATGAGGACCTGATGGCCGGCTCCGGCGCCGACCACGGTATCGCGGGGCAAACCGGGCCAGATGCCGTCGGTATTGATCCACCAGCCGAGACCGGAGCGCGGCGCCGGATCGCCGCTCGCGCGGCTCTGGACTGGCATGCCGGCGTCGGCAAGCAGGCGATCGACCCACGTGGACCCAACGAGGCGGGTGCCCTCAAACTCGCCGCGTTGCAGCAACAGGAGGCCGATGCGGGCCGCGGCGCGGGCGGTGAACGAGGCTCCGCCCCAGGTGGCGTAGAGGTCGAGCCCGTCCACGTGGTAGGCCTGCCCGTAACCGATGTCCCATTCCGAATCGGGGATGCCCAGCGGACGGGTGATGCGGTCGCGCAGGGCCAGTTTGAGATCGGGGTGCGCGGTTCCGCGCAGAGCGGCTGTGATGGCGTAGCCCAGAGCGGCCATGCCTGGGTTGCTATACGCGTTGCCCTGGCCGGGTTCGAAGACGACCGGCGCGTCCCGGATTGCGATGGAGAACGGGTCCGGCTGGCGTTTCCAGAACGCGCCCTTCCATCCGGGCAGTTCCATGTGGGGCAGGTTGTCCTGTTCGGCGTCTTCCAGGCCACTGGTATGGGTAGCCAGCTGGCGGATAGTGATCTTCGACTTGAGAGGATGAGACTGCCATGACGGGATGAAGCGCGAGGCGGGATCGTCCGCGGAGAGGCGGCCATCGTTGAGGGCAATGAGAAGCGACATGCCGCCGACCAGCGCCTTGGCGAGCGAGGCCGTACCGTGCGGGCGAGCGGCGTTCCAGCCCGGCGCATACCATTCGTGGACGATGCGGCCGCGGCGGACGACCAGCAGGGCGTTGGTGCGGAGCTTGGCGAGGTCCTCCTGCCACTTCCGCAGCCGCTGGGGATCCATGCCGGCGGAGCGAGCTTCGAGAGTCTGCCAGTCGGGCGGCTGCGCGAGGGCCGGCGGCAACAGGAGGAAGAAAAGTAGGAGGGGTCGCATCTTGAGGAAGCGGAGCGAGGCCACAAGTTCCAAGCTAGCCGCGGGCGCCGCTCTGCTGATCACCATACTACGGCGGGAGAGCAGCGGGCACGCCCGCCCAAGCTCCTGAGCAGAGAAGTCCGGGGAACAAGCAGGCAAGACGCCCGCCGGCGGCGGTGGAATGGCCGTCCGGCATCAGAGTCTGTTAACGGGCCTTCTTCGTGGCCGCGGATTTGCGCCTGGCGGTGGCGGAGGCCTTCGTCTTGCGTTCCTGCTGCAGCAAGTGCGCATTCAGGATGGCGGGCAGAAGTCCCGGGAAGCGGGTTTCGATCTCGGCGCAGCGCGTCGTGTTGTGCATCTCCACGCCGCGGCGTTCGCTGCGGATCAGGCCGGCTTCCCGCAGAACTTTGAAGTGCTGGGAGAGCGTCGATTTCGGGATGTTGGCTCCACAGCCGCCCAGCAGGCTGGTACAGTTTCTGGCGCAGTCCGATTGAAAGAGACTGGCGTAGATCGCGACGCGGACGGGATCGGCCAGGGCGTGGAGGATGGATTCGACCGTGATCTCATCGATCGCGGGGTGCAGCAGCGGTCTCATCCCTTTCATGGTACGCCGCCGGGCCATGAGTTCAATAGTTCACAAGACCGGAACTATTGAATCCTGGATGTCCGGTCGAGCATCTGTGCGTCTAGGCGGATGGTGTGTCCCGGCCAGGCTTGGGACTGCCCGAGGCCAATTCACAAAGGACTGAATGACGATGACTGACCCGCAATTCGTTGATGCCGCGCTTCGAAACTGGAACACGAATGTGGACCGGGCGACCAGGTTCTTCGAGAGTCTGTCCGAGGACGGACTCCAGGCCGAGGTAGCGCCGGGCAGGAACCGGCTGATCTATGTCTGGGGGCATCTGGCGGCGGTGAACGATGCGTTGATCCCTCTGCTCGATTTTGGCCGCCGGCTGCATCCCGAACTCGATGAAGTCTTTCTGAAGAATGCCGACCGCTCGGTGGAGAATCCCTTCTCGCCGGAGGACTTGCGCCATATCTGGCGGAAGACGAATGAGGTTCTGCGGGCCGGTTTTGCCGAGTTGTCGCCCGCGGAATGGCTGCAGCGGCACACCTCCGTCTCGGAAGCCGACTTTCAGCGGGAGCCGCACCGGAACCGCTACAACGTCCTTCTGGGCCGGACCGGACACATCGCTTATCACCTCGGCCAGGTCATGTTGACACGGCAGAGTGACTGAAGCCGCCCACGGGTTCAGCTTTCACTTCCTCCCATTTCCTGATATGAATTGATCCGTCGATCTGTGGACCACAGAGCGGCTTCAGGTAGTGGAGGTAGTTGTTATGAAGAGGTACCCGTCTGGAGTTTGTCTGCCGGCAGCACGCTGGGCCGGCACGATGGCGAGCTTCCTGCTCTGCTGCGTCTGCGCGGTCAACGCGGCAACGGTGGTTCAGAATCTCCAGGTGGAGTACCGGCCCGCGCCGATAGGAATCGACGTGCCGCGGCCGCGATTCAGCTGGCAGATGGCGGCCACGGGCAGTGAGCGTGGCGCCGCTCAGACGGCCTACCAGTTGGAGGTGAAAGATCCACAGGGCGCGGTCGTGTGGGACACGAAGCGGGTGGACGGATCATCCTCGATCGGCATCGCATATGCCGGCCGTCCGCTGAAAGCCGCGACTCGCTACACCTGGAACGTCACCGTCTGGAATCAGGCCGGTGCCAGACTCACCGCCAGTTCCTCGTTCGAAACCGGACTGATGGACCCGGCGCCGAACGGCCGTGGGTGGAGCGGTGCGCAATGGATCGGGGGACGGGACGAGGATCTGGTCCTTTATGCCCCTTACCTGACGATCTTCGACGTGAAATACGCCCTGACGCTTGCGCCCGGCAGCACGAAGGCAAGCTTTGTGTATGGCGCAAACGACTCCAGGCTGATGGACGGGAACAAAAACGTCTATCAACTCACGAACGGCCGGGACCGGAGCTACATCAAACTGGAGCTGGATACCTCCGCTCTGGACGGCTCGCCGGGCGGCAAGGCGAAACTCAACGTTTACCGGGTTGGTTACAAAGATACCGACACGTCGGCGGCGCCGCTAAAGGTCTTCGAGGTGGCGCCGGAGTTGATTCACAGTGCCAACCGGAACTCCGAGCATGTGATCGAGTTCCACAGTGTCTTTGGCCAGATTGCGATCTCCATCGACGGGCAGAGCAACATCACGGGCGCCCCAGCCCCGGCGGCTCCGGCCGGTCCTCCGCAAGGCGGGCCGGGCGGGCGCGGAGCTCCGGCGAATGCCGTCAACCTGAACCCGATGGGCATGGGCGGCAACTATCTTCCCTTCGGGATGTTGTGCGATATCGGGTTCTCGATGGAAGCGGGCCAAAGCGCGGCCTTCCGCGATCTCACCGTGCGCAACAACCGCGCGCCGAACAACATCCTGTTTCGGGAGGATCTCTCGGGCTCCGCCTACAAAGGCATCTTCTCCGGCGATGGGTTTTCGGTCGAAAACGGCCGCTATGCCCTGACCGGCGGCACGAAGGGCATTTTCCTGGTGAAGGATCCCAGCCGCAACTCGATGCCGATGCTGCGCACTACGTTCAGGACCGCGGGGAAACCGCTGGCCGGCGCCCGGCTGTACGTGACCGCACGTGGGATCTATGAGGTCTTTCTGAACGGCAAGCGCGTGGGCGACGATTACTACAATCCCGGGCTGACGCAGTACAACATCACGCATCTGTATCAGACCTACGATGTAACCAGCCTGCTCAAACCCGGCGACAATGCCCTGGGCGCGATGCTCGGCGAAGGCTGGTGGAGCGGCCTCCTGAGTTTCGGTAACATCTGGAATCACTTCGGCGACCGCCAGTCCTTGCTGGCGAAGCTCGTGATCACCTACAGGGACGGTACGTCCGACACCATTACCAGCGACGACAAAACCTGGAAGTACTTCGGATCCGGGCCGGTGATCTACAGCAGTCTCGATTTCGGCGAGATCTACAACGCGGGGCGCGAGGCAGTGGTGGAAGGTTGGACCACGGCGGGCTATAACGACAGCCAGTGGAAGCGCGCGTCCGTAGTGCCCCTGGAGGGGACGGTTTTCGCCGGCCTGGAGCAGGGGCGGATGGGTACGCCGGGCGCGCCGTTCCGGTTCGACAAGCTCGCGCTCACGGGCCAGATCGGCAACAACGCCGGTGTTTTCCGCACGCTCACTGCACAGAGCGTGAAGGAAGTCAGGCCGGGCGTCTACGTCTACAACATGGGACAGAACATGGTGGGCGTGCCCAGGATCGCGATCGAGAATGGAAAGCCGGGCGGGCGGCTCACACTGAGGTTCGCGGAAATGCTCTACCCGAACCTGGCGGAGTCTGGGCGGAATGTGGGCATGTTGATGACGGAGAACTACCGGGCGGCTCTGAACCAGGATGTGTACACGATGAAGGCCGGCCGGCAGGTATTTCAGCCGAAGTTCACCTCGCATGGCTACCAATACGTTGAGATCACCGGCATCGACAAACCTCTGCCGCTGGAGGCGGTGCAGGGCGTCGTCATCAGCTCGGTGCGAGATCTGACCGCCGACTATAAGACGTCCAGCGAGAAGGTCAACCGCCTGTGGTCCAATCTCGTCTGGTCGAATGTCGACAACTTCCTGACGATTCCGACCGACTGTCCGCAGCGCAACGAGCGGATGGGCTGGTCCGGCGACATCAACGTCTTTTCCCGCACGGCGACCTATGTCTCGAACGCTGACCAGTTCCTGACTCGGCACATGAAGGCGATGCGGGATACACAATCCTCGGCAGGCCGGTTCACGGATGTCGCTCCGGTGGGTGGTGGGTTTGGCGGAGTTCTGTGGGGCAGCGCCGGCATCGTCGTGCCCTGGGAAGCCTACCTCCAGTACAAGGACAAAGGCCTGTTGGCGGAGCACTACCCGGCAATGGCCGCCTATATCGACTACCTGGAGACGACGATCGACCCGAAGACGGGCATCAGTTCCGATGGCCAGTTGGGCGACTGGCTGGGCCCGCAGAACAATGCGCTCGGCGCTCCGTTCCTGTCCACCGCCTATCACGCATACGATCTCGGCCTCATGGCGCAGATTGCGGAAATACTGGACAAGCCCGCCGATGCGGCGAAGTACAGAGGCATGTACGAGAAGCGCAAGGAGTTTTTCAATACGACGTTCGTGAATGCCGGGAAGAAGACGCTGGGTACAGTGGGCGGGCGTGGCGCGTTCGGTACCCCCGGGCCGGGCGCCGGCTCCGATGGAGTTCAAGGTGGCCGACACGCAGACCTCCTACGCGGTAGGACTGGCAATGGGCTTGTTCAACGACGAGAACAGGCCGCAAATGGTGAAGAACCTGGCGGAGAGCGTCCGGCGGGAGAACAGGGACGATGGCGGAGTAGTGCGTCCGCCCAATTCGCTGATGACGGGATTCATCGGCACGTCGTGGATCAACAAGGCGCTCTCTGATCACGGCTTGAGCGAGCTGTCCTACCGGCTGCTGCTCAACAACCAGTACCCCTCGTGGCTTTACGCCATCGACCAGGGCGCGACATCCATCTGGGAACGTCTGAATGGCTACACGGTGGAGAACGGCTTCGGCGGCAACAACAGCATGAACTCGTTCAACCATTATTCGTTCGGCGCCGTGGGGCAGTGGATGATGGCCTATTCCCTGGGGCATCCAGCGAGGCGAGCCCGGGTTTCAGAAGTTCGTTCTGCAACCGGAGCCCGATCCAACCGGCGTGATGATTTCCGCGGAGGGCTACTACGACTCGATGTATGGGCGCATCCGGAGTGCCTGGAAAGTCGAGGGACAGACCCTCCACTGACAGTGCGACCGTGCCGGCCAACACGACGGCGACGCTGTACTTGCCGGCCGGCGCGGCCGATTCAGTGAAAGAGGGTGGCCAGCCGGCGGCTTCTTCCAGGGGCATTGCCTTCCTGCGGTTCGAGAACGGCAAAGCTGTCTACACGCTGTCGTCGGGCAGCTTCGAGTTCACCGCGGCCCGCTAGCCGCGGGAGCGGTTGACGACGTCTGCCAGGTAACGGGAGAGGTGCGCCCAGGTGCCCTCGGCGTGCCGGGGAGCGTAAGACAATTAACATTACACGGGGGTCGGGTTCCGCCGGGTTCGTGATAGCATGAGCCAAATCCAATCCCGGAGGGCACTATGGGATGTACTGATCTGTGTTCCGGCTCGGCGCAATCCCCTGTTGCACGGCCTTGCTTTCTTTCGCGGCTGGACTGCACATGCCGGCCGGCAAAGTGGAACTCAAGTCGGCGGGCGCTCTGGCGGCCGGTCCCGATGGCATTCTCTTCGTCGGTGATTCCGTGGCCGGCTCGATTGTAGCCCTGGATGTGGACGACCGGACGCCTGCGAAATCCGGAGCCACTCTCGAAGTGAAGGGGATCAACGAGAAGGTCGCGGCCATGCTCGGCACGACTGCCGACCAGATTCTGGTTCAGGATGTCGTCGTCAATCCCGTTTCGCGAAACGTCCACTGTCTCCGTCTCTCGCGGCCGTGGCGCCGACGCTGTGCCGGTGATCATCCGCGCGGAGCCCGGCGGCAAACTCAGCGAGGTCTCCCTGGCGAACGTCAAGCATATGTCCGTGGCCCTGCTCGACCAGCCCCAGAAGCCTCGCGAGCGCATGGAAACGATCACGCAGTTGAAGTATGTCGATGGCAAGGTGCTGGTGGCCGGGCTCTCCAACGAAGAGTTCTCGTCCACCCTGCGCAGCATTCCGTTCCCGTTCGAAGCCTCCGGCAAAGGAACCGGCATCGAGATCTACCACGGCTCGCACGGGCGGTTCGAAACCCAGGCGCCGG
The DNA here is from genome assembly GCA_049841055.1 of Paludibaculum sp. Classification (GTDB taxonomy): domain Bacteria; phylum Acidobacteriota; class Terriglobia; order Bryobacterales; family Bryobacteraceae; genus Paludibaculum. Next base: position 39,147 of record JASGIE010000159.1, on the reverse strand, counting down.
TTCGCACCTTCGTCCCCTACGAGATCAATGGGGAGAAGGCGATTCTCGCCGCCTACACGTGCACGCCGCTGGTGCGGATCCCGGTATCCGAGCTGAAGTCCGGCAGCAAGGTGAAGGGCACGACCATTGCGGAACTCGGCAATCGCAACAAGCCCATCGATATGATCGTCTACGCCAGGGACGGCAAGCACTTCATCCTGATGGCGAACTCGAGCCGCGGCGTCATGAAGCTGACTGCCGATCACCTGGAGTCCTACAAGCCCATCACCGCGCAGACCGAAGTCGCCGGAGTGCCCTATGAGACGGTGGCGAGCCTCACCGGCGTCCGGCATCTGGACAAGTACGACAACGCCACCGCGCTGGTATTGGTCGGCGAAGGAGCCTCCCTCGATCTGCGCACCGTCCCGCTGCCGTAATGCTCCCCTTGCTTCTGCTCGCCGCCATTCAATTCCAGGGCGGCGTGTTTCACATCACCGGGTGGGAGGCATTCGCGGAGCCTCCCGCCGGGTGGTCCAGCGTCTTTCGGATTTATGCGGGCGAGGGCGATGTGCCGCCGGTCGTCGGGACGTATTTCGTCCAGGACTCCTCCCTCCACTTCCGGCCCCGGTATCCCTTCGCTCCCGGCATGCGCGTGCGGGCGGTCTTCCAGCTTGAGGGAAGCGCCCCCGTCGAAGCCGTAATCACGATGCCGGCCGCCGCGGCGCCCACGGCCACAACGCGCATTGAACATGTCTATCCCACCTCGCCGGTATTGCCGGCCAATGCGCTCAAGCTATACCTCTACTTCTCCGCACCGATGCGAGAGGGGATTCGTGGAAGCACCTGCACCTGCTGCGCGACGGGGCGCCTGTCGAGTATCCGTTTCTGGAACTGGATCAGGAGCTGTGGGATCGCGAGCAGAAGCGATTCACGGTGCTGTTCGATCCGGGCCGCATCAAGCGCGGTCTGGCGTCGCTGGCGGAAGCGGGACCCGCGATGGAACAAGGGCACGCGTACACGCTCGTGGTGGACCGCGCCTGGCTGGACGCCCGCGGAGCACCCCTGGCCGAGGAGTATCGCAAGGAGTTCCGGGCCGGACCGGCCGATCGAACGCCTCCGGATCCAGGAAAGTGGAGCATCGCGGCGCCTCGTGCCGGGAGCATCGAGCCTCTGGTGATTCGATTCCCTGAACCGCTCGACTTCGCGATGCTGCAGCATGAGTTGCAGGTCACGGGCGCCAGCGGGAAGGTTTCGGTGGGTCGCGGTGAGACCGAGTGGCGGTTCACCCCGGACCACCCGTGGCGCGCCGCAACTTACTCGGTTGTCGTGAATACCCGTCTGGAAGACATGGCCGGAAATCAGCTCAATCGGCCGTTTGATGTCGATACGTTCGACCCCATCACACCGAAGGTCATGGGCCAGACCGTGACCCTGCGCGTCCGCGTCAGGTGACTACAGGGATGGCCGCGGCCAGCGGTCGACGCCGGCCCAAGCAGTCTGTCTTTCCACACACGCCCGGCCAATGAATTGCTGCCAGCCGTTGTTGGTGGATGTGGTAGCGATTGCAGAAAGTGGTGCCTCGCCTCGCGCCGGCCCTATTCCGGAGTCGCTGGTCCGCTGTATGCTGTCTGTGGGCCCGGTCCGCGGCATCGCTCCGGCTGAGGCCCGCGCCAGGTGATTGTCCGGTCTTCCGCGTTCCAGGAGGCTTCATGTATTTGAGAGTGATGGCGGCCCTGTTGCTGGCCTCGATGAGTTTGCCGGCGGCGCCGATGCCGCGGCTGGTCAAGGATAAGGGCGGGTTCCAGTTTCTGGTGGACGATAAGCCCTTCCTGATTCTCGGGATCCAGACCGGGAACTCGAGCGGATTCCCCAAGGAACTGGAGCGGACGTGGCCGCTGGCCAAACGGATACATGTGAATACGGTGGAGATCCCCATCCAGTGGCAGGCCGTGGAACCGGTGGAGGGGCGATTCGACTTCGCCATCGTCGACGGACTGGTGGCGGGCGCGCGGGCGAATGGGGTGCGGCTGATTCTGGCCTGGTTCGGCGGGTTCAAGAACGGGGCGATGCACTTTGCTCCGGCCTGGGTGAAGGAGAACGTTCAGAAGTACCCCAGGATGATCGACCAGACCGGCAGCCCGATCCGCGCGCTGGCAACGCACGTGGAGGCCACGCAGGCGGCGGACGCGAAGGGCTTTGCCGCGTTCATGCGGCACCTGAAGGAGATCGACGGAGAGCAGCACACGGTGATCGCCGTGCAGGTGGAAAACGAAGCGGGTGTCCTCGGCACGGATCGCGATCACTCCGAGAGTGCGAACAAGCTGTTTGCGCAGGCGGCTCCCGCCGAGGCGATTAAGGCATCTGGGAAGACCGGCAGCGGAACCTGGAATGATGTGTTCGGCGCGTACGGCAGCGAGACATTCGCCGCCTACTACCAGGCGAAGTACCTGCAGCGGGTGGCCGAGGCAGGGAAGCGAGAGTTCCCGTTACCGATGTTCCTGAACGTCTGGAGCGATATTCAGGACGGCTTCTATGAGCCGGGCTTCTCGCATCCCAGCGGCGGAGCCACGACGCGCATGCTGCCACTCTACAAGGCGCTGGTCCCTGCAATCGACTGGATCTCGCCGGACATCTACAAGCAGAGCTACGTACAGTACATCGAGGAAGCCACGCCGTACAGCCGGCCGGACAATCCGCTGCTGATTCCGGAGACCGGGCGCGATCTGGGCTTCTGCCGGCGCATGTTCTATGCGCTGGGCGATCTGAAGGGCATCGGCGTCTCGGTATTCGGAGTGGAAGGTTCCGCGGAAGGTGACACCGGCGCAGTGCCGGAGAGCCTGCGCGATTTGGCTGCGACCTATCGGGTAGTGGCGTCGGCGACTCCGCTGCTGGCCGAAGCGAAGAAGTACGGGCAATTGCGGTCGTTTGTGGAAGAGACAGGCATAGCGACGCTGGTAGGCGACTTCGGCGCGTATGAGTCGATGGCGCAGTTTGGGCCGTCCCACTGGGGCTACGGCGGAGCGCGAGCCGCGGGCACGCCGAAGACGACGGGTCGGGTACTGATCGGCCAGGTGGGTCCGGAGGAATTCGTAATCGCCGGCTTCGACACGACGGTGAACTTCCGGCCGAAATTCGGGTCGCCCGCGCCGCGAGCGGATTTCGTGAGCGCCGAAGAAGGCGCCTACGAGAATGGGGTATGGAAGGCGCGGCGGCAGTTGAGCGGCGACGAGATCTTCTTTGGGCTGCGGCTGCCGGGTGCCGGGACGGTAGTGCGGGTGAAGTTGATGAAGTATTGAGAGTGTGGCTCTGGTTCAGATTGCAGACCGAATGTGAGTTCTCTCTCATCGGGAGGTGAACGCATTCACGCTTGACTGCGTTCGGCCCACTGACTTTCAAACTCGGACCATGCCGCCTCGAACGAAGCATTCAACACTGAAGGATGCTCGTCCGGGGAGAAGGTCATGTTGGAGTCAGTAAAGAAACCGAAGTTGCGTCCAAGAGGAGCCGCTACGATGACTTGCCCTTGCTCATCGAAGCCGAGTTCACGTTGTGGCACGCCTGATGCGCGTCAATCTCAACCCACCACTTGCGCACCTCTTCTCGAACAATGGTTCGAAATCGGGATTCGCTGCTGGAATGACCGCCCTGAGCAGACGTTCGAGAACCGGCCGGATCAATCCCGGTTTTCGAATCGGGCCAGGGCCCGATCCCCAGCGTGGTCTCTAATTGCGGTCATGGCAGTAACCGTTCCTCTTCGATAGGTAGTGCCATTGTTGGGCGTGCTTCCGGCTGACGTACAATCATCTGCAAGATGCGACCACCATTCAGAATTTTGTGGAAGGCCAGCTCAATGAATGCAGTGAGGCCCGGATAGACCAGTTCTTCTTCATGGATCATTTTGCGGCTCACCCTCATAGTGGCTTTTGCTGCGAGACCTCGCGCAGCGCGTCTTCGGTGGCTCCATATCGCAACTCGGCGGCGACTATGATGCTGGTCTCGGCGACTGCATTCACCCACCGCCCGGACCCGTTCCGTCCCCCTGCCCTGCTGGATACGGTTCAATTCGGAGACGATGTTTGTGTCGAGTAGGTAGCGCATCAGAGTTCGACGCGGCGCAGACTCAAATCAGGGATCTCAGGGCACCCGTCGTCCAGGGGCGTGAGCTTCGCAAGGACCGCCAACAGGGATATTGGGGTGACGACCTTCAGGACGAGTTTCTCCCCTACCTTGCGCATCACAGCGTCCTTGCCGGGCAATTCAAATCCTCGCGGAATGCGCACCACCTGGTTCCGCCCGTTCTTAATAGCTGACTCGCCTCGTTTAGGGAACTCCATTACCTCCTAAGCATATATTGCTGCAAATGCCAGGCCATTCGGGGGCCCGCCGCTTGGTCCTGCTCGCGGCCCCGCCACCCTCTCCCTCGGCGAATCCATCCAAAGGCGCTACTTTGCCGGCCAAGCCATTAGGAAGCGGCTCACCCTGCCCGAACTCAAATTCAACATCGATGGCGGCCCGAATATCGCCGCCGAGATCGTCGGCGTGGTGGGCGATGTCTGCGTGCACTCCATCGAGGACTCCCAGGCCGAACATAACTACCTTCCGGCGTCCCAGCATGCCGTGCGGAAAGGGGGACAGCCTGGCTGTCCCCCTTCGAGGCGCAGACATCCGTTGACCGCGTGAAGCTGTCCGATGAGGGGGCGGTGGCGAAGGCGGGGGTGTAGGGGGAGCATGGGATCGAGGGTGCGAAGCATTCAGAAACGGCTGGAGACGGGCCGCCCTGGGTTCGCTGTCCCCTCGCCGAATTTCATTCCGACGGGCTCTCAGGCTGTTGCCTTTCCAGATGGAAAACTGATGATCGCTGGCAACCGGGGTCGCGATCCATCTCCTGCAAGCTGCCCTTCTGCGCAGTGAAGTTCGAAGTGCAGCGACGAGGCGGCGTGGTGCATTGTGGTTAAGCCGAGCCGCCGCTCTCATTTCGCTCACCGCTCTAAGAAAAGCTGGTGGGGCCTGAACGAATGCACCCGGTTCTGAGGTCCAGACTATTTCTCCATTGCGACGCATGTAGGAATAGGTGTCCCCGTGACGCACCACTGCCAGGTTCCCAAAGAAGCGGTAGCAACGGTCGAATGTGGGAGGAATAACCCATGAACCGTTGCTGCAAACGAATCCAGCTTGACCGTTCAGTTGTGCATTGGCCCTCCCTCCCTCAAGTGATCCAAGCTCGGTGAACGTAAAATCCACGATCAGCGTCCCGTCGAGGTCGATCATGCCCCACTTTCCATCACGGCGCACCGAAGCAAGGCCTTCGGAAAACAGATTCAGATCCTCATATTCAGGTCTGATGATGAAGTTCCCTGAGTGATCAATGAACCCCCATCTCCCATCGATCTGTGCGGCGGCGAGTCCGTAGCTGAATCCTTGCGGCCGTACCGACTCAAAAACGTGAGGAATCCTGATTTCGCCGCTGTGATCGATGAACCCCCATCGATCATCACGGCACACTCCTGCAAGCCCGTTGCTAAAAAGTCGGCATTGCTGGAAGTCGGGCCAGATCACGGCATCTCCCCGGAGATCAATGAAGCCGAATTTCTCCCCATCAAGAGAGAAAAACGCTCGGCCCTCTGAAAACTCACTTGCCACGAGAAAACGTGGCTCGATCAGCCACTTACCAGCGTGATCGATGAAGCCTCCATTTATTGAGCACAGACCATTCCTGAACCGGCCAAGGCCCTGGAACCGACAAGGAATTACTACTTTGCCCTCGCCATTGATGAAGCTCAGACTCTCCGTTTCTCTCAACCACGGAAGCCTTGCCCTCGAAGAAATACGAGCCACCCTGCGTAGCGGGGGCGAACGATGGTACGGCCCTCGCCGGTCTATGAAACCGATCAGGCTCTTCTGCGCTATTCGGCTTCGGAATGGAGATTGGGTAGAGCATTCGGCGCAACGCCACCTTTTCGTCTATTGGATGGAGTTCCCGGTTTCCCGAACGGGGACGGCCTGACCCGGCCCAGCGGAAATTGTGCCCTCGTGATCCATGGCATGAGTTTACGGTATCCTGTCCTCCTCACCAGGTTCGTCGGCATTCGAACCCGGAATTCAGCCTGCTACAAAGACTCGCTCATTGTATCGACTGCCGTCCACTTCCTCCCGTGAAGGTTCTTTGAACGGCGTTCCCAAATGGAACGGGGACTATGGAACGGGGGAACGGGGACGAACGGAGAACGGGGAACGGGGACGGAACGGGGACAGCCTGACGTGCACCCTTCTGCAAGCCACAGAAAAAGAAAGGCTTACCGCCGCTGTCCCCTTGCTCTCTCTCGTTTCACCGCTGAAATCATTGTGCCTGCCAGCCTTTTTCATGGCCAGCAACTGACTTCGATGCAATAACATACAGGACCTCGGCGCGCCCGCTCTCCGCCCGTGTCGTACTCCGGAGTACGCATTCAACCCATCGAAATGGCCACTGGGACGGGTCGCGTTCACGTAGGTAGAACGATTTCTGAGCGCGGAAGTGGCAACTGCCGAAGCTCAACCCCGTCCAGGTTTCGCAGACCACATCAACTGCGCGAACCCGCGCAACGCCGAGGTTGCGCGGCCTGGCGGCGCGGTCCTGGTAGCGGCGCGCGTAGGCCAACGGAATGGGTTCACGGAGATCGATGGAAAGAGATCGCGGCCACTGACTAAGGCGGACGTCCATGCTACGAAGGGAGGGACGTTTCTCCCAGACCTGGAGAGGCTACTTCCATGGCACCGAAAATGGTGACCGCCTTGACGAAGCTGCTGACGCAGTACACAGATCCCGTGAGCCAACAACTGGTGGTGAACAACCAATGGGCCATTTCCGGCGTCGATGCTGCCGGCAATGTATATCTCCCCGTCACTAACGGCTATCACGCCGACTTGGCGTACGATGGAGAGAACCGGATGGTGGGCGGCAAGACAGGCCCCAGCGCCACAATGTCGGCCGAGTATGACGGGGAAGGGCACCGGGTTAAGCGAACCGTGAACACTGTGACCACCGTCTACGTGTATGACGCAATGGGCGGCCCAACGGCGCTGGGCAAACTGGCAAAAATCAATCAGGAATTTTCCATTACTCAAGCGGTGCTGGGTGGCATGCACGATCTTGGCTTGCTCCCTGCCACGGCTATTCCTGGCCCACAGTCGTCTGCGGCTGAGGTCCAGCAGGCAAATGCTGTAGCAAGGATGACCGGGAATGATATGCTCCTGGTGGACAACCCGAACAATCAGGGATTCGATGCTCTCCAGATTGTTGGTGGTTTTGTCAACCCGCAAGGTGCAATCCCCACAGAGTTGACGGGTCTGACGAGTGACAACCCGCAAGCCGTCCTGACGGAGACTGTTGCGACAGAGAGAGCGGCCAATGGAGTAACGTTGCCGAGCGGCAACAATCTTACTGGAGTCGAGATGTTCATCTCTGCGCCCAACATGAATGCGAATGCGGTCGCCAACTTCGCAAACAACGGCCCGCTGCCTTCGATCGTTGGGAGAAGTTCCGTTCAAAAAGTTACGGTCACAACATCGAACGGAACGGTAACAATCCAAAACAAACAGGTGACGGCGAGCTGCCAGAAGACAGGTGATAACGGAACATGTCAGTGACCCTGCTCGTCAAGTTACGTCGTCCGATGTCCCTCAGTGAGATCGAGGAGGCTGCCTCTTCTGCCCTGGGAGAACTTCTGCACTTCGACGGCATTCCAGGCATCATGGCGAGCTTCGACGAATCTGACCAAGGGGGAGGCCCATCTAGCGGCCAACTCACCGAAACGTCGAATCGTGTATTGTGCTCAGTTTCTCGGTACGACGAAAGAGTCGCGGTCACACCTATTACAGTTCCGGTTCAGGTCGCCACAGATGACGGCTCATACTCCCTCACAGACGAAGCCTATGTGAGTATAGGCTGGCAAGTCGGGAAGTCACCGCTCAGTTGGGCGCTCGTTGGAGCTGTGGCATTAGGCGTGGCGAGAAGTTTAGGTTCCGAGATCGAGGACAACTCAAGCTTTTTTACCATTGCCAACGTTCAACGCCCCGACGAGTTCTGCCGGATGCTGCGGGCGCCGACGCCTCAGCCGGATCTGGAATCTGCCGCAAAAACGCTCTACAACAGAATGCCCAAATCCGTAGAGATCGCTGAATGGCTGGATAGGCAGTCGAGATAGTCCGGTAATCCGAACCATGCGGGAACCGGAGCGAGAAGCGGTGCGAGAAGCGGGACAGCCTGCCGTGCACCTTATCGCAAATAATAGAAAACTAAGGGTGTCCTGCCGATATCTCCTCTCCACCTGTCGTTTCGCCGCCCGGGGTCTTGTAGCTCGCTAGTCTTCTTCTTGTCCGATAAGGTGCTTCGATTCAATAAAAGACAAGGATTCAACATAGCCACTCTCCGCTCACGGCGTACTCCAAAGTAAGCATTCATTACATCGAGAATGGCGGTGGGACGGGTCGCGATCCGGCGGGAGGGCAAGTTCAGGAAACGGAGCACGCATAGGCCGCAGCCAATCCCCGTCCCAAAAGTAGAGAGTCCTCATTGTGTTGGCCGCTTCGATCCCGCCCGCCACAGACCCCGTCGTCCCCGCCGACGGCAACGATCCCGCCAAAATGCTTCCTCGCGATGGATCCGGCGAGGACCGCCCATTCCCCCCCCTCAATCGCCCCTCCGGCCTCCACTGTTTCGCACGCCTTCGTGCTGAGTTGAACGGCGCTCCGCCAACCAGTCCGTCCGCTGATCTTCGCCGTCTGGTCCGCGCCCTTCTCTCAAACCCCGGGCAAACGGTCCATCTTTCCATCCCGGGACAGCAACACAAACCCTTCCGCGGCCGTCAGGCCGGACTCCCGGCCGCGATAGTTCTCCATCACCTCGTGGTGCACGCGATAGATCTGTTCGCCATTCTGGCTGCGGTGCGCAAACAGGGCCGCCTTCTTTTTCTCGCGAACAGCCAGAATGTCTACATAGTGCGTCGGCTGGAACCCCATAGTCTGGAACCCGCTGTTCACTTCGAAGAAATACAAAACGGGTTTGACTCGCAGAGCGAAATAGGATCGCATCGCGAGCAATGAGGCCGCCTGGTGGTCCGGATGGGAGTCGATGGGCCAGTGAGTCAGGATGACGTCCGGGGCCTCGGCGGCCAACAGGTCTTTGAAGGCTTCGATGCGAGCCCGGTTCACTTCGGTGTCACCATCGACCTGGCCCGCGAAGATCGGTTTGGCACCCAGGATCCGGCACGCGGCTTCTGCTTCCGCGCTGCGAATGGCCGCGGCCTCGTTGAGCGATTTGCCCTGAATGCCGCGCTCGCCGCGGGTCAGGTAGACGATGCTCACCCGGTGCCCCTCTGCCGCATAGCGGGCGAGCGTCCCGCCGCAGCCCGACTCCGGATCGTCCGGATGCCCGCCCACGCAAACGACCTTCAAGGGACGCGCCTCTGCGCCCGGCGCCAGCGGCATCAACAAGCCGCCCGTTGTCAAAAAGCCTCGCCTGGTAACCATCTCTCCTCCATGTAGCCCAGCTTCCCATCAGTCTATAATTCAGGCCTTTTCGAAAGCACCTTCCGGTTCAACACATCAGGACCCTTGCCCCGCAGCTTTCTGCCGCGATGCGGACAGCAGGAACCAGGACTGATTGCGCCCCGGGGCAAGGACCTTTGACCTTGCAGCTACAATCCGGAAGGGAGGAGCCCAACTTAAACCCGAGGCACCCCCCATCCTTCCTTGAGGCCCCGCGTTCAAGCCATCTGAATCCGCGGCATTCAGCCGTCCTCCAAATTGACGAAAGTTTTCGTTGACAATGACGAAACTCTTCGTCAAGATGAGTTGTGAAAAAGAACCTCCCCAATCCGACCTCTGCCGAATTGGAAATCCTCCAGATCCTCTGGGACCACGGTCCCCACTCCGTTCGTGAGGTTCAGCACCTGCTCAATCGCACCAAACCGACCGGTTACACCACCGCGTTGAAAATGCTGCAAATCATGACCACCAAAGGCTTGGTCACCCGCGACGACAGTTGCCGGCCACAGATCTATAGCCCGCGCTACCCCCGCGAGCACACCCAGCGGCAATTGCTCCGGGATCTCGCGGAGCGCGCCTTCGGCGGCTCCGTCAAGGCCCTGGTATTGCAGGCTGTGGGCGGCCGCAAGTCGTCCCAACGTGAAATGGAAGAGATGGAAAAGCTGCTCGATCGGCTGGAAGGAAAAACCAAATGACAGAGCTCGCACACGCAATCAGCATCGCCTTGCTCCACTTCGTGTGGCAGGGAATTGTCGTGGCATTCCTACTGTGGGTCGCCCTGGCGATCCTTGGCCACCGGCCCGTCCGGCTGCGTTACGCCCTGAGTTGCTTCGCCTTGCTTGTCATGAGCGCGGCCCCCTTAGTAACGGTCTGCCTGATCTATCGCGCTCCAGGACCGGCAGCCGTCCACCAGGGATTGCCAGCACAAACTGTGGACGCGGCTGGTTCAGCCGCTCTGGCCGTGACCGCATTCCTGCCTCGCTTCATCGCCGCCGTCGAAGTGTGGACACTACCTGTCTGGTCCGCGGGTGTTCTCATCCTGGCGCTGCGCTTGGCCTGGAGTTCCCGCCACGTAGCGCGTCTGCGCCGCGACGGCGAACCGGCCCCGCCCGTTTTGCTGCAGACCGTGTCGCGGTTGGCCACCCGAGTGGGCGTCTCCCGCTCCGTGCGGGTGCTTCTCTCCGGGTTGGCCGGCAGTCCCAGTGTCGTCGGCTGGCTTCGCCCCGTGATCCTGCTTCCGCCTGCATCGTTGTTGAATCTCAGTGCCGCTCAGCTGGAAGCCGTACTCGTCCACGAGTTGGCTCACATTCGGCGGCACGACTATCTCGCCAACTTGCTTCAGACCGCCGCCGAAACGGTGCTCTTCTACCAGCCCGCCATCTGGTGGGTCTCCTCGCGCATCCGCACCGAACGGGAACTCTGCTGCGACGATGTGGCGGTCGAGGTCTGCGGCGATTCGATAGTCTATGCCCGAGCCCTCACGCTGCTGGAGCGTGCTCGCCTCGCCCTGCCAGAACTCGCGCTCAGTAGCGCCACCGGGCCCTTGGTTCACCGTGTCCTCAGACTCACCGGCGCTCCGCAGCCCGCTCCTCATGCGCCGGTCGCCGTAGCTATAGGCCTTGCTGCCATCTGCCTCCTCACAACGGTTCACTGGGCCCAGGCTCAGCAGCAAATAACTGGTGAGGCGCTTGTCTCGAAGGATGCCATTTGGGTGGATACCGTCAGGTTCGGCGAGTTCCCCGTGCTAGTCCGAGCCGTGGGCGCCATAACCGGCCCGGATACAGCCGAGCTGCACGTCCCCTCTCCGCTCGCCGCCGAGGTGCAACTTGGCCAGAGTGCCTCCGTCGATGTGGGCCGCGGGATCATCGCGTCGGGCACGGTCACACACATCGATTCGGCACCCTCAAATGGGAAGGTGCGTGTGGCAGTAAAACTCCGGGCCCCGGCAGGACAGCCGATCGGCCATCCGGTGGATGGCGCCATAAGCATCAGAGTTCTCACGGATGTGGTGTACGTTGGCCGTCCCGCGGACCAGTTGAGCGGTTCGGTAGCCTCGTTGTTCAAGCTCGATGCCGATCGGAAATCTGCAAATCGAGTGAAGGTCCGGTTCGGCGTTGCGTCCATAAATAGAATTCAGGTGCTCGATGGCCTTCAACCCGGCGATCAGATCATCCTGTCTGAAACGGCGAAGTTCGACGGCTACGACCGCGTTCGCCTCGAATAGCAAGGTCCGATCATGAGAAGTCGGGGCTGTTACTTTTCAGCTGGCCACCGCACTAAATTCACGAGCAGTCGAGCAAAAACCGAGATGCGAATTCGGGAAACGGGGCAGCACTTGTTCCCGCCTCAGCACACAGTGGCCCGGAGCGCGAACAGCGCTCCGGCTATCGCGGTTTATTTGTCGCTTGAATAAGGCGCGACGACTCGCCCTTTCTTATCAATGTAGACTTGTGGTTCTCGAAGTCCGATGACCGCGAGCCCGTCAGAAAATGGCCACCAGGCTTGGTAGCTCTTTAATACCCTAGAGCCCGTCCGGTCAATGTAAAAACAACCGTCGGAACATACTGGGGCGAGACCTTCGGAGAAATCCCAAGCTTGTTCAAATCGTGCCGGTATGGTCATTCTTCCGTCGTGGTTAATGTACCCCACGCTCACGCCGAATTTGATCGCAACGCGTGCAAAGCCTTCCGAAAAAGTGCCAGCAAAGTTGTACTTGTCGGGAATCTTGAGCATCCCCGCTTTATCGATGAACCCCCAGGCGATGTCCACGACTTGATTACCAACAACTCGCGCGCTCGTCTCGACGGCGGCCAGCCCTTCTGAAAAGGGGCCGGCCTGATTAAAGCGGGGCTCGATCACTATATGTCCCGTTCGATCAACGTATCCGTACTTGCTCTCGCGAGATTCTTCCACGCGAACGGCGGCCAAGCCCTCGAACGGTGACAGCCTGACGCGTCCCTTCACGTAAATTGCAGAAACGAAAAGTCTTATGTGTGATATTTCTTCGTCGCTTGACGCCCGATCGCCCGAGTTCCACTCGTCCGGCACACCCCAGGCCCGCCCGCAACACAACGCAGCTCAATAACATACAGCCCTTCTACAGCTTCTCCGCCGAATAGGAGTTGACCCCGAAGTACAGATGTAATCCGGCACAATTGCCACTGGGACGGGTCACTTTCCACAACGAAACAATTCTCCAGGACCGACAACAGTGAGCCACGGGCCCTCATACTTCCTGCGGTCCCAACCACACTCACCCCGATCACCGCCCGCACCAGACCCTGCCCCACACTGGATCACCCGCCGCCCAACCGCCGCCTCTGCATATCCATCCCGCCTCAACCTCCCCCCTCGGAACCACTTCGTTTCCGCCGAGCCGGACCCGCCGTTTCATCGAACGTTCTAATCACCGGGGAGTGGCACCATTGCCCATTTCGCCAGGATTTCGCCTCGTTCCGCCAATGAGAACTTATACGGTCACACGATTTCAACAAAAATCTTCTCACCTGCAATCAGTCGATTACAGGTCTCATTCTCTTAAATCCTTGGTCCAGCACCAGAACAATGGGTATAGAGAACTTTCCTATGCTTACTACCGAACCAGTCGATTGCGCCTTCCCCGACATCGACCTCCTCACTCGCCACACCCAGGTCGAAGAGGACAACATCCTCACCGGACCCAAAGGCTCCCAGGTCACCACCTTCTGTGAACGCAAGGAGTACTACCTGAAGATTCGTGCCGCCGTCCACGAACAATACAAACCCGCCAACGTCTACCAGCACCTCCTCGTCGACCGCATGGCCGAATGCATCTGGCGCGCCGAGCGCTACGCCTCCTTCGAAACCACCGCTCTCAACCTCCAGATCCAGCGCCAGTGGGAGAAGACCAAACAACTCGCCGCCAAACCCAGCCCCAGCCTCCACGCCTGGCAGGGCTTTCTTACCATGGACGACGCCCAGCGCAAGGCCCTCCACGAAGCCCTCAAACTCGAAGAGCGCTACTGGCGCCGCCACCGCGCCTTGGCCGCCGAACTCCGCCTCATCCAGCGCACCTGGCCCGTGCAATAGGTCCAGTGAACCCCCCAAAGACAACACGAACAGAACCCAACTCAGGACCCGAACAAGGACACGCCCCATGCCCCTGACGCACATCTCCGAACGCCGGCTCGCCGCCAACCGGGCCAACGCCCGGAAATCCACCGGACCTCGCTCCGCCAACGGCAACAAAGGTCGCCGGAAACGCGCGCCGCACCGGAGCCTACAGCGAAGGCCACCGCATGCCGCCGCGCCTCGAAGCCCACTTCCGTACCATCGCCGAGGCCCGTACCCAACACATTGCCGATCCAGCTCTGCGCACCCTCAGCTTCGACTGGCAGATGCTCCAGGGCCATCGCACCCTGCATGCCAGCCGGGAAAGAGCCTTATTCAATGCCGGCTTGGAATACGCCCGCGGCAACGAAGAGGTTGCAAGCGCATGGATTCTCCGCCAGCACGGCTTCATCCAGGCCCTCAACCGTTACGCCGGTTGGATCCAGATGCGCCTCCGCCGGGTTGAGTCCGCCATCCAAGCCACCCCAGCCGGCCGGGACAATCTGGCCCATCTGCTCCAACCAGAGCCCCAACCGTCGAACCGTGCAGCCCATGTGGGGCAGGATTCATCCTGCGCGGAGCTTCAGCTCCGCCCGGTGGAAAGCCAGGAAACTATGGCGTCATTCCTGCACAAGCCCACAACCGCCACCAGCCAACCCGGCCCCACCGAGCCCCCAACCGCAAACCGCAAATCGAGTTTTGAGGGAACAAACCCATCCACACCGCAAACATCAGAACCGCCACCCGCCGAACCAGTCGCCCCAAAACCCACCGCTGAAATTGAGGGAACAAACCCACTTTCGCCTATCCCGTTCGCCAACATGCTTGCCGGTGCGACATTATCGAAGCCAACTCGAGCCCACTCTGCCGCCAAACCAGACAAAGCACACACGAACCAAGACCGTCAGGGAGTGGTCTCCCCCGCGCTGCGAACCGCGCACGTCAGTAAGCGGGCGCCCGTCCCAGCCGCATCTTCAACGGACTCCCCCAGAGCCCCGTCGACCGCCAAAGCGGACAAATCTGCCCATCTTGCCCGAAGCATCAGCATCGGGCTACGGGGCGTCTTCAACGGAGTCCCCATGGCCCTACAGGCCGCCAAAGCGGAGGAAAGCTCATGTCGGCCGTCACAATTGGAGCGGCGGACCCCCTGGCCCGCGGTCGACCCCCAGGTCGACCACGCGGAACCGCATCGTCATCCCACGAACTCGCCTTTCAACGCAGCGGGCCGCGTCCGCGAGAGCCTCCCCACGCACGGCCCCCACCCCTCTCCAGCCCACCAAATCGAACAAAGCTGCTCTGAGATCCGCGACGAAAAGGAGCAGGGGCGCACCCGCAAACGCTCAACCCTTCAACGAGCCTTCATCAAAGGCCCACCTCGAACACATCCGCCGTGTCCCGGCGAGGGCATCCCCCCAGGGCATGCCCGTCACCACGGCCATACGGCATCCAATTTCGGAGCCACTCGATGGCCCGCGCCCCTCCGCGCGCCCTCCGCCTGCTTACTGAGTAAGCAGCGCGGTGGCCCGGTCGAGCTCAGCCGCAAAAGCCTCGATCGACGCGGAGGTCTTGCCGATCTGCTCGTCCGCTTCCTTCCAGTACCTCTGTTCAATCGCCTCTCGGATGCCCGGCAGCGTCTTCACGCCGTAGCCCGTATAGAAGCCAGGAGCGTAGATCTGGTGCTGGAACCACGGCCGCCGCGGCAGGCCCTCCGGCCGCGTCAGCTTGCGTTCGATCTGGAGCAGGATGGCATCCAACTGCTTGGCCTTCGGTTCCGGCAGCGCCTTCAGGTCGATCTTCGTGAAGGCTTCCGTGCTCGTCTTCAACTTGCTGACCGCATTGTCGAGCGGAGCGAAGTTCAGGAACGGCACGGCGGCCTTCGGCTCGGGCACGATGTACGTCTTGCGCGGATCGGCGGTGAGCTTCAAGGACCCGTTCCGGATGAGCTCATTCTGCTTGTCGGTCTCGGACCGCATGTCATCGGCCAGCTTCTTCACCTCGCCCGCATAGCGCGTGACGATCTTCGAGAAGTTATCGAAGCGCAGCGGCAGCACATCGGCGTTCGCCAGGCGAAGCACGAAGCGCCCGCCGAGCTGGGCCGAGGCGAAGATGTACTGGAAGTCAGGATCCTCGAACTTCACCACGTGATCGTAGGTGTCGTAGTTCGAGTGATAGCTGCCGGCGCCATTGCCTTCTCCGCCGAAGCCGATGTTCAGGCTGGCGATGCCGAGGTGGTCGACGAAGACGGTGTAGTCGGAGCCCGAACCAAGGGCGCTGATCGGCAGGTCGCCGGGCGTGGGGTTGCCGGCCACGGCGCGCTGGGCCTTCGCGCGCTCCAGGGTAGAGACTTTGGTTTCCGGATCGGTGATGTCGCGCGCGGCCTGGGAGGCCAGGGTCTCCAGCGTGTGGGAGCCGCCGACATGGACGAAGCCGCGCGAAGTGCCGTCGGAGTTCACATAGACGGCGGCGTGCTTCTTGAGTTCATCGGCGTGGAACTCGGCCCATTCCGTGGACCCGAGCAGGGCGGGTTCCTCGCCATCCCAGGCGCAGAAGATAATCGTACGCTTCGGCTTCCAGCCGGTCTTGGCCAGCTCGGAGAGGGCGCGCGCTTCTTCCATGACGGTGACCATGCCGGTGAGGGGATCGGAGGCGCCGAAGACCCAGCCATCGTGGTGGTTGCCGCGGAGGATCCACTCGTCGGGCCGCTCGGCTCCGGCCATGCGGGCGATCACGTTGTGGGTGGGCGCGAGGTCCCAGTTGAACTCGAGCTTGAGGTGGACCTTCGTCGCGCCGGGGCCAATGTGATAGGTGAAGGGCAGCGCTCCGCGCCAGTCCGGCGGAGCGACAGGCCCGCCGAGGGCGCGCAGCAGCGGTTCGGCGTCACCATACGAAATGGGCAGCACGGGGATCTTCGTGAGCGTCGCGGCCTGTTTGTAAGGGCCGCGTTTCAAGTCCTTGGTGGCGCCAACGCCGGGCGAGAGCGGATCGCCGGGGTAAGTCGGCATGTCCATGACGCTGCCGCGCTGGGCGCTGTCCTTGGGCCGCCAGCCGCCCTTGGGGTAGACGTCGCCGGCATAGTAGCCGTCGTCGCGGGGATCCGAATAGATGATGCAACCGATGGCGCCGTGTTCGGCCGCGACCTTGGGCTTGATGCCGCGCCAGGAAGCGCCGTAGCGGGCCAGGACGATCTTGCCTTTCACGTCGATGCCCAACTCGGCCAGCTTGTCGTAGTCGGCGGGCAGGCCGTAGTTCACATAGACGAGGTCGCCGGTGACGTCGCCGTCGATGGAGTAGGCGTGGTAGGTCGGCAGTCCGCCAGTGGTGTTGGCGGTGCTCTCGTCGCCCTCAACTGGCGGCTCACTGAGCTTGGCAGTGAACTTCTCGGGCGCGATCATCTCCAGCACGCGCGTCTTGGGAGTAGGGAAGAGCGGGTAGAAGGTCTCGATCTGCGTGTCGTAGCCCCAGCTCTTGAACTGCGCGGCGATGAACTCGGCCACCTCGCGGCTGCCGGGCGAGCCGACGTGGTGCGGCTTGGCCGACATGCGCTTCAGCCACTGCTGCAGGTTGGCGCGGCTGAGGTGGGCATCAAACTGCTTTTCGAGCTCGAATTCGCGGCGTGCGTTCTCTGGTTGGAAGCCTGCCAATGGTTTCTCCGGCTGCTGCGCGGAGACCATGAGTGTGGACACAAAAAGGGCCAGTGCTCGTTTCATGGAGGTAATGGATTTGATTATCGCGCCTTCCGGACACGCGTGTGCGGGCGCCGCACTGGCTGGGGCGCCCGCAATCCGGTCCGGCCGCGCGGTGAGCGCTATTTCTGGCGCTTGACGGCCAGTTTGGCCGTCTGGTGTTCCCCGTCGCGCTCGCGCTGGATCTCGCCCTTGATCTCGTCGCCATCGAGGACGAGGGCAAACTTCATGATGCTCTCACCGGCGGCCACCTCGAAGGTGATCTTGCCATCGGCGATGGTGCCCTTCTCAATGGGGTGCTGCTCGTCGGCGTTTGGGCCGGCCGTGCCGGTGAGTTTGTCGCCGTCCTGTTTGAGCACGAGCAGGGCGGGGCGGGGTTCAGGCGAGTCTCCCTCGCCCTTGACGGTGAAGGTGCCGGTCCAGGTGCCGGTGGCGTCGGCTGCCAGCAGGATCGCTGATGCAGCCAAAAGGACAAAGGCCAGACTCAGGATTCGCTTCATGGGAGCTCCTTAGCCACACTGTACGAGAGAAACATGATTTTGTTCTCCACATTGCGAAATGTTACCCGGGACCTGGTAGATGGATAGGGATTCGCTGGGCGCGTCGGGAAGGTAAAGGAGAGTCGGGCCGGGGTTGCCTCGGACGAGGGCATCTCTCCACCCTACGAGGCAGGGTCGTTGCAGCGGATTGCTTTCCCGGCGGACTGAGGGTAAGGTGGAGACGAGCGCGAAGGGCGCCACCAGTCCGCGGAAAGGGCCGTGCCCACCTTCAGCAGGTTTCGGGTCGATTACGAACCTTCTTTCAGCCTGATTTGGGCGGACTCCAGGCACGACGTGAAAGGGAGTTCGTAGATGAACACTACCGATCTGACGCAACTGCCGGCTCGTCCGAGCCTGGCACAATACCGGAAACAAGCCAAGGAATTGCTCAAGGCCTATCAGGCGGGAGAGCCCGCCGTGGTGGAGCGCGTGAAGAAGTTCCATCCGCGAGCCAAAGAGTTGGAAGCGCCCGAGGCCGCGCTGGCCGACGCCCAATGGGTGATCGCCCGGGAGCACGGATTTGAGAGCTGGCCCAAGTTCGTGAAGCACCTGGAGGCGCTGGGAAAGTCGAACTCCCAGGCCTCGCGGTTCGAACAGGCGGTGGATGCGGTGGTCAGTGGAGATCAGGCTCTGCTGCACCGGTTGTTGCGAGAGGACCCGTCGCTGGTGCGGGCGCGTTCGCCGCGCCTCCACGGGGCCATGCTGTTGCACTACGTGGGTGCGAACGGAGTGGAGAACTACCGGCAGAAGACCCCGCGCAATGCCGTGGAGTTGGCCCGGATGCTGCTGGATGCGGGTGCTGAGGTGGACGCCGAGTGTGGAGCGTATGGCAAGGATACGGCGCTGGGTCTGGTGGCCACCAGCGTGCACCCTCTGGATGCCGGTGTTCAGATCCCGCTGATGGCACTGTTGATTGAGCGCGGTGCCAGTGTGGAGGGTGCTCCTGGCGGCTGGGCGATCCTGCCGGCCGCGCTGGCGAATGGGCGCAAGAAGGCGGCCGAATACCTGTCGGAGCGGGGAGCCAGTCTGGATATCGAGGGCGCCGCCGGAGTCGGTCGTTTGGATGTGGTGAAGGACTGCTTCGACGCGGAGGGCCGCCTGAAGTCCGATATGCCCGAGATGAAGCTTCTGCGGGGTTTCCATTGGGCCTGCGAGTACGGCCGCGAATCCGTGATCAACTTTCTCCTGGACCGGCAACCGGGTTTGGTGAGCGAGGCCGGTACAGGCATGACCGGACTGCATTGGGCGATCGTCGGAGGGGAGTTAGGCGCCATGCGGCGGCTGATCGCGCGAGGCGCACCGCTGGAAGTGGAGAACAGCTATGGCGGCACCGCGCTGGGGCAGGCGCTCTGGTTCGCCATGAATGCGAAGAACGGCATCGACTATCCCGCCACCATCGACGTGCTGCTCGTGGCGGGGTCGTTGATCGAAGCGGGCTCGCTGCGTTGGGTCGAGCGCCAGGAGGCTGCTTCTTCGGCCACGCGCGAACGCGTGCTCGCCTCGCTGCGGCGGCATGGCGCCGAGTCGTAATTCCGCTACTCCACAATCCGGAACCGGGGCAGAGTCCGGGCTTTGGTCTCCTGTTCGAACGCGTAGGCCAAGTTGATGAGTTGCTGGTCGCGGCCAGCCGTGGAAAAGAATGACAACCCCACGGGGAGAGTGTCCACCAGGCCGGCCGGGACCGTCACGTGGGGATAGCCGGCGACGGCGGGCGGAGTGGAGCATCCGCCGGTGTCGTAGTCGCCGTTGACCCAGTCGATGCACCAGGCGGGACCGTTGGTGAGCGTGACGATGGCGTCGACCTTGTGCTGAGCCAGCACAGCGTCGATGCCTTCGTCTCGGCTCAGCCGGAGGCAGGCGGCGCGGGCGTCGAGATACTTCTTCTCGGTCAGAGGTCCCTTCTCGATGGACTGGAGGAGGATCTCCTGGCCGAAGTGCGGCATCTCACGGACGCGGTTCTTCTCGTTGAAGTCGATGAGGTCGCGCATGCTGCGAACGGGGCGGCCCTGCGGCTGACGAGCCAGGTAGGCGTCGAGGTCGGTCTTGTACTCATACAGCAGGACCTCGAATTCCTCCATGCCGGACCTGCCGTGAGAGGGCAGATCGGCTGGGTCAACGACGATGGCGCCACAGCGCTTCAGAGCGTCGATCTGCCGGTTGAGGAAGCCGTCCATCTTCGGATTACGCTCGAAGAATTTGCGGGCGACACCAAGCCGGACCCCGTTGAGGGCGTTCGGCCGCAGTTCCTTCGTGAAGTCCCTGCCGGCCATGATGCCCAGCAGAATGGCGGCGTCGCGCACGGTCCGCGCCATGGGACCGGCTGTGTCCTGGCTGTGGGCGATGGGGATGATGCCGCTGCCGGGCAGCAGTCCGAGGGTGGGCTTGATACCCACCAGGCCATTGACGGAGGCGGGACTCACTACCGACCCGTCGGTTTCGCTGCCGATGCCGGCGGCGCAGAGATTCGCGGCCACGGCCGTGCCGGTGCCGCTGCTGGAGCCGGAGGGACTGCGGTTCAACGCGTAGGGATTGCGAGTCTGGCCGCCGCGACCGCTCCAGCCACTGGAAGAATGAGTCGAACGGAAGTTGGCCCATTCGCTGAGATTGGTCTTGCCCAGAACGAGAGCTCCGGCGGCGCGCAGGCGGGCGGCGACCGGTGCGTCTTCCGGGGCCTTCCACCCGTCGAGGGCGAGTGATCCGGCGGTGGTCATCATGCGGTCGCCGGTGTCGATATTGTCCTTCAGGACGATGGGCACGCCGTGCAGGATCCCGCGCGGACCGCGCTGGCGCCGTTCATTGTCCAACTCGTCGGCCAGGCGGGCCGCGTCGGGATTGTGCTCGATGATGGCATTGAGCTTCCATTCCCCGCTGTCGAGTTCCTGGATGCGCTGGACGTAGAGTTCCAGCAACTGCCGCGAAGTCCAGCGGCCCGAACGGAGACCGGCGGCCAGGGCGTCAAACGTTTGCTCTTCCAGTTCGAAGGGGCCGCGGCGCGATGCGACGCGCGTGCAGGCCGCCAAGCCGAGGGCAGCGGCGCCGGCACCGAGAAACTTCCTGCGGTTCATGTGCGCCATTGTCCCATGACATACAATTCATTGGACGGAAGGAGACTCACATGGCAGACAATACCCGGCGGCAGTTCTTTCAGAGCATGGCGGCGACGGCTGCCCTGGCTGAGGAAGTTCTGGCGCAGACCAGCAGTGCCTCGCAAACCGGCGTCCCCACGCGGTTGTTGGGCAAGACCGGCGTCCGCGTCTCGATGCTGGGCGTGGGCGGTGCGCACGCCGGCCGCGACCGAGACGACAACGCGTGTGTACGGCTGATCCAAACCGCGATCGATGAGGGGATGACCTTCCTCGACAACGCCTGGGAGTACAACGGTGGCCGCAGCGAAGTAGTGATGGGTAAGGCGCTGGGCATGGACGGGTATCGCAAGAAGGCGTTTCTGATGACCAAGGTCTGCAGCCGCGAGTACGAAGGCGCGATGCAGCAGATCGAGGAGAGCCTCAAGCGGCTGCAGACCGATCACCTCGACCTGATCCAGTTCCACGAATGCAACTACTACAACGATCCCGATTGGGTGTTTGAGAAGGGCGGCATCCGAGCGGCGCTGGAGGCGAAGAAGCAGGGCAAGGTGCGGTTCATCGGTTTCACGGGTCACAAGACCCCTGTGATTCACCGCCGGATGCTGGCCAAGGAGTTCGCCTGGGACACTGCCCAGATGCCGAACAACCTGCTGGATTCGCAGTTTCTCAGCTTCCGCGAAGAGGTGATGCCGGTCTGCCTGCAGAAGAAGGTGGGCATCATCGGAATGAAAGGTTGCTGTGGGGATGGCCGGCCGATCAAGGCGGGGCTGCTGACCGTGGAGGAGTGTTATCGCTATTGCCTGACTCAGCCGGTGAGTGTGCAGGTGGTGGGACTCTCGAATCTCGAGGAACTGCAAACGGCGCTGAAGATCGCGCGGTCGTTCCAGCCGCTGACCGCCGCGGAGAAGGCGGCGCTGCTGAGCAAGGTGAAGGATGTGCAGTTCGACGGGCGGTATGAACTGTTCAAGACGAGCAAACGCTATGACAGCGCCTACCACCGCACGCAGCACGGGTTCGCGACAGAGGGAGTGTAGCGCTCTACTCCGGGGCCAGGATCGCCTCAATGAGGAAGGGCCCGGGTTTCGACATGGCTGTGCGGAAGTGCGCGATGAACTCGGGTGTCGATTCGGCTCGCACTGATTCGACGCCCATGGACTCCCCGAGCTTCTCCCAGTCGATGTCCGGTCTGGTCAGATCCACCAGTTCATCGGCGCGAGGTCCGATGACAGTGGTGCCCGTGCGCTTCATCTCCACATCCAGGATGCGGTAGCGCCGGTTGACGAAGATGACCGCCGTGACGTCGAGACGCTCTCGCGCCATCGTCCAGAGTGCCTGTGGTGTGTAGAGGCCGCTGCCGTCCGCTTCCAGGGCGATAACCTTCCTATCGGGGCAGGCGAGGGCGGCTCCTGTGGCGACAGGGAGGCCTTGTCCAATTGAGCCGCCGGTGACCGGCAGGATGTCATGGGCGGGCGCGTGATTCAGGCGGGTTTGGACGGGTTCGCTGCTGGAGACCATCTCGTCGCAGACGATGGCGTGGGCCGGCAGCAGAGCGGCGATGGCCGCGCCGATACTGTCGAGCGTCAGGGCTTTCGACGTCGGCAGGGCTAATGAGGCCGATTGTGGAAGTTCCGCGGCAGGCCGCCCGGCGGCCAGCGCTTCGAGCGCCGCGAGCCCGTCTTCGTTCTGCGCCGCCAGCGTGTGATAGGCACAATGTTCAGGGGCCATCGTGCTGCGGCGATTGGGGTAACCAAAGAAGGAGACCGGCGCCTCGGCCTCGACGAGAATCATTTGCCGGATGCCGGCGAGGAGCTCTTCCGCCGGCTCGGGAAAGTAAGGGATTCTCTGGGCGAACGACCAGGGCGCGCCGCGCGGAATGCGTCCGCAGTTGCGGTTCAGGAAGACCGGCAAATTGAGACGGGCGGCGGCGGTGAGGCCGCGTTCGGAGAGGGCCGTCCCGCTGAGCAGCAGGGCGGAGCCAGGTTCGCTCAGCAGAGCCGCGATGCGGGCAATGTGGCTCGCGGGGGGGATGGGACGAGCAGGTAGAGGGACGACCGGGCCGGGATCGCCCGCCGCGCTCCACGAGTGGTCGGCCGGAATGATGAAACTGGCGACCTGGCCGGGCGGTCCGTAGCAGGCGTAGATGGCTTCCGCGGCGGCGGTTCCCATGTTTTCGGCGGAATCGAGCGTTCGAACCCAGCCGGAGACGGGACGGGCGAACGCCTCGACATCGGCGGTGAGCGGAGCGTCGTAACGCAGGTGCTGAGTGGAGTGCTCGCCGACGATGTTGACGATGGGCGAGCGGGCCTTGCGGGCGTTATGGAAGTTGGAGAGCCCGTTGGCAAGGCCCGGACCCAGATGGAGCAGGGTGGCGGCGGGACGGCCGGTCATGCGAGCGTAGCCGTCGGCGGCACCCGAGCAAACCCCTTCCTGCAAACAGAGGACGCCGCGCATGCCGGGGACCCGGTCGAGCGCGGCGACAAATTGCATTTCCGATGTGCCTGGATTCATCAGGCAAAGGTCTATGCCGTTGGCGAGGAGGGTGCGGAGGAGACTTTCAGCGCCGTTCATGGGGAGAATTCCCATGAAAGCACATCGAGGTTGGATGGGTGGTGAACGAAGCGATCCAGAATGAGTACGGCGCGCACCCCGGGTGGGGCAGCGCGCCGTGTTAGGCCAAGGTTTGGGCCGAAGCTGTTAGGCTTTGCCGCCCTCAGTATCTGAATCGCTGTCGTCGAAATCCGAAACAAGAACAGGACCGTGGAGGAGGGGGATTTCCTCTTCCAGAGGGCTCGGACGGTCAGAGTCCTCCTTACGTTGGAGGCGCTTGGCCGCCTTGTCGCGCTGCTTTTCAGCGCGGGCTTGTTCTTTTTGCCGTTTCGTAAATGTCGTTCGCGATCTTTGAGCCAAAGGGGACTCCCTTTCTAATTAGATTGAGAACTACCAGCGGGGTTCGCGACGCTGACGATAGCCGCCACCACCACCGCCACTGTTGGTCTTGGGACGGGCTTCATTGACATTGAGAGCGCGTCCGCCCAGGTTGTAACCATTCAAAGCATCGATGGCGCGATCAGCCTCACCGGAATCGCTCATTTCCACAAAAGCGAAACCGCGAGAACGGCCAGTCTCGCGATCGGTGACGATGCTGACACGGTCGACGTTGCCGTACGACGAAAACAGGCTGCGAATGGACTCTTCGGAAGCGCCGAAATCCAGATTACCGACGAAAATATTCTTCAAGTGAACTCCTTGCAGTCAACTAGTTGAAGGCGGGCTCGACGGGGCGGGACGGATCTCGGCCGGTTCTGCGGCACAATCAAGTAGCGATCTCAGTATAACAGGTTCCTCTCTGTGGCCTCGATCCGGGGGTCGGCAGCAGGACCCATGTCAAGGCATTCCAATGACATCCGGAGGGAACAAAAAAACGCCGGCCCCCAGGTGGAGGCCGGCGGGAGGAGAGTCATGTCTGTTCGCTCAGACCGCAACGTAGAGGGTGTTGCCTCCACGATTCACAAGGAGAAGCGGATTCTTGCCGGATTTCTGCACCGCGCGATTGAATTCGGCAACCGACCGCACTTTCTGACGGTTCACTTCCTGGATCACGTCGCCGGGGCGCAATCCGTTTTCGGCGGCGGGGCTGTTGGGGTCCACGTCGGAAACCACCACGCCCGCGGCGGTCGGCGGCAGGCCCAGTTCGCGCGCCGCGCCGGCCGTAAGTTCTTCCACCTGAATGCCATTCAGGTCGGCGTCGCCACTTTGCCGGTCGTTTGAAGCGCGCTCTTCCCGGGTTGTCAGCTTGCCGAGGGTGACTTCCAGGTTCTTGACCGCGCCATCCCTGAGAACCTTCAGTTTCGCCTGGGAGTCGACCGGCATCATGGAGATGCGATTCCGTAACTGGTTGCTGTCCTCGACGGGGGCGCCGTTCACTTCGAGGATGATGTCGCCCTTCTGGAGGCCGCTCCTGGCCGCTGGCCCGTCGGGTGTAACGTCGCCGACCAGGGCGCCCTTGCTGTCCTTGACGTTGAAGGCGCGCATGATCGCCGGGGTGACGTCCTGGGGCACGATACCGAGGTAGGCGCGGGTCACCTTGCCGTCCTTCAGGATGCTATCCATCACCTGGCGGACCAGATTCGAAGGAATGGCGAAGCCGATGCCCTGATTGCCGCCGGAGCCGCGCGACAGGATGGCGGTGTTGATGCCCACGAGTTCGCCGCGTTCGTTCACCAGCGCGCCGCCGGAATTGCCCGGGTTGATGGGCGCGTCGGTCTGGATGAAGTCTTCATAGTCCTCGATGCCGAGGTTGCCGCGGCCGGTGGCGCTGACGATGCCCATGGTCACGCTCTTCCCAACTCCGAAGGGGTTGCCGATGGCCAGGGCGAAGTCGCCCACCTGAACCTTCGAGGAGTCGGCAATCGTGATGAATGGCAGGTCCCCGGCGTCCACTTTGAGCACGGCCACGTCCGTCTTGTCGTCGGCGCCAATGAGCCGGGCCTTGAGTTCCCGCTTGTCGAACAGGAGCACCTTGATATCGGTCGCGCCTTCGACGACGTGGTTATTCGTGATGATGTAGCCCTCGGGGCTGACGATGACGCCGGAGCCCAGGCTCTGTTCGCGGCGGTCCTTGGGGATGGCGCGTCCACCCGGGTTGCGGCCGAAGAACTGTTCGAAGAACGGATCCATGGGCGGCATACCGGACATGCCGGCGGGGGTGCGCACGACCTTGGAGGACGAGATATTCACTACGGTCGGGTAAGCATGCTTCACGACAGGGGCGAAGCTGAGTTTGTTGGGCCCTTCATTCGGGTCAGCCAGTTTCAGGGTGGCCGGCGGATTGCCGGACGCAAGCACCTTGGAGGCGTATGCGGTTCCGAGGCCACCCACGATCAGAGCTGCCGAGAGAGCGAGGACGAGGCTGGTACGATTCTTCCAGTGCTTCATCATGTGTCGGATCTTCCTTCCTGCTCATGAGACGCGCCGGCACGAAAGATGGGGTCTCCCGGTGATTTGGTATTTCCACCACCGACGTTCAGGGATGCGGCGTAAGCGGAAGAAAAATCAGGCTATGACGCCTTTGCGGACGGCATACAGGATGAGTTCGGGCATGCTCTTGAGGTTGAGCTTCTTCATCAGATTGGCGCGGTGGGTCTCGACGGTATAGACGCTCAGGTTCAGGAGGTTGGCGACATCCTTGCTCGACTTGCCCTCGGCGACCAGTTGGAGGATCTCGCGTTCGCGGGGGGAGAGCAGTTCGTAGGAGTCCTCCGCGCCGGTCTTGCGAAGCTTCCGCAAGTAGTCATCGAGCAGAACCTGGCTGACCGCGGGGCTGAAGAACGACTTGCCTTCCCGGACGGCGAGGATGGCCTGAACCAGATCGGCTTCCGCGGAATCCTTGAGCAGATAGCCGCGAGCGCCGGCCTTGAGAGCCCGCAGTACGTACGATTCGTCGGAGTGCATGCTGAGCATCACCACGGCCGTTTCGGGCAGTTGTTCCGTGATCTGATGGGCCGCCTCGATGCCGTTCAGTTCGGGCATTCCGATGTCCAGGACCGCCACATCGGGTTTCAACTCCAGCGCGAGCGCCACGGCCTGGCGGCCATCGCCGGCTTCTCCCACGACCCGGAACTCGGGCTGTTGCTCGACGAGCAGGCGAAGGCCCGAGCGCATGAGCTTGTGGTCGTCGGCGAGGAGCACGCGGATGCCAGGCATCGAAGCTAGTTTACCGGGTTCGCGGCGGAGGCAGCCGGGTTCCAGGGCAGCTCGGCGCGGAGCGTCGTGCCATTGCCCGCGGTGGATTGAATAGCGAGCGAGCCGCCCAACCGCTTCACGCGTTCGTCCATGCCGAGAATCCCCATGCCCCGGGTCGTCTTGGGGTCAAAGCCCTGTCCGTCATCGGAAACCGTCAGTTCCAGGCGGTTGTCGCGGTAACGAAGGGTGACGGTCGCCTGGCGGGCGGAAGCGTGCCTGGCGGCGTTGTTCAGCGCTTCCTGCACGACGCGGTAGATGCAGGTCTTCAGGTCATCGGGGATGTTCTCCGGGATGTCATCCGCCTGGACATCGACTTCCATATCGCCGTGGCGTGAAATCTCCCGCGCCTGCCATTCCAGGGCCGGTACCAGCCCAAGGTCGTCCAGCATGGAAGGGCGCAGAAGCAAGGCTATGTTGCGCACCGACTGGAGGGTGCGCTCCGCGACGGACTTGATGTGAGTCACATAGCCGCGTGCCTGTTCGTCTTCCTGGGGGACGAGCGAGGCCAGCCTTCCGGCATCCACCAGCAGTGCGCCCAGGGACTGGCCGACTTCGTCATGCAGTTCCCGCGAAATGGAGCGGCGTTCCTCCTCGTGCGCCTGCACCAGCCGGGAGGAGAGCTGACCGAGTTCGAAGGAACGCTCGTCCACCTCGCGCTCCAGCCGGGCGATGTAGAGGAAGCTGCCCGCGGCGAGCAGTAATCCGGAGAGCAGAGTGATGAGCAATAGCATGCGCAGACGGCCCTGGAGCGTGTCGAAGCGGGCCAGCAGGCGGTAGCCCGATTCCTCGAGCATGCGTCGATTGACGCGGCTGATCTCCTCCGATATTTCGAGGATCTGGACCTTGCCCGCCATGATCATGCTGCCGGTCGCGAGAGCCGGAAGGTTGCCGTGGCCCACGAAGCTGCGGGCAATGGCCTGATGCTGCAGCAGCGTATTGTGGAGGAGCTCGATGAGGCTCTGCTCTTCCACCGGGCCGTCGTTGGGATAGTGACTGAGGGCGCCCTCCACGGCGGCGAACAGCCGGATGAACTCCCGTTCGCGCCCGGGTTCGTTCCAGCCGTTCTCGGCGATGCAACGGTCGAGGTTCTGCCAGTACTCGAGAAGAGTTGCCCGCAATTGGGTGAGCGTGGCATTGCGGACCAGAAATGCACGGCGGGCCTGCTGTTCCTCATCGTGCAGGCGGCTGAGGACGCCGAGGCCATCCAGACCTGAGAAGAGAAGAAGGCCCAGCAGGCCGCTAAAGCTGACAAGGAGGATCGCCCGGAGTTTTTGGACGGAAGAGGATCTGGCGCTGTCCATGGCTGCTCGAAACACGCCAGGTGCAAAAGCAACCGGCCCTGCGATCGATTATCTCGCAGGGCCGGCGGGAGAGAACGGTTCGAGGAAGGGTTAGTGCTTGTCGTCCTGCGGAGAGTCGGCGTCCCCGTAGTCGTATTCGTAGACGCCTTCCATGGGCGCGCCGGGTTCCATCTGGGCGATGGCTTTCAGGTAGCCGGTGCGGACATCGTAGACCCAGCCATGGATAACAGGCCGGTTCTCCGCTTTCCAGGCGCGCTGGACGATGGAGGTTTCGGCGACGTGCAGCACCTGCTCGGCGACGTTCAACTCCACCATGCGATCGTAGCGTTGCTGGAAGTCGCCGATGGTGTCGAGTTCGCGTTTGTTGATGCGGTAGACATCCTTGATGTGCCGCAGCCATTTGTTGATGAGGCCGAGGTCCTGGCGTGTCATTGCGTTCTTGACGCCGCCGCAGTTGTAATGGCCGCAAACGATGATGTGGCGGATCTTCAGGTACTCCACCGCATATTGCAGAACGCTGAGCACGTTCAGGTCCGTGTGAATGACCATGTTCGCAATATTGCGGTGGACGAAGAGTTCGCCGGGTTCGGCGCCGGTGATGTCCTCGGCCGGTACCCGCGAGTCAGAGCAGCCGATCCAGAGGAATTCCGGCGTCTGTACACTGGCCGTGGCGTCGAAGAAATCGGGCCGGATGTTGAGTTTGTCCTCAACCCATGCCTTGTTGGCGAGCAGCAGTTTCTTGTAAGACTCCATCGTTGGTAGTTCCTTTTCGGGCTTTCCAATCCTTTCTGAAGATCTCTAGCGGGCAGAGGCGAAATTTCGATATTCGATGTCGATGTTCTTGTAGGCGGCGGACTTCTCGAAATCGGCGACCACATCGAAGATGTCGCGATCGATGTAGATGGCGCGCGTGGCGTCGATCTGGAGGGAAGAACCCTCCGGGATGGAACGCAGCATGGCTTTGAGTTCCGCCTTGTTGACGAAGGTGGTGTCCTTGGTGAAGCGGATCAGGTACCAGTTCTCCTGCTTCACCAGCACGAAGGCCTTGTGGTGATTGGAGTGAATCACGAAGAACAAGCCGAAGGCCATGCCGATGAGCACGCCCTTCAGAAGATCGGTGAACACAATGGCGACCACCGTCACGATGAAGGGGATGAACTGGGCGTAGCCCGACGCGAACTGGGCCTTATAGAGGTCGATTTTGGTGAGTTTGTAACCGACGGAGAGAAGGATCGCGGCGAGAGCGCAAAGAGGGGTGAGGTTCAGCAGGGCGGGGATGAACATCGCCGAGACCAGAAGCAGGATGCCGTGCGTGAAGGACGAGATCCAGGTGCGGGCTCCGGAGTAGACGTTGGCCGAGGTGCGGACCACCACCGAAGTGAGTGGGAGTCCGCCGAGCAGGCCTGAGACGATGTTCCCAGCCCCCTGAGCGAACAGTTCCCTGTTCGGTGGAGAAATCCGTTTGTACGGGTCGAGTTCTGTCGCCCGCCTCCAAGGACAGCAGCGATTCCAGCGATCCGACCACGGCCAGCGTGGCGGCTGTCGTGATCGCCAGCGGAGTAGTCAAGATCGCGAAATTGGGAAACGTGAACTGCTGGGCAAACTCGCCGATGGACGAGGAGACGGGGAGCGAAACAAGGTGCGCCTTGTCGGTCAGTTCCAGGAATGGGAAGAAGGCATGGAACAACTGATTGAGGCCGATGCCGGCGCTAACCACGAGCAGCGGCGCCGGGATGAACGACAGAAACTTCGGCCCGGCCGCGGCCAACTGATCCCAGAAGATCAGGATCGCCAGGCTGATCGCCGTGATGATGAGCGCGCCAGGGGAGAAAGACATCACGGCTTCCAGAATGTCGGTCAGGGTGTTCGAGGCGCCCTTCTCGAGGAAGGTGAAATTGCCTTCGTAGTCGGCATCGCGACCCAGCGCGTGCGGAATCTGTTTGAGGATGATCACCAGGCCGATGGCGGCCAGCATCCCCTTGATCACCGAGAGAGGCACATAGTCCCCAAACGCGCCGGCGCGCAGCAGGGAAAAGATGATCTGAAACCCACCGGCCAGGACAACGGCGGCGAGGAAGTTCTGAAAGGTTCCCAGACTCTGGATGGCCGTAGCCACGATGACAGTCAAACCGGCCGCGGGGCCGGAAACACTGACCTGCGAACCGGAGGCGATGGATACTACGATTCCGCCGACGATTCCGGCGATGATGCCGGCGAACAACGGAGCGCCAGATGCGAGGGCGATGCCCAGGCAGAGGGGTAAGGCAACCAGGAAGACGACCGTCCCCGCGGGGCCGTCGTATCGAAACAAGTTGCCTGAGGTCGGTTGGAGTGAGATTCCTGTTTTTGCTTTCATCGGGCCAAATTGTATCGAAGGATAGGATCTTTGGATCCCAGGAGTGGATAGCCGAAGTATAGCCGATCCGGCGGATTTCTGTATAGTTAAGATCTCTTCAGAATTGCCTTCCAGGCCCATCGGTGTGGCAAGATCAGGATTCGTGCCCAAAACCGACCAACGCCGCCATGTACTTAAAGATGCATGGATTGGCGATGCGGTTCTATGCCTTTATGCCCGGACGCTGATTTTACGCGAGGGGGGCGAAGTCGACGGCGAAAGGTACATCCGTATGACCAGCAACCAGTTCCTGGGGCAATTGGGGGAGCCCAGTGAAGTGGAAGCCCGGATCGGGCGGATGTACGAGAGTGGCGGGTTGCCGGCGGCGTTTGCCTGGATGGACGAACATCTGCTCCCGCTCTACCGACGGCAGGAAGCCAACCGCAACAAGGCTAGCGCTTCCTCGGTTCGTAAGGCGCTGACTAAAAAAGACTTGCCATCAGAGTGAGGCCGTCGGGCCGAGCAGATAACTGCATACCAAAAAGAACGTCGCCGTCACCGCGGCGAGAGTCGCAAGCTGAGCTTTGCGGGAGGCGTCTGGCCTCCGGACGCTGTACCCGAGGTAGGCTCCGAAGAGCGCCACCAGCACGAGGCATAAGAGAGGATCATCTGGGATCTTCATACAACTCGATTCTGGACTGAATGTCCTGAAGAGGTCCTAAGGAAGGGATCAGGAAGTCGTAAAGTCTTGGGCGGCCGTACGAATCCGCGAGACATCCAGCGCCTGCGTACCCGATAATTAGAAAGGAAGTATCCGGCCAGGTCGACGTGAAGAGACCAGACAAAGCGATGGGACTGAGATTCGTCCAGGCGGCGCTGTTTGCCGCGCTGCTGGGCGGAGCCGGTCTGCGTGTCGCGCCTGTCGTCGCTACGGAGGGTTTGCAGGACAGCCTGCTAGCCGCCATCCGGGGCACGGTCCGCCCGGCCGACGGATCCTCCTCCTTCCACAATCCGCAACGGCAGGAGTTGCGGCTGGAGCGATCGCGCTCCACCGCGGCCCAACCGTTTGCGGCCGGCATGCCGGCCCGCCGCGCGGATCACAATCCGCTGCCGGACAGCGCCGGCGCCTGTGGCCGTTTCCAGGTGCATCGCCTGGCAGCCGGCCTGTTCGATACAAGTCCGGCCCGAGCCCCTCCCGCCCTTCTCTCCTAGCCATTTGCGGAGTGCGCGTTGACCACCTGAGGTGTGCCAGCGCGGAGACCGCCTGTTTCCCGGCTGATTTTCGAGACAGGGGAGCTGTGTCTCCCAAGGAGAGAGTATGCCTAGTGGATTGCGTTGGAAATGGATCATTATTGCCGCTGTTCTGCTGGCGTGTGTGACCGGCGTCATCGGCCTGCCCACATCGACCGAACAACTGGCGGCCAACTGGCACAAGAGCATGCGGCTTGGCCTCGACCTGAAGGGCGGCAGTCACATCGTCCTGCAGATTCAGGTGCAGGATGCCTTCAAGGCCGAGGCGGATGTTTTGATTGAACGGCTGAACGAACGGTTGCAGAAGGAGCAGGTGCCGTACGGCTCGATCGAGCGGAACGACCCCGGTTCGATCGAGGCGGCTGAGACCATCCAGGTGGATGTGCGCGGAGTGCCGTCGGAACGCTCCAGCGACTTCCGCCGGGTTGCGGCGGACGTGCTCGGCTCCGAATGGATCCTGACGCCTGTGAACTCGGACACCTATCGCGTGAATATCCGCAAGGAGGCGGCGATTCAACTGCGGCAGGACACGCTGGCCCGTAGCATGAACACGATCGAGAAGAAGATCAATGGGCTTGGCGTTGCGGAATCGAGCGTTCAACAGAGGGGCGGCAGCGGCGGCGAGACCGAAATCCTGGTCCAGTTGCCGGGGGTCGACGATCCGGCCCGCGTGAAGGGAATCCTGCAGACTTCCGCGCTGCTGGAGCTGTGTGAAGTGAAGGGCGGTCCGTTCGCATCGCGCGAGGCGGCCATCAGCCAGCATGGCGGAGTGATGCCGCTGAACACCAAGCTGGTGCGCGGCACCGGACGCGCCGGAGGCGGCAACGAGCCGGCCTGGTATCTTCTTTCCCGGTCTCCAGTCATCACCGGCCGGGATCTGCGGGATGCCAAGCCGATGCCGGGCGACAATCCGGGTCAATGGGATACGAGCTTCGTGCTTACGCAGGACGCGGCGCAGCGGTTCCATCGCTTCACGAGCGCAAATATCGGGAAGCAGTTGGCGATCGTCCTGGACAATGCGGTGATCAGCGCCCCGCGGATCGATTCCGCCATCTCGGACCAGGGCCGCATCATGGGCGCGGCGGATCAGCAGACGGCGTCGGACCTGGCTTTGAACCTGCGATCCGGGTCGCTGCCCGCCGGTGCGAAGGTGATCGAAGAGCGAACCGTCGGACCGTCGCTGGGTGCCGATTCCATCCGCAGAGGCATTCTGGCCGGCCTGGTGGGCCTGGCGCTGGTGGTGGCCTCGATGGTGGCTTACTATCGCGGCGCCGGAGTCAATTCCGTGATTGCGCTGATGCTCAATACTCTGATGACGGTGGCCGCGCTCAGCTACATCGACGCGACCTGGACGCTGCCCGGCATCGCCGGCCTGGTGCTCTCCATCGGCATGGCGGTGGATTCCAACGTGCTGATCTTCGAGAGGATCAAGGAGGAGATGCGGGGGGGCAGGGTCATCCCGGCCGCCATCTCAGCCGGGTTTGAAAGAGCCCTGACGATCATCATCGACACCCACGTGACTACGGTGGTGGCGAGTGCGTTTCTGTTCATCTTCGGAACGGGGCCGGTGCGCGGCTTCGCCGTCACCCTGGTGATCGGCCTGATTGCGAACCTGTTTACCGCCGTGTTTGTCTCGCGGGCGATCTTCGACATCAAGACCTGGCGCAATCCGCGGTTGAGCAGCCTGAGCATCGGCAAGGAGCTGTTTGAACAGCCGAAGATCGACTTTCTCTCCAAGAGGGCGCTCACGCTGGGCCTCTCCGTACTGGCCATCGTGATCAGCATTGGCAGCCTGGTGGTGAAGGGCGGCCCGAACTACGGATTGGATTTCCGCGGAGGCTCTCTCATCAGCGTGAAGTTTGACGCCAAGCCATCGCTGGATCAACTCCGGAACTACCTTTCGGCAAAGCTGCCGGGCGCTGTCAGCCTTCAGGAGTCTCAAGGGACCAACGAGGTGCTCATCGGGACCGAACTGGCTGATGAATCCCAACTCGAAAAGACCCGGCAGACCGTCGAGCAGACCCTGCGCGAAAAGTATGGTCTGGCGAACGGCAAGCTGGATCTGAACACGGCCAGCGTCAGCGCGCTGGATGAGACGCTCTCGAAGGCACTGCCGGCCGCCGGAGTTGGCCTCAACGACCAGGAACGGCATGACCTGGCAAAGCGCATCACCGACTTCCGGGACAAGGTGCATAGCGGCCTGCTCGGCAATGTGGACGAGTTGTCGAAGGTGGCGGGCGTCGATGGCAAAGTTCTGGACGCCCTGAAGCAGGAAACCGGGCTGGGCCACTTCAACATCCGTTCGGCGGAGATTGTGGGCCCGAAGTCCGGCGCGCATCTGCGGCAACAGGCCCTGATGGCGACGCTCTGCGCTCTGGGCGGAATGCTGATCTACGTGGCTTTCCGCTTCGAGTGGATCTCGGGGGCGGCGGCGGTGATCGCCACCATCCACGACATCGTCATCACGCTGGGGCTCTTCTCGCTCACCAATCGCGAGATCGACCTCAACATTATTGCCGCACTGCTGACGCTGATCGGCTACTCGATGAACGACAAGATCGTCGTCTTCGATCGGGTAAGGGAAAACATGCAGCAGGGAGGGCGCGGACGTTCGTTCCTCTCCCTGGTCAATGAGTCGATCAACCAGACGTTGAGCCGCACTCTATTGACGGCAGGTCCGACTTTGCTGGCCTGTCTCGCACTGTACTTCCTGGGTGGTGAAGTGCTGAACGGCATCGCCTTCGCGCTGTTCGCCGGTGTAGTGGTGGGCACGTACTCGTCGATCTTCGTGGCGAGCGCGCTGCTGGTGATGTGGCACAACCGGAAGAACCAGGTAGCGCCGCCGGCGGTGCCGAGTCAGGAAGTGCTGACGGCCAAGTAAGTCCGGTTGACTCGAGACTCCGGGCGGTCCTGTTAGGGCTGCCCGGACGCCTCCACCCGGACGACTACATTCTTGAACGAGGGCGTGCCGCTTTTCCCGTCGACGGCCCGAGCCACCAGGACGTTCGCTTCCGGGTAGTACATCGCGGCGCAGCCGGGCGCGATGGGATAGGAGCAGGCGCGGATTCCGACCATGGCGCCGGCGCACGAGCGAACGCGGACCCGCGCGCCATCCGCCAAGCCCCGCTCACGCATGTCTGCCTCGTTCATGAGGATCACATCGCGCGCCGCCTGGCCTCGATAGCGGTCCTCCTCCTCATAAACCACTGTGTTGAACTGCCCCTCGGAGCGAATAGTCATCAAGCGCAGTTCGCCTTCAGAGATGCTCTGGCGCGGCGTGTCGACGATGAGGAAGCGCGCCTTGCCGTCGCTGGTTGGAAAGACCGGGGCGTGGCGCACGCGCCCCTCGACGTGGAACTCCTGTTTGCTCTCACCAATGGCGGCGACGGGCTTGTACCCGGGCACGACATCGGCCATCACGCGCCGGATCGCGTTATGGTCGCGCAATCCATGGAAGTCAATGGGGCCTCCGTCCGGCAGCAGACGGGCTCCGAGGCTCGTGATGATCTCGACTTCCGACTTCAACTCAGACGCGGGCGGCCGGGGCATGCCTCCCTCGGAGAGCCGTACGAAGCTGAAGCCGCTTTCCTGGGTGGTGGCCTGGGTCTCTTCGTCCCGGGCGCACGTTGGCAGGATCAGGGTGCAGCCACCGTCGCGTTCCGGCGGGACGCAGACGTGGAACTGATTCAGCTTCGTATTGATGTGCACCGTGGTCTTCACCCGGCTGAGCGCCGAGCGCGAGAAGGCTGAATCCGGATTGGCGGCAAAGAAGTTGCCACCCAGGAACAAGGCAAAG
Source organism: Paludibaculum sp. (assembly GCA_049841055.1). Taxonomy (GTDB): domain Bacteria; phylum Acidobacteriota; class Terriglobia; order Bryobacterales; family Bryobacteraceae; genus Paludibaculum. The sequence goes on along the minus strand of JASGIE010000159.1, from coordinate 3,821 downwards.
TCCATCTGGTCCCGTTCCGCCGCCAGGAGTGAGCCCATGGAGTCGAGGCCCTTGCCCGCGGGCGGGCGCAATCCATATAGATCCTCCATGGCCTTGAGGAAACCGGCGCGCAGGTTGGGCGCGAAGCCCACAGAGCCAACACCCTGGATGTTCGAATGGCCTCGGATGGGCATCAGTCCGGCATGCGGACGTCCCACCATGCCGCGTGCGAGGGCCAGATTTGCGATGGCTGTCACGTTGTCGACGCCGTGCTCGTGGTGGGTGATGCCCATGGCCCAAAGGAAGACAGCGTTCCGGGCCCGGGCGTAGCGTTTGCCCAGCTCGATCACGGGTTCCACGGGCAAGCCGGCGCCCGCCGCCAGATCGGCGACCGAGTCGCTCTCCAGCGACGCCTTGAGTGCCTCGAAGCCGATTGTGTACTCGCGGATGAACGCTTCGTCGCAGGCTCCTTCGCCGATGACCACCTTGAGCAGAGCCTTGAGGAGGTGGATATCGCCGCCGATTCTCGGCTGGAGGTAGAGGTCGTGCACCTTCGACCCGAAGAACAGGGACATCGGCTTCGAAGGGATGTAGAACCGGTCGAGGCCAGGCTCCCAGAGTGGATTCACGACCACGACCTGGCCGCCGCGCTCGCGCATTTCCACGAGTTGTGAGATCAGCCGCGGATGATTGCTGGCGGGGTTGGCTCCGGCGAGCAGCGCGAAATCGCAATGGGCGAGGTCGTCCAGTGTCACCGTCGCCACACCTGAGCCGATGCTCTGGCTGAGCCCGACACCACTCGCCTGGTGGCAGTAGTAGGAACAATTGTTGACGTTGTTCGTGCCGTAGACGCGGGCCAGCCACTGAAGCAGGAACGCCGCCTCGTTGCTGCTGCGGCCCGAGGAGTAGAAGAAACTACGCTCGGGAGTGGTGGCGCGCATCGCTTCGGCGGCTCGGTCCAGCGCTTCGTCCCAGGAGATTCTCTGATAGCGGGCAGAGCCTGCTGTCCGCAGCAATGGATACGCGAGCCGGCCCAGATTCTCCAGTTGCCTGGGCGTGTAGCGGGCGAGGTCCTCCACCGTGCGGGAGAGAAACACCATGGGGTCAATGGGTGGCTGGAGATCGGCGGCCATGGCCTGCACGGACTTCTTGCAGAACTCAGGAAAGTGCCCGGCTTCGTTGTGCATGCCGCCGGCCTGGCCGCCCATGCCCAGCGCGCAGGTTTTGCAGGCGTTCTTCGACGACATGCGCCGCCAGAAGTCGACGGGTCCAGTGGCCGCCTCGAAGGTCTTGTCCAGTGTGTAGCGGATCGCGGACCAGCCGCCCCCAGAGTGTCTCCGCATGCTGGCGTTATTGTACCCGCCTGAAGCGGGGCGGCGCCTCTATCGATCGTCGTCGTCGATATCGACAGAATAAGGAGCGAACAATGAGATCTTCACGCCGGGGAACGGAGTGTTCCAGCCGCGCGTGGAGTGCCACAGAATCTGGTTCAGCTTGCCGCTGGGGACTGCATCGGGGACCTCCCAACGCATCTTCGCGGACGCGATGGCGGCGGACTTCGGCTGGCCGCGCAGAGCCTTTAGCGGCGGATTCATCTCGAACAGATCCTGCCGGGGCTGAACATGCGTGTAAGGCGTCAGGTCCGCCTGGTTGGTGAAGCTGGGCCGCATCTCGTTGGCGATCATGTCGAACAGAGACAGGGCAGGGAGGCCGAGCATCAGCTCCATCGTCTTGAGCATGCTCTGGTGGGAGTAGAACGTGGAGTCGACATGGCCTCGGCGCGTGTAGGGGCTCACGGCGAGGGCTACGGTGCGGTGGCCGTCGACGTGATCGATCCGATCTGGGCATCGTCCTCGACGATGAAGATTGCCGATCTTCGGCCAGAACTTCGACTTTGTGAGAGCTTCGACAATCCGGCCCAGGGCCAGGTTGATCGTTGGCCACCATCGCTTTGGGCGTGGAGGTCTCCGGCGTGGTACCGAACGTGTGATCGCAGTTGATGAGCATCACGGTCATGTTCGGCATCCTTCCGTCCTGCTCCCACTGCTTCAGGTCCTTCAGGAAGATCTGCGAACGGATCTGGTCCGGGATGGTGTTCGAATAGGGTGGATAGTTCGCCGCGAAGAAGGGAATGAGGTGGGCGCTGGGTGGCTTGATGTTGAAGGCGGAGGTGAAGTCTTCGCCTGCCTTCCAGCGATTCAGGTACTCGATGCGGCGTTTGGGCGGTTCGGGCAGAGTGCCGCCATACTCGCCATAGAGCCGGACGGTCTTGCCGAGCTTGCGCGCCATGTCCCAGATGGTGCCGCCGCGTCCGATGGCCATGGGATCGGTTCCATCAAAGGGGTAGCTGCGGCCCTCATAGCCGGGCCAGAGCGCGTAGGAGACTTCGTTTGCCTGGGCCAGCCACTGATGGCCGTCGGCGCTGTTGCCGCCTGAGGCGTAGAAGTTGTCGAGCAGTACGAACTGATCCGCCAGGCGGTGCGTGTTGGGCGTAACCTCTTCCCCGAACATGACCAGCGACGGATCCCCGTTGCCTTTGGGCATGTCGCCGAGCACCTGGTCGTAGGTCCGGTTCTCCTTGATGATGTAGACGATGTGCTCGATCAGCGAGGCGTCGCCGGCGCGCTCGGGCACGGCCTTCGGTGTGCGGTTGGGTGGAGTGGAAGCCGCGGCGGCGCTGGTGAGCGGCAGATGGTTGTTGTCGGCGACGGCGCGCGTGTAGCTGGCGAGCTGCGGAGCATCCGGGAGATCGAGGACATGGACGGTCCCACGGTAACTGTGCACGAAGCGGCGCTCCGGTTTCTCCGCAAAGCCGGAGCCGACGCCAAGCATCGAGGTCACCGCAAGGCGCTTGCCGTCGGCGGAGAGTGCCAGCCCGCTGGGATACCAACCCGTCGGAATCAGTCCGTCGAGGCGCCCGCTCATGGTGTCGATCACCGCGATCGCATTGATGCCGCCACATGCGACGAAGAGGCGTTTGCCATCCGCTGAGATGGTCACCGCGGTGGGTGCGAGTCCAGATGGTACGCCGGCGAAGGGCTGAATGCGGATCTGCCGCACCGCCCGGTTCGCCGCGGTATCGATCACGGTGACCGAATCGTCGTTGTTATTCGCGACGTAAAGGCGGGAGCGCGTCTCGTCCCACGCCAGGCCATTCGGGTGGAGACCTGTGGGAATCGAATGCGTTGCCTGGAGAGTGGACAGATCGATTCGCGTCACGGTTCCGGAGGCTGTCACGCCACGGTCGTCCACGAGCACCTGATCCGCGGTGGCGCCTGGGCCTGCGGGAGAAGTCCGTTCGCCCGGCTTTGCAATGCGCCTGGCCCAGTTGGAAACGTAGGCCGTCCTGCCATCCGCACTGACTACCGCCGCGAAGGGCGCAATGCCGGTTGCTGCTTCACCAAGCGTCTTTCCGGATGGCAGTTCCACGACGACGGCGCGGTTCTGCGCAGTGATGGGCAGGACGATGCGTCCACCGCCGTAGCCCAGGCCACCGGCATTGTGCTTGCCGAGATTCGCGGACAGCGGCCGGAGTTGACCGCCACTCAAGGAAAAGAGCCCCGGATTGCCACGCCGCACGGTCGCCGCGACGTAAGGCGAGCCTTCATGGGTCAGCAGTCCCTGATAGGCAGGCGTGGAGTTGTGGGCAATGTTCGAGAGGATGCGGCCGCTGCGCCAGTCGACCTGATAGAGCTGAGTCTGATTCAGAATCCAGATCCCGGAATCGTCCTTGCCGAGGGCGACTCCGTAGACTTTGCCTTGAAACACGAGCGGATGCCGGCGGGCGTGATGCTTGACGGGTAGGTGCTGTTCGGATTCTATCGTGTTTCCCTATTAACCTT
>JASGIE010000158.1:0-44911 GCA_049841055.1 Paludibaculum sp. | reverse complement strand
CGATCGTGAAGGCGCAGACGGAGAAATCGATGGGGGCGCGGTCGCGCAGCAGCAGCAGGGCTTCGAGCAGCGTGAAGCGAGTCCTTGCCGCCGGAGAAGCCGACGGCGACGCGATCGCCTTCCCGGATCATCTTGAACCGGGTAACGGCCTCGCCCACCTTGCGGAGGATGACTTTCTGGAGTTCCAAAATCTCTATTATAAAGTGTGACCCCTGCGCGCCGTATTGCTTTCGAGATACTCGGCGCGGTGGACAAAGGGGGATTTGCCGCCGATCTGTTGGATGAGCGCACAGCGCGCCTGGAAGCCCGCGATGCCGGGCTAGTCACTCAGATTGTCTTTGGCGTCCTCCGCCGCCGCGCCCAACTGGACTATTTGATTACCCAGGCCGCCTCGCGTCCAGTCACGAAAATGGACGCTTCCGTCCTGCGCGCGCTGCGCATGGGCGCCTTTCAACTCCGGTTTCTGTCGAAGATTCCGCCGCATGCGGCGGTGGGCGAGAGCGTGGATCTGGTGAAGATGGCGGGAAAGAGTCGGCCGCGGGGTTTGCGAATGCCGTGCTGCGGAAGCTGCCGGAGGTGCCGGCGGCGCGGCCGTCGGACCAGGTGCGGTCTCGCTGCCGGAGTGGCTTTGGGCGCGCTGGAGGAAGAATCTGGGCGGAGCGGCGGCGGCCTTGGCGGCGGACGCGGCGCTGGAGGAGCCCGAGACGTGGCTGCGGACGGCGGACGGGGAGACCGTGGCGGCGGCCAGCCTGGAGGGGCCCCCGCCGGAGGGCTCCCAGGGCGACGGACGTGGAGCGGAATCGATCGTGCCTCTGCTGCAACTCCAGGCGGGTCAACGATTCCTCGGATCTCTGCGCGGCTCCGGGGAACAAGACGCTCCAGGCTCTGGAGACGCCCGTGAGGGCTGTGGCCTGTGATGCCAGCGCGACGCGGTTGCGGACGTTTCTCGCGCCCTGCCCGCGGGTCCAGCTGGATGCGGGGAAGGCGCTGCCGTTTGGGCGGGTGTTCGACCGGATCCTGGTGGACGCGCCGTGCTCGGGCACGGGGACGCTGGCGCGGAACCCGGAGATCCGCTGGCGGCTGACTCCGGAAGAGATTGGGGGTCAGGCGGACCGGCAGATCCGTATTCTGCGCAAGGCTTTAGCCTGCCTGCGGCCGGGCGGGCGGCTGGTCTACTCCACCTGTTCATTGGAACCGGAAGAAAACAAAGAAGTCGTTAACCGGGTGGCGGCCTCGCGCGTCCAACGCGTGGTGCAGCGACTACCTGGCCGGGATCCGGGAGACGGATTCTTCGCCGCGGTTCTGGTACAGCCGGAGTGAGATTGAGGACTAAGGACGCGCGCATCAGGCGTGCGAAAGGTTAAGATGGAGGCATCCTCCCGATGATCGAAATCCTGCCGTCTCTCCTGGCCGCGGACTTCGCTCGCCTTGGCGAACAGATCGCCCAGGTGACTGAAGCGGGGGTGAACTTTCTACACTTCGACGTGATGGACGGGCATTTTGTCCCCAACATCTCGTTTGGGGTGCCGGTGCTGCAGTCGTTGCGCAAGTGCACAAAGCTGGCCATCGATGTCCACCTGATGATTGACGACGCAGATACTTACGCGCCACTGTTCGTGGCCGCGGGTGCTGACTGCGTATCGGTGCACCAGGAGGCCTGCCCTCATCTGGATCGAACGGTCCGGCTGATTCAAAGCGAGGGCGCCCGAGCGGGCGTCGTGCTGAATCCGGCGACGCCCCCTGGTAACGCTGGAGCATGTACTGCCGCTGGTGGACTATGTGTTGCTGATGAGCGTAAATCCCGGCTATGGGGGGCAATCATTCATCCCCTACGTTCTGGAGAAGGTTCGCGCGTTGCGCGAGCAACGGGAACGGCTGGGATTAAGTTTTTCCATTGAGATCGACGGAGGTGTCTCAGTGGACAATGTAGGCAGGGTCGCCGAAGCAGGAGTGGACTGGGTTGTTGCCGGTTCCAGTGTTTTTGGCGCTCCGAATCCGGCTCATGCCGTCACTGCCATGCGGCAGGCGGCCATGGATGCCGTGGCCCGCAGGGTGTAACTCCCTCCGGAACCCCGCACATAAGGTGATGCGACTGATGATCTTCTCCAGGAACCGCTCGGCGCAATGGATCGCCGCCGTACTCGTCTGCCTGTTTGCTTTCTTTGGCGCAGGATGTCGTGGGAAAAAGTACGAGAATCCGATCACGAAGGACACCGAACAGCCCGATAAGGTCTTGTTCGACAAGGCCGTGAAGGACATTGAGCGGGGGCGCTATGAAGTGGCCCGGCTGACACTGAACACCCTGATGAACACGTACGATACCAGCGAGTTCCTGGCGAAGTCCAAGCTGGCGATTGCCGATTCGTGGATGCGGGAAGGCGGTACGCATGCGTTTGCGCAGGCGGAGGCCGAGTACAAAGACTTCATTCTGTTCTACCCGACCCTGGAAGAGTCGGCCGAAGCGCAGATGAAGGTCTGCGATATCCACTACAAACAGATGGAGAAGCCGGACCGCGATCCGACGCACGTGATGCGTGCCGAGGAGGAGTGCCGGACGCTGCTGACGAACTTCCCGAACTCCCGCTACGCGCCGGAAGCGGCGCAGCGGTTGAGGGATATCCAGGAAGTCTCGAGCGAAGGCGAGTTCCGGGTGGGGGCGTTCTATCACCACAAGGGATCTTATCCGGCCGCCGCGAACCGCCTGCAGACGGTGACGGATCACTACCCGCTGTACAGCGGATCGGACCAGGCGCTGTGGCTCTCGGGCGACAGCTATAGCCACATGGGACCGCGCTTCAAGCAGAAGAGCGTCGCTTCCTACCAGAAGATTGTCCGCGACTATCCCCTGAGCCCGCTGGTGGATCAGGCAAAGGACAAGCTGAAGGAAATGGAGGCGGAGGTGCCCGAGCCGGATCCGGTGGCATACGCCCGGATGAAGTACGAGCTGGAGAACCAGACCAAGAAGGGCATGATGGGCAAGGCGTGGGCTCCTTTCTCGAAGGATCCTGACGTGACGACGGCCGCCAAGTCGGGCCAGCCGGCCATGACCACGCTGCGTCCCTCGATCCCGGCGAGTGTGCCGGTGCCGGCGGGTGCGCAGGGTGGTGTGAACGACATCACTATCAGCACCAGCCCGACGGGCGGGACTTCGCAGTTGGATACCCAGCCCGACGCCCGTGCGAACCAGCCCAGTGCCGCGCCTGGCGGCGGAACAACTCCTACGGCGGCGCCCGCCGCGGCGAATCCCAACGAAGCGATTCCCACGAACCATCAGATGCCGACCCAGAAGAAGGGCAAGCAGAAGAAGGCGCCCAAGCAGGATAAGAAGAAAGCCGAAGCCGCGGCGGCTCCGGCGGCCACCGAGGAAAAGAAGTAACCTCCTTTGTCATCACCAGTTCGCGTTCTACTCGCTGACGACAGCCCGCACGCCCAGCGTATGGGCGAGCGGGATCCTCCGGGAAGAAGGGTACGAAGTCGTCGACCATTACGGAAGGCGACACGGTACTCGTGCGCCTGGAGGACGTGGATCCGGATCTCGTGCTGGCGGACGTATCCTGCCACAGAAGTCCGGTTACGAGATCTGCCGGTACATCAAGAGCAGCGAGAAGCACCGTCATGCGGGCATCGTCCTGATTGAACCGATTACTGGAGCCGGTGGATGAGGAAGAGGCCCGGCGGGCCGGGTGTGACGCGGTGCTGAAGAAGCCATTCGAGGCTTCGGTCGTGCTGGAGACGATTAGCCCCTGATCGACAAAGCGCCAGTATGCCCGGGGATTGTTCAGCGACACCGTGCCCCCACCGCCGCCGCCGGAAGAGCCTGTCACAGTGGTGGTGGTGCCACCGCCGCCGGAGCTGGATCCCGAAGCAATTCGGCCGCTGTTACAATTGCATTCGAACGGAGTCTCCCGGCGATCGTGGAAGAAATCACTGGAAAAATCCTGATCGCTCTAAGGGACACTAGGCCAGCGAATCCAAAGCCCTATGCCCGACAATTCATTGACATCGTCTCCAAGGTGGAGATTCCCGAGGTCGTCAACGCCATTCAGCAGGCGATGAAGGAAGTGATCCAGCGGCTACGACCTGAAGGATTCCAAGAAGAGCACCATCGATCTGAACGAGAAGGAACTCACGATCACCCTGTCTTCCTCCGGCGACTTCCAGATTAAGGCGGTGCTGGAGATCCTGCAGTCAAAGCTGGTGAAGCGCCAGGTGCCCCTGAAGGCCTTTACTTACGGCAACATCCAGCCGGCGGCGGGCTCCCGCGTGCGGCAGGAGATCACCATGCAGCAGGGGATCGCTTCGGAGAAGGCCAAAGAGATCGTCAAGGTGATCAAGGACTCGAAGAAGAAGGCCCAAGCCGCGATCCAGGGCGATCTCGTACGTGTTTCGGCCAAGGATCGGGACACCCTGCAGGAGATCATTGCGCTGTTGAAGGCAAAGGACTTCGGCATCGACATGCAGTTCACGAACTACCGTTCGAACTGATCTGCTCCCCAAACATGCGGCGCATTGAAACGCTGTTCATCGACGGTCCGGCCGGGCGGCTGGAAGCGATGCTGGAGGAGCCGGATTCCGGGGTGCCGACCGAAGCGGCGCTTGTCTGCCACCCTCATCCACTGGGCGGCGGAACCATGCACAACAAAGTGGTCCACCGGTTGGCTCGCGGTCTGCGTCAGATTGGCGCGGTGACGCTGCGCTTCAACTTCCGGGGTGTCAACCTCAGCGAGGGTACTCACGACAACGGGGTAGGCGAGGTGGACGATGCACGGGCCGCTCTGGCGGTACTACAGGCGCGCTATCCGGATTTGCCGCTGACGGTGAGCGGCTTCAGCTTTGGCTCACGGGTGGCGGTGCAGGTCTATCCCGGTGCGAGGAGGGTGATCCTGGTCGGATTCCCGACGGTCTACCGGCAGTTTGAGATCCTGGAGCGGTGCCCGGTCCAGCGCAACTTCATTCAATCTACAAATGACGAATTTGGCCCACTGTCTGAGCTGCAAGCGGTCTATGACCGGCTGTGGGGACCGAAGTCGATGCAGTGGGTGGAGGCGCAGGACCACTTTTTCGCAGGGGCACTGCCTGAGTTTGAAAAGACAGTTGTAGGACTTGGCGGGCTAGCTACCTGACCGGACGGGAAGCGCGGCGCGAAGCGCGGGTGCTGATGAGCATGGCGATCTTGCCCAGGAGTTCAGGCAGGTCTTCCGGCTCGATGAGTACGTCGGTTTCCTTGTCTGGTTTGCTGTCGGGGCCGGCATGCCACGCCGTGACCAGGGCGGTGGCAGGGCGGTAGTCCTTCATACGAGCATGGGCCAGCACTTTGAGCCCTGCTTCCGGCGATTCCATGGCGAGTTCGGACAGGACCAACTGATACTCAGCCTGATCCAGGAGCCCGACGGCTTCAGCCGCTGAGGCCGCGGAATCTACACGGTAACCGCCTGCTTCGAGGACAGTCTGCAGGGTAAGCCGCGAGGTGGGGTTGTCATCGGCAAGTAACACTCTTGCCATGCGGAGGTTTCGCCCCCGCCGCTTCTTCGAGAATGTATCTGAATACCGGATCACGAGGTCTGCTCACAGGTCCGAAATGAATCCTGTTACGCGATCAGTGTAACCCGAAACAGGCCAGATCCGACCCCTCAATTTAATGACTACTAACTTCAAGGAATGAACGGGGTGTGTCATTCCCCGAACACGCGGCCAAAGATCGCGTCGACGCTGCGCAACTGGCGTTCGACCGAGAAGCAGTGGCTAATCTGTTCGGGCGAAAGGTACTTGCGGATCTCCGGATGGTTCTCGATGACGGCGCGGAAGTCGCCCTCCTCGTGCCAGGCGCGCATGGCTTCGGACTGAACGATTTTGTAGGCCTGCTCGCGCAGCATGCCGGCGGCGGCGAGGTCGAGAAGGACCTGTCCGGAGAAGACTAAACCCTTTGTGGACTCCAGATTGCGCTTCATACGCTCGGGGTAGACGCGCATGCCGTTGATGAGCCAGAGGGTCTTCACAAGATAGTCGGTGAGGATGCAGGAGTCCGGCAGGATGACGCGTTCGACGCTGGAGTGGGAGATATCCCGCTCGTGCCAGAGGGCAATGTCCTCAAACGCGGCCTGCACGTTGGAGCGGACCACGCGGGCGAGCCCGCAGATCTGTTCGCTGACGATGGGGTTCCGTTTGTGGGGCATGGCGCTGGAGCCCTTTTGCGCGCCTTCCGCAAACGGCTCTTCGGCTCCGCGAACTTCCGTCCGTTGAAGGTGGCGGACCTCCAGGGCGCATTTCTCGCAGAGGGCACAGACGAGCGCCAGGGCGGAGACGAAGGCGGCATGGCGGTCGCGAGCGATCACCTGGCTGGCGATGGGGGCGACCTTCAACCCGAGTTTCTCGCGGATGGCGGCTTCGGTCTCCGGTTCCATGTGGGCGAGGGTACCGACGGCGCCGGAGAGTTTGCCGTAACGGAGGTCCTCGGCGGCTTCCTGGAGGCGGCGTTTGGCGCGCACGGCTTCGTCATACCAGTTGGCGAGCTTGAGACCGAAGGTGATGGGTTCGGCATGGACACCGTGGGTGCGGCCGATGGCGATGGCGTGCTTGAACTCGTGGGCGCGGGTCTTGAGGGCCTCGATGAGGGTGTCGACGCGTTTCAGGATGAGTTCCGCTGATTCCTTGAGCTGGAGGGCCTGAGCCGTGTCAACTTACGTCATTTGACGTAAGACCGTAATGGAACCAGCGCGAAGCATCGCTGTGGCCAGCGGAGGCCATCGATTCTGCTACGCATGTAGTGAAGGCAATGACGTCGTGACGGATCTCGGCTTCGATTTCGAGGATGCGGTCGACCGAAATGGCGGCGTACTCGCGGAGAAACTTCGCGGACTCGACTGGAATGTGGCCGCGCTCGGCTTGAACATCGCAGTTGGCGAGTTCGACGGCGAGCCACTGGGCGTATTTGTTCTCGTCGCTCCAGATGCGGCCCATTTCGGGGCGGGTGTAACGCTGGATCATGCTTGCTCCTACAATTGAAAAATATCGCTGAGCTTGCGCGGTTCCGCCACGACCAGGCGGGGTGACAATCCGCGGACTTCCAGCGCCTGTTTGGCGCCGAGCTCGGTTTCCCAGATGGTGTTGTTGTGCTCGCTCAAGTGGCCGAGGACGAGGGTCTGGACCTCAGCAGGCAACTCATTGGCAATGTACTCGCAGGCGGCCTCGTTGGAGAGGTGGCCCTTGCGGGAGAGGATGCGCTGTTTGACATGCCAGGGGTAGGGCCCGAGCTTGAGCAGCTCCGGATGGTGATTCGACTCTAGTAGTAGAAAATGGGATTGCCGCAGGTGAACCTTGACACTATCGGGCATGTAGCCCAGATCGGTGGCGATTGAGATTTTGATGCCCTGGGATCTGACGGTGTAGCCGACCGGATCGACCGCGTCGTGGGGGATGGTGAAGGAAGAAATGGAGAGGTCACCGATTTCGATGCCGGAGCCGGCCTGAAAGGTCTCCACCACAGGTTGCGCATTGGCCCAGTCGATGGTGGGGGCGGTGAGGTGGGTGAGGAAGACCGGGATGCGGCGGCCCAACTGGGCGAGGGCGCGAATCATCACCGGCAGGCCGAGAATATGATCGGAGTGCTCGTGGGTGATGAAAATCGCGTCAAGGCGGGCGGGATCCTCGCCGATGGCAGCCAGTCTGGCGAATGTTTCCTTACGGTTGAGCCCCGCGTCGATCAGGATGCGCGTTTTGTCGGTCCCGATGAAGGTGGAATTGCCCGCACTGGACGATGCGAGCACACAAGCCTTGACGATGCGGAGCCTCCCTGCCTTTTTATCGTAAAGGAAGCGGGGCTCAGGCGCCATCCCGAAGGCGGCGGAGCTAGAGGGCTTTCATGGCGACCACGGTCATGTCGTCGGCCTGTTCGCCGTCGCCGGTGAAGGCATCGGCCGCGGCGACGACGGCTTCCACGATGCGGGGGGCAGGGCAGTGACCGGAGGAACGGAGCACCTTTTCGAGGTCGGCTTCCTCCCAGATTTCCTCGGCGGCGTTCGTGGCCTCGCTGATGCCGTCGGAGAAGCAGAACAGGACGTCCCCGGGCTCCAGTTGGATCTCTTCCTGCTGGTAACGCGAGAAGCCGAGGAGGCCGACGGGGCAGCCGCCGGCTTCGAGGCGTTCGATCTTTCCTGTAGCCGCGCGGAGGAGCATGGGTGGGCAGCCGCCGGCATTCACAAAGGCCATTTGCCGGGTGCGGGCGTCGAGGACGGCGCAGAACAGGGTGGAGTACTTGTCCGAGGTGGAGAACGAATAGACGGCCTTGTTGAAGTCGTTGACGAGTTCGGCCAGAGAGCCGGGTGGATGGAGCATCTGGGAGCGCATGGCGGCCTGGATGCTGGCCATGAGCACGGCGGCAGCGATGCCTTTGCCTGAAACGTCACCGAGGGTAAAGAAGAGCCGGTCGCCGGGCAGGGCGATGAAGTCGTAGTAGTCGCCGCCGACGAACTTGGCGGGACGACAGTAGGCATCGAATTCGAGACCGGGCAGGGCGGGCAGGTTCTGCGGCAGGAGGCGCTGCTGGACGCTGCGCGCGATTTCCAGTTCCTTGAGAAGGAGCCTGGCCTTTTCCGCCTCGATGCGGAGTTGCTGACCCTCCAGGGCGGAGGCGGAGTAGCTGGCGGCGAGGGACAGAAGATCGACGTCGGAGGTATCGAAGCCGCCGGGTTTGTTCAGAGCCTGGAGGGCTCCGATGACCCGGCTGTCCGAGCCGCGGAGGGGCAGCACGAGGACGGAGCGGGTGATGTAGCCACTCTTCTCGTCGACGCGGCCCAGGAAGCGTGGATCGGAAGATGTGTCGTTGACGACGATGGGTTCGTTCGCGGCGATGCAGGCGCCGACCAGGCCGTGGCCGAAGGGGATGCGGAGCTCGGAGGTGCCGTGCGCGACCTTGGTCCAGATCTCGCTGGCGGAAGAATCGACCAGCCAGATGCTGCAGCGGTCGGCTCCGGCCAGGTCGCGCGCCATGTTCGCATTGAGTTCCAGCAGGGCGTTGGTATCCTGTGCGCCACCGATCTGGGCCGCGTATTCAAAGATCACGCGGGAGATCCTATCGGCCTGGGTCATCTGGTAGAGTGTACCGCTTGTTGCTTGTTTGATGCGTCCGTCCATGCAATATTGGTCGAAGCCGTGGGAGCGCCAGCCGCTGGGAAGATGACATGAAAGTCCGCCTGATAGGTTCCTCGCCTGACGCGCCGCGCGACAGGCATTACGCCAGTTCGTACCTGATCAACGATCGAGTGGCGATCGACGCGGGCACGCTGGGCTTTTGCGGGACTCCCGAGCAGCAGGCGGAAGTGCGGCACGTCTTCCTGACGCATTCGCACATGGACCATATTTCCAGCCTGCCGGTGTTTCTGGAGAATGCCTACGATCCGGAGGTTCCGGCTGTGACGGTCCATGCTCTGCCCGAGACCATGGACGTGCTGCAGCGGCACATTTTCAACGGCGAAGTCTGGCCGGATTTTATCCATCTGTCGCCGCCCGGGCGCCCGTTTCTGCTGCCGAACAGAATTGAACTCGAGCAGCCGATCGAGGCGGAAGGACTGCAGATTGTACCCGTGGCGATGAATCACATTGTGCCGACGGCCGGGTATCTGGTGACCGATGGGCGCTCGACGATTGCGTTTGGAGCGGATTCCGGGCCGACTGAGCGCATCTGGGAGTTGATGAGGGACATGCCTGCTCCGCGGTCGGTTTTTCTGGAGTGCACGTTTCCCGATGCGTTGACCGGGCTGGCCGATGTGAGCGCGCATCTGACGCCGGAGAGTTTCGGTGTGGAGGTGGCCAAGATGCCACCGGAGACTAGGATTCTGGCCGTCCATCTGAAACATCGATTCCGGGAACGGGTGGCGGAGGAGTTGAACGCCCTGGGGCTCTCCAACCTCTGCATCACCGGTGGTGAAGCGACCTACGAATTGTAGGTCAGCGGCCCGCGCGCAGTTTGCCTTTGGCCTGGGAGAGCGCCTGCTCCACGGCTGGGGTGTGGCGCAACTGGAGGGCCCGCTCCAGGTAGCCGGCGGCCACCGCGTAGTCCTGGAATTCCGATTCGACATAACCCATTGCGGTGAGTGCTTCGAAGTTTTGAGCGTCCAGGGCCAGGGCTTCCTGCAACAGCGTCCGAGCCTGATCGAGATGGCCTTCCAGCGCTTCCAGGCGGCCCAGAGCCGTGAGAGTGTCCGGGGATCGGGTCTGCCGGTGGGCGCGTGTCAGGCACAGCCAGGCCTGAGCGTGGTTGCCGTTGAGGAGGAACTGGCGTCCGATGGCCAGCAGCGCGGCGGAAGGGCCGAGGTTTGCATTATAGGAAACGACCACCCGGCTGCCGGCGCGTTCGGGTTCGGCCTGGGGGAGCTTGAGATCGATCACTTCGCTGCCCGAGCGAGCCTGGAGGCTGAGCGGCCCCGGGGGCAACTGCGATGGAAGGGTGTAGACGGCGAAGCCGGAGGGGTCCGTCTCGGTAGCGGCGACGGAGAGGATCTCGACGCCGCGAAGGATCCGCCACTGGACGCGACCGGGTGTGGCGAGCTGGAGAAGAGCCTTGCGTGGGACCGGCGCAGGCAGAAGCCGGCCGGATCCGAACTGGAAGGGTGCGGCGCCGGCTGCCTCCTCCGATGAGCCAAGGAAGATGCCACTGGCGGAGGCCGGGATCGCAACTTGCAGCGGGAAGGGGGTCTTCACGCCATCGGTGTCGACGATGAGCGTGTAATCCCCAGGCAACAGAAAGAGGCGGTGGACGTAGGCAACGGGCGTGGAGGTGTCGAACTGGAGCTGAGTCTGCCAGTCGTCGAGCGGCACTCCGGCGACCTGGACGGAGAGACCGACGCGGGCTCGAACGGAAGCCTTGATGTGGACGTCGATGACGGGAAGGCGGTCGGGGGTCCAGGTTTGGAAGGTGTCGAGGATGGGGCGTTCCGAGAGGATCAGTCGGGACTGGATGCGTTCCCTGGGGTCGCGACGGAGGGCCCAGGCGGGTGCGGCGGCCATGTTCACGATGTCGCTGTTGCCGGAGCCGGTGATGCCACGGGCGACGGATGAGGCGGCATCGACAACTTCGGCCTCGGCGGGCGGGAGGTTGAGCGAGTTGGGCACGTCGGAGGCGCGGATGATGTCATTGACGGGGAAGAGTCCGCGGGTGCCGCTGTTGGGAATGAGCAGAGTCCGCAGGCTGTTCAGCTGCGGGGAGTAGAGTTGCAGGGGGCCCGCGCCTTCCTTGCGGTAGAAAAGGAATCGGGCCTGCGTGCCGAGGCCCAGGCGGGGCAGGCTGTTGTAGTACCAGATCTCGCACTGGACAAAGACGCGGCTGGAGGGGAGCCGGCTGGTGGAGGTGGGGGCGCCGAGGCTCAGGTAGACACGGCCCTGGTCCGTATTCGCGCCTGAGCCAGGCTGGGCGCCGCCGAACTGAGCGTCGGCCCATTCGATCCGCTGGAGGTACTCCTCTTCGCTCACCGCCTTGTTGTCCCAGAAGCTATGCCGGAAGGCCTGGCGGGCGGAATCATCCTGAAGTCCCGCGTAGAGTTTGCGCTCGGCGGAGTTCATGATGGGTTCCACGCGCTGCAGCCAGGGGTCGGCGGCAAGGGCCAAAGCAGGAACGAAGGGGAGTAGCCAGGGGAGTCGCATGGGTCCTCAATAGTCGAAGCGGACGGCGAACTGAAGCATGCGGGCCGCGTAGGCCAGGTTTGAGTTGTAGGCCGGGCGACCGAAGGTGGCGAGGCCGATGTTGGACTGGTAGGTGCCGTAGTTCTGGGCGTTGATCACGTTGAAGACTTCGAAGATACCGGTGGCGCGCCAGCGGTCCTTGATGGCGACGGTCTTGGTGAGGCGCCAGTCGATGCGGTTGATGGGCTGCCCGCGGAGGGAGTTGCGCTTGACGTTGGTGTAGCCGGGGGCGCGGGAGGGGTAGAGGTACGACGGATCGATGAACGTCGCCGTGCTGGTGAGGAAGGTGCGATTGGAGGTTCCGGCGTAATTGAAGGGATTGCCGGGTCCAATGGAGGCGAAGGCGGCGCCGGAGCCGTAGTGGTAGAACATGCTGCTCTGGAAACCCCACGGGAGCTGGACGCTGCCGTCGAAGTTGAGGGTATGGCGCTGATCGTCGACGGAAGGGCCCCATTCGTCGGCGAGATCGAACTGATTGTTGGGGTAGCCGAAGGGTCCCGAGGAGGAGTCCTTGAGCTTAGAGACGGTATAGGCGGCGCCGGCGGAGAAGCGTTTGGCGAAGCGCCGGGTGATCTGGAACTGGCCGCCGTAGTAGATGGCTCCGGAGGCGTTGGGCGTGGTGAATTCCAGAATCTGGCCGAAGCGGGTGTCGGGGCGGCCGCTGACGGACGGATTCGTGCCGAAGCCGGTGACGGGGTTGAAGCCGATGTTGCGGTCCTGGCGGATCCATTCGTGATAGACGCGCCAGTAGACGAAATCGCCGGAGACGGTCCAGGACTGGCCGAGCTGGCGTTCGGCGCCAATAGAGGCCTGGGCGGAGTAAGGCGTGACGGCGTTGGTGTTGAGTAGCTGGACGTTCTGGGCGGGCGTGGGGACCTTGCCGGAAAGGAAGTCGTCACCGCTGACGCCGTTGAAGGGATCGCGGAGGTTGATGGAGGTGGTGGCGGTGCGGCTGGCGCCGACCTGCAGTGAGGATTCGCCGTTGAAGATGGATTGATTGATGACCTGATTGGCCTGGATGTCGGCGAAGTAGAGACCGCCGCCGCCGCGGATGACGGTCTTGCGGTCGCCCATCAGGTCGTAGGCGAAGCCGATGCGAGGAGAGAAGTTCAGGTTCTGCCCGCCGCGCGGAGGAACGACGTTGCTCTTGAGAGTGGGGGTGCTCCAGATGCCGATGTCGTTGTCGTAGCGCAGCCCGAGGTTGACGGTGAGGCGCTTGTTGATCTTCCAGTCGTCCTGGATCCAGCCGGCGACCACGTTGCGGGGAATATCGATGTTGAAGTTGCCGAAGCCCTGGGTATAGGTGGAGGCGAGCGGCGAGAGGGCGTCGATGTTCCAGGTGGTGGGGTCGTTCCAGACGGGGAAAATCGCAGGCAGGTTGGCGGGTGTTGCGGTGAAGGGATTGACGGTGCCGCGCGAGTTCTGCGGAAACAGTCCGGTGTGGTTGTTGGAGAGGTACTCGCCACCGAGTTTGATGCTGTGGGCACCCTTGAGCCAGTAGAGATCATCGCGGACCTGGTTGGTGAACTGGTTGAACTCCTGGGGATAGTTGTAGGGGCCGCCGACGGTGATGCCGCCGGGCAGGCGGTACTCCTGGCTGAGCACGTACGGGTTGTTCTTCCACTGGAAGTAGTTGAAGCCGTAGCGGACGTCGTTGGTGGTGGTCGGGCTGAGGACCCAGGTCCAGTCGAGCATGGTGGTTTCGCCATCGCGGGTCTGGCGGGCGGCCTGCGAGGGGTGGCTGGTGCCGGAGACATTGCCGAAGGGGTTGCGCCATTGGGAACCGTTGTAGCGGCCGCTGAGGCGGTGTTTGTCGTTGATCACCCAGTCGACGCGGCCGATCCAGGTTTTGGTCTGAAAGTCGTTGCCGAAACTGAAGCTTTGCCCGCCGAAGCCCTGAGGAGTGACGAGCACTGTGGACGGTTGGGATTCTCCCTCGTAGGCGCCAAAGAAGAACAGCTTGTCGCGGAGGATGCGGCCACCGCCGGTGACGCCGTACTGCTTGTTGGAGAAGGGCAGCACCCGCTGGCCGATGGGGTCGGCTGCATTGAACTTGTCGCTGCGGAAGTAGCCGTAGGCGGAGCCGTGAAAGTCGTTGCTGCCGGACTTTGTCTGCGCGTTCACCTGGATCTGGGCGGAGCGGCCCATGGTGGCGTCGAAGCGATTCGTGATGACCTGGAATTGCGACATGGTTTCACGGCTGAACTGCGGCTGACCGAACCCGGCGCCGGCGGCGTTCTGGGTCACCTGCTGGCCGTCGACATTGATCTGAAAGCGTCCGCCGCTCACCGTGCCCAGCGGCGTGTTGGACACCGCGTTGACGGTGACGCCCGGCACGAGCAGAGAGAGTTCCATCCAGTTGCGGCCGTTCAAGGGTGTGTCCTTCATGCGGCTGGTGTCGACGTTGCCGCCGACCTGAGAGGACGAGACGTCGATGGTGACGGCATCGGAGAGGACATCCACGGTGCTGGACTGGGCGGCTGGTTTGAGCTGGAATTCGGCTACCAGACTCTGGCCGACGAGAAGGTTGATGGTGCGTTCGGCCGGCGTGAATCCGGCTGCCTCGACACGGACTTTATACTCCGCCGCCTGGAGGGCGGGGAAGATGTACTGTCCTTCGTTGCCGGTCAAGGTGCTGGAGGCGGCGCCGCCTCCGGCCGGAAGCAGGCGGACGATTGCGTTTGGGACCACGGCTCCTGTCGAATCCGTGACGGACCCCTGAATGCCGGTTTGCTGTGCCCACAGTGCCGGCAGTACGAATAGAGACACTACGAGTGTCCAGACACACTTCATGCTTGTACTCCCCTCTGTCTCAACTATCCAGAGCGACTACTTTTTGGCGGCGGCGACATCCAGCAAGGTGTCGGTGATCAAAGCAACGCCCGTCTGCAGCGAGGAGATGGGCACACGTTCATCGTTGCCGTGCATGCGGCTGAGGTCGGCGGCATCGATGGGGTAAGGGTAGATGCCGTACACGGGAATGTTGCGGGATCGCCAGGCGAAGGCATCGGTGCCGGCCTGGAAGAGGTAAGGCGTGACGATGGCTCCGGGGTAGGTCTTCTTCGAACTGGCGACGAGGGCGCGGTAGAGATCGGTTTCCTTGGAGGACTCGGGCATATTGCGCAGACGCTCATAGTCCTTCAGTTGCTCGGGTGTGAGTGGAGTGCGGCCAATGCCGGGTTGAGCGACTGTGATCTCGACACGGGGGTCGTTGATCACCCTGGTCATCTCGTCGATGAGTTCCTGATTGGAGGTGCCGGGGATTGTGCGGAAGTTGAGGGTCACCTCGGCGGAGCCGGGAATGACGTTGCCGCGGAAGCCAGCGTTCATGAGGACGGGCGCGATGGTGTTGCGCATGATGGCGTGCAGGAGGATGTTCTCGCTGATGGCTTTGTCGGCGGCGGCGACGAGTTGGGGGTCCTTGCCCTCGGAGAGGTTGCGGAAGTGGGTTTTCATGGGCTCCGCGCTGACCTGGGAGAGGGCCATGAAGAACTCCCGGGTGGAGTTGGTGAGTTTGGGTTTGGTGTCGTACTCGGAGACTTTTGCCAGCGCGCGGGCAAGCGTGTAGATGGCGTTGTCCGGACGCGGCATGGAGGAGTGGGTGGAGGTGCCGCGGGCTGTCAGTTTCAGGCTGACGCCGGACTTGTCGGCGGTGGAGATGCTGACGTAGAGAACCTTTCCGGCGTCGTCCTTGATGATCCAGCCGCCCTCGTTGAGGGCGAACTCGCAGTCGATCTTGTTCCAGGCCTGAGTGGCGAGATAGCGGGTGTTGTACTGGCCGCCTTCCTCATCCGCTTCGGAGAGGAAGATGATGTCGCGGTCGAGCGGGACTTTGCGCCGAGCGATGTCGATGGCCGCCTGAGCGAAGACGGCGAGACCGCCCTTGAAATCGATGGCGCCACGACCCCAGACGGCGCCGTCCTTCACGACTCCGGCGAATGGATCGACGGTCCATTTCTCCCGCTCGACACCCACCACGTCGGCGTGGGCGGCGATTAGGACCGGCTTGCGGCTGCCGTTGCCGCGCAGACGGGCGATGAAGTGGCTCTTGCCCGGCTGGGGCGTTGGGATGATGTCGATCTCGAAGCCGTAGGGCTTGAACTTGGTGGCCAGGAGCTGTGCCAGCTTGTCCTCATTGCCCGGCGGATTGCTGGTGTCGACGCGAATGATGTCGACAAGGAGTTGGGCTACTTCCGGCAGGGGCGCGGCCGTGTCGGCGGCGAAGAGGCAGGTTGTGAAGAGAGATAGAAGAAGCAAGCGCAGGCGCATTATGACCCCTATGCAAGTTGAACTTCCCGTGCCACGCGGTGCACGCCTCAGCCTAGAGGGGTCTCGCCGTTGAGCAAACTCAGCGCGGAGTGAGTGCCAGTCCCAGAACGACTTTGAATTACTTTACGGAGAGGTAGACGAATTGTCAACGAAATTGCGCCATGCGCGGGCCTGCCGGCGGCTTTGCCTACAATGGAGCAAGCGTGACTCCACTGTCTGAATATCGTCGCAGGCTGGCCGAATACGAGGCGGCCGTGCAGCGCTTCACTTCGATGGCGAGCCGGATCGGCAATGCGCGTTTGGCTGTTGCCTTGGCGGGCGTCTTTCTGTTCTGGCTGGTTTTTGTACATCGCGGCGCCTCGCCGTGGTGGCTGCCTTTGCCGGTGGTTGTGTTCGTCGTCCTGATGATCCGGCATGATGCGGCGCTGCGGGGGCAGAAGCTGTCGCAGCGTGCCGTGAAGCTGTATCAGGATGGACTGGCGCGGCTGGACGGGTCGTGGGCGGGCCGGGGTGTGAGCGGCAGTGAGTACGAGCCGGCCGATCATGCCTACGCCGCGTCGCTGGACCTGTTTGGGCGGAACTCCCTGTTTGAACTGCTGTGCACGGCGCGCACGCGGGGCGGGGAAGAGACGCTGGCCCAATGGCTTCTGCATGGATCCTCGAAGCTGGAAGTGGAGGCGAGGCAGGGGGCGGTGCGGGATCTGCAGCCCAGGGTGGAGTTGCGTGAGCAACTGGCGCTGATGGGCGAGGATGTGCGTGCCGGAGTCCATCCGGATACGTTGATGCGGTGGGGGACTTCGCCGCCTGTGGGGTTGACCGTGGGGCATCGCGCGGCGGCCATCCTACTGCCGGTGTGCACGCTGGCTTCTTTCGGAATCTGGGCGGCGACGGGCATCCGGATTCCGTTCCTGGTCGCGCTGCTGGCGCAGATCTCCTTCTCGTACCTCATGCGGCCCAAGGTGTTCCAGGTTCTGAACGGGCTGGAAGAGCCTTCGCGGGAACTCGGCCTCATTGCCTCTCTGCTCGACAGGCTGGAGAAGGAGGATTTCACCGCACCCAGGTTGTTGGAGCTGCGCGGAAGTCTGGAGAAGGGAGGGGTCTCACCATCGAAGCAGGTGGCGGGGCTGGCTCGTCTGGTAGGACTGCTGGATCTGCGCCGGAACCAGTTGTTCGCACCGATCGGCCTGATCCTGTTATGGGGGCTGAACTGCTCGTGGGCGATCGAGCGGTGGCGCCGCGTGCATGGGCCCTCCATTCCGCAATGGCTGCGAACGTTGGGCGAAATGGAGGCGCTGCTTGCCCTGGCCGGCTACGCGTGGGAGCACCCGGAGGATCGGTTTCCAGTTATCGTCGAAGGCCGTCCTGCCATCCATGGGGAGGATCTTGCGCATCCTCTGCTGCCGCCGGGCCGTGTTGTGGCGAACAGCATCCGGCTGGACGCGGAACAGCCGTTGATTGTGATCAGCGGGTCGAATATGTCGGGCAAGAGCACGATGCTGCGTACGGTGGGCGTCAGTGTGGTGATGGCCCTGGCCGGGGCTCCGGTGCGGGCGAAACAGTTGACGCTGTCACCGGTCACGGTGGGGGCTTCGATCCGCGTTGTGGATTCGCTGCAGGAAGGGAACTCGCGGTTTTTCGCGGAGATCGTTCTGCTGCGGCGGATTGTGGAGTTGACCAAGCAGGGGCCGCCGCTGTTGTTCCTGTTGGATGAGGTGTTGAGCGGCACGAACTCGCACGACCGGCGTATCGGCGCGGCCGGCGTCATTCAAGGTCTGGTGAAACGTGGAGCGATCGGGCTGGTGACAACGCACGACCTGGCGCTGACGCACATCGCGGAGCAAGTAGAGCCGCACGGCGTCAACATGCACTTCGAGGACAGGATGGAGGACGGACAAATGAAGTTCGACTATACGATCCGGCCCGGAGTCGTCGCCAAGAGCAATGCCCTGGAACTCATGAGGTCGATCGGGCTGGAAGTCTAGCCGCCGGGATTATCAAAATACCTAAGTAATAATTTTGAGATAAATGCGGGTATTGGAGTGCCCGCATTTATCTCAGTGTTTGTGGGCGGACTATTCTGCCGGAGCGGGGATGACGCCGTTCTGCTCGGCCCGGCCACGTGCCTTGGAGTAATCCGCGGCGGCGTCCAGGCTCTTGCTGAGAGCGTTCGCCTTGCTGTAAACAGCTTTGACGAGACGGCAGTAATCGGTGTTCAGGCTGGGGTTGCCATCGATCTCGTTCTGCTTGAGGATCGTGGCGTTGACCTCGGCGGCCAGCACGCGAGCCGCGATACCGGCGCGGGCGATGGTCTTCTGTTCCGGCGCTCCGAGGGAAGCGCTGAGTTCTTCCAGGCGGATGACCGCGGGAGCAATGGCGTTCACCTGCTCACGCAGTTCATTCAACTGATAAGAATGGGACATCCGGCTCAACTGCAGCGGGGTCCGGTTGAAGGACTCGATGCGGGCGGCCGTCTCCCGAATGCTCATCGTCGCGCCCGCGATGTCCTGCATGAGCGCGATGCTTTCCTTTTGCGAAACCTCTTTGGCGTTCGCAGCAGAGAGCAGGGATGCCGGGGCCAACGCGAGGATGGCCAGCAGAGACACACGAGTAGCGTTTAGTTTGATCAATTGGTTTCTCCGTTTGGTTTTTTCCCGAACGTGAGGGGGAAATAAGGAAGGACTACTTGGCCGACTTACTTACCATTATAGACTATCCGAACCATGTTTGGGTTTCACAAAAAGAGAAGGCGGCTCTTCTTCCGAATGGAGAAGAGCCGCCCTGTCTAACGGTTACAACCGTTGCGGAATTCAGTGGTTTGTGCTTGATTTGCGCATTTGTGCGGCCGGATCCATGTTACGGAAAGACTAAAAGAGCGCGGTGGGGCGACGGCTCCAGAGTTTGCCCTCTGTGGCGGCGATTTTCTCCAGGTCCTGCACGTAGGCGGCGGATTGCGTGAGCACGTGATGAAGGTCGTTGCCGATGCTGATGAAGCTGAAGCCCTTGCCCAGGAACTCGGCCACGCGTGTCGTGCCGAAGAGGAACAGGCCGAGGATCACGTTGTTCCTGCTGTGCCTCGCTGATGAGTGTTTCGGTGGCTGCCTGCAGCTCCGGCGAGGTGTACATGTGGGGGAACTCGTACTTCTCGTAGAGGCCCATGGACATGCAGAGATCGTTCTGGCCCAGGAAGAGGATGTCGACGCCCGGCACGGCGGCGATCTCGGCCATGTTCTCGATGCAGGCAGCGGTCTCCACCTGCAGGGCGACGATGACATTCTTATTGGCGTTGCCCGCGTAGCCGAGCAGGCCGGCCTTGTTCATGCTGCGCTGGGGAAAGTAGACAGAGCGGGTGCCGGCCGTTGGGTAGCGGGTGCAACTCACCGCCTGGCGCGCCTCTTCCGCGGTGTTGATGTACGGCACAAGGACGCCATCGGCGCCGAGGTCGAGGGCCTGCTGGATGCCGCCGCGGTCGTGGTATCCAGCCACGCGGACCATGGATTTCGCTCCGCCGCCGGCGATGGCGCACAGCATGTTCGATAGCTTTTCGTGGTCCATCGGGCCGTGCTGGGTGTCGACGAGAAGCCAGTCGTAGCCGCTGTGAGCGAGTTGCTCGGCCACGGTCGGGCTGTGTGAATTGAGAAACAAACCCATCTTGGGGGCGCCAGCCCGCAGTTGCTCTTTGAATTCAGCCCCGGTGGGCACGTTGTTGGACATAGAGGTTCCTCCTATAGGAATGAAAGCGACGTCCGTCCCCAGACTTGATCGGACTCAGCGCAATATAGCGAGATTCGCTGGTAAGGTCAAAGTCCCTCCGTTTGGGAGATTCCTCCACGGGGCCGGCCATGTCCGCTAAACTCTAGAGAAGCCCAATGAAAGCCCACGTCTACGTCACTATGAAGAAGACCGTTCTGGATCCGCAGGGTCAGACGATCGCCCGTGCTCTCAACGGCATGGGCCACGCCAGCATCGCCGCCGTGCGCCAGGGGAAGTATTTTGAGATCGAACTCGCCGAGGGGACCAGCCTGGAGGCGGCCAAGGCGGAGCTCGATCAGATTGCTGCCGAGGTACTGTCGAACCCGGTCATCGAGGAGTACAGGGTAGAGTTGATCAGTTAGTCCGCCGCACCAAGCGGCGATATCCGGAGGAGAGCTATGTGCGGGATTATCGGTTACGTCGGTAACAAGAAGACCTGTCCCCATCGTTCTGGAAGGGCTGCGCCGCCTGGAGTACAGAGGATACGACTCGGCTGGTCTGGCGGTCATCGACCAGGATACGAACCTACATCTGCGGCGTGTCTCGGGGAAACTTCACAACCTGGAAGAGGCTGTGCGACTGGCGCCGGTGGACGGCTGGTATGGCATTGGCCACACCCGCTGGGCCACGCATGGGCGTCCCACGGAAGAGAATGCGCATCCGCACCGCGACTCCAAGGGCGACATCGTGGTGGTTCACAACGGCATCGTCGAAAACTACCTGGCGCTGAAGCAGGAGCTCGAAGCGGAAGGCCACACGTTCCGACGGAGACCGACACCGAGATCATTCCCCACCTGGTTGAGAAGTATTTCCAGGGCAGTCTCGAGGAAGCCGTGCGGCTGGCCGTGGGCCGTCTGCGTGGAGTGTTCGCCATCGCCGCCATCTCCCGGCTGGATCCGGGCAAGATCGTGGCCGCGCGCAATGGCCCGCCGGTCGTGGTGGGTCTGGGCGAAGGCGAGTATTTCGTCGCATCGGATGTGCCCGCGATTCTGAGCCACACGCGCGACGTTTTCTTCCTGCACGATGGCGACATTGCGGTGCTGACTTCCGACGGAGTCCGCCTGATGGATCTGGATGGCCGGCCGATCAAGCGGCAGGTATCGCACATCCTGTGGGATCCGATCATGGCGGAAAAGGGCGGCTACAAGCACTTCATGCTCAAGGAAATCTATGAGCAGCCGCGCGCCGTCCGCGATACGATTCTGGGCCGGGTGGGCCAGGAGAGCGGGCGGGTCTTCCTGGACGAGATGCAGATCCAGCCGAAGGAGTTTGCCGAGTTCCAGAATGTGCGGATTGTCGCCTGCGGTACATCCTGGCACGCGGCGCTGGCCGGAAAGTTCATGATCGAGCGCCTGGCTCGCATCCCGGTGGAAGTGGATTACGGCAGCGAGTTCCGCTACCGGGATCCGATTGTGAATCCCAACTCACTGACGGTGCTGATTTCGCAGTCGGGCGAGACAGCGGATACGCTGGCCGCGCAAAGAGAAGCAAAGAGCAAGGGATCGAGGACGCTTTCGATCTGCAACGTGATGGGTTCGATGATCTCGCGCGAAGCGGCGGGCACCCTGCTCACCCATGCCGGCCCGGAGATCGGTGTCGCTTCCACCAAGGCCTTTACCGCTCAGCTGACAGCCCTCTTCATCCTGGCGATGTACCTGGGGCAGGCCCGCGGGCGGCAAACGCCGGAACAGTCAGTAGACCTGGCGCAGGAATTGCTGCGAATCCCGGCGAAGCTGGAGCACGTGCTCTCGGCGGAAGCTCACTACGAGGATCTGGTGAAGTGGCTGTTCAAGGCGACCGACTTCCTGTACCTTGGGCGCGGCATCCACTACCCCATCGCCCTCGAAGGCGCGCTGAAGCTGAAGGAGATCTCCTACATCCACGCGGAAGGCTATCCGGCCGGTGAGATGAAGCACGGGCCGAATGCTCTGATCGACGAGTCGCTGCCGACGGTGGTGCTGGCAACGGCCGATCCCGAGGATGAGGGCAGCGTCTTGCGCTACGAGAAGACGCTCTCGAATATCCAGGAGGTCAAGGCGCGCGGAGGAAAAGTGGTGGCCGTGGCGACCGAAGGCATGGAGGACGTCACCAAGTCCCGCCGACCACGTCATCTGGGTGCCGCCGACACGGGAACTGCTGCTGCCCATTCTGGAAGTGGTGCCGCTGCAGTTGCTGGCCTATCACATCGCCGTGCGCCGGGGCTGCGACGTTGACCAGCCGCGCAACCTGGCGAAGAGCGTTACGGTGGAGTAGGTTCCGGGCCACGAGATGCGGCAGGCTGTACAGGAGTTCACCATCCGCACTCGGGGCAAAGGACTCTACGAGTTCACTTCGGAAGTGGAGACCTGGGTCCGCGGTTGTTCGCTGCGGACCGGTCTCCTGACCCTTTTCTGCCGCCACACATCTGCCTCGCTGATCATTCAGGAGAATGCGGATCCAGACGTACAGACGGATCTGGCGCGTTACTTCGAGCGCATTGCTCCGGAGGACAACCGGCATTACGTCCATACGATGGAGGGGCCCGACGACATGCCGGCCCATATCCGGAGTGTATTGACCGGGGTTCAGCTCTCGATTCCGTTGATTGACGGGCAGCTGGCCTTGGGCACCTGGCAGGGCATTTACCTGTTTGAGCACCGCACATCGTCCCACCACCGCAGCGTCGCTGCCCACCTGTTGGGTGAGTGAACGCAGCGCGCAGTATCTGGAGGAGGGTCCTTTGAAGGCGAAGAAGGGTTTCCGCCGGCTGGACGGCGCGTCGGTGGCCAAGAAGTTCCGGCAGCGGGTGCTGCGGCAGTACTTCGTGCGATTCCACATGGGCCTGCTGTTGGTGGCCACGACATCGAGCGGGGTGCTGGCGAGCAAGCTCCTGCTGATGGCCGGGCTGACGTCGGTGCTCGTTCGGTATCCGCTGTCGGTGGGACTTGCCTACCTCGTGTTCGTCGGTTTGACGCGGCTTTGGGTGGCCTATGTGCTGCTGGATGTCCCTTCGAAGAAGCAGAAGGGCGGCGGCTGGGGGTCCGGTTTCGACGTGGGCAACGTGGACCTTCCGAGTTGGAGTGGTTCCTTCGGCGGCGGCAACGGCGGTGGGAGCACGTCGATGTCGTTCGGCGGAGGCGATTCGGGCGGGGGCGGCGCTTCTGATGTGTGGGGCGCGGCGGACAGCGGCGCATCTTCGGTGACAACGAGCGGAGGAGGGGGTGGACACGGGTTCAGTTTTCCGAGCCTGGATCTGAGCATCGATCTTGACGATGGGATCTGGATCATCGTGCTTCTGGCGCTGCTGGTGCTCGTGCTGTTCGGCGCCGGCGGGTATCTGATCTACGCCGCGCCTCAAATCCTTCCGGACATCGCGCTGAATGCGCTGTTGGCCTCCTGCCTGACCGGCGCGGCGAAGAAGGCCGAGGCAAAGGGGTGGCTCCGCAGCGTATTTGGGGCCACCTGGGTTCCACTGCTGCTCATTCTCCTGACGACCATTGGTTTGGCGGTGGCCGTTCACAAGACGTGCCCCAGCGCGCACAAGGTAATGGACGCTTTCAGCTGTCCTGATCGAGCGGTTTCCGTACAGGACAACTGACCGCGTACGCTCCGGACATGCTGATGCGCCGCCCCTATCGGCTACACCCTAACTGATACAATGCCATTTGCGAGAAGGAGTCACCATGAGCATTTCCAGAAGGTCCTTTTTGACATCCGCCGCGATTGCGGCGCTCGCCACGGAAATTGACGCGCAAACCGGAATGCCGATGCGTACTCTGGGCCGCACCGGCGAAAAGGTCAGCCTGCTGGCGTTCGGCGCCGGCAGCCGCTGGCTGGCGTATAAAACCCCTGACAAGGGTCTGCCTGCCCTGGAACGCGCGCTGAAGGCGGGCGTGACCTATGTCGATTCGGCCGCCAGCTACGGCGACGGCCAGAGTGAGCAGTGGGTGGGCCAGTACCTCAAGTCCCACAAGAAGAGCTTCTTCCTTGTGACGAAGATCGGTGGCGACCGGACTTACGACGGGACGATGCGCATTGTAGAGCGCTCACTGAAGAACCTCGGTGTCAGCCAGGTGGACCTGATGCACATCCACGCGCTGGGCAACGAAGACGATCTGGCCAAGATCGAGGCCCCCAACGGCCAGCTGAAGGCGATGTACAAGGTTCGCGAACAGAAGATGGCGCGCTTCATCGGTATCACCTGCCACCAGAATCCGCAGGTGCTGAAGGCCGCGCTGGAGCACAACGACTTCGATTCCACGCAGATGGCGTTGAACATCGCTCAAATCGGGAACGCCGCTCCATCCGACAAGGCCGGCCAGGGTCAGACAGGCGCTTCCGGCTTCGAATCGGTGGCCATGCCCGTGGCGCTGAAGAAGAAGATGGGCCTCACGGCCATGAAGGTCTTCGCGCAGGAGAAGCTGCTGGGTAAGGCGTCACCGGAGATGCTGTTGCGGTATGCGATGTCGCTGCCCGTAACGGCCACCACGGTGGGTATGCCCGAACTGGAGCATATCGACTTCAACACGAACGTTGCGAAGAACTTCAAACCGCTCACTTCCGAGGAGATGAACTCCCTGCCGAAGAGCGTCTCCGCCCAGATGAGGGCCTCCATCGATCACTTCTTTGCAGATCATGTGGATTGCTGAGGAGACGGTCCGCGAGCTGGACCGGCCGGGGTCGAGAGAAGAATTGGCACGGGTGGCCACCAAGGCTGCCCGCGCCGCCAGCGGCGAGCCCATAGAGATCCTGTGGGACGGAATGTGGATCCGCCGGGCGGAAGGGATCTCCTTCCCTGATCCGGAGCTGTTTCAGACGCCGAATCCCCGCTGGGACCGCTGGTGCCACATGGCGACGAAGTACGTCCGCGATGCGGAGGACTACTGGTTCCACGTCTATAAACCCAAGGCCGGCGATGTGATCGTCGATATCGGTGCCGGCCGCGGCGAAGATGTTTTCGCCTTTTCCCAGAAAGTTGGCTCGGAAGGCCACGTCTGGGCCATCGAGGCACATCCCACCAACTACCGTGTGCTGAATCGCTTCTGTGAGCTCAACGGTCTGGTGAATGTGCAGACGCTGAATGTCGCCTGCGTGGACGTACCGGCGAGACTGCACATTGAAACTCTGCCTGTCTGGGAGTCGAACTTCGTGCGCAGCGGCGACGCCACGCCCACGAGTTTCCCGGTAGAAGGCGTGACGTTCGACAGCCTGGCCGCGGAGATGGGCATCGACCACATCGACTTCCTCAAGATGAACATCGAAGGCGCCGAACGCCAGGCCCTGCCCGGCTGCCGGAACGCCCTGATGCGCACCGCCTATGTCTGCATCGCGGCCCACGACTTCCGTGCCGGGCGCGGCGAAGGGGAGGAGTTCCGCACGTTGGGATTTGTCCGCGAGTTCCTCACGGATTGCGGTTTTGACCTCATCACGCGCGATGAGGATCCGCGCTACTACGTGCCCTATCATGTCCACGGCGTGCGCCGCGGCGGATCAGGCGTCGATGATCTGGGCGCCTAGCCGAAGCAGTTTGCCCACCAGGTCCTCATATCCGCGTTCGATCAGGCCTGTGTTGAATAGCGTGGATTCGCCTTCGGCCACCAGGGCCGCAATCACATAGCTGAACCCGGCGCGCAGATCGGGAATATGGATCTCCGCGCCACGGAGCGGCGTCGGTCCCACGATGACGGCGCTGTGCTTGTAGTTTCTCTGGCCGAAGCGGCAGCGCAGGCCGCCCAGGCACTCCCGGTACAACTGGATCTGAGCACCCATGCGGTTAAGGGCGTCGACGTAACCGAAACGTTGTTCGTAGACGGTCTCGTGGACAATGGAAACGCCTTCCGCCTGGGTGAGGGCAATGACGAAGGGCTGCTGATAGTCGGTTGTGAACCCGGGGTGGACGTCGGTTTCCAGCGCGGTCGACCGGAGCTTGGCGCCCGCCCGCCAGAACTCGATGCCTTCGTCGGTGACCCGGAAGTCGCCGCCGATCTGGCGGTAGCGGTTCAGGAAGGTCATCATGTCCACCTGACGCGCATGGCGGACGAAGATGCGGCCGTTCGTGGCGATGGCGGCTGAGGCCCAGGAGGCGGCTTCGAGCCGGTCCGGGATGGGGGTGTGATCGAAGCCGCGCAACGACTTCACGCCGATGATGGTGATGACACGATCGACGTCGACACTGATGACGGCGCCCATCTTCTGGAGCACCATGATCAGGTCCATGATCTCAGGCTCCATCGCGGCGTTGGAAAGTTCCGTGACGCCTTCGGCCCGAACCGCCGCAAGGATCACCTGTTCGGTGGCTCCGACGCTGGGGTATTCCAGCCGGATCTTGTTGCCGTAAAGCCGTTCGCAGGTCAGCAGCGCGTTGCCGGATTCGTCGTGCAACTGGGCGCCCATATCCTGCAAGGCGCGGATGTGGAAATCCACCGGACGGGTACCGATGCGGCAGCCGCCGAGGGAGGGGACAGGAGCCTCGCCAAAGCGCGCCAGCAACGGGCCGCAGGTCAGGATGGGGATGCGGCTCTTGCCAGTGAACTCCTTGAGGACGCTACGCTCCATGGGGTGGAGGTTGGCCGCGCAGATCTCCAGAACATCCGGGGATGTATAGGTGACCTCACCGCCCAGCGCGGTGATGAGGTCGCTGACAATGGCGACATCGACGATGCGCGATACATTGCGCAACGTGCACCGCTCAGAGGTGAGCAGCGCGGCCACCATGATCTTGGGGAGAGCGTTCTTGGCGCCTTTGAGTGCCACCTCGCCCGAAAGCGGTCTGCCTCCGCGTAGTATCATTTGGTCCGTTTTAGCTACAGCAGCGATGGCCGACATTATTGGAACAGCTTCCGCTCCCGCCGTAGAAACGCGGGCGTATCCAGATCATCCAGGGAGAAGGCATCGTCTTCACCCTGCGGTGCCGGCTTGGGCGGCAACTGCGGAGGCAGTTCCGACTCGGCGGCGGGCGTCGGAGCGGCGGCGGCCGGTTCCGCCTCGGCCTCCACGTCGAGCGTCACATCCGCGTAGGTCTCCTGCTCCGGAACCTCCACTGAAGTGAACATGGGTTCGGTTCCGGGCGGGAACTGCATCGTCGGGAACGGTTGCTGCGTCACCGGCATCAGAGTGCTGCTGGGGACGGCAGCGGGGTTCAAAACCTTCGGAGCGCCGCTGCGAACGGCCGAGACATGCGGCGGTTCGACATGAGGCATGTTTTCGCGCTGGAAGCCGGTGGCGATCACGGTGATCTTCACTTCGTCTTCCAGGGTGTCGTTGGGCACCAGGCCAAAGTTGATCTGAACGTCCTCGTTGCCGGTGGCTTCCCGGATGAGTTTGCACGCATCGTGCATCTCGTGCAGCGACAGGTTGCCGGAGGACGTGATGTTGAGCAGGATGGCGCGGGCGCCCTTCAGGCCGCCCTCTTCGAGCAGCGGGCACTGAATGGCCGCCTTGGCCGCTTCCACCGCCGCATTCGGGCCTTTGGCGGAGGCCGTTCCCATCATGGCGAAGCCCATGCCGAGCATGATGGCCCGAACATCGGCGAAATCGCGGTTGATCAACCCGGGCGTGGTGATGATATCGCTAATGCCCTGAACACCTTGCCGGAGCACGTCATCGGCCATGCGGAAGGCTTCAAAGAAGCTCGTGCCGGCCGGGACGAGATCCACCAGACGGTCGTTGGGGATCGAGATGACGCAATCGACCGTGGCGTGCAGTTCCGCCAGACCCCGCTCGGCCTGGTTCATACGCCGTGGGCCCTCAAAGCTAAAGGGCTTCGTCACGACGGCAATCGTCAATGCATTCAGCTCTTTAGCGAGAGCAGCAATGACCGGAGCCGCGCCGGTGCCGGTGCCGCCGCCCAAGCCGGCCGCCACGAACACCATATCGGCGCCTTCCAGAACCTCGATGATCCGGTCGGTGTCCTCCAGAGCGGCCTGCCGGCCGATCTCAGGGTCCGAGCCGGCGCCGAGGCCGTGGGTGATCCGCGTGCCGAGCGCTATCTTATTGAGGATTTTGGAGGTTCTCAGCGCCTGCGCGTCGGTGTTCATGACAAAGAACTCGACACCGCCGACACCCGAAGCCACCATGCGGTTTACGGCATTCGATCCGCCGCCGCCCACGCCGACCACTTTGATGCGCGTGCCGCCCAGCGTCTCGTTTTGGATTTCAAATTTCAGTGCGTCAAGGTCTGGCATGAGTTCCTTTCATTTTCCCGTAAACAGGCTCCAGATGCTCGGCCCGCCACCTTTTTTGTCTTTGCGGGTCTGCAAACGGGCGGAGTACATGGCCAATCCGGCCGAAGTCGTCCAGACTGGGCTGGACAGGTCTTCGGGCCAGTCGAGAATGCCCCGGGGAATCCCAGCCGGGCCGGGCACCCCAGGACCTTCTCGGTCACCTCTACCATCCCTTCCAACTGCGAACCACCGCCGCAGAGGACTACCCCTTCGCGCAGCGGCGTCTCCCGTGCATAGCGCACGCGGCAACGTTCCACGATATCGAACAACTGCACGGCGCGCGCTTCCAGAATCTCAATGAGGTCGCGGCGGTTGATTTCCCGGCCCGGGCGGCCCGTTTCAGCGGGCAGCTCTATGACAATATTATCCGCGGTCAGGCCGAGGAGGGCGCAGCCGTGCGCAAACTTCACCCGTTCCGCCTCATCAAAGGACAGCGCCTTGAGTTCGCCCAGATCGCGCGTGAAGTGATCTCCGGAAATCGGGATGCCCAACGCGTACAGCAGCGCATCGCCATCATAGTACACGATGTGTGTGGAATGGGCCCCGACGTCGACCAGGGCCACGCCCCCCGCGCGATCCTCGGGCAGGATGCTGGCGTAGGAAGCGGCCATGGCCTCGAAGACCGTCTCCTCCACGCGAAGATGCGCCTGGTGCACGGCGCTGATCAGCGCCTGATGCTCCTGCATGGAGGTCGTGATGAGCAGGGCGTGGGCCTCCAGCCGCTGGCACTCGATGTTGAGCGGATGGGGGATGGGTGGACGGCCGTCGACAGTGAAGTCCTGCGGCATCACCTGGAGCAGGAAGCGGTCCTCGTCCAGGCGCGCGCGAGCGGCCAACTCCACGGCATAGACGAGATCGCCGCGCTCGATCGGGCGGCGGTGGCCGAATTCATAGAGTCCTCGGCCCTGTTGTGAGCGGGCCGACGGACCGCCGACACCGACGACCACGGATCCGATCTGCTCACCGGAGCTGAGTTCCGCCTGCTGTACCGCCTGCCGGACCGTTTCCGCGACCGCCGACTGATCAGCGATCTGGCCGCGATGCCAGCCGCGGGAGATCACCGCCGAATGCCCGCGGTAGTGCAGGCAGTTGTCGATCAGAGACAGCACGACGACGCGCGTCCAGGCGCTGCCAATGTCGAGTCCGACGGCGAGTTGTGGTTTCTTTGACACTTATTTCTTGTGGTTTGCGTCCGAGGGATCGATCGCCGTGATACGCCCTTCCAGGCTCACATCCAGGATGGCTCGCGGAGGAAGGCGGTCGCGAATTCCGTCGTAATGGCGGATGAAGATGTTCAGCCGCTCCAGGAACCGTTCGTTTCCGAGGATCAGGATCACCTGCTGGTCCTGCATCTGGTAGGTGATGCGGATGCTCTCCGGATCGCTGACATCGATTTCGGGGATGCGATCGCGGAAGTCGCGCAGCTCGTCGAGCATGCGCATCATGCGCAGCACCCGGGCCCGGCGCACTTCGACATCCTCGCTGATGCGGACGCCCGTCAGCAGCGGCAGGTTCGCCGGCACGCTGCCGCGCAGCCGCAGGATGACGCCATCGGAATCGATCAGCATGGGCTTGTAAGTGACCGGGTTTTCGAAGTTACCCGTGAATCCCGAGGCGACCTGGACAAAAGCGACCGGCACTCGCTCAGTCACTTCAACTTCCAGATGATTCGGCCAGATGCGGCGCACACTGGCGTCGCGAACCCAGTCCACGGTGCGCAACTGGAGCCGGCGGCGGGCCGGATCCACGTCGGCCAGGCTACGGCCCCGGTCGTTCTCGAAAACGCGCATGACCGCGCTCTTCGAGGCGTTCTTCAGGCCGCGGACTTCCACACCTTCGTCGCGGGCGCTGGCGCCGCGTTGCGGGATGTGAAAACGCGGGTCGTTGGTAAGGAACTGCTCTCCCTGGAGGGTGACCCAGGCGACGGCAAACACGCTGACCACCAGCGACAACGTCCAGAATGTGAACCGCAGGGCGGTGCGAATCGTGTCGCGCGAAACGACATTCCGTTCGGAAGCAGGCTTCTGCTCCTCGATCTCCTCTTCCTGCTTCCGCCGTCTAGCCATTGGAAGATTCCTTTCTCAGCCTGGCCAGCAGCATCGGTCCTGCCTGTGTGACGCTGCCGGCGCCCAGTGTCAGCACCAGGTCGCCTTCCCTCAACTCGTTCGCCATCGTTTCCACGGCTTGCGCCAGCGAGCCGGCGTAGCGGCAGTCTGGATGTCCCTGCGCTTGCACCGCCTCGGCGAGAGCCGGTGAATTCACGCCCTCGATCGGCGTTTCACTCGCCTCGTACAAATCAACGATCCGGACCAGGTCCGCATCGCCGAAGGCGCCCGCAAACTCCGGCATCAACGCGCGCGTCCGCGTGTAGCGATGGGGTTGAAACAGCACAACCAACCGCCCCGGACGGGTCAGCCGCAACGCCGCCAGCGTAGCTCGTACTTCGGTCGGATGATGGCCGTAATCGTCCATCACCGTGATGCCGCGTGCGGTCCCCTTCAATTCCATGCGCCGGCCGGTGCCGCGATAGGCCGCGAGTCCGAGGCGAATCTGATCCAGGGGGACTCCGAGTTCCCGCGCCGCGGCGATCGCGGCAGTGGCATTCAGAACGTTGTGCCGGCCCAGCACGTTCAACTCGAACGTGCCCAGATCGGCTCCGGCGAGGGCTAGACGGAAGCGGCTTCCCGCGGTGCCGGTCTGGATCTCCGAGAGCCGGAGGATGGCATCGGGAGAAGTACCGTAGGTGATCGTTCTGCGCCGGATCTCCGGCAGCACGCCACGCACTTCCGGGTCATCCACGCACAGGATGGCGGCGCCCCGGAACGCAACGCGGTTGGCGAAGCGGACGAACGCCTGCTTGGCGTTCTCAAAGGTGCCGTAGTGGTCGAGATGTTCGCGGTCGATGTTCGTGACGATGCTGTAAGCGGGTGCGAGTTCCAGGAAGGATCCGTCGCTCTCGTCACATTCGGTGATCATGAGATCGCCGCCAAGACGGGCGTTTGACCCGTTCAGGAAGGGCACCAGCGTGCCGATGAATACTGTCGGATCCAGCCCCGCTTCCAGGGCGATGCACGCGAGCATGGAGGTCGTGGTCGTTTTGCCATGGCTGCCGCCGACAGCCACACCTTTGCGCCCCGACATGAGGTCCGCCAGCAACTCACCGCGCAGCACGACGGGCAGGCCCCGGCGGCGCGCTTCCACCAGTTCCGGATTGTCAGGGCGTAGCGCGGAAGTCACGATCAATGCCGCCGCATCCGCCGGCAGATTTGCCGCGGCATGGCCTTCGCGCACACGGATCCCCAACTGCTCCAGCCGCGAGGTGATGGCGGAGAGCTTCACGTCCGAACCGGTGACGGCGCACCCGAGGGCATGATAGATCTCGGCCAGACCGCTCATGCCGATGCCACCGATCCCCGCAAAATGCAGGGGCTGTGCTTCAAAAAACATCCGGATACCCTATTGTTTCGGGCCTCCCGCGCTGTGTCAATGCGCGGGACGCCGGCGGACAGCCGCCGGAACCACTAAATTGAGTGGCTTTCCCCGTCCCTTTGCCGTTTGCGTGCGGCTTCCACCAATACTTCCGCGGCTCGCAACGCCGCGCCCGGCCGCCTCAGATCGCGGGCTGCCCGCGACAGCGCCGAAAGATCTCCGGGGTGATCCATCAGCTCGCATATCATTTCGAACATCCGCTGGCCGCTCCATGCGTTCTCCAGCACGACACATGCCGCGCCCGCGCGCTCCAGCGCCTCGGCATTGTGGCGCTGGTGATCGTCCGCCGCGGCAGGGAAGGGCACCAACACGGCGGGTTTTCCGGCCGCCGTCAATTCATTCACTGCCCCGGCGCCCGAGCGGCTCACCACCAGGTCCGCCGCCGCATAGGCCGCCGCCATGTCGTGAATGAACGGAACTACCTCGCCTTCCAGGCCATACTCGTTGAACTCTTTGGCGAGAGTGTGATGCTCATCCGCCCCGCACTGGAGCACGATACGCACTCTGCGGCCGCTATTCCGAAAGAGAGGCCAGCTCTCCCTCGCCGCGCGGTTCAGCGCCCGCGAACCACGGCTTCCGCCCGTCACCAGGACACTGAAACCGCTGCCGGGTTCGCGGGGCTGGATGCCGAAAAACTCCTGTCGTACCGGCAGGCCGGTAATCTCCGTCCGCCCTTCCGGAAAATACTTCTTCGATTCCTCAAACCCGATCAATGCCCGGTGGACGGAACCCGCCAGCTTGCGGGAAACGAGTCCGGGCATGGCATTCGGTTCCATCACCACAACGGGCGTCCCGCTCCAACTCGCGGCGATCATGGCGGGAGCCGCCACATACCCGCCCATTGAGAACACGGCGGCCGCGCGGCGCGATCGCAGAATCCGCCAGCTCTTCCAGATGCTGAGCGGTAGCTGCACGGCGGTCTTGAGCGTTTGCCAGAGCCCCACCCGCTGCAGTCCGCCGATCTCGATCCATTCGATGTCGAAGCCTGCCCGCGGCACAATGGTCGCTTCCAGACCGCGCCGCGTGCCGATGAACATGGCCTCATGGCCCATGCGGCGCAGTTCGGACGCTACCGCCACGGCTGGAATGACGTGGCCGCCCGTACCTCCGCCTGTCATCACGAACAGCAGGTTGGAACCCTCCCTACTCCACTGTCGCCCGGTCGCCGACGCTCATCAACAGTCCGATGGTCGCCAGGGTACAGATGAGTGCCGTGCCGCCGTAGCTGATGAGGGGCAACGGGATCCCCTTGGTTGGGGCCATGTCCAATACCACGCTCATGTTGCACAGGGCCTGCACCGTCAGCACCGATACGCAGCCAAGGGCGATATAGCGTCCGAAGGGATCCGGCGTCAGCCAGAACAGGCGCAGGCCACGCCAGAACACGTAAAGGTAGCCGCAGAGCAGCAGCATACAGCCGACCAGCCCGGTCTCTTCGCCCACCACTCCGAAGATGAAATCCGTATGCGCTTCCGGCAGGAATCCAAGCTTCTGGTTCGACTGGCCCAATCCAACACCCGTCACACCGCCGCTGCCGACCGCCAGCTTCGACTGCCTGGGTTGATGATCCGCATCGCGAGCCGCCTTTGTGGAGGCGAGCCGCACGGCCAGCCAGTGGTAGCGCGGATTGGTGTTGATCACCTCTTCCGTCAGACCGAAGAAGGAGGTCACACGGATCAGGCGGTAGGGCTTCTGGATAATGAAACCGACGCCCAGCAGTGCCACCAGCACGAGGGTCAGGTAGAAGTAGCGGCGCTCGATGCCCGCAACGTAGAAAATGATCACGGCGGGCGCGAGGATAATCGCGGCCGTGCCGAGGTCTCCGTATCCGATGAGCAGCGTCAGCCCGCCGACGACAAGAGCCGTCGGAATGATGGTGTAGCGGCTGTTGATGATGTCGCCCTGCCTGGAAACAAACCAGGCGAGGAACAGGATGAGCACCGGTTTGGCAATCTCGCTCGGTTGGAACTGGCCCAGCCCTGGGATTCGATACCAGCGATGTGCCCGCGGATCGGCCGCAATGACGCCCACCAGTAGCATGATCGTCATGCCCAGCGGAATCAGAATCCAAAGCGGGTGCTGCAGCTTCCGGTAGTCCATGCGCTTCAGCACCAGCATCACGGAGACGCCGATCAGCGCCGCCACCAGTTGCCGGGCCGCGAACTCCCAGGTCTGCTTGTTGTAGTTGACCTCGGCCACCACCGATGACGCGCTGTACACCATCATCAGGCCGAACAACAGAATCAGCATCGTTGCGCCAAACAACTTCCAATCGGTTCGGATACAAGTCGACATCGCTTAGTTCTCCAACGCGTTTACTATGTGTTTGAAGACTCTGCCTCGTTCTTCATAGCCAGAAAACTGATCAAAGCTGGCGCAGGCCGGCGCCAGTAGAACCGTGTCACCCGGTTGTGCTTCCCTATGCGCGAGGGCGACCGCCGTGGCCAGATCCCCACAACGCTCGAGGCGGACTGAGCCGCCGAGGTGATCGGCAATCTTCTCCGCCGCGGCGCCAATCAGCAAAACCGCTTTTGCCCGGTTGTGCAGAAGATCGCGCAGTGTGGTGTAGTCGCTATTCTTGTCCTTGCCCCCGAGGATGACCCACAGCCCGTGCTCGAACGATTCGAGCGCCTTCACCGTGGCATCCACATTCGTTGCCTTCGAATCGTTGTAGTAGGCCGCGCCCCGCACCGTCCGGACGTACTCGATCCGGTGCTCCACTCCGGGGAACGACATCACCCCTTCGCGAATCGCGGCCAGAGGAGCCCCGGCCAGATGCGCGGCGCAGGCGCCGGCCAGAACGTTTTCGAGGTTGTGACGTCCACGGAGCTTCACCTCCGAGACCGCTATGAACGGAACACCGTCCGCCGTCAACTGGTCGCCCTCGCGGTAGAAGCCCGGTTTCACGGCCGCGCCGGCATGGAACCAATGCACCTGCGCGGCGGTCTGCCGGGCATAGGCGATGGTGGGTTCGTTCTCGGCATTCAGAACGGCGAAGTCGGAACTCGTCTGATTCCGGAAGATTCTGGCCTTGGCCGCGGCGTAGTTTTCGAAAGATCCGTGGCGGTCCAGATGATCGGGCGTGACGTTCAGTGCCGCCGCGATCTTCACATGCAGCGTGTCCGTCGTCTCAAGTTGGAAGCTCGAAAGTTCCAGGACATTCCACTTCCCGTCCGCCGAGTCGTTCACCATGGAGGCCAGGGGCGTGCCGATATTGCCGCCTACCTGGCAGGGAATGCCGGCGTTGTCCAGGAGATGGCCGACCAGCGCGGTGGTCGTCGTCTTGCCGTTCGCGCCGGTGATGCCCAGGATTGGTCCACGCAGAAACCAGGAAGCGGCTTCCACATCTCCGACGATCTTCACTCCGCGTGCGGCGGCTTCCTCAAACAGCGGACGGTTGGGCGCAACGCCCGGCGAAAGCACCGCCAGATCGCAGCCGGCCAGCGCCTCTGGCCCTTGTGGAACGAACTCCACACCCAGGTCGGGCAGATCGGCCGGAGTCTTGAGATCCGACGCCCGCACCACAGCTCCATGAGCCTGTAGCAACCCGATCGTCGC
Source organism: Paludibaculum sp. (assembly GCA_049841055.1). Lineage (GTDB taxonomy): Bacteria > Acidobacteriota > Terriglobia > Bryobacterales > Bryobacteraceae > Paludibaculum. The sequence goes on along the minus strand of JASGIE010000158.1, from coordinate 9,971 downwards.
CAGACCGGATTTGCCCATCCCGAAGACTGTTACGCGGACTCCTTCAACGTTCATGTTTCCTTACCGCAATTTCAACGTCGTGAGAGCAAACAGCGCCATCACGAGTCCGGCAATCCAGAACCGGACAACCACTTTTGTCTCGTCCCATCCCATCTTCTCGAAGTGATGATGGATCGGGGCCATCAGGAACACTCGTTTCCCTCTGGTCTTGAAACTCACAACCTGGATCACCACGCTCAGCAGTTCGATGACATACACGCCGCCGATGAAGATCAGCAGGATCTCCTGCTTGATCAGCACCGAGACGATGCCCAGGCTGCCGCCCAGCGCCAGCGAGCCGACGTCGCCCATAAAGACTTGCGCCGGATGGGCGTTGTACCAAAGAAAACCCAGCGAGGCGCCCGTCAGGGACGCGCAGAAGATCGTCAGTTCGGCCGTGCCGGAAAGTCTCGTCAGGCCCAGATAATGGGCGAACTGCGCGTGGCCGGAGACGTAACTGAGAATCGTCATTGCTCCGCTGGCGACAATCATCAGGCCCGCGGCCAGCCCATCCAGCCCATCCGTGAGGTTCACCGCATTGGACGATCCCACGATGACGAAGAAGAGGAAGCCGAAGAAAAAGATGAACGCCAGCGGATAAGTCCAGGGGTTGCCGAGCAGTCCCGGTATGAGCAGATTCGGCTTGACGTTTTTGAGGAACGGCACGTTCATAGCCGTGTCGTAGAGCCCCTTCGAATGCAACACCAGCAGCCAGACGCCCAGACAGACCATCATCAGGACCTGCAGCAGCAGTTTCTGCCTGGCCGTCAGTCCCAGATTGCGGGCCTTTTTCACCTTCGCGTAGTCGTCGAGGAAGCCAATGATTCCGTAGCTCACCAGTCCGAACAGAGCGACCCAGACATAGGGGTTTCTCAGGTTCGTGAACAACAGTGTGGGGATGATGATGGAGGTCAGAATCAGCAGGCCGCCCATCGTGGGCGTGCCGGCTTTCTTCTGGTGGCTCTCCGGGCCTTCTTCCCGAATATGCTGGCCGATCTGCAGTGCCTGCAGCCGCCGGATGAACCACGGCCCAAGCAGGATCGAAAGCAGCAGCGCGGTGATGCTGGCGGCGAGCGTCCGGAACGTCACGTATCCGAAGAGACGGAACGGCGGAAACTGCGGAAACAGTTGCTCGTACAGCAGCCAGTACAGCATTGCTAGTTGAGAAACTCCTGTAACGCCAGCTCCACGCGGGTGCCGCGGGAGCCTTTGAACAAGAGAGCATCGCCGCTCTCCGCCAGCGTTTTGACAAATCGGCCCGCTTCCGAGGGCTCAGGGAAAAAATGCGCGGCGCCGGGCGCTAACCCGGCGTCAAGCCCTGCGTCGACCAGATGCCTTGCGGCGCCGCGAATCCCTATAAGCACAGAAATCCCACGCCGGGCCGCGTACTTCCCCACTTCCCGGTGCAGGTCCTCGGACCAGCGTCCAAGCTCCAGCATCTCACCCAGAACCGCGATGCGCCGCTTGGCCGGTGTGTCGGCCAGCAGGTCCAGCATCATCTTGGCGGCTTCCGGATTCGAGTTATAACAGTCGTCCCAGATCACCATGCCGCGGCTCTCGATGCGCGCCAGACGCATCTTTGCCGGCTGTAGTGAGGCAATGGGATCTTTCAATCTGGTCAGATCCATCTTGAGTGCTTTTGCCACGGCCAGCGCCGCCAGCGCAGCCATCAGGCCGCCGCGCGCGGGCAGGGGGCAAAAAAATGAGCCCACGTCCGCGACTTCAAACTTCGAGCCCTCGGGGAGGAACTCAAGGTTTGACGCCCGGACGTGGGCTGCCTCGATGGAAGAAAACTCACTGGTCCCATACAGGATCGTCGGGCCGGAGTGGTGCGCCGCAAAGGCGCTCACACGCTCGTCGTCGCCGTTCAATACAGCGATCCCTTCCGGTCCCAGACTGTCCACAAGCTCACGCTTCGCCAGCGCGATCTGCTCCATGGAGCCCAGATTCTCGATGTGCGCCGAGCCGACATTCGTCACCACGGCGATGTCCGGCCGGGCGATCCTAGCCAGCGCCTCGATTTCGCCCGCGTGGTTCATGCCGATCTCCAGCACGGCCACTTCCGTGTCGTCCGCGAGATTCAGAATCGAGAGCGGCAGACCGATGTGGTTGTTGAAGTTGCCCGCCGTCTTGCCGACGCGGTACCTCGATGCCACCACGGCCGCTACTGCGTCCTTGGTGGTGGTCTTGCCCGCGCTGCCGGTGATTGCCACGACGATCCCACCCCAGCGCTCGCGTTCCACCGCGGCCTTCTCCTGGAGCCACGCCAGCGTGTCGGGCACGACGAGTTGTGGTCCGCCGCCCTCGACGGCACGCTCCACCACGGCCGCCGCGGCGCCGCGTTCAAAGGCGGTTACGACGTGATCGTGTCCGTCATGGTTCGGTCCCTTCAACGCAACGAACAGGGCGCCGGGTTCGATCGCACGAGTATCGGTGCTGACGGAGGTGCACGCTACGCCGGCCACAGGCAGGTTCATGCGCGGGCCTCCGGTTTCTGCGAATAGCCAAAGCTCTCCAGCACCCGGCGAGCGGCTACACGATCGTCAAAATCAATGGTGCGGTCGCGCAGCACCTGATACGTCTCATGGCCCTTGCCGGCCAGCAGCACGATGTCGCCCGGACGGGCTTCGCCAATGGCCAGCCGGATCGCCTTCTCGCGGTCCGGTTCCACGACGTGCCTGGTATCAAAGCGACGCACACCCACCAGGGCATCGTTGATGATGCTGAGAGGATCTTCACTCCGTGGGTTGTCGCTGGTGACCACCACGAAGTCGCTCAATTCGGCCGCTGCCTGGCCCATCAGCGGGCGTTTGGCCCGATCCCTGTCGCCGCCACAGCCAAAGAGCGTAATGATGCGTTTCGGATTCAGCGCCCGTGCCGTGCCGATGGTGTTCCGCAAGGCGTCGTCGGTATGCGCGTAGTCCACAACCACCAGAAATGGTTGCCCGGCGTCCACCCGCTCAAACCGGCCCGGGACCGCCGTACAGGACTCCAGACCTGCCGCAATCTGTTCCGCCGGGAGCCCCAGGCTCAATCCGACAGCGAAGGCGCCCAGCAGGTTATAGACATTGATCAGCCCGCAGAGCTTCGATTCGATGTGCTGCCGGCCACCCGGATAGCGCACATCAAAACGCAGGCCGTGGAACCCCGCGTCGATGTTCTCCGCCTTCACGTCGGCGTTGCTTTTCAGGCCGTAGGTCAGCCGTTTCGTCTCGGGCCGCAGGGCAATCTGTTTGCCCCAGGAATCGTCGGCATTGATGACCGCAAACTTCGGCGGCGGTCCGCCGGCTCCCTGGAACAGCAGTCCCTTGGCTGCGAAATACTCCTCCATGGTGCCGTGGAAGTCGAGGTGGTCCCTTGTCAGATTGGTAAAGAGCACGGTGTGGAACGTCAAGCCCGCCACCCGCCGCAGGGCGAGGGCATGGGACGAAACCTCGAAGGTGAAATTCGTGCCGCCGGCGGTCCTCACCTCGTTCATCAGCCGCATCAGGTCGAGCGAATCCGGGGTGGTATTCACGGCGGGCCGCTCTTCTCCAGCGACGCGGTACAGGATCGTCCCCACCATCCCCGTGACCCGGCCCGCATGCCGCAGCATCGCGTCGACGCAGTACACCGTGGTCGTCTTGCCGTTGGTGCCCGTCACGCCGACCAGTTCGAGCGCCTCGTCCGGAGCACCGTAGAAGCGCCGGCTCATGGTGGCCAGCGCGGCGCGGCCGTGCTCCACCTGAATCCAGAGCCCACTGAAGTCTTCCGGCCGGGCCAGCTCTGAAACCACCCCGATCGCCCCGGCTTCTATGGCTTTCGCCGCGAACGCCCGCCCGTCGGCCTTGGCGCCCGGGAAGGCGAAAAACAGGTGGCCTGCCTTCACCTTGCGGGAGTCGTACTCCAGCCCGGTGACGTCGAGCGTGTCCGCGCCGGCCGGCAGGTCGGAAGCGAGCACAACTCCGGCAATGAGGTCAGATAGCTTCATTGTGCGGCCGAGAATTCCACCTGGATGCGTTCGCCGCTGGACAGAATCGAGCCGGGTGCCGGCTTCTGTACACGGGCCTTGCCGCGGCCCACGATCTCCACAGGCAGTCCGCGCGTGGCAGACTCCCGCAGCACCGCCACCACCGGCATGCCGCGGAAATCGGGCACCTTCGGGCCTACCAGCAGGGGAGAGAAGGGCTTCTCCGCGGGCTCCTGATCAGCCGCCTGCAGCTTCTTCTTTTCCTGCTCTTCCTTCTCTTTCTCCTTCTTCAGGGCCTCTGCCTTGGCCACGCGGTTCTCGGGGAGTTCATCTGTCTCCGCCGGGCTCAAGGGTTTCGGCTGAATATCGGTCTCCGGCCGGTCCTTGGGCACCTGCATGACGCGAAGCGCGGTTTCGGCCACTTTGGAGAAGACCGGCGCGGCCGCAATGCCACCCTGCTTCGGCGTGCGATTCAGGGTCACCACGACAACCACGCGGGGATTCGTCACCGGCGCGAATCCGATGAACGATGAATTGTGCCGGTTCTGCCAGGCGCCGTTCTCGAAGATTTCCGCGGAGCCCGTTTTGCCGCCCGAGGAGTAGCCAGGAATCGCGGCGCGGCGGCCCGTGCCCTCTTCCACGACGCTCTCCATGATGCGCCGGATGGTGAACGCCGTCTCGGGCCGAATCACGCGGATCGCGTTCTTCTTCTCGACGGGCACACTCTGCACCCGGCCGTCATCCGTGGGGCGCGACTTCTTCAGGACGATGTGCGGGTTCACCAAAAGTCCGCCATTGGCGATCACCGAGACCGCGCGGGCCAGTTGGATGGCCGTTGCACCTACTTCGTGCCCAAAGGCAATGTACTCGTGCGATGTGGGCGACCAGCACCAGCGGTCCTTCGAGTCCTTGCACTCCAGATGGCGCAACAGGCCGCGTGACTCGGCCGGCAGTTCAATGCCGGTCTTTTCCCCGATGCCAAACCGCTTCAGGTAGTCGTAGAGGGCCTTGGGGCCCGATGCGATCGAGATCTTGGCGACGCCGATATTCGAACTCTTGATCAGGATCCCGGCGACGTCCATGTTGCCCATGCGGTGCAGATCATGAATCGCACGCCGCCCGGGGCGGGGGAACGAGCCATTCTCGCAGTAGATTCCGGAGGAGGGAGTAAACCGCCCGGAGTCGATACCCATGGTGACGGTGATCATTTTCATCACGCTGCCGGGCTCGCAGGGGATCTGTACGGCAATGTTCTTATGGCGGGCTTCCGCCTCGTCCGGAGTGGGCTGCTCGTGCCGCGGATCGAAGGTCGGATAGTTAGCCAGGGCCAGGACCTCGCCCGTCTGCGGATCCATGGCGATGACCGTTCCGCTCGACGCCGATGCTTCCTTCACGCCTTCCGCCAGGAACTCTTCCGCGTCGTGCTGTATCACCCTATCAATCGAGAGAGTCAGGTTCGTTCCCTGCACACTCTCTTCGCTCACCCAACTCACATAGCTGTCCTGACGCGAACCCGTCAGAACCATCATCTTGCCGGGCTTGCCCTGCATCTCGGAGTTCAGTTTCTGCTCCAGGCCGGCGTTGCCGTTGCCTTCCGCATCCAGGCTTCCGATGACATGGGCGCCGGTCAGCCCATTGGGGTACTCCCGCTGGTGATCCGGCAGAATCTCGATAGGCAGCGTGCGGCGCAGCGGCTGCAGGCGGTACTTCTCGTCGGCGGTCAGGTGCCGCTTGATGACAAGAAACCCGCGCCCGCGGGCCTTCTTCGCGCCTCTGTCCTGGTATTCGGCGATCTTGTCGGCCAGTTCCGTGGAGTTCAGACCCAGGGCCGGAGCCACAATGGCGCTGAAAAACTGCGGATCGGCGACGCGCTGCGGATTCACGACCACCGATTCCGTTCTGACGCTGATGGCCAGAGGAATGCCGGTACGGTCGAGGATCTCCCCGCGGTCGGCCGGAATCTGGATTTTATGCTGGTGCTGTGCCCGGGCCGCCTTGACGAATTCGTCGTGCTTCAGTACCTGCAGGTAGCCGAGGCGACCCACAATCAGCACCGCCCAGACGAACACAATTCGGCCAACCAGAATGACACGTTTGGACGCGCGGTCGCCTACCGGAATCTCCATAGCTGCCTCGTGCGGGTAGGGGCGGGCCGCTTAGTGGCGGTTGCCCAGGGACGCAACAGCACCTTTGGACGGGGGCGCGTAGATCACCGCCGCCGCGGTCGGGGTCGAGAAATTGTGTCCGGCGTACTGCTCCAGTTGGCTGGGGCTGACAAGGGCCGCCTGGCGGCTGCGCAGAACGCGCAATTCGTTCGTCATCCGGTCGCGATCGTGCCGCAACTGCTCCATCCGATGGCTCGCCAGCAGCGTATACCCCCCGGGCAGCAGCATGGCGATCAACAACAGGCTCGCCGTCAGGACACCACCGGCCATCCCGACACTCGCCAGCCAGTCCTTTTTGTCCACCAGACGCACAACTGTCGTATTATCAATGGACTTTACGTACAGGTGGATCTCTTCCTTCGGCAGACGGCGCAGCCGAAAGTCCGTAGCATTTCCCCTCCGGGCAGCGGCGCTGCTCATCGCCTTCCCCGCCGCCAGCCAATCAAACAATGCCGCGAGGCTTGTCATGGAATTGAATCTCCCTCTCCTAAACCAAGAACCACTAGTTCATTTCCAGCGCCCGGAGGACAGCACTCCGAGAAGCTGAATTCTTTCTTGTCTCTTCATCACTCGGCCTGACCACATGCTTGGTCAGGATTCGGGCCCGGCTCTGTCGTCCTAGTTCCCGAAAAACGGTCTTTACCTTCCGGTCATCAATTGACTGGAACGCAATCACCACCCAACGCCCACCCGGCGCCAAACACCCCGGCGCCTGTTCCAACATCGCGTCCAACTCGCCCGGTTCGTCGTTCACCGCCATCCGTAACGCCTGAAACACCCGCGTAGCCGGATGCAGTTTTCCGGACCGTGGCACGACCGATTGAACGACATCCGCCAACTGGCCGGTGTCCCTGATCGGCCGTGCTCGGACCAGTGCTCTGGCAATTCGCTCTGCCGGGTGCCTCCTTTCTTCGCCCAGGCTCATGAAGAGCTGGGCAAGTTCTCGTTCGGAAGTCCGGTTCAACACGTCGGCAGCCGTGATCTCCTGCTGCCGGTCCATGCGCATGTCCAAGGGAGCTGCCTGCATAAACGTGAAGCCCCTGTCCGGGGACGTCAACTGCATACGGCTCACACCAAGGTCCGCAAGAATTCCATCCACCTTCTCGACGCCAAGCGCGCGCAGCGTCTCCGACAGGCGCGAGAACGGGCTCTGCCGGAAGGTAATCCTGTCCAGGCAGTCCTCGCAGTTCTGCTTCGCCAGTTCCAACGACTCCGCGTCGCGATCCAGGGAAATCACACGTCCGGTCGTCAAGCGGCGCGCGATCGCGCCCGTATGCCCGCCCAGACCACAAGTCAGATCCGCATAGGTTCCCTCGGGACGTATCGCCAGGAACTCCAGCGATTCGCCAAGCATGACCGGAAAATGTCCCATGCCCTCTCACAACCGGAAACCTTTCGCCTTCGCTTCCTTCAGACTCTCTTCGATCTCCGCCATCAGGCGAGCCTGCTCCGCCTTGTACTGTTCTTCGGAGTAAATACTGATCACGTCGCCGTCGAATCGCAGGTACACCGACTGATCTTCCAGCCCCAACAACTTCCTCAGCGTCTGGGGAATCGTGATTCGGCCCTGCGGATCCAGGTCCACATCGGCCCCGAACATATCCCCGAACTTTGCCATCGTTTCCAGCAGGGCCGGCTTGTCCGTCAGCAATTCAAGATTGCGTTCGAAACTGCCATTGCTGTAAATTCGAGCCATGCCCTCGTACATCGTGGCGAACAACGTCTTATCTATCAGCGCTTTCAGGTATTCCTGGTACTTCGCTGGCAGCTTGAGACGCCCCGCTGCGTCGACCCGGGCGGAGTGGAATCCGCGAGGGTTGCGAGGTGTCAAAACTGCTTCGGCTTGAGCCATTTTGGTCCGAAAGCGACTTTTCTGGTCCGAAACGGACCATAGACGTATCCTAAACCCTCGTACTGTGCCACGCAAGCCCTTTTTGAACCTTCAAGCGGAACTTTAAGCTTCTCCTTTTCTTCGCTTTAGGGGTATATGCCGGAATCCCTTCGCCTCCTATAGATGGGTGCTGTTGGAGCCTGCCGTCCGGATTTGCTAGTCTGACTCTTGTGTCAATTAAGCTCTACGACCTCGACCCCGGTCCGGAAACGCCCGAACTGGTCCGAATGATCGTCGAAATCCCGAAGAACTCCGCCAACAAAGTGGAGTACGACGGGGCCCTCGGGCTATTCCGCCTGGACCGGACACTCTACTCCCCGATGCACTACCCCGGCGACTACGGGTTCATCCCCGGAACCCTGGCCGAGGATGGTGATCCGCTGGACGTGCTCACCCTCGTCAACGAGCCGAGTTTCACCGGTTGCCTCATCGAGGTCCGCCCGGTCGGCGTGCTGGACATGGTCGACAGGGAGGAGCAGGACCAGAAGATTATTGCTGTCCCCACTCGCAACCCTCGCTATGACCAGATCCACACCATGGATCAGGTCTTCCCGCACGTCCGCCGCGAGCTTGAGCACTTCTTCAGCATTTACAAAGAGTTAGAGGGGCGAGTCGCCACTACGCACGGCTGGGGTGGCCCCCGCGAAGCGCGCCGCTGCATCGTCGAGGCGCGCCAGCGCTACCTCGACTCCAAGGCGACGCCGGAGCCGTTGGCGGAAGGCATCTAGCCTTTCACCCCTCAAACAGCGGCAATACCGGGGGCTGTTCTGGTTCCAAAGGGATCAGTGCATCGGCGTCCGGATCGTGGATCTGATACCGGGCCAACGCCAGATCCCGACGCCGGACCGCGTAACAGTAAGCACAACCGTGCGGGCAGGTGTCGTAGGCTCCAATATCCCTCGACTCGTGACAGGCGCACCCCGGGCGGTTCCCCTTCAACGGTATTTCCAGGGCAACGCCGGCCATTGCGCTCAGCCGGCGGGCGTCCACGCATCGCGCCTCATCCATTTGGCTGGACAAAAACTGAGGCTGCGTGCAGACCGTCAATGACATGCCGTGCGATGCGGCCGCCTGGGCCAGCTCTTCCAGCAGTGCCGCTTTCGTGGCATGGTCCGGATCGGACCATTCGAATCCGTGGCGTTCGCCGGCGGCGTCCAGGTTCCGTTCGCTCTTCTTGTAGATCGTGGCGAAACTGACGGTAACTTCGTCGACGCTTCCTTCCAGTTCGGCCGCCAGCTCCTGGAAGTTCCGCCTGTGAAACTCAGGAGAGGTCACATCCGTGAAAACGATCGGGTCGTACCGCCAGACAGCGCACCTGGGATGCACCTCTTGCGCCAGCCGGCGGATTTGCTCCACGGCTTTCCGCGGGTCAATTACCGCTGCTTCCAGAGACTTCGGGTAGTTGGTGACCGTGAACTGGACGACGAATGGCCGTCCGAAGGCACGCAGTTCGGCAATGCGTTTCAGGCAGGGCCCGAAGTTCCTTGTCCAGAAGACAAAGCCTGAGACATTTTCCGGGCGCAGATCGATCCTTTGCGGGCGGCCTGAGTAAGGATTCTTGACGCGACAGTATCCTGCCCGCAACCGGCCAAAGAACCAGTCGCTGTAGAAAGCCGGAATGTCGGTGCGATAACTGGCGGAGATGATCATGCCCAGGGACCTTTCGTCCCGGCCGGTCAGGCTACTCGCCGCGGAACGCGGCTGTCAGTTTACGCCAGGTTTCCGGAAGCTCTTCCGGCATGATGCGCGTTTCGCCGATGGTGGTCATGAAGTTGGCATCCCCCGCCCAGCGGGGCAGGACGTGCATGTGCAGATGGCCCGCGACGCCGGCGCCCGCGCACTCGCCTAGATTCATGCCGGCATTCAGGCCTTGTGGCCGGTAGACCGCGCGCAGGTGCCGCACGGCCGCCCGGGTCAGTTGCATGAG
>JASGIE010000157.1:0-31332 GCA_049841055.1 Paludibaculum sp. | reverse complement strand
CCTGGATCATGTCGTAGTTCACCGAGTATTCGCTGATGCGGCGAAACGACTGCGGGTGAATGAGATCCTCCGCGTCATGCATCACCACGAGATCAAACCGGCAGTCGTGCCACTCTCGTACAGCAGCATGCGCTGGCGGATCCGGTTCGAGCAATCGGCCTTGGAGTAGGTCCGTCGTGGGGCACCTCGGCCAGGTCGAACGCGCCGATGACGCCGCGTCAGTTCGAGCACGGCCAGCCGCGTCGGTGCATCGTTCCGGTACACCCCGACAAAAACCTCGTAGTTCCGGTAGTCGATGGCCGCCAGGTTGGTTAAAGGCATCGGACCGATCGCTCGGCTCGTGCCAGAGGGGAATGTAGACAGCAATCGCGGGATCGGGAATCCAGGGGAGGAGGGGCGGGCGAGCGGAACAACTGCGCCACAGCCAGCAGAGATCGATCGCAAGATCATCCAGACCGCTGACCAGCAGATAGAAACCCAGCGGAAGCAGAGTGGCGGCCGCGAAACAGCAGACTTCCGGTCAACAGAACCAAGCCAGGCGATCAGAATGTCAGGCACTTCTCACTCGTCATGCCGGACACCGGCGAAGTTCTCTTGCCTATTTCGCAGCCGCCGGATCAGAGACGACTACTTGGCGGCCGGAGCCCCTTCCAAAGTCTTCTTCTCGTGATAATACTTGCCTACTTCCGTCAGAGCCGGCGCGTCCTTCGTGGGCTTCGCACCTTTCTCGTGACAGGTCGTGCAGGGCTTCTTTTCCTTCTTCTGGTAAGCCGGTGTAGCGGAAGAGACGCCCATGGTGGCAAAAATGGCAGCCACAAGCGTGGCAGCCGGCAGAATCAGACGGAGTGCTTTCATATCAATCTCCAATACTTGGCCGCTCCATGCGGTCCAGGGGGATTTTAACATTTCGCCCAAAGCCGATCCAGCCGGCCTGGTTCACCTTGCGGGAGCCCGTTACTTCTTCGGCGCACCCTCGAGGGTCTTCTTTTCCTTGTAGAATTTTCCAACTTCGTTCAGAAGCGGAGCTTCCTTCGTGGCCTTGCCCTTCTCGTGGCAGGTGGTGCAGGGCTTCTTCTCCTTGCTGCCCATTTCCTTCGTCGCGAACGAAATCCCGCTGGTGGCGAGGAACGCCGCCACGAGCGTGGCGACGGGCAAAATCAACCGAATAGCCTTCATAGACCTGAATCTCCTTAAATGCCGCTGGTCGCAGCACCCCCAATATATCACCGCTCTTATGGACGCGAAGGAGCCCTAACCCGTTCCTCCCCTTGATTCGGGACGGATGCAATCCCGTGAATCCGGTATGAGTGTTTTCTCTACACTTGGCGCTAGAGCCGCGGTGGAGTCGTGATGACTAGCGCCGTCGCCGGAGCCCCGCCCATCGCCCGGTAACCGTGCGGCTGCGACCCGTCGAAGTAGGCGCTGTCTCCGCCCTTCATCTGAATCTCGTCCTCGGCATAGGTGATGGCCAGCGCCCCATTCAGGACATAGAGGAACTCGGCGCCTTCGTGGACATGGTCCGTCACCGTCTCCCTCTCGCGAGGTTCAAACGTCGCGAGATAGGCCTGCAGGCTCTTCTCCTGGGCAGAGAATGCCAGGCACTCGAAGAACCACGCGGGCGACGGCGCGTCCGCCCGCTCAGGAAAACGGATCCGCTCGCCCGCCCGAATCACCGAACACAACGACCGCTGCTTCCGGTTCGTGAAGAAGTGGTCCAGCCCCACATCGAACACCATCGCAATACGAGCCAGCGTCGGCAGCGTCGGCACCAGCTTCCCGTTTTCCAACTGCGAAAGCATCGAAGCCGACAGCCCCGTGTGCTTGCCCAGGTCCACCAACCCGATCTTCTTCCTCAGCCGCAGGTGCCGCAGCTTCCGGCCAAGATCATAAGAGGACAGCACTCGCTGCACTGTTTCAGTTCCAGTCTCCACGGGAGCTGAATCTTGTTTCATCAGAGCTGAATCCGGCATCTCGGTATTCATTTGTACTGAAGTTTATTTTATCTATACGTACAATCGCCATGCAACTACTGCTAGCTTGAAGGTGGTGGCTGGAGCCGCCACTGCCCCTGGGTAGCCATTCATCGAAGGACTCCTGCTTGGATCGAACCTACAACCCTGTCTTTGCCGGTGTTTCCGACCGCCACCTGGTCGCGCTCGCCCAACAGGGCGACAACCAGGCCTTCGCGGAACTCATTGAGCGGCATAGTGCTACGGCCAAACGCATGGCCTATTCCGTGCTGCGCGACGAGACCAACGCCGAGGACGAAGTCCAGAACGCCTTCTGGAAGGCCTACGAGCATATCGGCCAGTTTCAACAGGATGCGAAGTTTTCCACATGGCTGTCCCGCATCGTGGTGAACGAATGCCTCATGCGCCTGCGCCGCGAGCGGCGGATCCGCCTGGCCTACCTCGACGATGCCGCGGATAAAGAGGATGCAGCCGTGCTCGAGTTGCCTGACCAGGGTCTCACCCCGGAATCGGCGCTGGCCCGCACCGAGGTCGGAGCGGTTCTCTGCGAAGAGATCGGCCGCATCCCCCTGCTGTTGCGGGAAGTCTTCATCCTGCGGGATGTCCACGAGTTATCCATGCTCGAAGTCGCCGGCAAACTGGGCATTACCGTAGCCGCGGCCGAGAGCCGCCTGCTGCGCGCCAGGCAGGAGCTCCGCCTTCGCCTGGACCGCCACTGCGGCCGCCAGGGCGCCGCCACCCTCACCGCCGGATAGCCCGGAAGTGACTGAAACCGAACCCTGCCCGCTGACTTTCCCGCCCGCCTGTCATTCATTCGACAAGTGGATAGTGCTATATTGGGGCTGAATGCCAGTCCGGGCCTTGCGCGGAAGCTTCCGCATCCTTCGATGAAAGCCCGCGTTCCCCTCATCCGCGGCCTTGAGTCCTTCTTCGGTACACGAGACGAAAACATCCGTCTGCTGGAGTCGGGCCTCTCCGTCACTACACGTCTCACGCACGACGCCTTCGAGATCGAGGGCGATGACGCACAGGTGTCTCGCGCCGAACAGATCCTGAAGGAATACATTTCCCTGATGGAGAACGGCAACAAGCTCTCCGGCGAGGACGTGAACAGTTTCATCAAAATCCTGGTCTCCGACGCCACCACCACCCTGAAGACTCTTTCCGAGAGCGGGCGGGCGCGCAACTTCGGCAAAAAGCGCATCAACCCGAAAACCCCCAACCAGCGCGCCTATCTCGACATGATCGAGCGCAACGATCTGGTGTTCGGCATCGGACCGGCAGGCACGGGCAAGACTTATCTGGCCGTGGCGATGGCCGTCTCGGCGTTACTGAACAAGCAGGTATCCCGCATCATCCTCACCCGCCCGGCCGTCGAGGCGGGCGAACGCCTGGGCTTCCTGCCCGGCACGCTTCAGGAAAAGATAGACCCTTATCTTCGCCCGCTGTATGATGCTCTCTTCGACATGCTCGACACGGACCGTGTGGAGAAATCGCTGGAGCGCAACGTCATTGAGGTTGCTCCTCTGGCCTTCATGCGCGGCCGTACCCTGAACGACAGTTTCATCATTCTCGACGAAGCCCAGAACTGCACAGCGGAACAGATGAAGATGTTTCTCACGCGGCAGGGTTTCAATTCCAAGATGGTTGTCACCGGCGATCTGACGCAGATCGATCTTCCGCCCGGCCGCCGCTGCGGTCTCAGCGAGGCGCTGGAAGTGCTGCGCGGCCTGGACGGCGCCGGTTTCCTCTATTTTGACGAGCGCGACGTGGTGCGGAACCCCCTGGTGCAGCGCATCGTAAAAGCCTACGAGAAGTTCGGAGAGCAGAATGGCACCGGCCGGCAGATGTCCCTGAAGCTGGCTGACGGTCAGGTGCCGCCCGAAGAGCCGAAACCCGGCGCATGAGCCCTGAGCCTTTATTGATCTTCGAGACGCGGGCGCGCGGCCTGCAACGCCGCGAACTCCAGAAGTACGCACGGGAACTGCTCGATTGCCTGGCGCCGGGCCGGTCCTACTGTGCCTTGGTCACCGGCGACGAGGAACTCCAGCGGCTCAACAAGGAGTTTCGCGGGCAGGACTACGCCACCGACGTCCTGTCTTTCCCTTCGGACAGCCCCGCCGGACCGCTGGGCGACATCGCCATCTCGGCCAATCGCGCCGCCGCCCAGGCCGCCGAAAACGGCCACGACACGCCCACCGAGGTCCGCATTCTGCTGCTGCACGGTCTGCTCCACCTGTTGGGCCACGATCACGAAACGGATAACGGCCAGATGCGCCGCCTGGAAGCTAAGTGGCGGCAAAAGCTCGGCCTGCCCACAGGCCTGATTGAGCGCGCCGGGAAGAAGGCCAGGCAGTGATCTTCCTGCTGGCGTTCATCCTCTCCTGCGTGCTCTGCCTGGTGAGCTTCATCCAGGTGCTCTACCTGGAATCGCTCCGCCTGCGGACCCGCGAATTCGAAGCGCTGGGTTATTTCAAGGACACCCTGCAAGCCAAGCTAGGCTACGAAACCGAGCAGGGCGCCTTTGTCTTCTCGCTCATCAAGCACAGCCTGCTGGTCTTCTCCGGTTCCGCCTTTGTCGCCGCCGCCGCCACGCGCGGCGAGGATTGGAAAGGACTGCTCGAAGGCTTCATCGTGGGCTGGCTCGTGATGATGGTGGCCAGCTACATCATTCCGCAGGCGCTCTACCGCCGCTCGTCGGGCCATTGGGCCCTGCCCCTGGTGCCGCTGCTGCTCTTCCTGGCATTGCTGTTCAAACCGCTGACCGCGTTTCTCGGCTTCCTCCAGTCGGTCTTCGAACTGAGCGAACCCGATTCGAAGGAAGAGAAGCAGGATCCAGCCGAGGAGATCGAAGCCCTCATCACCGCCGGCGAGGAAGAAGGCATCATCGAGAAGGAAGATTCACGGCTCATCCAGAACGTGGTCGCCTTCGGCGATAAGAAGGTGCTGGAGGTGATGACTCCGCGCCGCGAAATCGTGGCCATCGAAGCCTCGGAATCTCTCCAGGCCCTGCGCAAGCTGGTCAAGGAGCAGCAGTTCTCCCGCATCCCGGTCTTCGAAGGCGACATCGACCACATCATCGGCTTCGTCCATGTGCGCGATCTCTACGAACTGGATGACGAGCAGCGCAAGACCAAGACGGTGCGCGATCTCATCCGCGAACTCAAACCGGTTCCGGAGATGAAGCCCGTGCCGAAACTGCTGCGCGAGATGCAGGAGCGCGGCATCCACATCGTCTACGTGGTCGACGAATACGGCAGCGTCGCCGGCCTCGCGACGATGGAAGACCTGGTGGAAGAGGTCTTCGGCGAGATCCGCGACGAGCACGAACCGCAGCACGACGTCGAGCGCGGCGACGACGGCTCCATCACCGTCTCCGGCTCGTTCGACCTCGACCACCTGCAGGAGTTCTTCGGCTATCGGCCCGGCGAGAACGTCCAGTCGACCACGGTCGGCGGCCTGGCCAGCGAGTGGTACGGAGCCGTACCCGCCGTGGGCACTATAGTGGAACAGGACGGGTTGAAGATCGAAATCCTGGCCTCGGACGACTTTCGCGTCGACAAGGTCAGGATCAGGGCCTCGGAGCCGGTCTCGGATCCTGAAGTGGAAACCGCCTGAAGCACACGCCCGCGCGGGGCAGAGATTGCATGAGTAAGAACAGAAGTAAGAGCAAACAGAAACACCGTTCCGGCTTCGTGTCGATTCTGGGCCGGCCGAACGCCGGCAAGTCGACGCTGCTGAACGCCCTGCTGGGCACGAAGCTCTCGATTGTCGCCGATAAGCCCCAGACCACACGCACCACCGTGCAGGGCGTACTGACCCTGCCCGCGGCGCAGATCGTCTTTGTCGACACGCCCGGCATCCACGACGCCGATACCATCTTCAATCGCCGCATGATGGAGTCCATCAAGGAGGCGCTGGAAGAGCGCGACCTGCTGCTCTATCTCATCGACGCCACGCGGCGCCCGGGTCCTGAGGACGAAAAGTCTCTGGCCCTGATCAAGGACACGACCACCAAGGTCTTCGCGCTGTTCAACAAGATCGACCTGCTCGAGAAGAAGAACGAACTGCTGCCCATCATCGAGGCCTACAGCAAGCTGCGCGAGTTCACGGAATACTTCCCCATCTCCGCCGAAACCGGCGAGGGACTGGAGGAGCTGCGGGCCGCCATTCTGGAGCAGATGCCCGTCGGGCCCGCCTATTATCCCGAGGACTACCTCACCGATCAGCCGGAGCGCTTCATGGCCGCGGAGATCATCCGCGAGAAGATCCTCCTCACCACACGCCAGGAGGTCCCCCATTCCGTCGCCGTGCTGGTGGATGAATGGAAGGACGAGGGCCGCCTGACGCGCATCACCGCCACCATCCACGTCGAGCGAACCGGCCAGAAAGCCATCATCCTGGGCGCCCGCGGAGCGCTGATGAAGCAGATCGGCACGGAAGCCCGGCTGGAAATCGAGAAACTGCTCGAGCGGAAAGTCTTCCTCACTCTGTTCGTAAAGGTAAATCCCAAGTGGCGCGAGAACGAAGCGTTCCTCAAGGAGCTCGACTGGCGCGCAATGATCGGAGGAGAGGCCGCCACCGAGCCGGTTTCAGAGGATAATGAGGGGGAGTAGCGACATGCGTATCCTATCCCTGTTTCTAGCCTTTTTCTTCCTTTTTCAGACAGTCGCCGTCTTTGCCGACGACAAAGTGAGCGACGACCTCATCTACGACCAGGTGCGCCGTAAGCTGGCCAACGATCCCGACGTCAAAGGCGGCGTCTTCGAAGTGGAAGTGAAGGACGGCGTGGTGACCATCAAAGGTGCGGTGGAAAAAGAGAAGCTGAAGAGCAAAGCGGAGCACCTCACCAAGAAGGTGAAAGGCGTCAAGGGCGTCGTGAACCAGTTGGTCGTCAAACCGCGCGGAGCTTAGCTTGAGCCAGGAGGGGAACGAGTTCACGGTCCGCCCTGTGGGCTTCGTCCGCTCCGGCGTCGTCGACCGGAAAGCCATGCCCCTCTGGGGCGCCACCGCCGCGGTCGAAATCCTGCCCGAATTCGCCGACGCTCTCCTGAAGATTGAGAAGCACTCCCATCTGTGGATCTTCGGCTGGCTGGGCCAGGGGCGGGACGAGCGGCACGTGCTTCAGGTGATCCCGCGCGGCTACCTCGATCGCAGCCCCAGCGGATTGCACGGCGTCTTTGCCGTGCGCTCACCCGCGCGGCCCAACCCCATCGGTCTCACCGCCGCCCGCGTCATCGCCATCGAAGGATTGACCATCCGGCTCGACCGGCTGGATTTCATGGACGGCACGCCGGTGCTGGACATCAAGCCCTACCTCGCCACACGCGACCTCATCTTCTCGGCCAACTATGGCCAGCTCGGCCAGGCGCGCACTCGCGAGGACCTTCGGGACTCGCTGATGACGCAGGCCGTGCAGTTTCACGGACAGAGGAAGGGCGACCTGGCGCTGGCCGTCCGGATCATCGAGCACTACCGCGCTACCCGCTTTGAGCTCAGCGATCCCGGTCTGTATCCTGTTACGGCGCCGCTGGACCGGCCTATCCTCCTCGACGGCCTGATGGGCATTACGAGATCGACGCCCGGCCGCGGCACGCTCCGCTTCGGCGCGTCCAGCTCCGTCCAGGTGGGGGCGGTCACCTACCGCTTGATCGCCGGCGACACCTCCGATCCGGAGGCAGTCCTGCGGGCGGACGAGTCTTCCTTGTTTGACGCTTCCTGACGCGCTTTTCCAGTTACTATTCAGTTGATGCGCTACGAGGAGCACAGGCCGGCCCCGGTTCTGGCGGCCGCCGTCGACTGCTATTGGAGCCTGGAAGGCTCCGGCGACGGATCGGTGCAACCCATCCTGCCCGATGGGCACGGGGAAGCGGTGTTCCATCTCGACGATCCCCCGCGGCAGCTTCTCCCGGACGGCATCGCGGCTCAGCAGCCGCGCGGACTTTGGATCGGACAGATGGAGTCGAGTGTCCTGCTGCAACCAGCCCGTCGGCTGAATGCATTCGGCATCCGCTTCCGGCCCGCCGGCGCCTGGATGCTCACCGGCTGGCATCAGGCAGAGACGGCCGGCCGGATTCTCCCTCTGGATGATGTCTGGAGTGGCGAACTGGGCGAGCAGTTGGGCAATGCGGAGAGCACGGCCAGGCGGGTTGCGGTGGCCGACCGGTTCCTGGCGGCGCGGCTTCGCAGGCCGGCCACGGCAATGGTGGAAGCTGCACTCCGGCAGCCCCGCCTGCCGGTGGAGGAGATTGCCCGGCAGGCCGGCTGCAGCCGCCGCCAACTGGAGCGGCTGTTCCAGGCTCAGGTTGGCTTGGGGCCAAAGAGCTGGACCCGGATCCGCCGGATGCAGCACAGCCTGCAATTGCGGCGGCTGCATCCGGAGTGGAACTGGGCGCGCGTCGCGGCCGAAGCGGGTTACTTCGATCAGGCCCACATGAACAGCGATTATCTGTCCCTGGCGGGCGCGCCTCCTGCCCGGCTGGTGCGGAGCCTCCCCGGTATGGGAGAGCATCTGGCCCGGCCGGACCGCTAAATATGTCGCTTTTTTCCAATGCGGCCGGAGTCCGGACCGCTAGACTACTGCTTATGCGAAAACTGCTGCTGCTTCTGCTGCCCGCCGCCCTCTTCGGAGCCGACGCAAATCAACTCAACTGGATGGCCGGCTGCTGGACGTCGCAGAGCGGTCCCCTCCGTATCGACGAGCAGTGGAGCCTGCCCGTGGGGGGCATGATGTTGGGGTTATCGAGAACCGTGAAGCAGGACAGGACCGTGTTTCACGAGTTCATGAGAATCGAAACCAGACAAGGTGTGATCACTTATACGCCGCGCATCGGCTCTGCCCAGGCGCCGGTGGCGTTTACCTTGATCAAACAGACCGCCGATGAGGTTGTATTCGAAAACCTGGCCCACGATTTTCCCCAGCGGATTCTCTACCGCCGGACCCCCAATGGCCTCGCCGCCCGGATCGAAGGTTCCCGCGACGGCAAGGAAAAAGCCGAAGACTTCCCGATGCAGCGTACGAGCTGCGAATCCCGTTAGCCCAGCCCCAGAACCCTGGAGATGACCCAGCCACTCAGCAATCCGCCGATGGCCGAGACAATCACGAGGTCCCGAATCATCTCTTTCATGGTGCTCATTTCCTTACTCCCTCTTGACGCTCACCTATATATGCGCGTTCCAATTCGGTAAGAGATCAAAGCCCATGAAAAAATCTTTACGGGCGCGTAGAGACTTGTGTTTGCAATGAGATAGCGAACAGGTTGTTACACCAGCATCTTCTTCACCACCTCGCCCTCGACGTCGGTGAGCCGGAAGTCGCGGCCCATGTGCCGGAAGGTGAGCTTGGTGTGGTCAAATCCTAGGCGGTTCAGGATGGTCGCCTGCAGGTCATGGACGTGGACTTTGTCCTCGACAATGTTGAACCCGATGTCGTCGGTCTTGCCGATCACCTGCCCGCCCTTGATGCCGCCGCCGGCCATGAACATGGAGTAGGCCAGCGGATGGTGGTCGCGGCCGGCGTTCTCCGGATCCTGCGTATTGCGGATCTCCACCATGGGTGTGCGGCCGAATTCCCCGCCCCAGACGACGAGGGTGGAATCCAGCAACCCGCGCTGCTTCAGATCCTTGATCAGCGCGGCGGTGGGTTTGTCGGCGATGTCGCAGTTCTTCTTGAGGTCCCGGTTCAGGTAGGTGTGCTGATCCCAGGAGGCGTGCATCATCAGCACGAAGCGTACCCCGCGTTCCACTAAGCGGCGGGCCATCAGGCAGTTGGTGCCGAACTGTTTGGTCTTCGGATCGTCGATGCCGTACATCTCGCGGATGTGGGCCGGTTCCTTCGACAGGTCGGCCATCTCGGGCGCCGCGCTCTGCATGCGATAGCCCAGCTCGTAGCTCGCGATGCGCGAGGCGATCTCCGGATCTCCGGTCTCTTCCATGTGCTCCTGGTTCAGGTCGCGGATGGCGTCCAGCGTGGCGCGCTGCGTCTGGGCCGCGACTCCTTCGGGATTGGACAGATACAGCACGGGATCGCCGGAATTGCGCAGCAGCGTGCCCTGGAAGTGGGAAGGCAGGAAGCCGCTGGAGAAGTTGGATGCGCCGCCGCTGGTACCGACACCCGAGGTCAGCACGACAAAGCCCGGCAGGTTCTTCGACTCGCTGCCCAGGCCATATAGCGACCAGGCTCCAATCGTGGGCCGGCCGATCTGGATCGAGCCCGTGAACAGCAGCAGTTGTCCCGGATGGTGGTTGAACGCGTCTGTGTACATCGACCGCACCAGACAGATGTCATCTGCACAGGAGGCGATGTTCGGGATGTAATCCGAGTATTCGATGCCCGACTGTCCGTGCGGCTTGAACGTGCGCGGGCTGGCCAGCACCTTGGCGTCTTTCTTGATGAACGCCAGGCGGAGCTGCGAGGTGAGCGACTCCGGCAGGGTCTGGCCGCTGATCTTCTGCAGGCCCGGCTTGGGATCGAAAAGATCCATCTGGCTGGGCGCGCCCTCCATGAACATGAAGATCACGTTCTTGGCTTTGGCGGGCAGCGGGGGCAGCTTGGGTAACAGCGGGTTGTCAGCGGGACCCGAGGCCGCGCGGCCCTCCGCGCCCAGAAGATGAGCCAGGCCCATGGTGCCGATTCCGCAGCCGACTTCGCGCAGGAAACGCCGGCGGTCGCGCAGGGCTCGAAAGTCGTGTTCGTCGCGAATCATGATGGCTACTCCCTGGTAATGAACTCTTCGAGATTCAGCACGGCCCGGGCGGCGGTCGTCCAGGCGGCGTTCTGTGGTTTCAGCGGCAGCAGGGCGGTGGCCTGTGACTTGTCCTGGGCCAGAGTGGTGGCCTGCTGGTCGACCAGCTTCTGGACACGTTCCCGTTCGCGGGCCGAGGGATCACGGCCCAGCGTGAGCTCGAACAGATAGTCGATGCGCTTCTCGGGCTGGGCTTCCTGATTGACCCGGAGAGCCAGCGCCTGGGCGGCTTCGTAGAACACCGGATCATTCATCAGGTTCAGAGCCTGCAGCGGCGAGTTCGACTGGCGGCGGCGCGAGCAGGCCACGTTGGAATCCGGCCGGTCGAAGTTCATCAGCATCGGGTAGGGCGTCGTGCGCTGGAAGTGGATGTAGAGGCCGCGCCGGTAGCGCTTGGCGTCCTCATCATTCGTCCATTTCACGCTGCCGGCGTAGCCGAGTTCGGCCACGCCCTTGGGCTGCGGCGGATGCACGCTGGGGCCGCCGATGTCGGGATTCAGCAGGCCGCTGGCGGCCAGGGCGGAGTCGCGAATGCCCTCGGCCTCCAGACGGACCCTCGACTGCCGGGCCAGCAGGATGTTTTCGGGATCTTTCTCCTTCAGCTCGGGCCGCACCCGGGAACTCTGCCGGTAAGCGGCGGAGGTCACGATGGTGCGCAGCGTGTGCTTCACGCTCCAGCCACTGTCGCGGAAGTCGCTGGCCAGCCAGTCGAGCAGCTCCGGATGGGAGGGTTTGTCGCCCTGGGTCCCGAAGTCTTCCGAAGTCTTCACGAGTCCGCGGCCGAACATCTCCTGCCACAGGCGGTTGACGGCAACGCGAGCCGTCAGCGGGTTGTCCCGGGAGACCAGCCAGCGGGCCAGGGTGAGTCGATTCTTGGGAGCATCGGCCGGCAGGGGCGGCAGGGCGGCCAGGGTGCCTGGCTGGACCTCGACGCCGGGCGAGCGATAGTCGCCCTTGATGGCGACGTGCGTGGCCGCGGGCGCGGACAGCTCGGCCATGACGTTCGCCTCGGTCAGCTTGGGCTGCCGTTCATCCAGGCGGGCAATGCGGCGGCGCAGGTCGCGGATGCCCATCAGCCGGTCGCGGTCGCGGCCCTGCAGAGGACCGGTATTGGCGATGAACCAGTGGAACACGGCATCGGCGTCGCGCTCGCTGCGCTGGTCCGGCGGAGTCTTCAGGATCTCCTGGAAGCGATCGAACATGGTGATGACGGCCGAAAGCGCGAAGTCCCACTCCAGATCCTTGCCCGGGTGGTCCATGGCGGCCCGCATGTAGTTTTCCCACTCGGTCTGCAGTTCGTCGATGTCGTAGAGCTTCTTGAGCGACGCGACCTCTTCCAGGTAAGCCGGCCGCGAGCGCATCCAGGGGCCCATCTCGCCCGGCATCGGCGCATCGATGTCGACTTCGTCGGACCGGTTGAAGAACGCGAACATCGAGTAGTACTCTTTCTGGCTGATCGCGTCGTACTTGTGGTCGTGGCACTGCGCGCAGCCCATCGTCAGGCCCAGCCAGACGGTGCTGGCGGTGTTGGTCCGGTTGATGAGCTGATCGAAGCGGTTCTCCTTGCGGTCGACGCCGCCTTCGCGATTGGTGAGCGAGTTTCGTTGAAAACCCGTGGCCACCAGTTGTTCGGTCTGGGCGCGAGGCAGCAGGTCGCCGGCGAGCTGTTCGATGGTGAACTGGTCGAAGGGCGTGTCGTTGTTGTAGGAATCGATCACGTAGTTGCGCCAGCGCCAGGCGTAAGGGCGAACCACGTCCTTCTCATAGCCATCGCTGTCGGCGTAGCGGGCGAGATCGAGCCAGTGCTTGGCGCGCTCCTCTCCGTAGTGGGAGGAGGCGAGCAGCCGGTCCACCTGGCGCTCGTAGGCGTCGGGGCGGTTGTCGGACAAAAAGGCTTTGACTTCGTCGGGGGTCGGGGGCAGGCCGGTCAGGTCGAGCGAGGCGCGGCGCAGCAGGCTGGCTTTGGAAGCTTCAGGGGAAGGCGTGAGGTTCTCGGCCTCCAGCCGCGCCAGAATGAAGCTATCGATCGGGTTGCGGGCCCAGCTCTTGTTCCGGACATCCGGGGCCGCGGGATGGCGGATCGGCTGGTAGGCCCAGTGGGTGGGTTTCGCAGTTTTGGCACTCTTCGCCTCGCGCGGCCAGGTGGCGCCGGCATCGATCCAGGCCTTGACAGAGGCGATTTCAGCTTCGGTCAGCGGAGCGCCGACGGGCGGCATCATGAAGCCCTTTTTGGTGCTGGTGATGCGCTGGAAGAGCTTGGATTCACTACTCTTTCCGGCCACGATGATGGGTCCCGAGTAGCCCCCGGCCATGGCCGCGTCGCCGTCATCCAGCCGCACGCCGTTCTGCGCCGTCTTGCCGTTGTGGCACATCAGGCACTTGCGGGCGAAGACAGGCTGAACATCCGCCGAGAAATCGGGCTTCGTCTGTGCGGACGTAGCACCAGCCGCCACAATGGCGGCCCATAAGATACGGGCGCCCCTCATATGCTCTGTATTCTATACCCAGACTGGTTGAAGGTCAGGCCCTGCTCAGGGCTATGATGACTTCATGTGTCTCTTCCGACTTGCGGCTCTGATAGTCCTCACCTGCCTGCTGGCGGTGGGTCAGAAGCCGGGCATCGAGGGGAGTTGGGAAGCGCCGGTCCAGGCCGGCAGCGCTGTTGTCCATTTGCGCGTGCATGTGACGAAGGCGGCGGACGGTTCCCTGGCCGCCAAAATGGACGTCCCGGAGCAGGGCGCGTTCGGCTTGCCGCTGAATAATGTCACCTACACCGCGGGCACGTTCCATTGGGAGATGCAGGCGATCAAGGCCACCTTCGAGGGGAAGTTGCAGGAAGCCGGTGACGAGATCCTGGGTGTCTTCAAACAGGGCGTGGAGCAGGTCATCAAGCTGAAGCGGATGCCCGCCTCGGCACTGAGTGGACGCCCGCAGGACCCGAAGCCGCCCCTGCCCTACAAGAGCGAAGACCTCACGTTCCCCAGCAAGGCGGAGGGCGTGACGATGGCCGGAACTCTCACCCTGCCCGAAGGCAAGGGGCCATTTCCGGCAGTGATCCTGATTACCGGTTCCGGACCGCAGGATCGCGACGAGGCCCTGATGGGCCACCGGCCGTTCCTGGTGCTGTCGGACTATCTGACACGGCACGGCCTTGCGGTGCTGCGTTACGACGACCGCGGTACCGGCAAGTCGACAGGGAAGTTCTCCGGCTCGACCACCACCGATTTCTCTCGAGACGCCGAAGGCGCCCTGGACTATCTGCGCAAGCGGCCGGAAATCGACCCGGCCAAGGTGGGACTGGCCGGGCACAGCGAAGGGGGCGTCATCGCTCCCATGGTGGCCGCACGCCGGTCCGAAGTGGCGTTTGTCGTGATGATGGCGGGCACCGGCGTGCCGGGCATGGAGGTCATGTTCCTGCAGGCGGCTCGCATGAACGAGGCCGCCGGCGCTCCGAAGGAAGTGATTGAGCAGAATACCGCCATGCAGAAGAAGATCTTCGCGATCCTTGGCGAGGAGAAGGACGAGGCGGTCATCCAGGCGAGACTCAAGGAACTACTGCCCGGGGCGGAAACCCAGGCGCGCAGCATCGCGTCGCCCTGGATGCGCGAGTTCGTCTTCTACGACCCCGTGCCGGCGCTGGAAAAGCTGCGCTGCCCGGTGCTGGTGTTGAACGGCGAAAAAGACCTGCAGGTGATCGCGGATCAGAACCTGCCGCCGATTGAAGCAGCGCTGAAGAAGGGCGGCAACAAGGACTTCCGCATTGTGCGCCTGCCCGCACTCAACCATCTGTTCCAGACCGCGAAGTCGGGCCTGGTGCAGGAGTACGGCCAGATTGACGAGACGCTGGCGCCCGTCTTTCTGGAGACAATGACCACCTGGATTCGCCGGCATACCGGACTGGAGAAATAGCCATGAGATTCGTCCTTGCCCTGCTCGCCTGTGCAGCCTGTGCGCACGGCGCGATGAGCAGGCACGTGGCCAGCTACGACATCAAGGCCACGCTCGACACGAAGACGCACATCATCGCCGGACAGGAGGTGCTGACGTGGTTGAACGACTCGCCGGATACCGTGCCGGCGCTGCGGTTCCACCTCTACATGAACGCCTTCAGCAACTCGAAGAGCACGTTCTTCCGGGAGTCGGGCGGTCAGTTGCGGGGCGATCAGTTCAAGGGCGACGAGTGGGGCTGGATCGACATCAAGAAGATGGAGCTGGGCGATGCGGATCTGACCAGCGCCATCCGCTTCATTCACCCCGATGACAATAACGCCGACGACCGCACGGTGATCGAAGTGCCGCTGCCCAGGCCGGTGAAGCCGGGCGAGACGATCCAGGTCTCCATCGCGTTTGAGACGAAGATGCCGATGGTGTTCGCCCGGACGGGCTTTCACAAGGACTTCTACCTCGGCGGCCAGTGGTTCCCGAAGATCGGCGTGTGGGAGACGGCCGGGTTCCGCTACTCCACCGCGGGCGCCTGGAACTGCCACCAGTTTCACGCCAACAGCGAGTTCTTCGCGAACTTCGGACGCTATCATGTCGAGCTGACTGTGCCCTCGCAAATGGTCGTGGGCGCGACCGGCGAGCTGAAGAGCAAGACCGAGAGCCGGGGCCGGACCACCTATACCTTTGAGCAGGAGGACGTCACCGATTTCGCCTGGACCGCGCAGCCGACCTACCTGCGGGAGGAGCGCATGTTCGTGGCCGCCCGGGAGACCACCGCGCAGGAGGTGGCCGCGGTGGCGAAGCTGCATGGCAT
Organism: Paludibaculum sp.; assembly: GCA_049841055.1. Lineage (GTDB taxonomy): Bacteria > Acidobacteriota > Terriglobia > Bryobacterales > Bryobacteraceae > Paludibaculum. The sequence goes on along the minus strand of JASGIE010000157.1, from coordinate 15,862 downwards.
CCCGGAGAGCGAAGCCCGGCTGGGCGACGTGAAGATGATCGCCCTGGTCCAGCCGGAGCATCGCGAGCAGATGGAGCGGCATTTCACCTCGCTGCGGGCGGCGCTGAAGTGGTTCGGCCTGTGGTACGGCCGGTATCCGTACAAGACCATCACGGTGGTGGATCCACCGGCCAACGCGGGCGGCGCCGGCGGCATGGAGTATCCCACGTTCATCACGGCGGGCACGATGTGGAAGCTGCCGCCCGAGGCCCACATGCTGGAAGAGGTGACGGTGCACGAGTTCGGCACCAGTTCTGGATGCAGCTGGTGGCGACCAACGAATTCGAGGAGTCGCCCATGGACGAGGGGTTCAATACCTACTCGACGACGAAGGTGATGGACAAGGTGTTCAATGGCATGGGTGAGCTGCCGCTCCGGTTCATGGGAGTCGAATCTGTGGAAGATGCTGCGCCTCCCCGGGGTGAGCGACCGTTCCCTGAATCGTGCGCAGTTCCTGATCTTCCCGGCGGGCGACAACATGATTCGCCCGGCCTGGCAGTATTACAGCTCGACCAGCTACGGCATCAACTCCTACCCCAAGATGGGCATCACGCTCGACACGCTGGAAGCCTACCTGGGGCACGACACGATGGCGCGCGTGATGCGCACCTACCACCAGCGCTGGCGCTTCCGGCACCGACGGCCCGCGATTTCCAGAAGGTGGCGAACGAGGTGTCGGGGCAGAATCTGGACTGGTTGCTTCGACCAGTTTTTCTTCGGCAACCGGCTGCTCGACTATAGCGTCGGCGACGTCATCAACCGGGAGCAGAGAACGCCGCTGGGCGCGGTGGAGCGCAACGGCAAGCGGGTGGTGGTGACCAGGAAGGAGGCCGACGCGCAGGACGACAAGAACGAAGACAACAAGGCGTACAAGAAGCAGTACGAGTGCACGGTGAAGGTGAGGCGGCTGGGCGACGCAACGGCGCCCGTGGACGTCTGGATCCACTTCAAGGATGGCGGCACGGAGAAGCGCACCTGGGATGGGCAATACCGCTGGGTGAAGTACACGTTCCTGCGCGGGACGGAGATCGACTGGGTGCAGGTGGACCCGGAGCGCAAGTATTCGCTGGACATCAGCTACGCCAACAATAGCTGGCAGTCGGACTACAACATCCGGCTGAGCACGAGCTGGACGATGCAGCTCCTGTTCTGGATCCAGAACATTTCGCTGTGGATGACTTCGTTCGTATAAGGAGACACGCCATGACAGTACTTCAAGCAATTCGTGGCGCGGCCGGGCGCGTGTCTCAGCGCAAGCGGATGATCGTGGTGTATTGGTTTTTCCATACGCTGATGGCGGCGTTTGTGGCGGTCCCCCTGATGGGGGTCGCGGTCACCAACCTGAGCCACAGCCGTTATGGTGCGGAACTGGCAAGGGGTTTCGACTTCAGTTGGCTGTCGGAGGTCTACTTCTACTTGCAAGGCAGTCCGGTGGGATCGATTCTGCCCGTGGTGCTGCTGGCCGTGTTCCTGCTGTTCCTGGGCAGCATCTTTCTGGCCGGCGGCGCGGTGAAGATGCTGCTCTACGACGGTCCGGACTACACGCCGCGCATGTTCTATGAGGGTTGCGGGCGCTACTTCTGGCGCTTCCTGCGATTGACGCTCTATTCGATGATCTTCTACGGAGCCGCGCTGATCCTGCAGCGGATTGTGCGCAAGCTCGCCGACAAGGCATGGGGCGAGGGCATGGAAGAGCATCAATTGACCATCGCCTTTTGGGCGGTGACCGGCTTCGGTCTGGTCCTGTTCGCTCTGGTGAGCACGGCGATGGACTACGCGAAGGTCCGGCTGGTGATGGACGACAGCCGCAAGAGCCTGCGGTCGGCCTTTGGATCGATGCGCCTGGTGTTGACCCATCTGGGCAGGACCATGGGCGTGTGGCTGGTGCTGATGGTGTTCCTGGCTGTGTTCGTGGGGCTGTACCTGCCGCTATCCAACTGGCTGCACGGCGGCGGGGCGGGCTCGATTCTGGCGTTGATCGTGGTGCAGCAGCTCTACGTATTGAGCCGGGTGTGGCTGCGCATGATGGCCTGGGGCGCGGCGGTGGAACTGGATCCCTTCCTGCGGCCCAAGCCGCTGCCTCCGCCGGAACCGGTATTTGTCCGGGTGGCGCCGGAGCCGGAACCGCCGGAGTTCTCGGCCGGCGCCGAGGCCGAACCGGAAGTCTAGAATAGAAGCTCCATGAGACGACGCTCTTTTCTCGGGGCGCTGCCGGTTGCCGCGGCGGCCGCCCCCGCTTCCCTGCCCCTGCTGCGGCCCAAGGTGCTGAGGCCGGGCGACACGGTAGGGCTGATTACGCCGTCGACGTATGTCTCCGATCCGGACCGCCTGCTGCTGGCGCGGCGGACCATCGAGTACTTCGGAATGAAAGCGAAGTTCGGCCGGGCCGTGGGCAAACGCGAAGGGTATCTGGGCGGACCGATCCAGGACCGCGTGGAAGACATTCACCGCATGTTCCAGGATCCGGAGGTGAAGGCGATCTTCTGTATTCGCGGCGGCTATGGCGCGGCGATGCTGCTGGACCGGCTGGATTACGACCTGATCCGCCGGAATCCGAAGATCTTCCTGGGCTACAGCGACATCACGGCGTTGCACCTGGGAATCCATAAGAAATGCGGGCTGGTGACGTTCCATGGCCCGGTGACGCTGTCGAAGTTCACCGACTACACGCAGGCGAATTTCCGCAAAGCCCTGTTCGAAACGAAGCCGATGGGCAAGCTGACGAATCCGCCGGAGAGCAATACGCTGCGGCCGCGGCATTTCACGCGCACGATGCGGGGCGGCAAGGCGAGCGGTCCGCTGGTGGGCGGCAACCTGTCGCTGATCTGCTCCACCATGGGGACTCCGTTCGAGATCGAGACCGAAGGCAAGGTTCTGTTTATCGAGGATGTCGACGAGCAGCCCTACAGCATGGACCGCATGCTGACCCACCTGCGGCTGGCCGGCAAGTTCAGCAAGATCCGGGGCCTGGTGATCGGCGAATGCGCCGACTGCTCGCCGCGCGACTATAAGCCATCGTTCGATTCCACTTTCTCGCTGGGCGAAGTTTTGGATAACATTCTTGGGGATCTGAAGGTGCCCGTGGTCACCGGCATTACCATTGGCCACACCGAGGATCAGTTGACACTGCCGCTGGGCATCTCCGCCACACTGGATGCCGACGAAGCGAGCCTGACGATCGACGAACCGGCTTTGACCGAATAGGAAACCATGCGATTTGCACTGTTGCTCACCTTTGTATGCTGCGCCGCTTTCGCGCAGGGACCGAAGACGGAACTGCTGTATCCCAATGGAGCACCCGGCGCCGTGGGCAGCGAGGCGGTGGACCAGCCTTCGCTGACAGCGTATCTTGCTCCGAGTCCGAACGGCGCGGCCGTGATGGTGTGCCCGGGCGGCGGCTATGGCGGTCTTTCGATGGAGAAGGAAGGGTCGGCTGTCGCGGAGTGGTTCAACTCGTTCGGCGTTTCGGCCTTTGTTCTGAAGTACAGGCTGGGGCCGAGGTATCACCATCCGGCGATGCTCGACGATGCGCGCCGGGGCATCACGATGATCCGCACGCGGGCGAAGGAGTTCGGGGTGGATCCGAATAAGATCGGCGTGATGGGCTTCTCGGCGGGCGGCCACCTGGCATCGACGCTCTCCACGCATTTTCAGGAAGGCGAGCGGCCGGACTTCGCGGTGCTGGTGTATCCGGTGATTTCGTTCACGACGCGCTACACGCACAGCGGGTCGATGTTCAACCTGCTGGGGAATCCGCCCGATCCGGCACAAGTTTGGGATCTTTCGAGCGAACTGAAAGTGACGGCGCAGACGCCGCCGACGTTCCTGTTCCACACCAGCGGCGACACGGGCGTGCCGCCGGAGAACAGCATTCTCTATTACATGGCGCTGCGCTCGGCGGGCGTGCAGGCGGAACTGCACATTTATCAGAATGGCCCGCACGGGGTAGGTTTGGCGAAGCAGGATCCCGTTCTGTCCACCTGGCCCGGGCGTCTCAAGGACTGGATGATGGTGCGGGGGTTGATCCCGGCGCCAACCAAGTAGAAGATAATGGCGTAACGCGGCTGAGTAGAGAGCCGTCACTGGAGGTGGGATGCGGCGCGCCTGGATACTTTGTATATGGCTGGCGCTGGCTGCCGGCGCCCAAGAGCAGCAACAACCGCCGGACCCCCAGACCACCCAGCGGCCCGTGCGGCCCGATGTCAAGGAAGACGACCCCGGCCGGCCTGTTCTGCGCCGCGGCGGCGCGGCGAAGAAGCACGAAGAAGTAGCTCCGCCGGAGTCGACTTCCACGAACACACCGGCCCCACCGAATCCGGCGCCGGCGGTGACGCGGCCCCCCGTGCGGGAAGTGGTGGTAGCCGAGGACGGAACGACGGAGAAGGTGGTGGCGGACCGCGGCCGGTCGAATGGAATCGACGAACTGGTGGAGAAGGCCCGCGACGAGGCGTTCGACTTCGACAAGAAGCTGCCGAACTTCCTCTGCGACCAGTTGACGAACCGCTACCGCAGCCGGACATTGAAGCCGGACTGGAAGTATCAGGACCGAGTCCAGGTGGAACTGGTTTACGCCAACAACCGCGAGGATTACCGCAACGTGCGGGTGAACGGCAAGTCGATCAAGAAGGGCAGTCCGGAAGATTCGGGCACGTGGTCGTCGGGCGAGTTCGGCACGATTCTCATTGATGTGTTCCACCCGAACACGAGGGCCGTATTCAAGGCTCGGGGCAGTTCGATGGCGGCGGGCGTCGATGCAAAGGTCTACGACTATTCCGTGACGCAGGAGAACTCGCACTGGCAGGTGCGCTTCGGCCGGACGGTGAAGCCGGCGTACAAGGGCGCGGTGTGGATCGATCCGAAGACGGCGCGCGTGTTGCGGATCGAGATGAACTCAAGGCAACTGCCTTCGGACTATGAGATCGACACAGTGGAGACAGTGGTCGACTATGGCTGGGTGAACATCAGCGGCCAGCGCTTCCTGCTGCCGGTGAAGAGCGAAAACCTGGCCTGCTTCCGCGGGACGTTCGACTGCACACGCAACGAGATCGAATTCAGGAACTACCGCAAGTTCTCGGTGGAATCGCAGATCCTGGCCACCGATAGCGACATTTCGTTCCCCGAGGCCGAAGACCCGAAGAAGGAGAAGACCGGCACGACTCCTCCATCGATCACGCCCGAGGCCACGAAGCCCAAGACCGATCCGAAGAAGCAGTTGATCAGCTCGACCGGCGGGACCTCGAAGCCGGAATGATCTCCCTGGTCCTGCTGCTGGTTACGCTGGCGCCGGCTGATCCCGGCATCGAGAAGACGCGTGTTTACGCGGCAGAGTGGCTGAAGCAGCTACCTGATTTCCTATGCGAGCAGTCGGCGCAGCGCATGAAGGGCACGGGGCGGCGCGACGACTGGCATCTGGTGGACGCCATTGACACGGAAGTGAGCTATTCCGGTGGCAAAGAGCGCTACCGGCTGCTGCGCAAGAACGGAACGCCCGTCAGCGGCGACCGGATGGTGGGCACGCGCAACATGGGTTCGTCCGGTGAATTCGCGACGGCCCTGCGCTACCTGTTTGCGCCCGATGTGGCGGCGGAGTTCCGCTACAAGGGCACGGACAAGGTGCGGAAGCAGAAGTTGCTGCGCTTCCAGTACGAGGTGAAGCGGGAGAACTCGCACTGGTCCATCGGGATCCAGTCGATGTACTCGCCGGGCTACACGGGTAGCGTGTGGGTCGAAGAGGAGTCGGGTCGCATCCACCGCCTGACGATGGAGACGAGGGACTTTCCGGCCGATTTTCCGGTGCGCTCGTCGTACTTTCAGCTCGATTACCTGGAAGCCGCGATCGGAGAGCAGTCCTATCTGATGCCGAGCGTGAGCGTGGTGGAGGCCTGCGACCGGAGCGGATTGTGCGACCGGAAGGAGATCCGGTTCACGAACTATCGCAAGTTCACCGCCGAATCTCAGTTGGTGCCTTAGGCGGCGCGTCCGGTTCCGGGGTCAGGCTGAGAACAGCCGGGGCGTTGCGGCCACAGCAGCGTTTGTACTTTTCGCCGGATCCGCACGGGCAGGGGGCATTGCGCGCGGTGCCGGGCTGGGGATTGGGTTCGTCCGTTCGATCGGGCGGCGGCTCGACGGCTTCCAATCGGGGCGTTCCGGCTGGCTGTGCCTGGGCCTTGCGCAGACCGGCGCAGGCGCGTTCGTACTGGCGCTCGAATTTGGCTTCGTACGTCAAAAAGCGGTTGAAGGCCGCCTCCGCGTGGAGAGATTCGAAGGCAAGGGCCTGCAGCAACTGGGGCGAAGCGTCCGGGCGGGCTCCGGCCAATACAGTGATCCGCTCCGTGAGCAGCAGTTCCTGGTGCAGACGGACGCGGCGGAGGCGCCATTCGGCGTCGGCCATTTCGCGGACACAGCGTTCCGAGTAAACGTCCGTGGGCCCGAAGTGCACGGTGAGTTCGTCCAGGAGTTGTTCGAATTCAGCCGGGTCGTCGCCGGGCAGCAGCACGGATTGCGAGCGGAATCCGTGGCGGAGGTGATTGCGGGCGGAGCGGGCTTTGCCGTCCTCGGAGCGGGGTCCGGTGGAGAGCAGCGCGTTGGCGCGATTGGCGGTGATCTGGGCGTTCGAGGTCATGTATGGGTCCTTTTGCCGGCGAATGGGAGTTCGGACGGATTTCGCCGTCCTTATATCCAGTTTGCCGCCAGGGCACCCAGGGAATTTTCCTAAGTCATTGATTTTACAGGAGAAGATTGATGAACCGGGTCAGCCGCAGGAGCCGTGGCACTCGCAGCCCTTGCCTTGCAGGGCCTGGATGCCCTCGCGGGCGATGATGGGGACCATGATGAGGCCGGCCACCGGGTCGGCCCACCACCAGCCGGCCAGGGCGTTGAGGACGAGTCCGCCGAGCAGGATGGCCGAGAGGTAGCTGCAGAGCTGGGTCTGGCGGGAATCGGCGACCATGGCCGCGCTATTCAGATTGAGGCCGACGCGGCGTTTCATGCGGGCCATGATGGGCATGATGATGAGCGAGGCGATGGCCAGAATGATGCCGGGGATGGAGCTCTGGGGCGCTTCACGGGCCCAGAGGCTTTCGGCCGATTCGTAGGCGACATAGGCGGCCAGCAGCAGGAAGGAGATGCCGATCCAGCGCAGGGAGCGCCTCTCGATGAAGTCACGCAGAGGGTGGTCGTCGTGGCGGAGGCGCCAGAGCATGACCAGGCTGGAAAAGGTCTCGATGGAGCTGTCGACGCCGAAACCGATGAGGGCGATACTGGAGGCCGCTCCGCCGGAGGCGAGGGCGATGATCGCCTCGAGGAAGTTATAGGCGACATTGCAGTATTCCAGCAGGAGTCCCTTGCGTACTTCGGCGCCACGAAGAGTGACTGCTTCCATGGACTTCATTCTCGCCGATTGTGGAAAGATTCGGGTCAGGCGGAGGGCATATAGACCTTCAGCTTGCGGCTGAGGGTGCGGGAGGAGATGCCAAGGATGGAGGCGGCCTTCTCCTGATGCCAGTTTGTTTCGGTGAGGGTTTTGAGGATCAGGCTGCGTTCCATGCTTTCCAGCAGCCCACCGCCCTGGTCGAGGTCGGAGTCCTCGCTGGAGACCGCGGCGGAGAGGTTGCGCAGGGAGTGATCCATTCTCATCGTGCCGCCGGCGGCGCGGATCTCGTCGGGCAGATCCTCGAAGCGGACCTGGCCATCGACGCACATGGCCCCGGCGGAGATGATGGCGTTGCGCAATTCCCGGACATTGCCCGGCCAATCCCAGTGCTCGATGGCGTGCAGGGCGGCCGGCGAGAAGGAGGCGTCGGGGCAATGGCGGCGCCGGAAGAATTCGGCCAGGGCGCTGACGTCCTCGGGGCGGGTGCGGAGTGGCGGGACGGTCAACCGCAACTGGGCCAGGCGGTGATAGAGATCCTTGCGGAAGCGGCCCTCGGCGACCATCTTCGGGAGGTCCTGGTTGGTGGCGGTGAGAATGCGGACGTTCACCTTCACCTTTTTGGTGCCGCCGAGACGGTAGTATTCGCCGGAGTCGAGGACACGCAGGAGTTTCACCTGGAGGCGAAGATCGAGTTCACCGATCTCGTCCAGGAAGAGCGTGCCGCCGTCGGCGATTTCGAAGAGACCTTCCTTGGATTGTTCAGCCCCGGAGAATGCGCCTTTGTGGAAGCCGAACAGTTCGCTCTCCATGAGGGTGTCGGGCAGCGCTCCGCAACTGACGTCCACCCAGACAAGGTTGGAACGCTTGGAGTAGTGGCAGAGGGCGCGGGCGACAATCTCTTTACCGGTGCCGCTTTCCCCGCAGATGAGGACACTGGCGTCGGTGAGGGCGAAGCGGCGCACCCGTTCCATGAGCGCAAGCATTTCCTGGCTGGCGAAGACCGCATCCATGCCAAGAAATGATTCGCGCTGGACCGAGGGCGCAATACACATGCTTACACAGAGTAATCGCAAACCGTCCGGGCGACAATTTGGTGGGTGTCCTAGCTGCCCTACGGATTGTACCGAGATCAGAATGCGACACTTACCCCTATCACCGGCTAAGAGGATCTACGTATAAATGAAGTTAAAGTTTATTTTCCTTCGATCGATAACAGGAGGCTCGGGCGGAGGTCAGGCTGGAAAGACAAAGAAGCCGGCAACGCCGATTGGGCATTGCCGGCTGCACAAGGAGAATTGCCGTATCCGGTCCGCTGCCGGGTCCTGGATGAATCCGGCATCCAGGACCGGCGCAACGGGTAGGTGACTTACTTGTCGCCGGAGACGGAGGTGGATTCCGAGAAGGGGTTTGCGGTGCCCCAGACGACTCCGGTGCCCCAGACGACGCCCGTGCCGGTGACGGTACCGGTGCCCCAGACGACGCCTGTTCCCCAGACGACTCCGGTGCTGCTGACGGCCGTACCCCAGACCACTCCGGTGCCCCAGACGACCCCGCTGCCCCAGACCACGCCGAGACCCGAGGTGTCGGAGGAGTCATAGGAGAAGGTGACGGTGCCGTTCTGGATGATGGCCTTGGGCGACTTGGCGGTCTGATTCGCGGCGATCTTTTCGGTGCTGTTGAGCGCGGCCCAGACGTCGAGATAGCCGGCGCCGACAGTGAAGGCGTCAGGCCGCATTGAGTAGAGGGTGCCGGTGGAGGTGTCCATCCAGGTGCTGACCGTGGGGAAGGACTTGGAGGCGGTCTTCATGAGGCGCGCCTTGACCTGATCCGGCGTCAGCGTGGGGTCCTTGTCGAGCAGGAGCGCGGCGGCGCCGCTGACCATGGGGGCGGCCATGCTGGTGCCGCTGAGGAAGAAGTAGGACTCGTAGGGTACTCCGTTGGCCCAATCGCCGGCGATGGTGTTGCCGGGGTAGCGGGTCTGGATATAGCTGGCGTTCGGTTTCACCGAGATGACGCGGTTGCCGGGGGCGACGAGATCGGGTTTGACGACCTGATCGAGCAGGGTCGGGCCCTTGGAGCTGTAGGAGGTCATCTGGTCGTCGGACTTGGAGGCGGTCTGGACGTCATTCATCGCGCCGACGGTGATGACGAACGGATCGTTGCCGGGCGAAGTGATGGTGGAGTAGCCGCCGGTCTGCATGGAGTTGTCGCGGCCATTGTTGCCGGCGGCGACGACGACGACGATGCCGGCCTTCCAGGCGCGTTCCACGGCCTGGCAGAGGGGATCCTTCTTATAGGGGTCGACGACGATGCGGCCGAGCGACAGGTTGATGACGCGAATGTTGTAGGTGCTCTTGACCGAGATTGCGTGATTGATGGCGGCGATGACGGAACTGTCGGTACCAACGCCTTTGCTGTCGAGAGCGCGGAGGGAAATGATGTTGACGGCCGGGGCCACGCCCGGCTTGCCCTTATAGCTCGGCGACTGGACTTTAGCGGCGCAGATCCCATTGCCGCCGATGATGCCGGCGACGTGGGTGCCATGGCCGAAGGGATCCCAGACGGTGGGTTCCCAGGTGACGAAATCCTTTATATAGGCGACGCGAGTGGCGGTGCAGGAGGAGTTGAGCAGGTCGAGTTGCTCGAAGCCGACGCCGCTATCGATGACGGCGACACCGATGCCGCTGCCGTCATAACCATAGGACTGGGCGGTGGTGGCGCCGACGGTCTGCATGGAGTAGTCGAGTTTGCCGGTGGCGCGCACTTCGCGGTCCGGGGTGATGTAGAGGACGTTGGGATCCTCGGCCAGTTGAAGAGCCTGGCGGCGGCTCATGCGCATGTGGGCCATGCCACCGAAGTGCATGACCTGGCGAACTTCGGCGCCGGCGGACCGTGCGGTAGCCATTTCACGGTCGCCGACGCCGTCAGCGTACTGGACGATCATGTCCCGCGCTTCGCCATCAGGATCGGCCACATAGGAACCAGCCCGCTGGTCCTGACGTGGCAGATCTGAACGGAGGTCGTCGGAGAGTTTGGCCCAGCCAGGGGTAGGATTGCGGCTGCCACGGAGGTCGCCATCCTGGGGTGCGGCCATTCCAACGAAAACGGACTGCGCCACCAGAGCGGCGAGAGCCAGCATGGTGCGAACTGCAAACTTTGAGCTTTGCATCATTGCGTAACTTTCTTTGAACGGGGAAGTACGCCAATCCTTATGCAACCGGTGTGCCATCCTGGAACTCGCCTTAAGTCGCTGAAAAACGGGGTAGTGGGTCGACGAGGTAGAGACGAACCCGACATTTTGTCGGATGGCCCAAAGAGGCACCGGACGATGTGTCCGGATCCTCGCTGACAACCTGTCAGTCTGTCCGGCCCAGCTTCACGCCCGCAATGTAGGGGCGGCAAGCCGAGGCCACGCGGTGGTGATTGAGCCGGAAGGGATTGCGGATGGAAGGGCGCAATTGGCCGCCGGCGGGTGCCGCGGCGAGGTTACAACGGCCAATCAAGTGCAGGATTATTCAGCAGCGGATGTGCAAATCCGCGTTGAATCATGTTGGCCAGCTTACAGATTCTTAGGGGTTTACCCTATGCAGTGGCGCCCGGGATCAGTCGAATGGTAAGGCTGATGCCGGTGTGTCCCAACCTGGATTGGTCCCGGCAAGGATGAGGATGGCGAATGACCACGCAAGCTAAAGCGTACATCGGGGCGGTGATCACCATCGGCCTCGTTGTGCTTGCCAAGGCCTTGGCCACCTGGTATCCGGACAATCTGGTGCGGCTGGCCGTGTATGTCGCGATCACCCTGGTGGCGTCCTGCATGAAGCTACGTCTGCCGGGCGTGACCGGGACGATCTCGCTGCACTTTCTGTTTCTCCTGATCGGCGTGGTGAACCGGGCGTTGCCGGAAGTTCTGATCGCAGGCACGGGTGCGACGCTGGTGCAGTGTTTCTGGAACGCGCAGCGGCGGCCGACCGCGATCCAACTGATGTTCAACGTCTGTGCGACGGCGGTAGCGGTCGGGGCCACGGACTTCGTCTACCACCTGAGCGCGCTGCAGGACAGCAGCCTGTGGGCGGTGCGCCTGGGTGTGACGTCGGTGGTTTTCTTCTTCGCGAATACGGCTCCGGTGGCGCTGGTGATTGGACTGACGGAACAGCGGTCTCCGGCGTCGATCTGGCGGGATTGCTACTTCTGGTGCTTCCCGTATTACCTGGTCGGCGCGACGCTGGCGGCTTCGTTTGGATTCCTGAGCCGGTCGATCGGCGAGTCCACGGCGTTGGTGGGCCTGCCTGTGGTCTATGTCGTGTTCCGCGCCTATGGTCTTTACCTGGAGAAGCTGGAAGCGGAGAAGGATCACGCGAAGCAGATGGCGTCGCTGCACCTGCGCACGATTGAAGCGCTGGCGCTGGCGATCGACGCGAAGGACCATTCGACGCACGGGCATCTGCACCGGGTTCAGATCTATGCGATGGAATTGGGCCAGGAGATGGGGCTGGGGCAGTCCGATCTGGAGGGACTGCACGCCGCGGCGCTGCTGCATGACATCGGCAAGCTGGCGGTGCCGGAGCATATCATCTCCAAGCCGGGGAAGCTGACTTTCGAAGAATTCGAGAAGATGAAGGTCCACCCCGAAGTGGGAGCCGAGATTCTGGAGCGGGTGAAGTTTCCTTACCCGGTGGTGCCGATTGTGCGGGCCCACCACGAGAAGTGGGATGGGACGGGCTACCCGTACGGCCTGAAAGGCGATGAGATCCCGCTGGCGGCGCGGATTCTGGCCGCGGTGGATTGCCTGGATGCGCTGGCGAGCGAGCGCCAGTATCGCAGGGCGCTGCCGTTGCGCGAGGCGCTGGGCGTGGTGATCTCGGAATCGGGCAAGAGCTACGACCCGGCGGTGGTGGCGTTGCTGGTGCGGCGGATCGAAGAACTGGAGGCGAAGGTCCAGCGCGCGGCGCACGTGGAAGAAGCGGAGCGCGTGCTGGTGGAAGCGAGCGACGAGCACGGCGAGGAACCGGCGGCGGGTCTGGAAGCGGCCGGTCCGGTGGCGGCGATCAACGGGCGGCAGCAGGATTTCCTGGCCTCGATCGCAGCCGCGCGCCAGGAGGCGCAGTCGCTGTACGAACTGGCGCAGAACCTGGGCAATTCCTTGAGTCTGAAAGAGACGATGTCGGTGATGGCAGGCCGCCTGAAGCGCATGGTGCCGTACGACGGCATGGCGGTGTATGTGCGCCGGGACGAGGAACTGATACCGGAGTATGTCAGCGGAGAAGACTCGAAGATGTTCAGCTCGCTGCGGATTCCCATGGGTCAGGGGTTGTCCGGCTGGGTGGCGGAGAACCGCAAGCCGATTCTCAATGGAAACCCGTCGGTGGAACCGGGCTACCTGAACGACCCCAAGATCTTCAGCATTCTGAACTCCGCGCTGGCCGTCCCGCTGGAGACGGCGGAAGGCGTGATGGGCGTGCTGGCGCTGTACAAGTCGGGGCGGGACTCGTTCTCGAAAGACCACCTGCGGGTGCTGATGGCGGTGAGCTCGAAGATTTCCATCGCGGTGGAGAATGCGATCAAGTACACGGAAGCGGAATCGTCGGCCACCACGGACTATCTGACGGCGCTGCCGAATGCGCGGTCGTTGTTCGTTCATCTGGATGAGGAGATGACCCTGGCGGCGGAGACGGATTCGGGCCTGGCGGTGCTGGTTTGCGACATTGACGGATTCAAGCAGGTGAACGACCTCTACGGGCATCTGGCGGGCAATCACGTTTTGAGCCGGGTGGCGGCGCGATTCCGGGCCTTGTGCCGGGACACGGACTATGTGGCGCGCATGGGCGGCGACGAATTTGTGGTGGTGGTGCCGGGCCTGACGCCGGAGACGGCGATCAAGAAGATTGTCGCGCTGGACCAGGCTACCGCGGCGGCCGGCGCGGAGGAGTGCGGCGGCAAGTTTATCGGACTGAGCGTCGGCGCGGCGTTCTTCCCCTCCGATGGACAGACGGCCGAAGAGCTGCTGGCGGAAGCGGACCGGCGGATGTACCGCGCCAAGCAGGCGCGCAAGAAGCACCGGTCGGAGGGCGCGAGTCCGGAGACGATCGTTCCGGCGATGGCGCGCCAGGCGGTTCGTTAGAGCGCGGATTCGAAATCAAGTCTGGATCTTTATCTCCTAATTATTGCGCCGGCACGCCGAGGGGGACATGGCGTGTAGCATGGATAGGAGATGCCCATAAATATCGCCCAAGCCCTGCTGGATGTTCTGATCTTCTGGCTTTTGACCACGCCGCATGAATTTGCGCACGCGTGGGTAGCCGACCGGCTGGGCGACGACACACCAAGGCTGGAAGGACGAGTGACGCTGAATCCGCTGGCGCATGTCGATTGGATCGGCACGGTGCTGGTGCCGCTGGTGTCGTCGATCTTCGGTGGTGTCTTTTTCGGCTGGGGCAGGGCCGTGAATACGAATCCCAACCGGCTGCGGGGCGGCTACAACGGGCTGTTGCTGGTGGCGCTGGCCGGACCGGGCAGCAACGTCATTTTCGCACTGGTGCTGGCGCTGGTGGGTTCGTTCTGGCACGCGGGCACGGAGATCCTGTTCCGGGCCGCTTATCTGAGCCTGTTTCTGGCGCTGTTCAATATGATTCCGATTCCTCCGCTGGACGGATCGAAGTTTCTATTGGCCGCCCGGATTCCCGCCTTCTGGTATATCGAGCTGAGCCGTTTCGGGTTTATTTTATTGCTGGTGCTGATGTCGTCGACCGGCCTGGGGCGGTGGATGTCGGAAGCCAGCATGATGAGTGCGCTGCGGATGTTCGCTTTATTTAGAGCCTAGAGGAGCCATGAGACTGAGAAGTATTCTTCTGATTGCGGCCGTGCCGCTTGTGTTGACGGGTCAGGCGCGCCGGAATACGCCCCCGGCGGAGGCGCCGGCCGCGGCGGCCAGCACACCGGAGCAACGCGAAGCCTACATCCGGGAGCACTACACCAAAGCGGAGTACCTGATCCCGATGCGAGACGGCGTGAAGCTGTTCACGTCGGTGTACACGCCCAAGGATCACAGCCAGAAGTATCCGATTCTGCTCATGCGGACGCCCTACACGGTGGGCCCGTACGGTTCGGAGAACTATGCCCGGCGGCTGGGTCCGGCGAGCGAGAAGTTCATGCGCGAAGGTTTCATCTTTGTGGGGCAGGACGTGCGCGGCAAAGGCCGGAGCGAGGGGAAGTACATGGACATCCGTCCGGTGAATCCCAACAAGCGCGGCCCGAAGGACGTGGATGAGCCGAGCGACACGTACGACACGATCGACTGGCTGGTGAAGAACATTCCGAACAACAACGAACGGGTGGGGATGTATGGGATTTCGTACCCGGGCTTCTACGCGGCGATGGGAGCGGTGGAGTCGCATCCGGCCTTGAAGGCGACGTCGCCGCAGGCTCCGGTGATCAACTGGTTCATCGGGGACGATTTCCATCACAACGGCGTGCTGTTCCTGGCGCATGCGTTCAACTTCTTTTCGGGCTTCGGGCGGACGCATCCGCCGGACGGGCCGGACGTGGGCCGGGTGGATATGAAGACGCCGGACGCTTATGACTTCCACCTGCGTACGGGGGCACTGGCGAACTATGACGAGAAGTACTTCCACGGTCAGACGGAGTTCTGGAAGGAGTTGACGCAGAACGACACGTATAGCGAGTTCTGGAAGTCGCGCGATCCGAGGCCGTTCGTGAAGAACCTGAAGCCGGCGATGATGAGCGTGGGCGGCTGGTTCGACGCGGAGGATGTGTTTGGACCGCTGAATCTGTACAAGTCGGCGGAGGCGCAGAATCCGGGCGCGAAGAACATGCTGGTGGAAGGGCCGTGGTCGCATGGCGGCTGGGCCCGGACCGACGGGACGAAGCTGGGCAACATCAGTTTCGCGTCGAACACTTCAAAGTTTTTCCAGGACGAGATTGAGTTTCCGTTCTTCCTGTATCACCTGAAAGGCAAGGGCGACGGGGACAAGCTGCCGGAGGCGTATGTATTCGAAACCGGCCGGAACGAGTGGCACAAGTTCGATTCCTGGCCGCCGAAGGATGCGAAGTGGAAGACGATGTACTTCCAGGCCGGCGGAAAGCTGAGCACGGTGCAACCGGCGGACAAGGCGGAGGCGTTTGACGAGTATGTGAGCGATCCGGCGAAGCCCGTGCCGTTCACACCGTACATCACGAACGGGATGTCGTATGCGTACATGACGGACGACCAGCGGTTCGCGGCGGCGCGTCCGGATGTGCTGGTGTACCAGACGGAGCCGTTGGAAGGGGATGTGCGGGTGGCGGGTCCGCTGAAGGCGTCCCTGTTTGTGTCGACGACGGGGACGGACTCGGACTGGGTGGTGAAGCTGATCGACGTGTTCCCGAACGATACGGCGGATCCGCAGCCGAATCCGGAGAATGTGCGGATGGGCGGGTATGAGATGCTGGTGCGCG
>JASGIE010000156.1:0-35088 GCA_049841055.1 Paludibaculum sp. | reverse complement strand
CCTGTACCCTTGAACTCAGATCTCGCCTGAGGTAACTCGGAGAGACTGGCCACGCTGGCGAGAGTGCCAATCGCCCCCTGCGACATAGCGCCTGGGGGGGACGTGCGCCTCGCCGGCGCGGACCGTGAGGCACAACCAGTGGGGAGTCCGCGCGCAAAGCGCCAGTACAGGGGCCGTTGATGCGTCACGGGATGGCCGGGAAAGGAGCGCCTGTGAGTCAACAGTATCGTTTCTTTGTCGGGATCGATTGGGCCAAGGAAGAACACACCATCTGCGTGCTGGATTCCGACCAAAGGATCCTCGATCGACAGACCATCAAACATAGCGGAGCTGGGATTGCCCAACTCGTCGAACTGCTCACAAAGCTATCGGATAATAACCCGCAAAGTGTGGCCGTGGCCATCGAAATCCCACGTGGAGCAGTTGTGGAGTCTCTGGTCGAGCGGGGCTTTGCGGTGTATTCATTGAACCCGAAGCAGATGGATCGCTTTCGTGACCGGCACACGGTGGCCGGCGCCAAGGACGATCGTCGGGACGCATTCGTGATGGCGGACGCACTCCGTACCGACCTCCCTCTGTTTCATCGGATACAACTGGATCACCCGCTGGTCATTCGCATTCGCGAACTGTCACGAACCGACGAAGATCTCCAGCAAGACCAGGTCCGCGCCGGCCACCAGCTTCGCGAACTTCTCAATCGCTACTATCCGCAAATGCTCGCACTCTGCCCCAGTGTCGACGAGCCCTGGTTCTGGGAGTTGGTCGAACTGGCCCCGCTTCCGGTGAAAGCCGCCAAGCTGTCGAAATCGAAGTTGGACCACTTGCTGAAAATTCACCGGATTCGTCGTCTGGATGCGGCAGCGGTGCGGGCGGCGGTCAACGTGCCCGCGCTGAGGCTCGCACCAGGCGCGGCCGAGGCGGCTGCCGAGCATGTTCTGCTGATCTTGCCGATGCTGCGTTTACTGATGCGGCAACGCAAGGACGCATGCCAAAGCCGCCGTGGAAGTGCTACTGGAGCAGATGAGCACCGAAGGGGAATTTAGCGAGCATCGTGACGTGGCGGTGTCCTGCTTTCCTTGCCGGGAGTTGGCCGGGTCATCACCGCCACGATGCTCGCCGAGGCCTCTCAGGCGCTCGCAGAACGAGACTGCCCCATGCTCTGCGGAGCTATGCCGGTTCAGCGCCGGTTCCCGACGAGCGGCAAGCGCGGAAGTGTCCTGATGAGGCAAAGCTGCAATCAACGGCTGCGCAACGCACTGTATCACTGGTCCAGAGTCGGCGTGCAAGCCGATCCGCGAAGTAAAGAGCACTACGCGGCATTGAAGCGAAAGGCCACTGCCATGGCCGGGCGCTACGCGGCATCGGAGACCGATTACTGGCCGTTCTGGTGTCGATGCTGACCACCGGAGACGAAGTACGATCCAGCGCGGCGAATGAGACAGCAACGGAGTAGGTCGGAGCTACAATCGAAAACGCTTGCGCAGAGGATAGGGCTCTCCAGGGATGGAACCCGAGCGCTGCCGCAAGTGCGGACTGAGCGGGGCGGTCCAAGCCGCCCGCCGCAAGATTCAGTCTGCCCGGAGAGCGGACAAATCCCAGGGGGCATGGGGAGGATCCCCGTGCCCGGCTCAGCAAGAACCCCTCAAGAAACCATTTGACTAATAGGTGGGGAGTCCCCCCCAATCCAACCAAAGGCCGCAACCAATCAGGACGGCAGACCCCTGGTCCGCGGACGACCCTCGTCAGCCACGAGGAGACGAACCACCACCAGCCATCACGCAAGGAGTCGACACCCCACACCCACCCCTCGATCCAATCGAACCGCCCAAACGCCCCGACCAATCGGGACGGCGGACCCCCCTGGTCCCACAACAACCCCCTGGTCGGCCACGAGGAAAGAACTATGCCCCCAGCTCAGACACTCAAGCGAAATGTCCGAATGCCGCAAACTGCAGGTCCGCCCGCCGCCCCCATCAGCCCTTGCCCGCCGCCTTCCCAGCCGGCGCCAGCGCCCCAATCGCCGCCATCAACTGCTTCGGCACAAACGGCTTCAACAACGAGCCGACCCGGTGCCTCTGCGACTCCTCCACCACCTCATTACTGAAAGGCATCCCGCTCCGAGATCAGCATTCGCAGCGTCTCGGATTCCCGCAGCAACACTTCCATCACCGCCTCGCCCGGCATGTCCGGCAGACGCAGGTCGAGAACAACTATTTGAAAGGGACAAGGGCTCTGGCGGCATTTCTGGATAGCAGCCTGGCCAGTATCGCATACGTCCACCGCATAGCCCTGCCGCTCCAGATACTTGCGGAGCAGGTTCAGCAGCGGTAGTTCGTCGTCCACCAGGAGTAGCGAGAGGTTCGCCATGGGTGCGCCCTCTGAACATACCATCTAGGGATCAGGGGAGGCGTCATGAAACAAGCGCTCGCCATTTTTCTCTCAGCCAGCCTGATTCAGGCGGCGGATTTGCCGGTGACCAAGGTCATCCTTTATAAGAACGGAGTTCCGCTACTATGAGCGCTCGGGCGAAGTAAAAGCAGGAGAACCGGCCGCCTCGACTTCCAGGCCTCGGAGATGGACGACGTCCTCAAATCGCTCGTCGTCGACGCCAGGGGCGGCATCTCCCGCATCCGCTACAACTCAGCGAACCCCTGCAGCGGAAATGCGCCGGCCAGGGCATCCAGATCCGGGAGGAGATGCCCCTCGTCCAGTTGCTCGATCGCTGGCGGGGCGCCCACATCGAACTCAAATACGGCGGAGCCTCCCTCGGCGGCGTCATCATCAGCGGCCGCCTCGCGCCGCTGCCCCAGCAGGGCCAGCGTCAGGAACTCACGCTCCTCACCGACTTCCGGGGAAATGCGCCTCATCGACCTCGAAGCCGCCCAGGGTCTCAAACTCACCGACGCCAAACTGCAGCAGCAGTTCGTCGACGCCCCTTGCCGCCATCGCCCAGTCCCGCTCCAGGGACAGAAGCCGCCGTCTTCATCGACAGCGCCTCCGCCGGCAAGCTCACAGCCCGCTACCTGATCCCCGCCGCCGTCTGGAAGTCCAGCTACCGCCTCGCCCTGGCCGACACCGGCGATTCCCACCCTCGAAGGCTGGGCCATCGTCGACAACGCCTCCGGAGAAGACTGGACGAACGTCGACCTCACCGTCGTCAGCGGCCGTCCGGTCTCCTTCATCAGCCGTCTCTACGAACCCAAGTTCCTCACGAGGCCCGGAAGTTCTTTTCCTGCCCGACGACCAGACCTGCGCGCCCGTCCTCTACGAAAGCGCCATGAAGAAGGAAGCCGACATGCGCGCCGACGCAGGCGCCGTTGGCAGTCTGCGGGCCGAACGAGCCAAGTCCAATCGCGCCTTCGCCCCAGCCATGGCCGCCGCCCCAGCCCCTGCCGCCGAGGCCATGATGCTCTCCGCCGGCTCCGGCGCACTCAACATCAACACCGAAGCCCGCGAAGCCGGCGAACTCTTCGAATACCGCTTCTCCACGCCGGTCACCGCGAAAAAGGGCGAATCCATGCTCCTGCCTTTCCTCCAGCAGAAGATCGGCGCTCGCAAACTCCTGGTCTACTCCGACCGTTCGCAGCTCAATCCGCGCAATGCCGCCGAAATCACCAACATCACCGGCAAGACCCTCGACGGCGGCCCCATCACCGTCTATCAGGCCGGCGGCTACTCCGGCGAAGCGCTCATGGATACCCTCAAGGCCGGCGAAAAGCGCCTCATCAGCTACTCCGTCGACCAGGGCACCCGCGTCACCACCAACTTTGAAACCACCAGCGACCTCATTCGCTCCTTCAAAGCCAATCGCGGCATCCTCATCACCAACAGCGCCATCGTCACAACGACCACCTACACCATCGACAACGCCGACGCCAGGAGAAGACCCTGGTCATCGAGCACCCCGTCCACTCCACCCAGAAGCTCCTCAGCCCCAAGGCCGACGAAACCAGCGCCAACAAATACCGCTTCAACGTGAAGCTCGCCGCCAAGGGCAACGCCAAGCTCGCCGTCGTCCAGGAACGCGAACTCCAGCAGACCATCATGGTCAGCTCGCTCACGCCGGATGTCCTCGCCGACTACATCCAGAACAAGCAGCTCACCCCGGCCGCCCGCAAACAGCTCGAAGCCATCGCCGCCAAGAAGGCCGACATCGCCGCAGCCGACAACGAACTGCGCCAGATCGACACCCAGGTCGCCGAGATCAGCCGCGACCAGGACCGCATCCGCCAGAACATCAACTCCCTCAGCCGCATCGCCGGCCAGGAAGCCCAGGTCAACCGCTATGCAGCCGAGCTCGCTAAACTCGACACCACCCTCGCTCAACTCCGCGACCGCCAGAGCGAGTTGCGCAAACGCCACACAACCCTCGACACTGAACTCAACGCCCTCATTGAGAAGCTAGAGTTTTGAGAGTCGCAATCATCGGTTATGGCAATGTGGGGCGCGCCTTTGCGCGCCTCCTCGAACAGAAACGTTCCGCCTATCCCTTCCGCATCGTGGCGGTGCATACCGCCCGCCACGGTTCGGCTTACGATCTGAAGGGTCTGCCCGTCGAACCCGCCTTCGGCCCCGCCGCCCAGTCCATTGAGGAATTCCTCTCCAGGGCCCGTGCCGAAATCGCCATCGAACTCACGCCGCTGAACCCGGAATCCGGCGAGCCCGCCATCACGCACATCCGCTGCGCCTTCCAGCACGGTATGCACGCGATCACCGCCAACAAAGGGCCCGTCGCCTTTGCCTACGCCGCGCTCCGCGAGGAGGCCCGCCGCGCCGGACTCGAATTCCGCTACGAAGCCACCATCATGGACGGCACGCCCGTCTATAACCTCGTCCGCAACAATCTTCCGGGGGTCAGAATCGAAGGCTTCGCCGGAGTCTTCAACTCCACCACCAAGGTGATCCTCGCCGCCATGAGCCGAGGACTCACTCTGGAGGAAGGCATCGAGGAAGCCCGCGCCCTCGGCGTCGCCGAAGCCGACCCCATCTTCGACATCGACGGCTGGGACTCCGCCTGCAAGGCCGCCGCCCTCGCCAACGTGATCATGGACGCCCGCATCACTCCTCAGCAGATCGACCGCCGCGGCATCGGCAAACTCACCCCCGAAAAACTCGCCGAGATCGAAGCCACCGGCAAGACGGTCGCCCTCATCGCCCGTGCCAAACGCTCCGCCGACGCCGTCAAACTCAGGGTCCGCGCTGAAGTGCTCGACAAGGACGACATCCTCGCCTCCATGCGCGGCACCTCCAATCTGCTCGTCCTCGAAACCGATCTCATGGGCAAACTCGGCGTCTTCACCCTCAAGCCCGGCCTCGATCAAACCGCCTACGGCCTCTTTTCCGACCTGGTCGACATCGCGAGAAGCTTATGAAACTGATGAACACCCAGCACGGCCCGGCCGTGCTCCACGACGGCGCCGCCGTCCTCTTCAGCGAAATCAATGCGAAGCGCGGCGCAGCCCTGCCCGCCGATCTGCTCAGCCTGATTCAGTCCGGCGACCTCACGCCCCTCCGCGACCTGCGCGGCATCGAAGGCGAGCCGCTCTCCGGCATCACGCCCCAACTGCCGTTCGTCCCACCGAAGATCTGGTGCATCGGCCTCAACTACAAGAGCCACGCCGAGGACATCAACGCCGTCCAACCCGAGGAGCCCGGCAGCTTCATGAAGCCCGCCTCCTGCCTCTTCCCGCCCGGCGGCGACATCGTCCTTCCGCCGGCCGAGGTCTCCAACGATGTCGATGCCGAAGGCGAACTCGGTGTGATCATCGGCCGCCGCTGCCGTTTCGTGCCCGCCGAGCACGTACCCGGAGTGATCTTCGGCTACACCACGACCCTGGACCTGACCGCCCTGGACGTCCTGGCGAAGAACACCCGTTACCTCACCCGTTCGAAGTCCATCGACACGTTTTTCAGCTTCGGACCCGTCATCGTCACAGCCGACGAAGTCCCGGACGTCGCGTCCCTGGAAGTAATCACCGGCCACAACGGCGGCATCTGTTCCCGCGACTTCGTCCACCACATGCGGCATCTGCCCTACGAACTGGTCCGTTTCCACAGCGACTTCTTCACGCTGGAGCCCGGGGACTTAATTTCGACCGGCTGCCCCAAAGGCGCCCGAATCAAAGCGGGAGACGAAGTGGAATCGCGAATTGACGGCGTAGGGCTTCTCAGCGCCAGGGTCACCCAAGGGGCAAGAATCCCGCTCTACTAAACCGCAAATCCAGCCGCCAGGATGTCCCCCTGCGAACCGCGCACGTCAGTAAGCGGGCCACGGACACCCCCTCAGCGCGTCTTCAACGGACCGGACCGCGTCCTCAACGGAGTCACCCAAGGCCCGAGGCGCCGCGAAAGCAAAGCAAGACGCAACGAACCACGACCGTAAGGGAGTCCCCATGACCCTGCGGGCCGCAAAAGTGAATGAAAGCCCCATCGGGCTG
Source organism: Paludibaculum sp. (assembly GCA_049841055.1). Taxonomy (GTDB): domain Bacteria; phylum Acidobacteriota; class Terriglobia; order Bryobacterales; family Bryobacteraceae; genus Paludibaculum. The sequence continues at coordinate 28,651 of JASGIE010000156.1, read as the reverse complement.
GCCGTATGGTAAGGCGGACCCCCTGGTCTGCGGTCGACCCCCAGGTCGACCACGCGGAGCCGCATAGTCACCCGCCGGCGCTGACTTTCAACGGAGTAGTCCCCACTACGAACCGCGCACGTCAGTAAGCGGGCCACGGACACCCCCTGAGCGCGTCTTCAACACACCGGGCCACGTCCTCAACGGAGTCCCCATGGCCCGCCAATGCCGCCAAGCCCCCCAACCACCACCACGCCCGGAGCGCAGCGACGGGCTACCCGCGCGTAGCTGCAAAGAACCAAACCCTGACCGACGATCCCGCGACCAATGCCGCCCCTATTGTTACGGCGGACCCCCAGGTCCGCGCGGGATCCCCAGACCCCGCCCGAGTCCCAGCCCCAAGAACACGCTCGTCCATCCGCGATCTGAAGCTGATAGCTGAAAGCTGATAGCTGAGAGCTGATAGCTGAGAGCTGATAGCTGAAAGCTGAAAGCTGGAAGCTGCTAGCTGGAAACCGACCGCTCGTAGCCGACACCGAAACCCGTCAGCTACGCCCCCAGCAGCGGCCCACTCAGAGCCCTCACCCCAAACCCAAACAGCACACCCGCGGCCGCCCGGTTGATCCACACAAACACACCGGGCGTCACCTTCTGCCGCAACAGCGAACCCGCCGTGGACAGCATCGCCCACCACACCATGGAACCCGTGAACACCCCGACCACGAACCAGCCCGGCGCTGCCGCCCCCACGCCCGCCACCATCGCCCCAAACGCCAGGATCGTCATCGGATTGGAAACCGTCAGCAGGAAGGTCGACCAGAAACCCGAGCCCTGCGCCGCCTGCTCGCCCGGTTGGCTGCGCAGCGTCTGCCACGCGAGCCAACAGAGCAGCACTCCTCCGATCAAAGCCGCCGGCTTCTGCCACGACGCCAGCAACGTCACCCCAAACACCGCCAGCGCACCGTAACACAGGTCCGCCGCGGCCGCCCCCAGCCCGCACACGAAGCCGGACCGCATTCCGGACGCCAGCGAACGCCGCAACACCAGCAGACCAATCGGCCCCACCGGAGCCGCGATCGAGAAGCCCAGCACAATGCCCTTGAAAAATGCGTCCATGGCAGTATCTTAGAAACTAACGGCGAATCGGGACAGACGGATTCGAAAGTCGAATCGAGGAAAATCGATGGAATCAATGGACGCAAGGGACTGGCAGCTTTTGAAACTGTTGCAGGAGGACGCACGCATGCCCTTTGCCGAGCTGGGGCGGCGCGTGCAACTCACTCCGCCCGCGGTAGCGGAGCGCGTGCGCCGCATGGAAGATCAGGGCATCATTCAGGGCTACACGGCACGCATCAACCGCGCGGCCATCGGCCGGCCTCTACGCGTCTTCCTGCGCGTCCACGTCCCGCCGAAGGAATATCCGAAGTTCCTGCGCACCGTGCCGCTGGAACCATGTTTAGAGGAGTGTCATCACGTCACGGGCGCCGAAGCCTTCATCCTCAAAGCCTCGGTGCGCGACGTGGCGGAACTGGAGCAGGTGATTCAGAAGTTCAGTCTCTTCGGCCCCACTGTGACGTCGATAGTGCTCTCGACGCCAATGGACCGCCCCAACCCGCAGCTGTAGCCGGCCCTCTGATCCCGTTGGACGAGAAGCCAGTCCCCACAAATGGGACGGCGGACCCCCAGGTCCGCAGCCGACCCCCCGGTCGGCTCACCAATATCAAACGATTGTTCCCTGCAGTGAAGTGCGCTCAAGCCCAACTACGGCACCATCAGACTCGGCGGAATGAACAGCGACGCCGAAAGCCACCGGCTCAGCCAGCCCTTCTGCTCCCGGAAATCCGCCCATTCAATCGCGCTCGCATCTCCCTCGTCCGAGAAGAACCCAACACCGCCCGACCGCAGCTTCGAATCCGACCACTCATCCACCACATGCCCGTCGATCAGCGTCGTAAACCGGTTCCCCCGCACCATCGCCGTAATGTTGTACCGCCGGTCCCGCTGCAGCGCAACCGGCAACGGCAGCTCCATCCGGTCGAACGTCCAGGAGTTCATCACGCCATAGCGCACGATGCTCGCGCCGGAAATCTCGCCCGGCCGCGAAAGCAGGATCTTGGTCGCGTAGTAGTTGTCCGTATCGCGCGCCCGGAAGGCCCAGCCCATCCCCTTGCGCTCGATGGAGGCCCGGAACTGCAGGTCGTAATCCTTGCTGTTCAACGTAGGCCGCCACAACCTCAGTTTGCCCGGTGTAACCGCACTGCCGTTCCACGACCAGCCGCCCGCTCCGCCCGTCCACTCCGAGAGACGGCTGCGGAAGTCCGACTTGACCTGCAACGGTTGCTCGCCGGGCATATGGCTCTGCAGCCAGCTCGCCCAACTGTTGGAAAAACTGGAACGCCGCGCGAGATCACGGTCGTTTCCCGCACTCGGCAATGTCGTGGGCGCAGCGGTAGCCAGTGGGCTCGGCCCGCCTGAATTGCTGTCCGGAAACAAGAGCCGGAGTCCCAACATGGCGGCCAGAACCCCGAACACAGCTCCCGCTAAGGCAGTGTTGGACGACTTGCTCTGTTGCGGTTGCTTCGGCAATCCCGAAGGAGTCGACTCCCAGAAAGGATCCTCTTCAAACTCCAGATCCCTCATCATCGACGCAGAGGCTCGCGGCCCCCGTTTCCGGCAACCCTCACAACAAAACTCGCGGTCCGTCAATTGCCTCAGCGGGCTGATCGGTTTCCCGCACCTTTGACAACGCATCCGCTTTCTCCGCTACCTAGCGAATAGTACCAGTGACCTTGCAGGTTCTAACCTACTAGGTACAAAAGTTCTATCACCTCAGGGTTGGCCACCCCATCGGGAATCCTGAAATCCCCTGACCAACCGCCCTGATCATCGAAATCGGTACGCCCGGCCCACCCCGAGCGCCGACAAACTAAGGCCATAGAGGCAGACATGATCGAAGGCCCAAAGACTGGTACAGTCCATCCCGAGGTCCTTCGCATACGCTACCTCCCGGAACCATGGATACGAGCCTCTGAACACAGGGATCATGGCTCGAACAGCGCCCGCCGGCCAGCCAAGCTCAATCGGGAGCCTCATGCAACTTCGAGCCAAGTCCAGGTCTCTGGACCACGCACCACAGTCCAATGCTTCGATCCTAAATCGGTCGAAGCCCGACAAAACTTTAGTACCCCATTCCACCGGCAGGTTCACCCAACGATTCAGTTTTCCCCCTAACTTGTGAATGCCCACAAGGTTAGCGTTGTTCACATCGTTTGGAAAAAGTATCTCCAGTTTCACTGCGGGAAATGCCCTCCGTACTGCCCCTCCGACCGCCCCCGCGAAGTCCCGTAACCTGTTCCGTAGAAACGACGCGTCCTCTCCGCCGTTCACTTCCGGGTCGTCATCCGGCCCCCGGAAAACGTGCAGCGGACGCCCCAAAGCCGCCTCCGCCGCCGACGCCGTCGCCGGGTCGTAGTAAGCCATCCCCCCTAAGGGGTTTTCCGGGGTGTGATTGGTGAAGTACCACCACGTGAACTCGCCCATCTGGAGGTCCGGCGCCAGCCCCTCTGAGGACATCAGCCCTGCGATTTCCGTAAACACCCGGGTTTGATGCGCTTGCATCTCAGGCGAAAATGCACAGTGCGTCGACCGCAGCCCGCCGAATCCCATGTCTGTCAGTACAGGCTTTCCGTCAGCATACTGAGCCGCAAATCCAGTCGGCGGATTCACCAGTTCCATCGAAACCGCCGTAGTCACCTGGCGCCCCGACGCGGCGCACAACCGGTAGAAGTCCGCATGCCAGGCTCGCGCGCCCGCATTCAGTGCGTGCTCAGCCGCCTCGTCCACCACCCAGTCGCCCATCGATCCGCCCGTCAGAAACCCAGGAGCCCCGCTCACCACCCCGCTCGACTCCGCCCCCTTCTCCACCCATGCCTTGACCGGAAACTCGTACGCCCCCGCCGCCGAACGCGCCAACAGCCACAACTTCGACTGGTCTACCTCCGCCCGCACACCTACGTAGTTCGCATTGATGACATAGGCGAAGTGCCGCGCAATCGATGCGCCGGACTCATCCGAAAGCACCGTCTTCCCGCACTTCTGCCCGCCAATGTCCAGAAACACCTGGTCGCCGGCCTTGAACTCTCCAGTGAACTCCAGCGGCAGACCCGGCACCGAGCCACCCACTCTCTTCCGCTCATTCCACCAGAAGATCCCGAGGTACTCATTCAGCGGCCCGACCGCGCCCAACTTGTCCAGAATCCACAGGATCCGCGCCGGGGGCAGCTTGTAGGTGTGGTCCGTCGAATAGTCCAGCGCCGGGGTCGCGAACGGCTCCTGGATCGCCGCATCAGGGACATCCCCGGCCACCACCGCCTGCAGAAAATCGAAGTAAAACGGCGCCTCCGATTGCGAGGTCAGCCGCACCACATGGTCCCCCGGCGCCACCCCATAGGCTACCGGCCGCCGGGTCACCACCGCCGGCTCCACCCCCAGCAGGGCATTCACAGGACTGGCCTGCACCCCGTCCACCATCACGCTGACCCCACCCCGATCTCCATACAGCGAGGTCCCGAGCCATAGATCATGCGTTCGCGGACAGTGATACCGCACCGTCACCGACGCTCCAACAGTCCTCGCCACCCGCGCGGAATTGTCCAGAAAGAATCCGGTCTCCGGCTGCCACGGCCCCTCGAAGGAACACCGGCCGTCCAGCGAGCCTACACGCACGCTTCCTTCCGCCGCCACACTCAACCGCCGGATCTCTTCCGGACCCGTCACACTCCAGTTCTCAAACGTAGCCGACCACGCAGCCCCCTCATACTCCTGGCTATCCGCCAATCGCGGCGCCAGCGTCAGCCACATCTGCCGCACTTCGTGCAGCCCCAGCGCCCCGAAATCCAGTGAAATGTGCAGCTTCGCTGTCGACGTCCCGCCCGAGAACTGGACCCGGTCCGGCGCCGCCGTCAGACTTGCGGTCTTCGCCGTCACATACATGCGCAGGAAGTTGGCGTCATACCCGCCTTCCGTCGTCTCGATCCGCAGCGTCGTCCCGTCCGCCTCCGCCCGCAGCGCGTAGGTGGAACTCGTGTCGTAGCTTGCCCCGTTGATCTGGTCCCGCAGCGCGCGGCACACCGTCGTCGCCTTGACCTGGTACAGGTACTCCATGAAGCCGCCTTCGACATTCACAGGCACCCGCGAGCCGTCGTCCCGGCGCCGCTCCAGCTCGATCATCCACGGCTCATCCCCTACCGAGGCAATGACATCCGGATTCGCCTCATACCCCGGCGTCACGCCGTTGATGCGGTCGATCAACTCCGCCGCCACCTCGGCCGAACTCTCCCCGCCCACCTCCTGGTAGCCGTAGCCGCGCTCTCCGATCACCGCCGAGTGCATATGCCCTTCGCCCTCGGCATAGATCTCATACTGAGTCCGGATCTTGCCCGGCACGATGTAGTCGAAGGCGTAGTTCTGATACCAGAGCGTCACCCGGTCCCAGGCTTCCAGATGGTCGCCCGAGATCCGGAACTCCGCGCGCGCCGGGGCATCGGGCGTCGCCACCACAGTCGCATGGTCGGACAGCCGCACCTGCCGGCGGCCTCCTCCAGCCAGCTCCACGTCCAGATAGGGCCAGTCGATGGTCGGGTACTTCTTCGACGTCAGCGGCATCAGACCGGAATAGCTCACGTCGAAATCCAGTTTGAGACCGTCAAACCGGAAGTCCGGCAAATACTTCAGATCCGGGTGCTCGTAGAAATTATCCGCGTCATACAGCACCACCACCGCGAAGTCCGCCGGATCCCGGAACTGGCCCGACACGGAAAACCCGTTCGGCGTCGCATGGTGCACCGCCGCCGATGCCCCCAGATGATCAAACCCCCGCAACTGGACCGTCCGGTCCGGTTGCAGCTTATAAATCCTCTCCGCCATACACTAACCTCCACGGCAGAGAGTACACGCCCCTTCCTCGGCGCCTGCTCGGGCTTCCACCCGATTTCACGCTATCCCTTTCAAAAGACAAGCTGAGAAAAAATACGCTACCCTTGTGACTGCTCACTCCGCATGCCGCAGTTTCCTGATAAAGTCGCGCCAAGGCTTCGCCGGGATGCTGCCTGGACCCGGGCCGGCGCCATGACCTTCCCGGCCACTGCCCTGGCCGTTCCATTCTGTAGGTGAATCATGCCCTCTCCTGACCCCGCCGCCCTGTTTGCGGCCCGCTTCGACACGGCCGCCGCGGCCACTATCTCCGTACCCGGCCGCGTCAATCTGATCGGCGAGCACATCGACTACCACCTGTTGCCGGTGCTGCCCATCGCCATCGATCGCCGCATCCACATCGCGTTCCGCCTCCGCGCCGACCGCCGCATTCGCGCCGCCTCCGACGTGTTCGGGGATCGCGAATTCGAATGGAACCGCCCGCCTCCAACCCTCCGCCGCCGGCGACTGGGAGAACTACATCAAAGCCGCGGCCCAGGCCGTCCAGCAGAAATGGGATGTCCCCTACAGGCATTGACTTCACGGGCCGTGGTCTCGGACCTCCCCCCCAGCCGCGGGCCTGTCCTCCTCCTCCGCCTTGCTCACAGGCATCACCCTGGCTCTCCTCCGGGCCAATGGCCTGGGCGCCAACTTTGACGAACTGATGGAGATTCTGCCCGAGAAGGGCGAGTACTTCGTCGGGACGCGTGGCGGCGGCATGGACCACGCCGCCGTTCCTGGCCTGCCGACAGGGACTGCGCTCCTGATCCACTTCTCGCCCCTGTCGGCCACACCCGTACCCATTCCTCCGGATCTCTCGTTCCTCGTGGCCCATAGCCTCACCACCGCCGAGAAGTCCGGCGAGGTCCGCGCCGAATACAACGCCCGCCGCTCCGCCGGTTCCAGCGGTCTGCGCCAGCTTGGCTTCGATTCGTTCGGCGACGCCCTGGCCCGTCACTCCGTGGGGGACCTCAAGGCGATGGCGGCCAGCCGCCTGCGCGACCCCGAGCAGCGCTGCTTCCGCCATGTCATCACCGAAGCCGGCCGCGTCGCCCGCGCCGTCGAGGCCCTGCAGCAGGGCGACGGGGAGTCCCTGGGCTGTATCCTCAACGCTTCCCATGTCAGTCTCAGAGACGACCTGCGCATCAGCAACAACGATCTGGACGAACTCGTCCTGGCTGCCGGCGCCGCCGGAGCCCTGGGCGCCCGCCTCACCGGAGCCGGCTTCGGAGGCTGCGCCGTCATCCTCTGCCGCACCGCCGATGTCGACAAAGTTCGCGCCGGTGTCATCGAGCGATACTACTCGCGCCGGCCGGCCTTCCAGCCCGACGTCCACCTGCTGGCCGCTACCCCGTGCGCTGGTGCATTGTATCTGTAGGAGTTAGAACATGATTCGAAAAGCGGTGATCCTCGCCGCGGGCCGCGGCACGCGTATGGGTGACTACACCATCGACACCCCCAAAGCGATGCTGCCTGTGCGCGGACGCCCCATGCTGGAGCATGTCCTGGATGGTCTGGCCTCGGTAGGGATTGAGCAGTTCCTCGTCGTCACCGGATACCGCCGGGAGATGGTCGAGGAGTACTTCGGCCAGTGGCGCCTGCCCGTCGAGTTCCGGGTCCAGGAGACGCTCGACGGCACCGGCTCCGCCACCCCGTCTGGCTCGCGAGTTTGCCGGGAACGACCCGTTCCTGCTGACCTTCGCCGACATCCTCTGCCCGCCCGCCGCTTACACGCTTTGCGCGAATACCCTGACGGACCACCCAGCGACCCTGGCCGTGATGGGCGTGAAGGACGTCGACGACCCCTGGCAAGGGGCCGCCGTCTATGCGGAAGAAGGCGTAGTCACGCGGGTCGTGGAGAAACCGCCCCAGGGCACGTCCACGACTCGTTGGAACAGCGCTGGTCTGTACTCCATGAGTCCCCTCGTCTTCCCTTATCTGGACCGTCTGGAGAAGTCACCGCGCGGAGAGTATAGAACTCACGTCCATCTTCACGATGATGCTGGAAGAGGGACGCGAAGTGCGTATGTCGGCGATCGAAGGCGCATGGCGCGACGTGGGCCGGCCCGAAGACCTGGCCGCCGCCGAAACCCTATAGGAACGTAATAATCGACGGCGTCCCCACGGGCGTGTACTGGCCCGTGAACGCCGGCAACCCGGTTTGGGCGTTGATGCGGAAGCACGTCACCGCATCGCCGCGCTGGTTGCCAGACGTAGAGAAACCGGCCGCTGGGATCGAGGGTGAAGCTGCGCGGATAGTCGCCACGGGTCGCACTCCTCGCCTACCCACGAGAGTCCGTTCGCGCCGATGGCGAACACGGCGATGGAATCGTGCAACCGGTTGGCCGCATACAGGAAACGGCCGTCCGCTGAAACAGCCACCTCGGACGTATAGTTTGTCCCGGCGAAGCCCTTGGGCAGTGAGCTGATCGTCTGCTTCGCCGAGAGCTTGCCCGTGGCCGGGTCGTAGTCGAACGCAATCAGCGTCGAGGCCTCTTCCTGGATGCTGTAGAACCACTTGCCCTTGGGATGCCAGGCGAAGTGGCGCGGGCCGTCACCGGACGGTGTCTGAAAATAGGGAATCGCGGCAGGCACGAGTTTCCCTCCATTGAGGGTCCAAACATAGATCCATCCCTCCCCAGGTCCGTCGAGACAATGAACTTCCCCGACGGATCGGACTGGATCATGTGGCCGTGCGTGCGATCGTGGCCGCTGATGGCAAAGCTGCCGGGGGGCGCGCTGGCGGCCGGCAGACTTCCGAGCTTGCCCTGGCCTTCTTTCACATCGGTCGCAGCGCCGAGTGACCCGTTGGCCTGGATCGGAAGGACCGCCACGGTGCCGCCATGGTAGTTGGCCACGAAGACATACTTGCCGGAAGGGTGCACGCTGAGATGGCACGGCCCGGCGCCGCGCGAGCTGACCGTGTTGAGAACGGTCAGGCGGCCGGTCGTCCGGTCCACTGACATGGCGCTGACGGAACCGGAGCCCTTCTCCTCCTTCGAGGTCGCCACTTCGTTGGCCGAGTAGAGGTGCTTGCCGTCCGGGTGCAGCGCCAGCGAAGAGGGGTTCGGGACGCTGGTGAGCACATCGCGCGCGGTGAGGGCCCCGGTGGCCGGATCCATCTGGAAGAGGTGGATCCCCTTACCGTTGCCGTGACTTCCTTCCGGCCCGTCGGCCTGGTTGTACGTCCCGACATAGAGCAGATTCGATTTCGGCGTCTGGGCGGAAACGCTCGCCAGGGTTGCCGCGAGCTGGAGAAAGCTGCGCCGCGAGGGAGAGAGATTCGGATTGGGCATTGGCCTAGTGCCTAGTATGCCCAATCCGGAACCGTGGACCGGTCTATCCTTCGAGCCGCCCTACTGCCAGAGCCGGCGGATCACCAGGATCAGGATCGTGCCGCTGACGGCCAGCGTGGCGGTGAGCATCGCGACATAGTCCATGCGGCCATACAGGAAATTGCCGACCAGGAACAGTCCGGACCAGATCACCGAGACACCCGTCACCCAGCCGAGCATGGCCAGCGGGATATTGTCCTGGCGGGCATAGGCCGCGGCTTCGGCCGGATCCACTCCGGCTTCGCGGCGGATGGCGGTCCAGCCGGGTCCGATGGGGTGCACCTTGCGATAGAAGGAGATCAGCGTCTCACGCTCGGTCTGCGGTCCAAACAGTGCCGTGATCACCCAGCAGAGTGTTGTGAACCCGATGGTGAGCAGCAGTTCCTTGTAGGTGCCGAGGTTGACGCCGGATTTGTGCAGGAACAGGAACGCCAGAGAAGCGGCGAAGGAACTGATCATGGCAACGATCTCGCACCAGGCCGTGATGCGCCACCAGAACCAGCGCAGCAGGTACAGCAGGCCGGTACCGGCGCCCACCTGCAACATGATGTTGAAGTTGTCCTGCGCCGTCTGGAGCACGAACACCATGGCGGAGGAGATGACGAAGAGCAGGATCGTCGCCCAGCGGCCGGCGGTCACATAGTGTTTCTCGGTTTCACCGGGCTTCAGGAAGCGGCGGTAGAAGTCGTGGACCAGGTAGGACGCGCCCCAGTTCAGGTGGGTGAGGATGGTCGAGGAGTTGGCCGCCACCAGGCCGCCGACCATCAGGCCGATGAAGCCGGTGGGCAGGAACTTGAGCATGGCCGGGTAGGCGATGTCGTGGCCGACCAGTGAGGGGTCGACGTGGGGGAAGGCCTTCTGGATGTCGGTGAGTTCGGGGTAGACGATGAGCGAAGCGAGGCCGACCAGGATCCAGGGCCAGGGCCGCAGGACGTAGTGGGCAAGATTGAAAAACAACGAGCTTCCGAGGGCGTCCTTCTCCGATTTTGACGCCAGCATGCGCTGGGCGATATAGCTGCCGCCGCCAGGTTCGGCGCCGGGATACCAGACCGCCCACCACTGCACGGTGAGCGGAATGATGAACACCGCCAGGGCCAGGTCCCAACTGCTGGTGAAGTCGGGCAGAACGTTCAGGTAGTTCAGGCCGCCGGGCCCGACCTTGTGCGAGAGCTTCTCCACCAAGCCGGCCATGCCGCCCACTTGCGGCAGTTTGAGGGCGAAATACGCGGCAGCGATGACGGCCGTCATCTTGATGAAGAACTGGATCATGTCGATGACCAGCACGCCCCATAGTCCGGAATGGGCGGCGAACACGACATTCAGCAAGCCGACGGCGAGCAGCGTCTGCCAGCGGGACATGCCAAAGAGAACGCTGGCGATCTTGCAGGCCGCCAGGTTCACCGACGCCATGATGATGCAGTTGAAGAACAGGCCCAGGTAGACGGCACGAAAACCGCGGACGGCGGAGGCGGCTTTGCCGGAGTAGCGAACCTCGTAGAACTCGAGGTCCGTCAGCACGCCGGAACGGCGCCACAGGCGGGCGTAGAAGAAGACAGTGGAGACGCCGGTGAGCGTGAAGGCCCACCATTGCCAGTTGCCGGCAACGCCCTGGGTTCGAACGAAATTGGCGACCAGGTTGGGGGTATCGGAAGAGAAGGTGGTGGCGACCATCGACAGGCCGGCCAGCCACCAGGGCACCGAACGTCCTGAGGCGAAGAACTCGGCCGTGCTCTTGCCCGATCGCTTGCCAAAAAAGAGTGCCGGAATGAAGCAAATCAGGATCGACGCAAGGGCGATCACCCAATCCAGAGGACCTAGATGCATAAGAACTCCCTGAACGGCTGAGAATAGCGCATGGGCGGGGTAAAAGCCAATGCGCCATCCTGGGCGCCGGGTCCGGCAAGTCCTATGCGATCAGGGAGAAGGCCTTCTTCATCGCGGTGACGGTGGTCTGCAGGGCCTGTTCCGGCGGCAAGGCGCGGAGGGCGGCGTTATCGCCGCTATGGCGGCTCGCTTCAGGTCAATCTCCGAACTTCGAGGCGCTCGTCGAGGCCATCCACATTCCCGAGACGCAGTGGATGGCCACCGCGTGCCCTGTCGAGGGGCTCCAGTGCAATCCGCGCTTCGTGTCCTTCCTCGACACCGACAAGAACGGACGCATCCGCGTCGCCGAGGTCCGCGATGCCGTCAAGCACACCGCCAAGCTCCTCCAGTCCCGCAAGGGCGCTGACGCTCGGAGCGATGTGCTCAATCTCGATGCGCTCTCGCCCCAGCGCCAAGCTCAAGGCCGCCGCCGTGCGCATCCTCGGCGTCCTCAAGGCCGCGGACCCCGCGCGCATCTCCCTGGAGCAGGTGCGCGCCAGTGACCCCGTGCTGCGCACCGCGGGCCTCAACGGCGATGGCATCGTCGCTCCCGAGTTCCTCCCGGAGAAGGTCCGTGGCCTCGCCTCGCGCATCATGGCCGCCTTCCCCGAGCTGAAGAACCGCGCGGGCCAGGCCGGCATCGACTCCGCCACGCTCCAACGCTTCCGCGACGCCCACACCGCGCTCCTCACCCACACCGGCCAAAAGGCCGCCGCCTTCGTCATGCTCGGGGAGACTCGAGCCTCTCGCGCGCTCAGCGCATCCGCGAGGTGAAGCCGCTGCTGGATGCGTACTTCCTCCAGTGCCGCCTCGTCGCCGCTCAGCCCGAGGCCGCCTCCAGCCTCAAGCTCGCCGCCGGCCGCGTCGAGGGCGTGCTCGGTGACACCGCCGCCCTGGAGAAGGCCGCCACCTCGCTGCCCATCGCCGCGGCGGAATCCGGCCGGCGTGCTCACCTGGTCCAAGCTGTACCGCGGCCCCGCCTTCGAGACGCTCGAGGCGCGGCGTTCCGCAAGGACGTGGCCGCCCGTCACCGGGGACGCGGAGAAGCTCACCGACGCCGCTTGGAAGGACCTGTCCGCCAAGGCCGATGCCGTGCTGGCCTGGCAGGCCACCTTGATGCCAGCCCCGTGAAGGGCCTGCTGGCCGAGCTGCCCACCCTCGCCGATGCGGACCTGGAGGCCATCGAGGCCGCGAGCAAGGCGGACCTCGCGCTCAAGGATGAGCTGGATGCCGTGTCCGAGCTGAGCGCCTCATCCTCTACCAGCGCTGGCTGCTGACCTTCGCCAACAACTTCATCAGCATGCCGGACCTGTACCACGCCCAGAAGCGCGCCCTCTTCGAGCGCGGCACGCTCATCCTCGGCGGGCGCAAGTACACGCTCGCGGTGCTGGCCCAGCCTCGCGCCGCGCACGCCGCCCTCACCAGCCAGGGCACCACCTGCATCCTCTATGTCAACGTGACGCCCAAGGACGGCGGCCCCGGCTACGAGGTGGCTGTCCCCGTCACCGGTGGGCGCAGCGCCGACCTCGAGGTGGGCAAGCGCGGCGTCTTCTATGACGTGGACGCCAAGGAGTTCGACGCCACCGTCACCCAGGTCATCCGCCAGTCTGTCTCCCTCTGGGAAGCGATGACCATGCCGTTCCAGCGCATCGGCGCCTTCATCTCCTCGAAGGTGGAGGCATCGCCGCCCGCGGGGACAAGCTCTTCGAGAGCAAGCTGGAGCAGAGCTATGCGCAGACGACGGCGCTCGCCGCCACCGCCGCCACCGCGCCTGCTCCGCGCCCGTCGCGGCTCCCGCGCCCAATGCAGGCACCGCGGGCCTCGTCGCCGCGGGCGGCATCGCGTTCGCCGCCGTGGGCTCGGCGCTGGCCTTCATCGTGGGCCAGGTGAAGGCGCTCACCCTGGTGGATGTCATCTCGGCGGCCATCACCATCGCGGCCATCGTCATGCTGCCAGCGGGGCTCTTCGGATGGCTGAAGCTGCGCAAGCGCAACCTCGCGCTGCTCCTCGAGGGCTCTGGCTGGGCGCTCAATGATCGGCTCAAGCTCACGAGGGATCTCGCCTCGCTCGTCACCCGGAAGCCGGGGCTGCCCAAGGGGGCCCGCGTGGACCGGACGGAATCCGCTCCGCTCGACCGTGAGCGGCCTCGACAATGACGAGGAGGAGGAGGGCTCGCTGGGCGCCAGGCTGGCCATCGCGCTGGTCGTCCTCTCCGTGGTGCTGTGGCAGGTGCGCGTCCCCGCCGTCCGCTACGCCTGCGGCCACCAGTGGCTGGGCGCCGAGACGTGCACCGCGCTCTTGCCCTCGGAGGCCCCGCCGCCCGCCGCCCCTCCAGCCCCGACAGCTCCAGCGCCGTAGGCCCTCGCACGGCCTGGGTAGGTGCCTGACCTACTCACCCAGTTTCACCTTTCCATCACAGAAACAGATTTAAGCTGGATTTCCTGGGAAAGGTGGTGAGAGTTTCACCCAGGTGCTGTTCGGATTCTATCGTGTTTCCCTATTAACCTTAGCAATTACGGTTGTTTGCTTCATTTCTTTTCTTTGCATGCTATTTGCTTGCAGCTGCTTTTCGTCATGTCGACTTCTATCGCGAATGAGCTCAAATATCTTGCGCTCACACTGTTGACAACGACGTACATAACATGCGTCGCCACGGGCAGCATTATGCTGCACTTCTCTGCCGACACGAGCACCTTTCACCCCATTTTCAAGCTGCCAGTATGGACGGTCCTCCCCTTTTTGCCCATTGCCCTGTATGCGCAGAACCAATATCTGTACCTTCACAAGATGCGCCTCAATCGGTGCCAGCCCATCGCTCGCTTCCCTCACAAGGATCCCATCCTCAGGCTCGACTGGATCAAGCTCATGGCGGGCGCCATGAAGACCAACACTATTTTAGAGCTGTGGCATGAGTTCTTTGGCACTGTTGGCAGCACGTATATCGTCAGATTTGGGGCCAGCGTCATCATGACCAACGAGCCCGAGAACGTCAAGGCCTTGCTGCAGAGCCAGTTCGAGTCTTGGCCGATTGGCGGGCCGCGGCAGAAGGTGACGGCTCTAGCAGTCGGCCCGAGAGGTATCTTTTCGGTGAATGGAAAGGAGTCACAGGGCGAGGGGAATGATTCGGCCCAGCTTCGTGAGGAATCAGATTGCTGATTTGGAGTGTACGGACCGACATGTGGAGGACTTCTTGAAGAGTATACCGCGAGACGGGAAGAAGGTGGATCTTCAGGAGCTGCTGTACATGTTCACCATGGACGTTTCCACGGATTTCATGTGAGTGATGGGCTTTGTTCGTATAGAGAGAGAGGCTGCTGACCCCAACGCCAGGTTTGGCCATTCAACGCATACTCTCACCAAGCCAGCCCCAGAAGCATTGGCATTCACCGAGTCTTTCGACTACGCCCTTCTCTCCTCAGCCAAGCGAGGTCGCCTAGGCTGGTTTGCTTTTCTCTTCCCGGACAAGAAGCTCGATCAAGCCACCGAGACCTGCCGCAAGTTCATCGACCGATTCGTGCAGGAGGCGCTCGCCGAGGAGAAGACCAAGGAACGACCGTACGTCTTTATGAACGAGATGTTGGATGCCGGTGCCTCGCAAGAGTATATTCGCGACCAATTATTGTCGATGATCTTGGGCGGACGGGATACTGGCGCCAGTACCCTGAGCTCCTTGTTCTGGGTGTTGGCGAGGAGGAGAGACGTGTACGAGAAGCTGAGGAGGAGAGAAGTCGAGGCTGGATGGGAGGAAACCGACGTGGGAGGAGTTGAAGGACTTGAAGTATATGAACTACGTGTTGAAAGAGAGTGAGTCGCAAACCCAAGGCTTGCACGTTGGAGGGACTGGGACTTACGTCGTGTAGCACTGAGGCTCTGGGCTCCCGTGTCGACAAATACTCGACATTCTGCCACGGATACTGTCCTCCCGAAAGGCGGCGGGCCTGACTTCCAATCCCCAATCTTCGTCCCAGGGGAACGACTTGTCGATGGTCTCTGTACAGTCTCCATCGGCGCAAGGACATCTTTGGGGAAGATGCCGAAGAGTTCCGCCCTGAGCGATGGGAGACGCTTCGTACAACGTGAGTGCTGAAACAAAAACCTCGACGGGGGTCATCCTTTGCAGTAACTGACGCCAACAGCTGGGAATATCTTCACTTAGCGGAGGGCCGCGCATCTGCATCGGGCAGCAGTTTGCACTTACTCAGATGTCGTATCTGTTGACGAGGGTGGTGCAGATGTTTGATTCCATCGAAGCGGCTGATGATGGACCGATGGTGCAGCGATTCAGCACTACGATGAAGATGCCAGGCGGCTGCTGGGTCACGCTCAGGGAGGGATAGAGGTTTCGTGTGGCTTGACGGCCGACGTGGCTTGAAGTCAACATGGACTCGAGGCTGTGATTGAGTGATTCACAGACTCCATCCAGTCATTAACTCATCTAGGCAAATTAAGCCAAGGCGTGAGGGTATCCCCGTGGGGAGATGTTCGTGTGGCTTTCAGGGTGTTTGGAAGCTTGGAGACGAAGCTTCACCAACGCCGGTGAGTTCCTCCAGTTACGAAGGAGTCATTTGGCCACCAGCAGCATCTTTCGTGGTATTTTATTTCCTACTCATGTATATATCCATAGATTTCTCAAGGCAAGGTACTCACTAGATTTACTCGACGTCAAGCCACAGTAGTCATGAGCTTCAGCTGGCAGCTTGGCAACCTGGCAACCGGACACCTCTCCCCTAAACCTCAACACTTTAAATTACAACCAAACAAGATGCCCCATGACCCAACGCAAAGACCTTTTCTGTTTTCCCTCTCACCTCTTGCACTAGAGCCATCTCTCACCTGTGCCCTGCCGCCCATCTGCGTGACACGCGTGCAACCGCCCACCCTTCCAGACGATTTTCCTCTCCTCCGCTTCCACTTCGCGCTTCCCACTTCACTCACATTTTCAAAGTCTCTCGCTTTTCCACAAGCATACAAAGATATTCACTACCAAATCTTTTGCAGACGATAAAAAGCAAATCATGCCTCTCGTTATTCGTCACGCGTCTGCCGCCGAGGCCCAGGAGTCTCCCGTGCAGACCTACGTCCCCGAGGACCCGAGCATTCACAAGCTCCACGCCCTCGAGATCGCCATAATCGTGGCCACCATCCTGTTCTTCACCTTTGTCATCGCTGCGGGTTTCCTCCTGCGCCATGCCGGCAAGCGTCGCCGCCAGATGGCTGCCCTCGAGGAGGCGCAGCGCCAGCGCGACCTCGCCAACAGCAGTTACTTTGGCAACTATAACGAGATGGCTCTCCGCGGCCACTACGTTCGCGACTCGTACGCCATTGAGCGCGAGCAGCAGAACAAGTCTTTCCGCGGCTGGGTGCCTGCTATCCTGCGAGGAGGCCGCCGATCCGTAAGTACGCATCGTTTGATCAATGACCACTCGGCTGACCAGATCTCATGAACAGACTTAATTCTGAGCGTCAGGCTTTGACGACTTGCACCGGCAAGATTTGAGTACGATTTGAGGACGATTCCCATGATTTGACGGCATAGCCAGGAATGATGATCGATCAATGTGTTGGAGGAAGGGTCAGTAACTCAAGGGTGCGAATTTTTCGGAAATGTACTCGTATGGATGGCATCTTACGCCCCGGGTTCGGGGACTCCTGCAAGTTTATGCACTGCTCTTTTATATGATCCATCAATAGGATCAAGCTACAGCATCAATCGAGCTTGTCTCTCGAGTGTTTACTTTACAGTGATATCCTCTGCGCCCATGTCACCGTCTTACTGCTCTAGGTACCGAGGCTCGATACACACAATGCATCAATCGATATCCGATCGTCCATCCCGCCAATCTCCTACGCTGCGAGATCCGAAGTCGAGAAGCAGACGCCACAATCCCCACCTGCATGGCCATGGCTCATTGTTGAAACAATTGTCAACGGTGAATCGTGGCGCGGGCTTGGGACACACGCGAACCCTCACGTGACCACCCGTCATTGCTCCACCCGGAGCTGGAGCTCCCCCAGTTCTTTGAAGGTTGCTCGCTGCCTTTGTTTCAATCCGTGTCGCGACAACCTCAAACAATATCTGTAGCGTCGCATTTCACAATGGCGTCGCGATCGCCCTCGCCCCCTCGCGGACGCTATCGCTCGGCATCGCGATCTGCTTCCCCGCGATCCTCACGGTCTCGCTCGCGTTCTGGATGCGTTCGAGCTACCGTCGCGAACCCCCGATCGTCGACGCCGCTCCCTTCAGCTTCAGACTCAAGGTCCCGCTCCTCGTACCGGTCGCCGTCTCGGTCGCCATCGCGATCGCATTCACCCACGCCTCGTCGCAACGGCCGCTATAGGAGTCGGAGCTGGAGCCGTGGCCGCGAGCGATCTCGTCGAGACCGTACACCTACGCCGCTCGCAAAGAGCACCAAGGCAGGTTCTCCGCAAAGCGCTATAGGACTCCAAAGCTAACTTGGGGGTAGATTGTGGTCGAACGATTGACCAAGAATATCAATGAAGACCATCTTTACGAGATATTCGGCCAGTTTGGACCAATTAAGGACTTGGATCTTCCCATGAATAGAACATGTAGGGAGAATCATCAGATGGAAGACATCCATGTGTAGCCTGCTAACTCAATGCAGTCAATCATAATCGCGGCACAGCCTACATCCTCTTTCAATACGAGGCTGACGCGGAGCTCGCTATCGCGAACATGCACGAGGCGCAAATCGACGGGGCCGTTATCAACGTGTCCATAGTTCTGCCACGCCGCAAGCTCTCCCCAGCTCCGCCAACCGCACGACGAGGCGCAAACATCGATCCGAGACTTCCTTTTGGAGGCAACCGGGGAGGACCAGGGATGCCGCCCACGGGACCTGCGGCCCATCAAGGGGGTGGACGGAACCGCCTGACACCAGTTGGTCGGTACCCTCCGCGATCAGACGTATATCGCCCTGTCTCCCGGTCTCCCTCGGGCGGTCCGCCCCAGGCTCGAGGTGGTGGGAACAGATATCGCAGTCGCTCACGAGCTTCGTACTGCGTCAGTGTCACGGTCTAGAAGTCCAGCCCCCAGACGCAGGGGCAACGGCCACCGCCACGAGAACAACGACCGTCGTCGCCGAAGCCCGACTCGCAGCAGCTTTGATAGCTACGACGACAGAAGCCGGTCACGCAGTCGTGGACGGAATTATAGATGAGGGTCAATATCATGAAATGTACAAGGGATTCGAAATGGCGTCTTAGGGAATGGAACGGAATAGCGGGCCCGGCCGGTTGTCCCGAAGGGATGGGACTTTAGAATGTTTGTGACTCCTCTGTCTGCAAGAGCATGGCCCCGACTAACGACGACGATGCAGTGCCTACTTGTAGCTTACAGTTGTGTACCATTCGAGTACCAGTAATCGATCATTATGGAGATTTAATGGCGGGGTCTGCTGCACGTTGACGCCGCTCAGCTCCATCACCGCATGTCTTGTTTCTTCTGGGCTCGGATTGGACGTCCCAACAGCCAGTCTCGCATCACATGGCCTCTATTGCGGCGCTGCTTGTATGGCGTGCATGGTTGCTCGTACATTATACCCCGCCTTCAATCGTACTGACTATAGCACCGATTGTGTTATACATCTAGCTCGCTTGATTCCAAGTTCCTGTACCCCGTCTTACAGAGGCGACCTGTTGCGGCCCGCAGCCATATCGAGTCGTGCCGCTCAGGTGCATTAGCTCTCAGCAGATGCCAGCCGGTTCTCTGATGCCTTTATCTCGCATTCATCCGCTTCGGTGCTTGCATGCGAGGGGGAACGAAGACGGGTGGGATGCGTGGTAATCTCTCCCGACGTGACCTCGTGCGAAAACTAGCATTTTGAGCCAGGGGGGTTTCGGCCGATACCCTATTGATCGTCCGGGACAATGGCACTCGAGACCCTTGGATCCGGCAGTGTGATGAAAGTTCCCCGTGTGATGGGGGGACGCCATGACCTCATGTCTTTCCCGTCGCGAATAGGGCTGACAGGGCGTCGGTCGCTCTGCTGAGTCTCTCTGCTGAGTCTTGCTCTCCCGGACCGCGACTCAGCCGGCGCAGGTATGTCTCATGGACTGACTTAGCGCTGGACCGTCTGATGCAGTGGACTGGGATCGGTTACCATCTCGTTGAGATGACCCCATCTGCGACCCATGTCTGGGAGCCATGCTCCGGCCGTTGTTGGCTGTGAACGCACGCCGGCTGAGGTACCCTGCGACATAGGCGACGTCTGACGGGGTGAGAGAGACATTGGGATTGGTGTGCCATACGAACCCCCGGATCTGCGAGGCGCTGGTTGGGAGTGAGACACGGCATGGGCCGACGCATATCAGATGCCCCCAAGAGCGGATCTACAGTCCTCGCGTCTCTCTCTCCCTCTCTCCCCTCATGCTAACAAATCCAAAAGACCTCATGGCCACCATGTGATCCATCATTGCGGTAACCAATGACAGGCGCCGGAAGAGCCCGGGGGGATGTAGCATTTTCATTTGTCCAGTGTTGTGTGACCAACAAGCAACGCCAATTCCCCGTCCCCTGAAGGCCTCTGAGGCGCTGGATGCTGCACGGCGCCCCTTTCGACCAGACTACAGCTCTACCAGCTTCAGAGACATCGGTCATCGGTCGATTTCTCGGAGTCTGCGATCCTAAGAGGCGTGTGGTACGACTGTGCTATGCACGCCGCGGGTCTAGTAAGTACTTAGACCCTGCCGCGTGAGGCTTGCTCCAGACGAGCTGAGAGAGCATTGGAGGAGGAGATCGAGGTGGACGGGTGCTATGCAATCGAGCGGTGCTTTGCTGTCCATTGATGTCGCCCCTCCCTCCTATTGCCTCCCTACCGCTGGTCCTCCCCACACCACCATCTTTTCTTGAGGCATAACATTTAGGAGGTCCCCCAGGGTCGTTGGGCCTCCATATTTGCCCGGTTTATGCTCTTGGCAAGACGCGAACAATGCACGTCAACAGCGTGCTTTGTGCGACACTGATTCAGACGAGAGCCGGGTGCCATCTCTCCCGGCGCGCCGGGGCCGTGTTTCCCCACGCGAGCGTTTCGAGGAGGCGAAACGATCAAGCAAGCCACCCACTTGTTTGGAGGTGGGCTTGGTGGTTGGGTTGTCTGCAGCGCGCGTCGCCGCTGCTGGTCTGAGTAAGACTCCCGCCGCCCAAGCAGTCTCACCCTTTTCTCGCTCACGGGTGCTCTTCCCATGGGTGGATGATCTGCCACGTTCCAGGAGCCCACGCCATTGCACACACCAACTTGAGGATTGGCATGTCTGCCTCCTCTCCGATGGCGTGGCTCAGCGATGGCCAGGGAGGGTCGCGAGCGCTAGGGTTGTGTGACGGGATTCACGGGAAAGACGACGCTGAGCCGTGATGCTCCAGTGAAAAGCTCGACATGGCGTGGCATCATCATGCGCGATGATGCGACGGGGAGCCTCATTATTACGCAGATCGTTGATCGACACGCCCGCCACGCTCGTCGCGTTGGCCATTGCGTCCGCCTCTCCCCGAGTGGCGGTGGCGCCTCGAAATTGGCGATCCGCTTCGCGCAGCACGCTGATGAAATAACCCATCACATGCACGATCGGCCGCTTTCTACGCCGAAGAGATACGCGTAGAGATTGCGCTCAGAGATGCGGTAACGAATCTGGCCGGTAAGCCCCGTATCGAGCTGATCCTTGGTCACTGCGCTCATCTCGCGGACCCGCGAGATTGGCGCTTGGGTCTTCGGATCGAAAGCCATGTTCAGCGTCTGCGTCGCCACGCTGATTTTGTAAATCCTTTCCCACGGCCACTTGAAATAGAGCCCGCCCGGCGCAGTCACCCGCAGGCCTCCAGAAAGAAGTAGCGCTCACGCTCTCTCCGGCTCGAGCGACTCCGAGATCGGATCGTCGATTGTCGTTTGTGTGTACAAGATGCGTTCTGCGCGCCCGAAGATCGTCTTCACCGCGCGTTCATTTTGATCGACGGTATAGAGTCCCTGCGAGCAGGTAACGCGTGAGAAACCACGCGACGAAACCAAATAGGAGTCCGAGGGTAATGGCCATAGACAGGGTAGAGGTTCGCGTCCATGGATGACCGGTTGCTTGCCGGAAGGGAAGCGAAACTGGACGGGCTCCTGGAGGTCCGGGTAGCGCGGGTCTCCAGACCCGCTGGCCGTCGCATTCTGCGACGCGAACTTTTCCCGGGCCGAGAACCTATGGAATGGATCATCTGTAAATGCGCAGTCATGGATGGCGTATTTACGTAGCGGCGAATTTATTCGCCGAACCGCGCGGCAACGCACTCTTGCCACGCACCGCGCGCTCTATCTTGCGCCCCCAAGCGCCCGCCGTCACTTCGTCGGACAAATCCAACACCCCTACGCGGGCCGTCACCCACCGGCACTCCATTGAGACTCTGCCCGCTCGCATCAAACACCACCTGCGCGCCCGCCTTTGCCGCACTCGCCGTCACCTGCTTCTTCACACTCTCCACCACCTGCCACCCGTTTCGCCGCCGCCGCCTCCTCAGTCTCCCGCACCTTCGCATTCGCATCGCCTCCTTTGTCGGGTCCCGCCTTCGCCTCCGCACGCGCCTTCTCGACCGCTTAGAGCCGCCGCCGCCATCACCGGATGCGAATCAACCACCCGCTGTAGGTTCACCACCGCAAATCGCAACTTCACCATGAGGATGACACTCCTCCCACTCGATCGGCACCCGCGTCGCGTCGCCCTTCGTAATGTTGAGCCTCGCGATGAGAGGTTCGGTCCAGTCGGCGACTCCTTGGTGCCGCAGTAGGATCGGCGTCCATTCAAGCTCGTCCCGCTTACGTGAAGATGGGATCGACACGCCCCTCAGGCACGCCTTTCGCGATGGCGACGTTGATGTCATCCGCGATGCCGTCGCGCATGCGCACGTATTGTTCCTGCATCTGCTTCTCGCGGACCTGCAAAACTCCGCGTTCTCCTGCTCCATGGTGCGCAGTTCGAGCGCCTTCGCGCTACGCTCCTGCGTGCGCGCTTTGCGGTTCACTTCGCCCAGCGCCGGGTCGGCGAGTTGCTCATCGAGCTTTCGAATCGCCTCCGTCGCCTCTGCCACCGCCGCCAGCCGTTCCTGAAGTTCCTTGGCCACCGACTTTCGCGCCTCGTCGATCCTCTCCTGCGCTTCCCGCGTCTTCGAATAGCTTTCGAAGACACGCTTCACATCCACGATCGCCACCGCCAGGCCTTCACGCACGCGCGCGTCCTTTCCAGCGTCCGTGCTCCCTCTGCCGATTCGCTTTCATCTTACGTGCCGGTCAACTCGAGGTTGTCGTTGTGGTAGACAAGAACGGCACCGCGTTCATGCTCGGCCCGCTCTTTGTAAGAATCGTAACCGCCGGCCACCTCCGGCGTCTTGGCGATTTCCGCGTTCATCGACTCGAGAATCGCGTTGCGCATCCGCATCGACGCGTCCTGCAATTCCTTCATGCCCTGCTCGCGCATCGCCCGCACCTGCGCCTCCATGATCTGCACCTGTGCTTCCTTCTCCTTGCGGATGGTTACCGATTGCTCCTGCGCCGTGTTCCCAAGCTTTCCGTCGCCAGTTCCGCATCGAGTTCTTTGATCTCCGTGCGCATCCGCTGCACCTTCGCCTCTGCATCCTCCATCACTTTCTTCTGCGCATTGCGCTCGGCGTTGATCTGCGCTTCCGCCTCCCTTGTCTTCGGATGCGCCGCGAAGATTAGTTTCATATCCACCGTCGCCATCGGGGGTGCCTTCCATCCGCCGCGTGCACGAGCACACCGGCCCTGAGGGTCATGAACGCGAGGAGTGAGATGAGGGAGAAGCGCAGCATGCTCACACCGTGCTGGCGGCTTGCGTCGGATGCGTGACGATCCCGCGGCAGGACCGTGACGTTTCCAGAATCGTCTCCGGGCAGCTTTTCCGCCCACACAAGCTCGCGGTATTCTTTGCACAGCGCTTTAGACGAGCAGGCGCCGGGAAAAATTAGCCAACCGCCGCACGCGTCCACTTCACCAGGTCGTTATCCTTTTCCCCGGACCCGCGGAAATAGAACGCACTCGCGGCGAGCAACTGATTCCGCCACGCCGGTGTGAGCCGTTCGTAATCCTCCAGCACCGCCGCGCTGAACTTGTAGTCATGCGAATTGGTTCCCTTGAGGAAAATCATTCGCCGGGCCGCATTGGCAAACGTCGGAGGCATGGACCCTGCAGGATAGCCGAGCGTCTTTCTCGCTGCCGTCAGCCGATCCTTGCTGATCTCCGCGAAGATTTCCGCCACCGCCTCATCACCCTTCGCCTCGCTGGCCAGCGGTTCGAGGTATCGATGCGCACCCCTCCACCCTTCGGCTTTCCGCGGAAGAGCGGCAGAAACGCGGCGTTTTGCAGCAACAGCAACCGGCGCGTCTCATCATTCTTCGACCGTTGCCAGGCATAACGCAACGCATTCGTCGTCGTCATCGCATGCAGCGAAACAATCCCCGGCGCGCGCATGAGTAATTCACCCGCGCCATTGTAGAGTGCATCGAAGACGGACTGCGGTGCCAGACCTCGCATTGAGCAACTGCACCACGCCAACTCGTCGCATCACTGATGATCCGATGCGGAGCGTTTCGAGCATTTCCTTCGTCGCATCTACATTCAGTTGCCCGCCAGCAATCCATCCCCGAAGTTCTTATCGTCTCCAGATTCTGCCGGAATGGACGATCCGGCACGAGGTCTGCCTTGCGCAGGGTTTTCCTTCGCGCCTCGCGTTCGAGCAGCGCATACGCCAGCGAGCGCAGCACCGGCTCTGCGTGCTGCCAGCCGATGACCTCGAGCGTGCGGAAGCTGTTCGCGACATAGATCGCCTTGTGTCCGATGTCGCGGAAGTCGCGCGCCCCGTAGCGGCAGAAAATCTCGAAAAATTCGTCCTGCCGTCGCGCGTGCGAGCGAGCCCGGCAATGGCGCAGCATCCGCCGCCGCTTCATCCCAGTTGTCCATCGCCTTCGTGAAGGCCTGCTTCGCGCCATGTGCCGGAGGCACTGCGGCTTCATCCACCGCGGCCCATGGTCCAGTTACCCTCGCTTCACGTCCGCGGCCTGCGAGGACTTGAATTGATCGATCGCCCAGAAGATCGGCAGCCAGCGATCGCTGTCCGGCGAAGCGAGGCTCGCCAGATGCGCGGAATTGACGACCAGCACCGCGTGAAACTTGAAGCCCACCGGCCGTGGCTGAATGTTGCGCACGCCCGCGAGGAGCAACGCCGCGAGCACTTCGCGGATAGGCGAGTCCGCCGCGAATCCGCGTCGCGACTTCCTCCAGCACCCGATCGCGCGGCGTGTCCTCGAGCAAACGCACGATCGGCTCCATGTCCGGGTGCAGCCGCACGATGTTAGGATCAAGCGTCGCGTCCGCCGCGGATACCACAGGCAGTCGGCCGAGAAAGCCGAGATTGCCAAGGGCCGCCAGCGCTCCCGCGCCGGCAGCGGACTTCTGCAGAAAAGTTCGTCGGGGAATCATGGATGGAACGTAGCACGGAAACAGGAACGAGTAATCAATCGCTTCACGCTGGCCGCGGTGTAATGGGGTGCGCTAAGTTCGACGAATCGCCACTTCAGGAAATGAACGCTCTCGTCTTTAAGCCATCCGGAGAACCGATCGGGAAATTTGAGGTTGCGGCCATCGATGAACTTCCGCAGGAACTGGAGAAATTCCTGGCCACGGGTGTTCGGACCCCGCTGCGTTCTTACGTCGAAGCCTTTGGAAGATCGTGGACGATCACCGGGCTGAACCCGCTCAACCTGATCGAAGGACAAATCGCGCAGAGGTTCGCGCAAGCGCAGCGACAGACGCAAAGACAGCGATCTCCAAATCTATACGACAACACCGGCGAACGTGATCAGGCCCGGCGTCATATGATGGTAGGCCTCGCCTTTTTCGTCGGCGGTGCTGTAGTCAAGTTGGGTTCCTATTTGTTGGCGGCGGATTCCCCGGGGAGGGGGCCACTACTTCGTGGCCAGCGGAGCCATGATCTGGGGAGCGATCCGCTTCTGCATGGGACTCGCGGGTGTGATGCGGAAGTAGGCCGGCGGTATGCGAACGCTGGGCGGGCACGGAAGCCGCGCCCGGTATCTAACGATTGGGGAGATCGTTGAAAGAACCGGGTACGATTTACCCGTACTGGGTACTCAACCATGAATACCGAAAGTTCCTCCAAGCCCGCTCGCGCTCGTCGCCGGTTCTATCTCCGCCCGATCGGCACCGTCTGTATTGCGATCGCTGTCGTGTGGTCCACAGCCATTGCTGCCGGGACCTGGCGGGACGTCCGCGGCGAGCATGCGAGAAGCACACCATCCGTGTGACTGGTTCGGCGAAGAAGCGCATCGTTTCCGATCTCATTCAATGGGAAGCCACCATCGAAGGCCGTGCGCCGGACCGCACCGCCGCCTATCAGGTGCTGCGCGCCGGGCGCGACAAGGCGGTGGCCTTCCTCATCGCCAAGGGGATCAAGGCGGAGGAAATCCAGCCGCAATCCGCCACGTGGGAGGAGCTGTTCGACAAAGCAATCGAGGACAAGGTGCTGCCCGGAACGAGATGTACCCGTCCGCACTGAGACCAAAATCTCGAAGGGCTTTCGGGCGTGCGAGTCGATCGTCGTGCGCTCGACGGACGTGCCGCTCGTGGAAAAGGCCTCGCGCGAGATCACTTCGCTGCTGGAGGACGGCATCTCCGTGAACTCGGAGCCGCCGAGATATTTCTATACACCGCTCGGTGAACTAAAACTTCAGATGCTCACCGCCGCCGCCAAGGACGCCCGCGGACGCGCGGACGACATTCTCGGCTCCGCGGGCAACGCCAAAATCGGAAAGCTCGTCGTCGCGGACATGGGCATCATCAATATCAACCCCGCCAATTCGACGACGACGTCCGGTGAGGGCAACAACGACACGACGTCTTTCGAGAAAGACATCATCACTATCGTCCATGCGGAATTTGAAGTGGAGTAATCGCGCGAAATGCTTGGAAAGACAACAATCGGGCCGAAGGCCCTCGACAAGCCAGCCCAGGGCAAAGCGAGGAACGAGCGTCGCCCTGGGTGACCATCCCCAAAACGGGCACACGCCCCAACGGGGCAAAGCGATTACTCCTTCGCGCCGGTCAGTTCCTTCAGAGCGTCTGGCGTGAAGTCCTTGTCCGTATAGTTCACGTCGTGGCTGATCTTCGAGCCGTCGAGTTGCGTGGATGAACCACCGCCCGGTCCTTGCACATTCAGGTTGGCCGGGATGGCGTGGCCGGAATCGGTGACCACGCGCGTCGTGTCGATGCGCCGCACGAGCTTGCCGGCGCTGGAGTATTTCTCCACGCGCATCGGGACATTGCGCCGGAGATCGATCCAGCTCTTCACCGAGCCGTAGCTCGAGCGCTCACCTTTGCCGGGCTTGGATTCAGGACATGGCAGCTCACGCCATCCACCGTCTCGGTGCCGGCAAAGCTCTGCTGATCCCACGAGAAGAAATCGTCCACGATGTCTTCATACGACAGATTGCTGCCGAGAAGACTACCCTTCATGTCGTCGATGGCTTGCAGCTTGTTCGGCGGGACGAAGACAGAACCGGTGGCGGCGTGATTGCCCGACTTGCGCAGCAGGACAGACTCGCCTTTGCGCTCTTTCGGAAACAACACTTGATACACGACGTCCGACGAGTCCTTGCCGCGGCGCTGTTTGATCTGCAATTGCAGCGTCTCCTTCGCCGCGCCGTTGATCTCCATGCGCAGCCGGACGTAGGACGATCCGTCCTGGCGAACCGCGCTGAGCTTGGCGGCAAGGTCCTGGCAGTGATGCCGGGTGCGGGGTCTGCGGCCAGGGCCGTAGAGGCGAAGACGGCGGAGGTGAGCGTCAGGGCGAGACAGATTCGGCGGAACGAGATCATGGCAAGTATTCGTGCGCGACGGGGTGGATGGACGGACGGGAGGCCACTACGACTACCAGTCCCAGGCTATCCCTGCAAAGCATGACTCGGCGTCAGCCGCGAGCCGCGCCAGGCGGGATACAGCCCACTGAGAACACCGACGATCACCGAGATACCCACCGAAGTGGCGAGTAGACGGGCGTTCAAATCCGGCTCGAGTAGGCCGCGCATCGCCGGTGCCTGGAGCATCAGTTTCACGCCCACGAGCCCGAAACAAACGCCGACCACGCCCCCGAGAAAACCGAGCAGCGCCGATTCCCACAGGACCATGCGCATGATGCGGCTGCGCTTCCAACCAATGGCCAGCAGCACGCAAATCTCCTGCGTGCGCTCGAAGATCGTCATGAGCATCGTGTTCATCACTCCGAGCACGCCGACGAGCACGGCGAGCAACGAAGTGCCCCAGCTCATTGCCGCGATCATCTTGTAGGCCTGGCTGTCACGAATGTTCGCCCCCGCCAGGACGGCGCGGGCCTCGGGCACCACCTTGTTGATCTCGTCGCAGAGTTGTTTCAACTGTTCTGGCGTGGCGCCGGCCTTCGCCCGCAGGTCAATCACGCTGATCTTGCCCTCATTGCCGCTGATCTTCTGGTAGACCGGGAGGGAAAGAACGACGGATCCATTTTCCACGATGGCGCCGCCATCGAAGATGCCCACGATCTGGAGCTCTTCGGTTTCCAACTGGAGTGTGTCGCCGACCTTTTTCTTGAGCACTTCCGCAGCGGTGGTGCCAAGAATCACGGCCTTCTCATTGGCGTCATTCGGCATCCGTCCGTTGACGATCTTCAAGTTGCCCCACGAGAAGCCCTTCTTCTCGCCAGTCCATTCACGCGCCGAGACGATCATCATATCCGCGCTCTCGACGCTCACGAAGTCGACCAGCAATCCGCACGTATCTCCAACGTTCGGGATGGGCTTGATGCGATCGACGACCGCGGCCGGGAACGGCTTGGGTGTGAAGCTGCTCCCCATGCTGCTCACGACCACATCGGTCCCGCGCGTCTTCATGCCCGACTCCCAGCTCGTTTCGAATCCGCGTGAAATACCAACGAGCGCCACGACCGCGGCAATGCCGATCGCAATGCCGATGATCGTGAGAGTCGTGCGAACGGGACGGCGCCAAAGACCGCGGGTAACGACGGTGACGAAGGTCATTGGAGATAACGTTGGTTGGTCGTGCGCACCGCTATCGGCGCAGACGTTATGGAGTGCGGTGACTTGTCACCGCTTTGGTTTGGCGTGGAGCGCCGGGAGGTGAAGGCCCATGCGGCTCCGCCGCCCACGGAAAGCGGTGACAAGTCACCGCACTCCATAGCGCGCTTCCGCTCGCCACATTCTCTCTGCGCCTCTGCGTCTCTGCGTTTCAAATCCCCTTTCATACCCCGACTCCAGCGTTGCGTGTGTCGGACGCGATCCGCCCGTCGCGCACCTCGAGAACGCGCTCGGCTTTGCGCGCGATGCCGGGATCGTGGGTGACGAGGATGAGCGTGATCTTCTGCTCCTGGCGAAGCCGCACGATCAGGTCGAGGATCTTCACCGCGTTTTCGCTATCGAGATTCCCCGGTCGGTT
>JASGIE010000155.1:0-10064 GCA_049841055.1 Paludibaculum sp. | reverse complement strand
CGCATCGCCTCGTGCTCAGAACAGGACAGTCCAACAGCACCTGTTCGTCGCCGAAGGAATGTCGGCCTGCAGCAGCGCGACGCCGGCGTCATGCCCGTCAGCTGCAGGTGGCGCACCGCGCGCTCGGCCTCGCGCTGATAGGTGGCGCGCACGTTGAAGACCCAGGGGTGCACCGGCTTGTGCAGCAGCATCGCGCCGGTGGACGGCCCGATCAGCGGCAGCCGGTACTGGTCCAGCACCGGCATGATGGCCTGCGACTGCGGCGTGCCGCGGTTGAAGAACAGCGCGACCACGCCCTTGCGCGCCAGTTCGGCGGCGTTGGCGGCGGCCAGCTTGGGGTCGAACTTGTCGTCCAGCGACAGCAGCTCGATCTTCTGGCCGTTGACGCCGCCGCGCTCGTTGACGGCTTCGAGATACAGCCGCGCGCCGTCGGTGCCTTCCTCTACTCGGTGATCATTCTGGCCGCTGAAGCTGGAGGTCTGGCCGATCAGGATCTGTGCCTGGGCCAGGGCGGCGGCGCCGGCCAGCAGCAGGCTGGCCGCGGGGTTGCGCATCCAGGAAGGGATTGCCATTGCGCTCGTCGGTCGTCGTCGGGAGTCTTACTGCGGCGGAGGGTCTGGCCTTCTTTTGTGATAGAGAGATCCCATACTACCGGAGTATCATCTTGATGCGCTGTAGGATGTTCCTGCTGTTTTCGTGGCTTTGCCGCGCATGGCGCCGCGCAAACGGGCCCGACCTGCTTCACCATTTCGGTGGACAGCCAAATGACGAGCGATGGAGGCAAGCATAGCGAGGAGCATCACTTCCAGGCCAGCTATCGCTCGCTGGGGCGGGAGGGTCTGCGATGTGGCCGCACTGGCGCCGGGCACGATGCGCGAGTACTTTCTGTCGGACATGCATGCAACGTCCAGCGGACGCGATGGTTCCGAGACGGCTAGCACGCGGCTGGAGGGCGTGTCGGAGCACAATCGCCGGTCGTCCGTCATGCTCACCAGGAATGAGAGCGGGGCCACGCTGGAGTTCTCGGCTGCCTCGCCGACGCCGAGTTCGGAGGAGTGCCAGCAGTGCATTCACATGTGCGCGGCACAGACATTTTCGCCGGGTGCGTTCGAACTCACGGAAAAATACCTGGCGAATTTCGGCTCGGTGACGAAGATGCTCACGTTGAAGCTGGATCCGGGCGATAACGGGTGCACCGGATCCGCCAAAGCCACGCTCAACGCGAAGGTCGCGGTGGAGGAGGAGATCATCTTCGAGCCGGGCAGCGGTTATGGATCTGGTGGCTGCCGGCGCCGGAGGCGAAAGACATGACGGGTGTCCAGTTTCCCGCGAGCGAACCGACTCGCGGTAACGGTCCGCATTCAGCCCAAGGCGGGGAAAGGCCGGCAAGCAGCGCGCGCATCGAATTCCAACTGGAGGATGTGACGCGGCATACGGGCGTCTGCGGAAACTTCCCACGCGGGGCTGGCGAGAAGGACGACCTGCGCTTCGCCGACAAGCAACCCGACGGTATTGTCGTGGAAGGCAAGCGCGCGTACACGGACGATGACGTCACGGAGGCGACGGTCTACGTGCAGGCCAAGGATTTTGGAGCCTGGGGCCATCTCAAGGCGAGCGCTCCGAAGTTGTTCTTGAAAGCGATCTACAAGCCCACCAATACGTATGTGCTGACGATTCCGAGGGACGATGACGGCAACCACATTGCGGATGCGTGGGAGGGTTCGGCGCTGGAACCGAGTTCGGACGATCAGGAAGTTGCCGGGCAAACGGCACGGGGCGACGGGCTCACCGTGGGATCGGAGTACCGCGGTTCTTGTCGTGTTGGAGAACGGCTCGAAGGTACACAGGCGGCTCAATCCGAAACGCAAGGAATTGTTTGTAGTCGACGCCGGCGGGATATTCGATACGGGTGTTTGGGAGCGCGCGAGCGACATCGTCGCCTACAAGGTGGATGACTCGATGGTGATGAGCAGCGGCCAGGGGCGATCGCCGATCGTGAATTTCCTGCCGGGCCCCGACAGCCGCCACAAGCATGCGGTGCGGCTGGAGACGGGTTCTGGGCGACAAGGATCCAGGCGACCCCACGGACGCTACGGGTGACTGGGGCTACACGATCGATTGGCCGATCAACTCCCCGAAAGACGTGGTGGCAGTTGCCGTGTCTTCCAGGGACCCGTATCCGGGCGTCCCTCAACATGCTCTACCTGTGGCTGGGGAAGGCACTGACGGTACCGGGGTCGGCGGAGGCAGCCGAACTGGCCGGCTCCGGATTTCCACGTTTCCTGGCGCAGCGCGCGCTGGATCAACCTGGGTCCGGCCCAGGTGGAGAACCTGGCCAGCCAACTGATCCGGATGTCGGCCATTCATGAGATGGGTCATGCCCTGGGTGCGCCCGGCCACCTGGACGCACAGGGCGGAAGGCGCGCATTCGGGCCAAGACCTGTCCCATGCGCTATCTGGGGCCAGAAGAACGCGACGCAGTTGATCATTCTGCAGACGCTGTTTGCTCCGGACGCCGAGCCGCTGCCGGGGGAGGTGAAGCGATTCTGCAGCGATCGGTTCCAGTGCTTCCGGAAGCTGAATGTGAAGGATTAGGGGCCGGCCGCCCTTCGCCAGGCGTGCGTGCCCGCGGCTGGCTCCTGCTTGTTCCCATGCGAGGGGCAGGCTAGGATTCAAAGAACGGTGATGTTTTCGGTTAAGTGTGTTTTTTATTGCGGCATTTCCCAACTTCTGGTGGCGGGTATGGCGTGGGGGCAAGCAGGTACGCCTGATGGGGCGGACCTCTTCCAACAACTAGCGCATCCGAGCGTCGCCGACCAGATGGGGATGAGCCCGTGTTCCTCCGGGCGGCGTTATCACTCACTGGTTGAGTCCATGGCCGGCCAAGGTGACCGGTATCTGCATGACGTGGAGCGAGCGCTGGGCTCGATTCGAGGCAGAGGGGGCATCCTCCAATTCGCCGCAAATGGGGACTGGGTGGTTCTCGCCTATGCAAAGATTCTGCGGGCAGCCGCGGCGCCGCGTCTCCGGAAGCTGGCGGACCACCGCACAGCGGCGGGGCTCACGCTGGGTTTGGATGATGCGATGGCCGCGTCTTTGGATTTGCATGGAATGGTTTCGAGCTCTGGATCACCGGGGCTCCGATTTCCGTGTAGTGGTGTCTATGGCCAGCGCTTCGTGTTCCGTCAGTTCCTCGGCGCCTGGCAGAGGGACGATGAGCGGACGTTCCTGGAGAGCCTGGGGCCGAGAGCGAGGAGCAGTCTCGAGTTGTTGTTGGGCGGCCGAAGCTGGGCGGACTTCCGGACGGAGATCCGGCCCCAGGAAGCTTGGACAGGGGCGGTGGGGTACCGACTGATGGATGCCGATCGCGCCGCTGGCACCAACGGCGCGGGGTTGCCGGCCACGCCGGACAGGCACGGCGCAGGCACGTCCAACGGTGAGGTGATGGTTCAGTTTACCGATAGCCGCGGAATCAACTGCGGTACCGGGTGGTTTGCGTTTTCGCTGGCCGCCGGCGCGGTGGGCGCTGGACGTGTACTTGTGGATAACCCGGAGCTAGGAACCGTCTTGCGGTTGATCTCGGCCTGCTCTGTTCAGGGCCGGGCCGTCGAGTGACTGTGTGGCTCCGCGTGGTCGACCTGGGGGTCGACCGCAGACCTGGGGGTCCGCCTTACCATTTGGCCGGCCGATGGGACTTTCGTGCGGTTTTGCGGCCGGCGGGGCCTTGAGGACTCTCTGGAGGATGCGACTGAGACGGGCGCCCGCTTACTGACGTGCGCGGTTCGCAGGGGGGACCACTCCCTGACGGTCGTGGTTCGTTGCGGTTTTGTCTGGAGTTCTATGCGCCTTCGTGGGTTGGTGGGGGCGGATATTCATCCGGGGTGGTTTCGCGCGCGAGGGCGGCCTGCACCTTGTCGACCAGGGCCGCCACGGTGAATGGCTTGGCCAGGTACTCCAGCCCGGTTAGCGCTACCCCCTGGTCCTCGACCGAACTGTCAGAGTAGCCGGACATAAATAGAACCTTGAGGCCGGGCCGGCGGGCGGTGAGGGTGTCGGCCAGGGTCCGGCCGCTCATCTGGGGCATGACTACATCCGTCAGCAATAGATGAATGGTTTCGGAGTAGCCTTCGGCGAGGGCCAGCGCGGCCGGGCCGCCGGGCGCCTGAAGGACTTGATAGCCCCGTGCCTTGAGAATGGAGATGACCAGACGGCGGACGGGGTCCTGGTCATCGACGACCAAGATGGTTTCAGAGCCGCGCGGCTCACTGGCGGCGACCCGGGCGCCGGATTGGACCGCCAGGCCGGAATCGACGCGAGGCAGGTAGATCTGGAAGCTGCTGCCGCGGCCCACTTCGCTGGTGACTTCGACGCCGCCACCGCATTTCTGAACGATGCTGAGAATCGTGGCGAGCCCGAGGCCGGTGCCTTTGCCGGGCACCTTGGTGGTGAAAAAGGGCTCGAAGAGGTGCTGTTTCACCTCTTCGCTCATGCCGATGCCGGTGTCGGTGACTTCCAGGCAGACGTAGGGGCCTACGGACAGCCGGGCCCGCGTCCCGGCGAAATTCTCGCCGATCTCGACGATTCTGGTTTCGATCACGACCTCTCCACCGTCGGGCATGCTGTCGCGGGCGTTGACGAGGAGATTCATCAGGACCTGGTGAAGCTGGGTGGGGTCGGCCATGACGAAGCCGGGCTCCGGACTGAGACGAGTGGTGAGCAGAACGTCGGCGCCCATGAGGCGGGCGATCATGTTCTTTGTTCCGTCCACTTCCTTGTTGAGGTCCAGTACGCGGAGTTGAGCCAGTTGCTTTCGACTGAAGACGAGGAGCTTCTGCGTGAGCTCGGTGGCGCGCTCGCCCGCGCCGCGAATCTGCTCGACGCTGTCCCTGGAGGGATCCCGCTCGTCCATGTCCTGTAGGACCAGTTCGCTATAGCCGTTGATGACGGTGAGGAGGTTGTTGAAATCGTGGGCGACACTGCCGGCCAGGCGGCCGACGCTTTCCATCTTCTGCGCCTGCAGGTACTGCGCCTCGATGCGTTTTCGCTCGGTCGTATCCCGGAGGGCCGCCTGGGCGCCGGTGATCTGCCCGGTGAAGCGGACGGGCGTGATGAGCGCGTCGATCCAGAGGCGGGACCCGTCTGGGCGGAGTCCTTCGTATTCGATGTGCTCGTGGGTGGAGTCGCCACGGAAGAGGCGGTCGTACTTCTCGTGGAGTTCGGGACGCCACTCGGGGGCCACGTGGTCTTCGAGGTGGACGGTGGGGACTTGCGCGGACTCTAATTCGAAGAGTTCCAGGAAGCGCCGGTTGGCGAAGGAGAGCCGGTGTTCCCGATCGACGAGGATGATGGCGTCGTTGATGTTTTCGACGAGTTGCTGATAGCGATCCTCGCTCTCCCGCAGTTCCGCCTGAGAGCGTTCTGTTGTCGTAGTGAGGCGTTGCTGCGTCAGATCCGCCCTGTTCTTCTCCCGGCGATAGTTGACGATGGTGAGGGTGGACAGGGCACCGAGGAGCGCCGCGGAGACCGGGAGCGGCGAGATCAGGTTGCCCGTGGCGGACAGCACGAAGGCACAGCCGATCCATTCCGCCAGGATGGCGCCCAGGGTGATGATGGCGCCCCAGAGTGAGCGCACCGAGGACAGGAGGTAAGCGGCGGTCAAGCCGGCGAGGAGGGCCAGCGCCAGCTCGAGGGACTGTGCCTCGCCGGGGCGGCGGAAGGAGTCTCCCTGGAGGAGGTTGTCGATCGCGGTCGCCTGGATTTCGACGGCCGGGAAGAGTGTGTCGACGGGGGTCACGCTCGTACTCCGCAGGCCGAGGGCGGAGCCGCCGATGACCGCGATTCTGCCGCGGAGGATGCCGGCTGGGGCGCGATTGGAGAGCACATCGGCGGCTGAGACGCGGGGCAGCGTACCGCCGGGGCCGCGGAACCGCAGGCGCAGGAAGCCCTGCGCTTCGAGGGGGACGGAGCGGTGGTCCAGGCGCAGTTGCGCGGCGCCGAACCCGTCCGTGGCCAGTCCCAGAGTGGAGGAGTGCTGATAGACGTTGAGCGCGGCGAGGGCGAGTCCCGGATAAAAACGGCTGCCGAACTCCATGGCGAGGGGCAAGCGGCGCAGTTTGCCATCGCTATCCGGCACCGAGTTCAGGTAGCCGCTGCCCGCCGCGGCCGCTGAAATCCGGGCGAGGCTGCAGACGGCGCTGCGGGGCTGGAAGAGAGGAGACCTGGCGGATTCCGCTGGTCCCAGCAGGACCAGCGGCAGGGATGGCAACTGGCAGGCAGAGGGATTGCTGCCGGACGAATCGAATCTCATTGTGTAGCCCACGACCGATGGGCGGCCCGCCAGAGAATCCGCAAAGAGCGCATCGCTGGAATCGGGCGCGGACGCGGCCGTCCCGGAGGAGGGACCCGACGAGCTTCCGTCCTCCTCGGGGAACATCATGTCGAAGACAACCGTGGACGCGCCGGCGTCGAAGGCGCGATTGGCCAGTTGAGCCAGAGTTCTTCGCGGCCACGGCCAGCGGCCAAACTGATTGAGACTCTGATCGTCGATTCCGATGATGACGACGTGTCCGGACTGCGTGCCGGGGCCTACCCAACCGGTCAGGATGTCGCAGACTGCCTGATCGAGGTTTGCCAGCGGCCGCGGCCTGACGAGGAAAAGGCCGGCGACACAGAGGACAGTGAGTGCACCCGCGGCGATGCCACGCATAGGACCCAATAGCTTAACGGACAATTACTTCCACCCGACGATTGCGTTGCTCGGCAACGCCGTTGGGCGTCTTGACCAGCAGATCGGCCTGCCCGTGGGAAGACACGAAGACATCGGATGCGGCCACGCCCCTTTCCGTGAGAATGCGGGCCACCGCCTGGGCTCGCCTCAGGCCAAGCTGATAGTTGTACTGTGGATCGGCGGTGGTGTCCGTGTGGCCGGTGACGGTGATCTCGGTCGAATGGCGTTCGGAGATTGCCGCCAGGATCTGGGGGAGCAGTGCCTCAGACTCAGCGATGACGAGTCTCTCTTCCTTCCTGGAAGTAGAGGAGAAACTGCACTTCCGCGGCGGGCAGCACATCCAGCGCAGAACCGAAGAGGCGCCGGACATCGGCCTGAGTCATCACAAAAGGCTGGCTGGGCGCGGTATCCGCGCGCTGCACCGTTACGGCCTGATAAGGCTGATCCAAGTCCCGGGAGCCGGCCGAGTTGGAGACGACGATGCGAGTGGCTTTGCCATCGGGTTCGGGCAGGAGGACAACCACATTCTGCCTGGCTGGCGGCGGCGGGGCTGCTGGCGCGGGCTTGCGTCCGCAGCCTGCCAGAAACAGGATGGGAAGCACAAGGCCGATCCCGATGCAGCCGGCTGCTGTCCAACTCCGCTTATGGCCCATCGATCGAAATAGCAAGGTGGGTTCCCCTCAGTCCGACGACTCCCACTGGTGTTTCCACACTGACCGACCCGGATGCAAATTGAGCGATCTTGCCGGAGACATAGCACAATGCGCCTTTGGCAAGACGCAATAGCAGTCCGAACTTTCCCTCCACGGGCTGGTAGACAAAGCGATTTATCTGCAACTCGGAATTCGGCCCGAGCCACAGCCGGGTACCGTCCTGCAGAATTGCTCCCAATCGACCGTCCGCGGATGTCAGCAAAGTGTCGTTCAGAAGCAGGTGCAATCCTTCATAGGCGCGAATGGATCTGGGTGCCCCGGCGTATTTCCACACCTCCCAGCGCGGCCTTGACGCTGCCGATGACGGCGTCCGTACCCTGCCCTGAGACGGCCAGGCAAACCAGAAAGAGCGAGGCAAGCCGGTTTGTTACCGCAGGCACAGTCGTTACGATCCTTTGAAAAGAATGGTCAAGTGTATCACGGCTGACCTGAGTTCACACTCACCCATGTTGAGGGTATTGCGAGCGAACGCGGGGAGCGGAACCTCATATTTCAGGCGGTTTTTTCACTGAGGGGCCACGGGCAGGGGCAATTCGGGAGAGGTATGGGCCGGCGGTCCGACGGGAATTGGCGGAAGCAGAGATGAATTGAGGCCGGAAGGGGGAGAGATCCCCCTCAATTGAAAGCATACCGACGCGTGCGGGTTTGTTCGGACTGAAGCAGCGGAACTGGGCCCTTAGCGCGAAGGATGGTCAGAGCTCAGGCCGGCCCGGAGCCTGGAACGGTGGGTGGTCACCGCCTACAGCGCCGCGGGTCCCCGGCCGCCTGCATCCCAAACTGGCTGGAACGCAGGGGCCCGAGGACCCGGGACTGGATCGCGATCATCGCCCGAACGCGGAGATCGGGCAGTCGGAATACACGGTCCCACTGGACCAGGTGGTGGGCAGCGCGGTGAGAGTGCTTTGCGAACTGGCCTCGCTCTTGCAGGTCCCGTTGGCCCGGTCGCGGAAGGCCACCTTCCCACTGGTGGTTCCGAGGATTGCCAGCCAGTAGGTGGTGCCGGCCGTTACATTGGCGGAGGGCACGGTGATCACGTTCCAGGCTCCCTTGGTGAGCTGCGTTGTGCTGCCCTGAGTGAGGAGCGTCTGAGGATGATTTGTGCCATTGGTGTACAGGCCGAGGTAGACCTTGCCGACCGTCGAGCTGGCATCGAGATAGAACGAGATTGACGTCATCGCTCCGCTTACCGTCGCCGTGGTCTGGAAGGCCTCCGCCCGGCCGTTCGTGTTGGAGTCGACCTGGGGCTGGACGGTCTGGGTACCCAGAAGGACAGTGCCCGAACTGGAGACGGTGAGCGTGACAGTGACGGTGGCCGGGGAGTTGAGCGCCCCGGCAGAGGTCACGGTGATATGACCGGTGTAGGTGTTCGCCGCCAGCCCGGTGATGTTGGCGGAGACCTGAAGCGCTTGCGGCGCGGTTCCGGATGCCGGAGTCACGGTGAGCCAGCTGCTGTCGCTGGCCGCCGAGAAGTTGAGAGTACCGGTTCCGGTATTCGTGACGTTCACTGTGGCCGCCGCGGGGTTGCTGCCGCCCTGAACAGCGCTGAAGGAGACGGTGGCCGGCGCCACAGACAGGACCGGTTGGGGCGGAGGCGCCGGTGAAACCGTGAGGGTAACGGTTGTCACGGAGGGAGAGTTCTGTGCTCCCGCCGCCGTGACGGTGATGTGCCCGGTGTAAGTATTGGCGGCCAGTCCGCTGATGTTGGCTGACACCTGCAAGGTTTGCGGCGCCGAGCCGGATGCCGGACTGACGGCCAGCCATGGCGCGTCACTGGCGGCGGTGAACGAGAGTGTACCCGTGCCTGTGTTGGTGACACTGATGGCGGATGCCGCCGGATTTGCCCCGCCGGCGACGGCACTGAATGAAATGGTGGCGGGTGTAGCGGAAAGCACCGGCTGATTGGGCGTGACTGTCAAGGTCACGGTCACCGTGGCGGGGGAGCCACTTGCGCCGGATGCGCTGACGGTGATGTGGCCGGTATAAGTGGAGGCGGCCAGACCGGTCACATCCACGCTCACCTGCAGAGTCTGAGGCGCCGCCCCGCTGGCGGGGGTGACGAGCAGCCAGGGGCTGTCGCTGACGGCGGTCATGTTCAGGGTTCCGATTCCCGTGTTGGTGACGCTGACGGTCTTGGCCGCGGGGTTGGCTCCGTTTTCAGGCGCGCTAAAGGTCAAGCTGAGCGGGGAGACGGAGAGTACGGGCGTCTGGCTGCTAGAGAGAAGGCGCCGACGATTCCGCCACCGGAGAAGTTGCTCCACGAACCGGCATACACGTGGCCCTGGGCGACGATGGGCGCCGCGTAGGTGGCGGCCGCACCGTACTGGCTCGTGCTGCTCCACAAGGGAGACCCAGTCCTGGCATCGAAGGCGTGGATCATCCCGTTCAGGCCCTCACCGGCGAAAACGATGCCATTCGCCACGGTGGGGGTGGAGTTGGGCTGTGTGCCGCCACCCATCGCCCGGCTCCAGGCGACGGAGAGCGTACAGTTGGCGTTCACGTTCAGGCCGATGACGCCTCCGGCGATTCCCCCGGTTCCGCTGCCCGCCGTCACGACGAAGAGCATGTTGCCTTCCGCCCAATAAGCAGGGACGCCGCCAATGCCGCCGCTGCCGAGCCAGTCGTTC
>JASGIE010000154.1:0-12401 GCA_049841055.1 Paludibaculum sp. | reverse complement strand
GGTTGTGCCTTCGTTCGGTTCCTTATTGCTAAGGTTAATAGGGAAACACGATAGAATCCGAACAGCACCTAGCCGGTGATGGCGCGCTTGTCGTTCGCATTGAAGCCCTGGCGCTTGGCGATGGCCGCCCGGAACTGGTCGGTCGCCTTGTCCTCGAACATGGGCGCGATCGGCTGGATCACCGCATCGCTGACATACCTCGTATTCCACAAATCGCCCGCCGTTGAGTAGGGGATGAAAGCCGAGCGGTCGTCCGGCCCATAGTAGTTGCCGA
This sequence comes from Paludibaculum sp., assembly GCA_049841055.1. Classification (GTDB taxonomy): domain Bacteria; phylum Acidobacteriota; class Terriglobia; order Bryobacterales; family Bryobacteraceae; genus Paludibaculum. Next base: position 12,127 of record JASGIE010000154.1, on the reverse strand, counting down.
ACTGCATCTTCTTGTCCATCACCCCAATCACTGTGAATCGGACGCCCTGCACCGTGACGGCTTCGCCAATCGGAGGACGGCCCGCGAACAACTTGCCCCGCACCCAGTCACCCAGGAAGATCACACGCCGCCGCTCACCAAAGTCGTCCTTGCTGATCCAGCGGCCATCCAGGGCCACTTCGCTACGAATCTCGCCAAATTCCGGACAGACGCCGCGAACGGGGACGGTCTGCACCCGGTCCTGATAGGTGACCGGCACCCGCTTGATGGTCTCCGGACAGATGGTCTTGATCAGCGGCGACTCGGCCTGGGCCGCCTCGAGGTCGGCCAGTTCGAAGCGGATCCTCCGCCCGGCCCGCTCACCGCCCGCGTTCTCGCTGGTTTGGCCGGGAAACAGCACCATGGCCGATTTGGAGAAGTTCTGAAACGTGCGGACCATCACTTCGCGGAAACCCGAGCCGTAGGACAACAACAGCGTGACCGCGGCAATCCCCCAGACAATGCCGAGCATGGTGAGGAAACTGCGAGTCGGGTTGCGGCGCAAGGCGTCCCATGCCTGCACCAGAATCTCCTTCAGCATCGCCTAACCTCCGGCCTCAAAGCGAAGCGCTTCAATCGGATCGATGCTGGCTGCCTTGGTGGCGGGGTAAAGCGCCGAGAGGAAAGCCACGAAACCCAGCAGGACCACGCAGGCGGCGCCGACCTGCCAGGTCGCCCACAATCCGGCGAAATATGGCGGCATCTGCAGCTTGTTCACGAAGTGGCAGACGGTGTGCGCGAAGGCCAGACCCATGCCGCCGCTCAGAAACACAATGAAGAACGTTTCCAGAAAGAACATGGTGAGGATCTCGCGGCGCGTGGCCCCGACGGCTTTGCGCAGCCCGATCTCCCGGGTCCGTTCCCGCACCGAGACCAGCATCACATTCATCGTCCCAATGCCACCCAGCAGCAGCGTCACGACACCCATGGCGCCCAGGAAGTACTCATTCCATCCGCCATCGTGGCGAACGCCCGCGACTGCTCGACCGTATCCCAGATGGCGGCGGCGTCCTTGTCGTCGGGATCGAAGTTGTGGATCCGCGCCAACCCTCGTCTCACCTCCGCCACACACGTTTCATGAACATTCAGTGACCAGGCCTTCACAATCATCTGGTCCATCGTTCCGGGCGGAAAAGGAGGAGGCTGCGGAAGATCCCTGACCATTGCTCCATAGGGAATGAAGATCTTGTTGATGTCGCGGCCGTCGTAGCTGGAGTCCTGCTCCTTGGTCTTCATGACTCCGATGACCTGGTATGGGATCCCGTTGATCGTGAGCGTCTCGCCCAGGGCCTTGCGGCCCTTAAAGAGCTGCTTTCGAACATCGCTGCCAATGAAAGCGACCCGGCGCCCCTGGCTGTCGTCCTCCCAGGAGAAGAAGCGGCCTTCGTCCACCGCCAGGGCCCGCAGCCGTTGGTACGGAGGCTGGGATCCGCTAATGAGCAGCGTGGCGGAGTTGTAGTCACTGCGGACGGCCACGCTACCTCGGGTCAATTCCGGGATCACGAACTCACAGGAAGGGGTCTGCGGCGCCAGCAGTGTGTGATCGTAGATGGTCCACATCACCCGGCGTCCGGCCTGTTCCCCGCCCACCTGGGTCGAGGTCCGGCCGCCGAACACGATGATGATGTCCTCCCCAAATTGGGCCAGACACCTGACGCTGGCCCTCTCTCAGGCCATCGCCGGCCGCAGTCATCAACGTGATGGAAACAACACCCCAGAGCAGGCCGAACATGGTCAGGCCTGCCCGGAGTTCATGCGCCAGAAGCGTTTGAACCGTGTCCCTGATAAGATCGCGGAATGTCATTCGCTACTGCAGGATGACTTTCTGGCCCTGGGTCAGGCCGGAGATCAGTTCGGTCTTGACCCCATTGGAGATGCCCAGCTTGACCGGCAGCTTCTTACGTCCCTTTTCCGCCGTAATATCGGGCACCTCGACAGAGGCATTGCGGTCCTTGTCATAGAGAACGGCCGCTTCGGGCACCAGCAGGACGTTAGGCTTCTCTTCCATGATGATCTCGGCGTTGGCGCTCATGGCAGCTTTCAACTGGTTGCCGGGGTTGTGGATGGATACCTGAACCTCAAATGTCGTGACGTTCTCTTTTTCCACGCCGAGGGGCGCGATCTTATAGACCTTGCCATCAAATTTCTTGTCGCGGAAGCTCTCCACCACAATTCGTGCCGGCTGGCCCATATAGACCTTGCCGATATCCGCTTGGTCGACCTTGCCTCGAACGAACACATCACTCACGTCGCCCAGGGTGAACAACAGTGTCGCCTGCGAGCCCAGTACCACGATGGAGCTCACGGCGTTGCCCACTTCCACATTGCGCGATAGCACCAATCCATCGATGGGGCTGGTGATCGTCGAGTTGCGCAAGTCTTCCTGGACCCGTTCCAGCACCGCCGTAGCCTGAGCCACCTGAGCCTTGGCTCTGGCGATCTCGGCCCGGCTCACGGCCAGCGTCCGCAACGCGGAGCTTTGCTTGTTCAGGGCCATCTGGTAGAGCTTCTCGGCGTCTTCCACCACGTTCTTGGCGATCAGTCCTTCTTTGTTCAGCTGCCGGGCGCGGTCCATTCCGGCTTTCGTGAACGGGACATCCGGACCTTCCGCCTCCACTTTGTTGCGTTCCAACGACGCCATCGCCGCCTCTTCGGCGGCCTGCGCGGCCTGCAGGTTCGCCTTCGACTCACGAACTTGGGCTTCGAGCAACTCCTTATCCAGTTCCGCCAGAACTTGCCCCTGCCGTACGGTCTCGCCATAGTCGACGAAGAGCTTCTTGACGATGCCGCTCGCCTTCGATTTCACTTCCACTGTGGAACGCGGCTCAATCTTGCCGGTAGCCACCACGCTGCGGGCAATATTGCCACGATCGACGCTGGCGAGCTTCGAAGGATCGATCTTGTTATCCGGCTTCAAGGCTGCCCGGACGCCCACGCCCGCACCAGCCAGGACGACTACGATGACCAACGCCCAGATCCAACGGCGCTTCGACGACTTCTTCCCATTGCCTGCCATGATGACTACTCCCTGCGGTATTAACGAATCGTCGCTTTCCACGGCGCTTCGTTCAAAACATCCAGACGATTGAATGTGGTCAAATGTTCCGCAAAATGCGCTCGAGGCAATCTGACTCTTCCCCGGCGGATTGGACGGCGGCGGAAACTCCGGCAAATCGGTAAACTGCATAGAGATCCGGCCCAGGAACCATCATGAGTAGCGCGCCCAACATTCCATACCGACCAGGCTCAGCAAGACTGGATGCGCTCGACACACTGCGCGGCCTGATCATGGTCCTCATGGCGCTGGATCATGCCAGCTTCTTCATCAGCCGCGTCCACCCCTTCGAATACTGGAATACGGGCCTGCCGCACTATCTCGATACCGGCTGGTTCCTCACGCGCTGGATCACTCACCTCTGCGCGCCGGGCTTCTTCTTTCTGATGGGCGCCGGGCTGGTCTACTTTCGAGCCTCGCGCCTGGAGGCCGGCTGGAGCCAAACGCGTGTGACGCGTCACCTTATGGGCCGAGGCGCGCTCCTGGTGGTGGTCAGCTATCTGCTGGAAATGGCGGTGTGGCTCCTGCCCGAAAGGTTCAGCCCGGCGGGCACATCGATGACTCCGGTCACCGGCGAACAGATGCCGTTCGTCGTCCTGACGGTCCTGGTGACTCTCGGCCTGACAATGATTCTCAGCGCGCCTCTGCTGGGCCTCAGCCGCCGCTCCTGGCTGGCGATGGCGTTCATCGCCATCATGGCGCCGAACTTCCTCATTCCCACGCTTCGCGGCCAGGATCAAAGCGCGGGCGTTTTCCTGCATCTGTTTGTCGTGCCCGGAGCCAGTGGAATCGTCGCCTCCATGTACCCGCTGCTCCCCTGGTTCGGCATCTCCGCTCTGGGTGTGGGGTTTGCCCATCTCCTGCGCAATGACGCAAATCGGGCCTACGTGCCTTGCTCCCCATGGGCCTGGCTTACCTGGTGGGCTTCGCCGGTATCCGCTACGGCGGCGGCTTCGGCAACCTCATGGTACCCACCGGCAATAGCCTGCAGTCGTACCTCACGGTGATCAAATACCCACCCAGTCTGGCGTTCTGCCTCCTGACGCTGGGCATCAATCTTTCGCTGCTATCGCTCATTTACCGTGCCGGGTCGTGGCTGGATCCGCTGCGCCGGTTGCTGACTGTGTACGGACAGGCACCCCTGTTCTTCTACCTTGCGCACCTGTGGCTCTTCTGTCTGGTGCGTCTGGCCATCTTTCGCGACGCCGCGCCCGATCGCTGGGTCCTGTATGTGGTGTGGATTGCCGGAGTCGTGCTGCTTTACCCCGCCTGCGGCTGGTACCGCCGGATGAAGGCCGCCAGGCCACCCGAATCGCTGCTCCGCCTGTTCTAGCTCAGTCGTACTTCAGTTCGCTGCCGAATAGGCTGTGCGGGATGCCAAAGACAATCAGCGTGACGATGGCCGCGCCGAGAGCCCAGGCGCCCGACTTCGGATTCCGTCTTGTCTTCAGCCAGGCAATCACCCAGGCCAGCCAGGCGACTGCCGTCTTGTTGTCCGTCAGATCCGTCCCAAACGGCCAGCCCGTCCAATAGGCGCCAAACGCATATTTCTGGACCACGGGGCCAAGAATCAGGCCGCCGACCGTCAGGAGTCCGATCGTTGTCAGAATCAGGCCTGTGTAGTTTGGCTCCGGCCGGAAGAACTCCAGCCCGGCCCGCGTCGACAGCAACATCCCAACGAACATGCAGAAGATGTGGACCACCAGAACCGCTTGGGGCACTTCCCCCTTAAAACGGACGACAACCGGCTGGCCGTGCAGCGAAACACGTTCCAGGTCCTTCTGCAGCACCACCCGGTAGATCAGTTTGCCCGCCGGAGGCTGGTGGGGCAGGGTGCCCACCAGATCGCCGGATTGACGCGCCATTTTGCTGTAGTTCCAAGGGTCGTCTGTTTTGAAGCGCTTCCAGCCCAGCGTACCCTCCACAGCCTGGTCGGCCACGGCAACCCGGACCTCGGCGTCACCGTCGCCATGAGTCCGCGGCAGACGGAAGCCGATCTCGGTTCCGGCCAGTTTTACCTTGCCCCGGGCCGGGTAACTGGGACCGGTCATCCGCTGATAGACGGCGGAGGCCACAGTGAGGAGGAAGGCAACAATCCAGAGAGTGGTGGGACGGCGCACAGACTTATTATTTCAGACTTTAGAATCCGCTTTGAGAATGTTTGCGAAGTCGTCCCGTACCAACCGCATCGTCATCCAGTCGCTCAGATGTTCGGATCCAAACCTGGCATAGAAATCCTGCGCGAGGCGGTTCCAGTCGAGCACGACCCATTCCATGCGGCCGCAACCCCGGCGGTCCGCCTCGGCCACCATCTCGCGAAACAAAGCCGCCCCGGCTCCCTGCCCTCGGAACTCTACCTTGACGAATATGTCTTCCAGGTAGAGCGTCGGTAACGCCAGGAAGCTGGAGTAGGTTTCCAGGACGAGAGCGTACCCAGCCGGTTGACCGTCGACAAAGGCCAGAAATGCATCCAGGCGCGGTTTGTCGCCGAAAATGTCCTTCACGAGACGGCCCTGTGCCTCAGGCGTAGGGGGGTCCAGCTTTTCATAGTCGGCCAAGGCCTTAATCAGATCGAGGAGAATGGGCGCCTCCATGGCGCTCGCACGGCGAACTTCCAGCATCCTATCCAGTCTAGGCCACGGCATCGATTTTTTTGTGGCCACGCTGTAACGATGACCGTGTCGGTTGCACGATACGGTATCGGCTGTATGGACGTTCGGATCCGTCAAGTCCTGGCCAGATCGGAGGAGGCTCACCTGGAGGAGGTGGGCCAATTTCAGGCCAGGCTGGCGAGTCAGATCCGATCACGCAAGCCGGAGGAGGGGCGCAACACGGCTACCGTTGCGCCTCTTGCAGTCTGAGGTCATCCAACCTCAGCCGGTACATGACTTGGTTGTAGTTGTACCTAGGGGTCTTCTGCTTCGCGTCGCTGAATGCATCCGTGTAAGTCCCCTCCAGATACATGACTTTCCCGCCTTCCTGAGCGAAATACGGGTGCGCAACGACGTTATAGAAGTTGTAGTGCTCGTGCCGCAGGATCTCGACCATCGGGCCGTACGGTCCCTCGGGCGCGGTGGCTTCGGAGTAGAAAACCACTCCGGTTTTCTCCACTAACATAATCCAGCGGCGGCGAAACTCATTCCACACCACGCAGGAGATGCGGCTGGCTCCTGGCGGCGGCTGCAGCTTGCGTTCCTCCCACCGGGCCGGGTCCTGGATCGCAGTCCAGTCATCCTTCACCCGCATCCACGGATACAGGTACCAGAAACCGTCATGGCGGAACGGATGGGCGGAGTAGTGGCTCTTTCTGCATGGCATCTGGACCCAGGATTCGAACTGCGCCTTCGCGTCGTCAAACAAAGCCACCCCGCATTCGTCCGGAGGCTTCAAACCATCCTGTCGCGTATAGGTTGCTATGAGGCGTTCCCGGCCCGCCGGATCCTTCATCGTGAGGAGCCCCTCAATCCAGACCAGACCAGGCCGGGGCAACGGCAACATGCCCTTCGACCGGCCGTTCTTCTCCACGAAGTAGTGGAGATTCACGCCTCTGGCGGGATCCAACCCACCCTGACCAGGCAGCTCGCTGGTGGCTCCGGAGACGCTGAAGTTCCAGAAATCTGGCCCGATGGTGTCGCCCCAGATCCAGAACAGCTTGCCCTGGTAGATTGCGGTCGTGGCCGTATCTTGTCCCAGAACCTGCCCGTTCAGGACAGGCGCGGAAAGGGGAACCTTCTCGCCCAGGAGGACCGAGTCGCGATAAATCCCCTCGCCCGTGACCCGATAGAGCCGTTCGGCGATCATCTTGCGCCGGATCTTGACCGTCGCGCGCCCACCGGGTTCGAGACGCAGCATGAGCCCACGGCCGAATACGAGCTTGTCAGGGTATTCGTACCCGTCGCTGGTGACCTCAACAAACACCTGGCGGCCGCTGAGCGATGGCTCGTCGAACGCTGCCCAACCGCTGGAGTCCGTGAAGTACTTCACCTCGTTCTGCAGTTTAAGCTCAACGAGCGGGACGCCGCGGCCTGTCTGTTCGTCCACCACATGGACTCCGAAATAGGGGGAACGGGCGAACGACGCGCCGGCAAACGCCAAGTACAGCAGGAGAATCTTCATTCCGGCGTCCGCAGCCGCAATTCATAGCACGTGGCCTCCGGCGGATTGGCCGGCGAGTACGGCGGAATCACTTGAAACCCCAACGACTTGTACAGCTGTTGGGCAGCTTCCATAGAAGGCAGCGTGTCCAGCCGCAAAGACTGGTAGCCCCGGACTCGCGCCTCCTCCACCAACCACTCCGCCAGGGCACGGCCGCCCTTCCCACCCCGGCAGGCCGGCCGGACATAGAGCCTTTTCATTTCCGCTGTGCCGTCTTTCAAGGCACGGAGAGCTCCGCAGCCGGCGGCCACACCTTGATGAAAGGCGAGCACTACTGCGTCGTAGGCCGTTTCCAGTCTGGACAATTCCTCCTCAAACCCAACCACACAGACGCTCACACCGGGAGTCTGGGCGTATTCGCGAAACAACTCCCTGGCGAGGTCGAAGTCAGCCGGAGTCCGAGCAACGTGAAGGTCCATATTTCCGTTATGTTACGCTGGAATTTCCCCTCGCAATGTCAGACCCTAGCAATCCATCCGCTGGAGAGAAATTCCAGCGATTGGTTGAGATCATGGCCCGCCTCCGCGCTCCGGATGGATGTCCGTGGGATCGTGAACAGAATTTCGATTCCATCAAGCCTTTTACCCTGGAAGAAACCTACGAGGTGATGGACGCCATCGACCGGCGCGACTTCCGGGATCTGGCCGAGGAACTCGGCGACCTGACCCTGCAAGTCGTCTTCTACGCGCAGATGGCGGCCGAGGAGGGTCTGTTCGATATCGGCGACTCGCTCGACGCCATCAACGAAAAACTGATCCGCCGCCATCCGCACGTTTTCGGCGCCGGTGACGCCAAAACCTCCGAGCAGGTGCTGCGCCGTTGGGACGAGATCAAGCAGCAGGAGAAGAAAGACAAGGGCGAGAAGCCGAAAGGCATGCTGGACAGTGTGCTGAAAGCCCAGCCGGCGTTGACCGAAGCCGCCCAGATTTCGCGTAAGGCCGCCGGCGCGGGCTTCGACTGGCCCAACATCGACCAGGTGCTCGACAAAGTCCGCGAGGAACTGGACGAACTGGCTGAAGCGCGTGGGCGTGAGAACACTCAGGATGTGGAAGGCGAGATCGGCGACCTGCTGTTCACCATTGTCAATGTCGCCCGCTTTCTGAAGGTCGACCCGGAGCAGGCCCTGCGCCGCACCAACACCAAGTTCCGCCAACGCTTCGCCCACGTCGAGCAGCAACTGGCGGCCCGTGGCCGCGATTTTTCGCAATCGAATCTCGAGGAGATGGAAGCACTGTGGCAGGAAGCCAAGACAAACGGCCCATCGAACTCCGCCACCTGACCGCTCTGCCCGATCTGGGCGAGGCTGTCCGGCTGCAAAAGGAGATCTGGGGCTTTGAGGATATCGAGCTGTTACCCCAGCGCCTGTTCGTGGTCGCCACGAAAGTAGGCGGGCAGGTGATCGGCGCCTTCGACGGAGACCGCATGATCGCCTTTCTGCTGGCGATCCCCGGCCTGAAGCGCGGTGACAGCACCTATCTGCACAGCCACATGATGGGCGTGCTGGAACCCTACCGCAATCTCGGTGTGGGCCGTATGCTGAAGCTGAAGCAACGGGAAGAGGCACTGGCCCGCGGAATCGGCCTGGTGGAGTGGACCTTCGATCCGTTGGAGATCAAGAACGCCTACTTCAACATGGAGCGCCTGGGCGCCGTGGTCCGCCGGTTCGTCCTTAACCAGTACGGCACCACCACTTCGCACCTTCACGGAGGTCTGCCGACTGACCGCTGCGTGGCCGAATGGTACATCGACAGCGATCGGGTAAACCGCATCGTCACGGGACAACCATACGAACGGCCGCCCGTGCTGGAACGTATCCCGGTGCCGTCGGACATCGCCCAGATCCGCGCCTCCGACCCGCGTCGCGCGCGCGAAATCCAGGCCGGCGTCAGCGAACACTTCCTTCAGTACTTCAACCGCGGCCTGGCCGTCATCGGATTCGAAAAAACGCCGGAATTCGGCACATACCTCTTAGGACCATGGGATTCAAAATAGAGCACGTCCGTCTTCACTGGATCGAGATGCCTCTGGTGCATTTCTTCGAGACCAGTTTTGGCCGCACCTATTCGCGGCAGATGATTCTGGTGGAAGTCACTTGCGGAGGCGTGTCCGGCTGGGGTGAGGTCACCTGTGGCGAACATCCCTACTACAACGAAGAGTGGACCGAGGGCGCCTGGGAACTGCTGAACGCCTACATCGTCCCGGCGGTGCTCGGCAAGAGCTTTGAGAAAGCCGCCGAAGTGGGCAAGTGCACAGCGGGTATGAAGGGGCACCGGATGACCCGCGGCGGTCTGGAGGCTGCCTGCTGGGACCTGGAAGCCCGCCTGGCCGGCGTCCCCCTGTGGAAACTGATCGGCGGCGGCGCTCGCCCCGAGATCCCGTGCGGCGTCTCCATCGGCATCCAGGATTCCGTCGCCCAACTGTTGGGCAAGATCCACACCGAAGTGGACGCGGGCTACCAGCGCATCAAGATGAAGATCAAGCCCGGCTGGGACGTCGAGGTCATCCGCGAAGTCCGCCGCGAGTTTCCTTCCATCCTGCTGATGGCCGACGCGAACTCCGCCTACACGCTGGCAGACATCGACCATCTGAAGCGGCTCGACGAGTTCAACCTGATGATGATCGAGCAGCCCCTGTCGCACGATGAGATCATCGATCACGCCCAGTTGCAGGCCGCTCTGGATACCCCCATTTGCCTGGATGAGTGCATCCGGACCGCCCATCACGCCGAGCAGGCCATCCGCCTGAAGGCCGGCCGCATCATCAACATCAAGCTCGGCCGCGTGGGCGGCTTCGCGGAAGCGATCAAGGTCCACGACATCTGCCAGCAGCACGGCATCCCCGTCTGGTGCGGAGGAATGCTGGAAAGCGGCATCGGGCGCGCCCATAACATCGCCCTCGCCACGCTGCCGAACTTCACCCTGCCGGGGGACGTCTCAGCCAGCCGCCGTTACTGGAAGCGCGACATCATCGACCCCTGGGTCGAGGTGACCCCCCGAGGCACCATCGTCACCGGCGAGGCTCCCGGGTTCGGCTATTCACTCGATCTCGCCTTCCTGGAGAGTGTGCGCACCCGACACGAGAGTTACTCGGCCCAGTGAACACCTCGCGGCAGCGGCTCTATACTCTGGTGTCTCTCATGACCCTGGTGTGGAGCTTGAATTACATCGTGGCCAAGTATGCCCTGCGCGCTTTTCCTCCGCTGGTGATCGGCCCGTTGCGCGCCGTCACCGCCGCGGTGCTGCTGGTCCCCATCCTGCTGTGGATGAAGCGGCGGCAGACGGGACCGGGCGAGCCGTGGGTCTTCAAGGAGGTCGCCTCGCTGTGTATCCTGGGGATCTTCGGCATCACCCTCAACCAGGTGCTGTTCGTCGTCGGCATGAACCGGACCAGCGTCGCCCATGCCGCCCTCATGATCGCGACCACACCTCTGCAGGTGATGCTGATGGCGGCCCTTCGCGGGCAGGAGCGCATCAGTGTGTATAAGCTGGCAGGCATGGGCACCGCCATCGGCGGCATTGCTGTCTTGAATCTCGCACCCGGCCGCGCCGCCCAGGGCGCCACATTTCTGGGCGACGCCTTTGTCTTCCTGGCTGCCTTCTCGTTCGCGTTCTACACCGTCTTTGGTAAGGAACTCGCGCGGCGCCACGACAGCATGACTGTCAATGCCTTCGGCTACAGCGCCGGAGCCCTCGCCGGCGCGCCACTGCTGCTCTGGCAATCGGTGGACTTCAAATACGCAGAAGTCCCCTGGTCCGGGTGGTGGGCGCTGGCATATATGGCCTTGCTCTCTTCCATCGCCTGCTACCTCATCTACTCCTACGCCCTAAACCACCTGCCGGCCTCCCGCGTCGCGGCGTTTTCCTATATCCAACCGGTAGTGGCTGCACTGGCCGGGCTGCTCATCCTGCGGGAACCTATCACGCCCGGAGTGGCCACCGGCGGCCTGCTGGTCCTCAGCGGTGTGTGGCTCACCGGGAAAAGGTAGCGCGCCATGGCCGGCTTCCTCAAACTCCTCGGGAATAACCGCAACTACCGGTGCACCTGGCTGGGCCAGGTCGTCAGCGAGGTAGGCGACAACTTCAACAACATCGCCGTCTTTGCTCTGGTCATGGATCAGACCCACTCCGGTCTCGCCATCAGTGGAGTGATGCTGGCGCGCGCCGTCGGCATGATCACCGCCGGACCGGTGGCCGGAGTCGTGCTCGACCGCGTCGACCGCCGCAAGGCCATGATCGTCAGCGACCTGGTTCGCGCGGCCATCGCCATGTGCTTCCTCTTCTGCACCGGCCAGCGCAGTACGGGCCTTCTGATCTTCCTCAGCGCCCTGCTGATGTTCGCCTCGCCGTTCTTCACCAGCGGCCGCGCCTCCATCCTGCCGGTCATTGCCAGCAAGGAAGAGTTGCACACTGCGAATTCACTCACTCAGACCACGCAGTGGACCTCTGTTGCCATTGGAGCCTTCCTGGGTGGCGCCACGGCCAAAGGCCTGGGGTACAACGTCGCCTTCGGGTTCAACGCCCTGTCCTTCCTGGTTTCCGCTTTCTGCATTTCCCTGCTTCGCGTGCCCCTGGGCGCCAGTTTCAAGGCGGAACGCCGCGACATGAGCGAAGACCGGGTGGCGCGACCATGGCAGGAGTACCGTGAAGGACTCGCCTATATGGGCCGCACTCCGCTCATTCTCGCGATCGCCCTGGTCGGCGTCGGTTGGGCCACAGGCGGCGGGGCGGCACAGATCCTTTTCAGCCTCTTCGGCGAGGTGGTCTTTCAGCGCGGAGCCGCCGGCATCGGCGAGGTTTGGGGTGCGGCCGGCATCGGCCTGATCGCAGGCGGCATCGTGGCCAACGTGTGGGGCAAGAAACTTCGTTTTGAAGCCTACAA
>JASGIE010000153.1:0-10338 GCA_049841055.1 Paludibaculum sp. | reverse complement strand
TGCCTGTCTGGGTTCTGTTGCTAAGGTTGATCGGGAAACACGTAGAATCCGAACAGCACCTGCGCACCATGTACTCGGCGTACCATTCGGGCCAGTTCGCATCGGGCTGCCCCGTGCGCGCTTCGTGCTGTCCGTGCGCGGCGGCCGCTCGCTGCAGCGCCTTCATGAGATCGCCGGCTGATGAGTAGGTTGTTTCGCCTTCGACGCGGCCAGGTAGCCGTGTCGTGACCTCCTGCATCAGCCAGCCGTTTCCATCGGGATCGCTGAACGAAAGGAACGAGCGGTAGCTGCGATGATCGGGGTCCGGACCGCTCGCTCTCACTTGCCCGAACAGATAGTGCGGATCCTTGCCCGAAAAGACGCCGCCGCCGTCGTGAAAGATCTCGGTCGCCTGGACGCCGCGTGCGAGGAGTTCAGCTCGCGCGGCGGCGAGATCCGAAACGATGAGATACAGCCCTTGCGCCGAGCCTGGCGCCGCGCCCGTCACATTCTTCCCAAAGATGACCGAGCAGCCCGACCCCGGTGGTGTGAACTGGATCACACGGAAGTCGGCCCCATTGTCGTAGTCGGCGTCCAGCCGCCATCCCAGCCGCGCGTAAAACTCCTTGGCGCGATCGACATCGGAAACGGGGATGACGACAATCTCGAATTTCATGTCGACTCTCGCCGCAGTTGCATCGGGACTGGATACTCCTGTGGTGCTCATGGCAATCTCCTGGGTGGATTTACATCTGGTACCGCAACCTCTTGAGGGTATTGTGCACGAGAACGCACGGATGGGGCATCAAAGAATTCATTAAACCGGCGCCGCCGCCGCGCTCAGGCTTTCCATTGGACAACGAGTTGGCGCACCAGCCCCGGCAGCGGCAAGGACCGGGCTTCCTCCTCGACGGCTGAGCGTTGCTTTGATGACAGGCGGCGCCAGGGATCGATCGACACTTCCGACGCGGCGCGCCGCCAGACTCCGGCGATCTCACCGTCGACCAGCAGCGCCCCCGGCCAGACTCGCGAAGTCCACAACTCCGCCTGACGCTGTACATCCGGGACGAGGAGGCTGCGATCGGCCCCCCAAGCCAGGTAGAAGGCGTCGCCGCTCGGAAGCAACCGGACGCCAACCGCCGCCCCGGATTTGTCGCGGAACGCCGATTCCTCTTCGGAAAAGATCCAGCCATCGCCGACCGGGCTTTTCACGGGCGTCAGCGCATGCGCCAGCATCCGGAACGCTGTATTCGCGGCGGGAACTCCGATGCCCGCCCAGCGCGCGAAGGATGCGGCAGTTCCCGGTCCAAACACCTGCAGATAGCGCCGCACCAATTCCATGCGGGCGGCTTCGGGCTCCATCTTCGGCTGAGGGATGGTCCAGATCACCGGCTGCCTCGAACCATCCCAGCGGAGCAGCACACGGCCCGTAGCGGCCGCATAGCGCAGACTGTTCGGGGCTACGCCCATGCCGCGGCCCGCCTGCCCGAATGGCATCCGTTGACCTTGCAGAAACTCGTGAAGACGCTCCGCCGTAGTGTGGGCCCGCGCCCGCCCCGCCGCATCCGTGGGCAATCGTCCGAGGGAGAAGACCGCCAAGTCCGTGGCCGCCACTACGTAATCGTTGTAACGCGGACCCCAAAGCTGGACGAGCGAACGATGCTCCCATCCACCGGGATCCGTTTGAGCCACCCGCGCATGTATCGACAAGAGCGCGGCCCTCGGCACCGAATCCTGAAGTCCGGCCCAGGCGGCCTTGCGCAAAGATAACTCACCCGGCGGCAGACGTTCGTTCAGGCAGCAGGCCCGACGGCGAAAGGCCAAGATTTGAGAGCGCGAGAGCGCAAGGCGGGTGGTCATCTCAGGTCCTGTTTCTCGAGACATTCTACGTGCCCCGTGGTGAGCTTACCTTCTTCCCTTCTCGGCCGACTCCCGCAAATACCCGGTGAACGCCTCCAGCGCCTTCGAGAGATAGCGCCGCTCCAGCCGGATGTAGCCCACGCGCCGGCTGGCCTTTGGTTCGATCTCGATCATCCGGCACCCCTGGCTCAAGCTTCGCCCCATCTCCGGCACGATGCTCACGCCGAAGCCCGCCCTGATGAGTTCGAAGATGGTCAGGAACTGATCCGCCTCGAACTGGCCCGAGAATCTCGCCCGCGCCCGATCGCAGACCGCGAGGGTTTCGTCCCGCAGGCAGTGCCCGTCCTTCAGAATCAGCAGCCGTTCCTGCGACACGCGCCGCAACTGCACCTTCTCGACACCGGCCAGCGGGTGGTTTTCCGGCACGGCCAGGTATAAGGGATCGCGGAAGAGCTCCTTCATCACCAAACCGGACCCTTCCACCGGCAGGCTGAGCACGGCCACGTCCATCTGCCCTTCCAAAACCTGTTCCACCAGTTCGGAGGTTGTGCCCTCCCGGACGTGCAGATCCACGTCGCGGTAACGGTCTGTGAATCCCTTCAGCAGCGGTGTCAAGTAGTAGGGCAGGATGGTCGGAATCGCACCGACCCGCAGCGGACCGTGCATTCCCTTTCGCGCCCGCTCGAAGTAATCCGGCAGCGCCGCCGCGTCTTCGAGCAGAGCCTGCGCCTTGCCCAGAATCGCTTCACCCAGGGGTGTCACCTCGACGCGCCGGTTCAGCCGCTCGAACAGTGCTCCTCCCAATCCTTCTTCCAGGCGGGCAATCTGTTCGGAGAGCGAGGGTTGCGCGATGCCTAAATCTTCCGCCGCCTTGGTAAAACTGCCTGTTCGCGCCACTGCGCAGAAGTACTCCAACTGTCTCAAATCAAAGCCGCGCGCCCGCATTTTCTGTGCCATAGGAAAGTCCGATAAAAACTATAGCCTCAATCGTGTTGACCTATGTTAACCCGTTCCATAAACTCGGTGCCATGAAGCTGTACGCAAAGCCGCTCGTTACTGCCCTCGCTGTCGCAGCCGCCCCCTTCGTGCTCGCGAACATCGCTTGGGCCCAGCAGCCCCAATCCAACAAATTCTGGTGGCCGGAAAAACTCGACCTCACCCCGCTGCGTCAGAACGCGCCTGAGTCGAATCCGTTGGGCGCAAACTTCAACTACGCCAAGGCGTTCGCCACGCTCGACCTCAAGGCCGTCAAGCAGGATATCCACAATGTCCTGAAGACTTCGCAGGACTGGTGGCCCGCCGACTATGGCAACTACGGGCCGTTCTTCATCCGCATGGCCTGGCACAGTGCCGGCACGTATCGCACTCTCGATGGACGCGGCGGCGCCGATGGCGGCCAGCAGCGCTTCGATCCGCTCAATAGCTGGCCGGACAACGGCAATCTCGACAAGGCGCGCCGGCTGCTGTGGCCGGTGAAGCAGAAGTACGGCGCCAAACTGTCGTGGGGCGACCTGATGGTGCTCGCCGGCAACGTGGCCCTCGAGGACATGGGCTTCAAGACCTTCGGATTCGCCGGCGGCCGGGCGGACGACTGGGAGCCCGAGCTGGTCTACTGGGGTCCGGAGCAGAAGATGCTCGACGACAGGCGCTATAGCGGGAATCGCAATCTACAGCGTCCCCTTGCGGCTGTCCAGATGGGCCTGATCTACGTGAATCCGGAAGGTCCGAACGGCAACCCCGATCCGCTGGCGGCCGCCAAGGACATCCGCGACACCTTCGGCCGCATGGCCATGAACGACGAGGAGACCCTCGCCCTCATCGCGGGCGGCCACACCTTCGGCAAGGCGCACGGCGCGCACCCTGTCGACACCTGTGTCGGACCGGAACCGGCCGCCGCCAGCGTCGAGAAGCAGGGGCTTGGCTGGGACAACAAGTGCGGCAAAGGCAACGCCGGTGACACGATCACCAGCGGCCTGGAGGGCGCGTGGAGCGCCACCCCCACCAAGTGGTCGTCGCAGTATCTTGACAACCTCTTCGCCTTCGATTGGGTGAAGACCAAGAGCCCGGCCGGCGCCACGCAGTGGGTGCCCGCCGACAACAAGGCCGCCAACCTGGTGCCCGATGCCCACGATCCGGCCAAACGGCATGCGCCGATGATGTTCACCACCGACATCGCCATCAAGGAGGACCCCGGGTTCCGGAAGATCGCCATGCGCTTCCGCGAGAATCCGGAGGAGTTCCGGCTGGCGTTCGCAAAGGCCTGGTTCAAGCTCACCCACCGCGACATGGGCCCGAGGGCTCGCTACATCGGGTCGGAAGTGCCCCAGGAGGATCTCCTGTGGCAGGATCCACTGCCTAAGGCGGAGGCCAAGCCGATCGACGCCAAGGATGTCGCCGCGCTGAAGGCGAAGATCCTGGCCTCGGGGCTGACGGTGCCCGAGCTCGTCCGCACGGCCTGGGCTTCGGCTGCCTCTTTCCGCGGCACGGACATGCGCGGCGGGGCCAACGGCGCGCGACTGCGCCTGGCGCCCGAGAAGGACTGGGCCGTCAACAACCCGGCCGAGGTGGCCAAAGTGCTGCCGCGGCTGGAAGCCATCCAGACCGACTTCAACAAGGGCGGCAAGAAGGTCTCCCTGGCTGACCTGATCGTCCTGGGCGGCACCGCGGCCGTGGAGAAGGCGGCCAAGGACGGCGGCCACACCGTCCAGGTGCCGTTCACTCCGGGGCGGGTCGACGCCACGCAGGCGCAGACCGACGTCACCTCGTTCGCCGTGCTGGAGCCCACGGCCGACGGCTTCCGCAACTACTTCGGACCCGGCCAGACGGTCTCCCCGGCGGAGAAGCTGGTGGACCGCGCCAAGATGCTGGAGCTGACTGTACCCGAGATGACAGTCCTGGTGGGCGGACTGCGCAGCCTGAACGCCAATGCCGGCGGATCGGCGCACGGCGTTTTCACGGCCAAGCCCGGGACGCTGAGCAACGACTTCTTCGTGAACCTGCTCGACATGTCCACCAAGTGGACCGTCTCCACGAAGGAGGAAGGGCTTTACGAAGGCGTTGACCGCAAGTCCGGCCAGCCGAAGTGGACCGCCACGCCGGTCGACCTGATCTTTGGCTCCAACTCCGAACTGCGCGCCGTGGCGGAAGTCTACGGGGCCACCGACGCGAAGGAGAAGTTCGTCCAGGACTTCGCGAAGACCTGGGCGAAGGTGATGAACCTCGACCGCTTCGATCTGCGGTAAGGAACGCGGGGGCGGCGTTATGCGCGCCGCCCTCACCTTCAAACCTGGTTGTCCGCCAGTACGTAAATCCAGGCAGCCAGTTCCCCTCCGGCTGTCTTTACTTCCGTCACCACCCGCCGGTAGCCCTCACCCTCAAATTCATCCAGACGGGTCCAGTGGCGCGGCAGCTCGGCCGATTCAAACACCTGCACACCTACCTCCGGACCGGCCGGATCCAGCACCAGCCCGGGAAAGCCCAACGCCGATCCCCAACCGGCCGACCTCCGGTATCCCCGCACCGTGCCCCGCCGCCACGCGCCGGCCAGTGCGGAGAGCTGGTGATGATTCACCTCCCCCGGAGCCAGGCTTCCGTAGACCGCCAGCCTCGTATCGACCGCGGGGGAGCTGCCGTCAGCCTCGTTCATACTCCGACTCTAACCGCCGCTAGCGCACCACCACACGCACCCGCGCCAGATTGCCGATCCGCGCGTAGGGCGACGCGCCATCCCCTTCCCTTTGCGATGTGGCCCGCAGCACCGCGAACCAGGTGCCCGGCCTGGTGTAGGCGTGCTGCAGCTTCACTGCCACCTCCGCGCCTTCTCCCGCCAAGGACGCCGGCTCGAACCGCCCCGTCCCTTCCGCATCCCATTCGATGGCGACCAGCTGCCCCGTGTGAGGCGGCACCTGCACGCGTCCGCTCAACGTCACCGTGGCGCCGGCCCGCACCTCGGCCCGGTCCTGTCCGTTGGCCCGCAGCGTGACGACCGGCTGCAGTCCCTTGCGCTCCGCGGCAGTGGCGGGCACGGTTACCTGGCCGGAATCGACACGGTAATTCGTGCTTGCCGGCGGAACCACGCCTTTCTCCACCCACGCGCTGAGGTCGCGCAACGCCTGCTGCAACGCGCCGACATAGCTCACCGTATGCGCTGGATCGGCCTGGCGCTCAACGTCGCCGTGCAGGGCATGGTCGATGAAGTACAACCGGAAGTTCTGGTCGAAGCGCGGGCCCAGCGCCGCCCGCACTTTGCCCGCATACCAGTCGGCCTGCCAGGGGAAGGCGTCCTGATCCCAGAGCGACTCCACCACAATCATCTTTCCCTCGAAGCGCCCGCTCTGCGTCGTCCCGCCCGCCGAGGCGGCGAACTCCGGTCCAATCAGCCGGGGCCGCTGGGGCGACCGCGGCGTGCCATTGGGATTGCGGAACTGGTTCCAGACGTAGAAATCGGGCGTGGGCACCTGGTGCCGGTGGTAATACTGGACGGCCAGGAAGTTCGAGTTGTCGAACTGAAGCTCGTCGCCGGGCTTGACCCGCTTCAGCACATCGAGCTGGCCGGACCGGCCGGCCATCATCGCCGCCATGCTGGTGCCGGTGAAGATCGTGTTGCCGGCTACCTTCCCTAAAGGAAACGAGGCGCCGGCCGCCTCGCCGCTGCGGATGGTCACTGTCGCCATCCGCAGATCGCCGGCCGGTACGTTCTCCAGTTCGAAGCCCGCCGGAGGCCCCTGCATCTGCTGCCAGGCGGTATCCACGCCGCCACGCGATTCGCCGGGCCGGGCGACGGGGTTCTCCATCCGGTCCGCTTCGGCCTTGCTCACCAGCCGCTTCACCGTGGTGGTCTGCCGCACACGTGCGCGGCGCAGGGACTCGGAGGGGTTCGCGCCCTCGTAGCCGGCGACCTTCCAGAACTCCTCGAAGTAGGCAGGGTCCTTTTGGACCACCAGATCGAAGAGGATCGGGAACGCGCCCATGCCGATGGTCTGGTAGTTGAACCAGCCCTTTAGCGGAAAGCCGAGACCACTGACCTCGGCCAGCACCGCGCGCTGCTCTTCGTCCAGTGCCGCGTCCATGGGGCCACGCCCGCCCGGCTCGATGGCATCGAGCACAGCGGCGAACCGGTCGCCCAGCACCCGGAGCGCGAGCAGACGCGCGGTAAAGACATTCGGAATCGCCTGGGGGGAGCCGACAACGTAAGGAACCACACCGTCCCAGACACCGCGGGTATTCTCGATGCCGCCGATGGTCCGGAATGCACCACCACTGCCGCCGTAGGCGTAGCCGTACACCCGGCCCGGGCCATACATCTGGCCGGCCAGAACGCGGGCATACTGTGCCGCGGCGGCATTGACGCGGTAGGCACCCAAGGAGGGATCCGTCCGCATCGCAGCCATGCCGCCCTGGTTGGTCACCAGGAAATAGCCGCCGGAGGCAAAGGCAAACCCTATCTGGTCACCGGTTCCGGCGCCCGTGGTGCCGTTCTTCTCGTCGATGGGCGTCGGAGTGACGTGCTGGAAGAACCGGCCCTGGTAGCGCTCCTTCGGCGGGAAGTAGAGGGAGAAGCGAGCCTCCGTCCCCTGGAAACCGCCATGCACGTAGCGATGACGCACCGGTGTATCGCGCCATTCGTCGGCGTCGACAAAGGGCGTGCGGAGCAGGGCATCGCCCGCCGGGTTGTCCGGCGTCTGCCCCAGGCCGGCGCCGCCCGGCGGCAGCAGGAGGAAGACCATTGCCGCACCAGCCAGCGGCCAACCTTGTCGCAGCCGGCTTCCCGCGCCGCGCGCGGCCACCGGATTCAGACGTTCCATGACAATCACCTCACCCGGTATTCTTCGTCGTCGTCCTGGCGGCCCAGGCCGCGCCGTCACTTCTGGCGCTTGCAGACCAGAACGTATTTGTCGCCCTGCGTCCCGATGACGTTCAGCTTCATCTCGTTGCCGGACACGGTGCCCTCATAGCTGACCTTGCCGGGGCCAATTGTCATCTGGAAGGAGATCTTCTCGCCGTCGACCTTGCCCTTTTCGATGGCCGCCTCGTACTCGCCGGCCTTGACGGTTCCGGTCAGCTCAGGGCCGGCCTGGATGGTGATGACGATGTCGGTGGTTCCCATTTGCGTTTCCATGGAACCTTTCCACTGGCCTGCCAGGTCAGCGGCATTGAGCGGCAGAATCGCCATCACGGCCAGGGCCATCATTAGAAGGAATCTCATTGGGCTTTCTCCTGTTGTAGTGTCTCGGTGCGCCGGGAGGCGGCGGAAATGGGTTCCGGCATCCGACGAGCGCGCAGGCTCAGGGGCGGCGCGCGTGATTGGTTCCTGGGGGTCAGTGTATCTGGCACTCAGTGCCATGTCAACCTCTCAGTTACATATTGCACCTGGATCGCATTCCCTGTTACAGTCGGGTCGATGTCAACCACCGTTCGCAGAGCGAAGCCGGGTGTGAGCCGGCCGCCGAGGGTCAACCTGCAGGCGCGCAAGCAGGAGTTCGCGCGGGCCGCCATCTGGACGGTGGCCGTGGATCTCTTCGCCGAAAAGGGGTTCGAGGAGACGACCATTGACGACATTGTGGTGGCGGCGGGCACCTCGCGGCGAACCTTTTTCCGTCACTTCGAGTCGAAGCGGGATCTGATGGCGCAGCCCGTGGTGAGTTATGTCGCCCTGCTGCAGGAGGCCATCGAGGCGTGTCCGCGGCGCTGTTCGCCGGCGGAGTTGTTCCACGCAGTGGTCCGCGGGGTCGCGCCGCGTACGGTGGCTGAGCCGCGGATGCGGAAGGTGATGGAGATTTCGGCGCGGTACCCGGCTGCGCGCGAGGCGCAACTGTCGAGGGTGGCGGAGTTGCAGGATGAGGTGGCGGGCTCGTTCCTGGATCGCACCGATAGTGAAGTTACGGCGCATCTGCTGGCCTCGCTGACGCTGTCGACGCTTGGTCTGGTGTATCGGGTGTGGTTCCGGGAGGGGCAGCGGGATATCCAGGGGGCGGTGCAACTGGTGTTGGCGGAGCTTGCGGATACGGTGAAGGCGCCAAAGGGCTGAGGGGGGCGGCGACGGGCTGGTGCGCAGGAGGAGAGGGTTGTCCGGGGTGCTGGGTTCTTGCCGCATTGGTCTTTTGCCGGTCGTGAATTTGATGGGTTCGGGGTTTTCGGGCGGTTGCGGGGGATGCGGAAGAGACTTCGGGCTTGCTGGGTTTGGGTCGGGGGTCGTTGGGGTTGCGGCGGGCCTCCGGCAATGCCGGAGGGAATGCTGGGGGAGGGGTTTTCTTTGTTGGGGGTTCTTGGGGGAATGGGTTTGGTCGGCCACGGGGTTGATGGGTTCGGGGTTTTCTTGCGGTCGCGGGGGATTCGGAAGAGACTTCGGGCTTGTTGGGTTTGGGTCGGGGGTCGTTGGGGTTGCGGCGGGCCTCCGGCAATGCCGGAGGGAATGCTGGGGGAGGGGTTTTCTTTGTTGGGGGTTCTTGGGCGAATGGGTTTGGTCGGCCACGGGGTTGATGGGTTCGGGGTTTTCTTGCGGTTGCGGGGGATGAGGAAGAGACTTCGGGCTTGTTGGGTTTGGGTCGGGGGTCGTTGGGGTTGCGGCGGGCCTCCGGCAATGCCGGAGGGAATGCTGGGGGAGGGGTTTTCTTTGTTGGGGGTTCTTGCGCGAATGGGTTTGGTCGGCCACGGGGTTGATGGGGTCGGGGTTTTCTGGCGGTTGCGGCGGGTGCGGAAGAGATTCGGGCTTGTTGGGTTTGGGTCGGGAGTCGTTGGGGTTGCGGCGGGCCTCCGGCAATGCCGGAGGGAATGCTGGGGGGGCGGTTCGGGTTGTTGGGGGCCCTTATGAAAAATGGGTTTGGGTTGGCTCGGATTCTGCACTTTTGGGATCAGCGCTGAAGGTTAGTTCTGCCTCCCGCTGCTTGAGATCGGCGTAGTGGGCTAGTTCGGTCTCCAGTTCCTTGAGATCGGCACTTTGGGCTCGTTCTGCCTCGCATTGCTTGGGTTCGGCGCTGAAGGTTAGTTCTGCCTCGCATTGCCTGGTTTCGGTGCTTTGGGCTAGTTCGGTCTCCAGTTGCTTGGGATCGGCGCTCAGGGCCCGTTCCAACTTGGCTAGGCGGGTTTGGATCCAGCCGGCGTAGCGGTTCAGGGCCTGGAGGTAGCCGGTTTGGCGGAGAACCCATTGCATGGCCGATTGCTCGTTGCCTTGGGCGAATTCGAGGCCGGCGTCGAAGAGGCCGCGCTCCGCGGGTTTCGTGGAGGATGCGGTGGCCTTCGAGCATCCACCAGTCGTAGTGGAGGACGCAGCGGGCGGGGTCGGCTATGGCGTTGGAGCGGGCTTCGGCGATCTGGCGGAAGTGCGCCTCGATGTGGGGCGGCATGCGATGGACGCGGGCGTAGGCTCGGCTGCGGCAGCCGTTGGCGGAGACGATGGCCTTGCCGGCGGCGGTGCGGGGGCCGGTAGACTTGCGAGCGTTGGCGCGGTTGGCCGCGAGGCGCTTTTCCGAAATTGTATTCATGCACATAGAGCTGAGCCTT
>JASGIE010000152.1:0-112663 GCA_049841055.1 Paludibaculum sp. | reverse complement strand
AGTGCGTAGGGGTGCCAGCAACTGGCCGGCCACTCTCATTCTGGCGGCCCACTCCAGATTTTCAAACGGTTCCCTCGTGACGGGATGCACCGCCTGGGCATGGACCAGGACGCTCTCGCCGGGTCGCGCGATTCCTGCATGAGTCGCCTTCAATGCGAAGACGTGGTCGGCGATCTGGCCAATGCCCACAATGCCGGCCTGCGGCGCGAAGGCCCTGGCGTCCTCCATCCGGGGCGCGAGCGAATACTTCAATCTTGTCCAGATGGACGACACCGGTAATGGCAGCGGAACTTCGAAACGGTTGTTGCCGGGCCGAACCTGTACCTGTGTCGACGCCCTGCGCAGTTCGGCCTCGTTGCCATCCATCCAGGACACAGTCAGCGTCGCGCCTATCGGGTGATCCACCTGGCTCCGCACCGGGATCATGACGACGGTGGCACTCTCCCTCAAATACGACCGTATCTCCGGCTCGCTGACTGTGACCGGAACCTGCGCGTCCAGCCGCACTAGAGACACAAATAGCGTCGCGGTGGCAAAGAGAATGTACCGCATATTGTTTCAAATGTGGAAATACGCTGGTATTTCCCGCACTAACCTCAAGTACCGCCAGAATACGCCCGGAAAATGGAATTAGCAAGCCCGAAAGCGCCGTAGCAGGTTGTGCATCAACGGGTTGGCACGATGTATGCCAATCTGGCCGGATAGCTATCTTTCGATCCCGTGTCAGAGATTTCGGTTTGTGTTCGCGCCTTGTGGGCGTAGTGTTAAGAACCACTGGGTTCCGGCCCTCCAGGCCGGATTATCAACCAACATCGCGTTTCACGCGGTATCGGCTTACGACGCCCGGCGTGTGCGCGGTCAACCGAAGTAGAGGTGACCACTTATGTTGACGGGGTTGAACATGACATCAACGCGCCGTGCGTGCGTTCTGTCCCTGGGCTGTCTGGCTCTCCTGCTGCCCGTCATGGCGCAGCAGCAACCGGTGATCCGGAGCGTCATCCGTTATCGCCTGAAGCCGGACCGGATCAGCGATTTCAATGCGGTAATGCGCGAACGCGCCGCCCTCCTCAAGAAAGGGGGCTCCGAACGATACTTCACTGTTTGGGTTTCCCAGGCCGGTCCTCGTGAAGTCGCGGTAGTGCGCTATTACCAGAAGTGGGCCGAAGTCACGCAAAGCCCGGATCCGAAAATGTCGGCCAACGCTGCGGCGATGGCGAATCTCAGCACTCGCATGCTCGCCTGTGTGGAGAGCATGGATCGCACCTTCGACGAGATGCTTCCAGAACTCTCCTTGCCCAGGCCAGCCACTCTGCCGCCCTTCGTCAGAACCGCGAAACTGATCGCCCAACCGGGGAAGATCAACGACGTCCTGGACGTGCTGAAGCAGGAAACCATGCCGGCGATGAAGAAGGGCGGCGCCACCACCTGGGGCGTCGCACGGGCCAGGTACGGCGTCGCTTCCAATGAGGTCCACACTTACCTCGGCATGAGCGGTTGGGGTGATCTCGATCAGCCGAGCCCCATTCGTAAGGGCATGGGGGAAGAGGCGTATCAGAAGTACCTGACCAGGATGGGCTCGTTGCTGGTGAGCGTGGAATACAACCTCTATTCCCTCAATGCTGAAATGAGCCACATGGCGCCGGCCCAATAAGTCCCTGTTGCGCGGGTCCGGCGCCGCCTGAATCGGTTGTCGGACCCGCTACTGCCCCGTGCGCGCCTTCTGCTCGGGACGACTCTCGGGACGATTGCGGCGCAGCACCTCTGCCAACTGCACTAACTGGATCGGCTTGGATACATAATCGTCCATCCCGGCCGCGAGGCATCTCTCCCGGTCGCCCTTCAGTGCGCTGGCGGTCATCGCGACGATGGGCACATGCCTTTCAGCGCCCTCCAGACGGCGCAACTCTATCGCCGTCTCATATCCATCCATGACCGGCATCTGGCAGTCCATTAGCACGAGATCATAGGCGGTCTGCGTGAAGGCATCCAGCACCGCCTGGCCATTGTGCGCGACTTCATAGGTGCAGCCCAGCTTGTCCAGGAAACGCCGGGCTACCATCTGGTTTACCGGGTTGTCCTCCGCCACCAGCACTTTCAGGCCCAGTGCCTCGTGGCCCGGCGCCTCCAGCGACGCCTCCTCCGGCACCATCGAATGACCTAATACCGACACCAGACACTCGAACAGTTTACGCTTGCGTGTCGGCTTCGGCAGGTACGCCGCGAAGCCCACCTGCAATGCTTCCGTCCGATAAGACTTGTCGACGTAGGACGTCAACAGCACCAACGGCAGATGCTCATAGTACGGATTCCCCAGGATCTCCCGCGCCAGTTGCATGCCGTTCATGACAGGCATTCCAAAATCCAGAATCGCCGCTCCCACCGGATGCTCCGACCGCTCGGCATCACCGAGAAGATCCAGCGCCCTCGCCGGACTGTCCGCCAGCAGCACCTCCGCGCCAAACTCCTGCAGCCAGTGCTCCACGATGTGCAGGTTGGTCTCATTGTCGTCCACCACCAGCACCCGCAGGCCCACGAGTGGATTCGAATCCATGGGCTGCTCTCTCGGCATGGTCGAGCCCGCCGGCAGCGGCAGTTCAAACCGGAACGTCGAACCCTGGCCCGGCTGACTCGTGAAACCAATGGATCCGCCCATCAGTTCGGTCAGCCGTTTCGAGATCGCCAGGCCCAGACCCGTCCCGCCAAACCTTCGCGTCGTCGACCCGTCGGCCTGAGTGAACGACTCGAATAGCTTTGACTGCACCGCCGGTTCAATGCCGATGCCCGTATCGCGCACTTCGATGCGGACTGTCGACGAGGAATCCGGCTCCTCCATCGGCACAACCCGCACCGCCACCTCGCCGCGATCGGTGAACTTGATGGCATTGCCCACCAGGTTCGTCAGAATCTGCCGGATTCTTGCCCCATCGCCGTACACGAAGTGCGGTAGCTTCGGACTCACGAAATAGGCCACCTCAATGTTCTTCGTGTGCGCCGGACCGGACAGCAGTTCCACCACTTCTTCCACCAGTTCCTGCAGGTTGAACTCCGACTCGTCCAAGTCGAGCTTCCCGGCCTCGATCTTCGAGAAGTCGAGAATGTCGTTCACCACCCCCAGAAGGGCTTCGCCGGAATGGCGCACCGTGTCGACATACCAGCGCTGTTCAGCGCTCAACGGAGTCTCCAGCAGCAGACTGGACATCCCGATGACGCCATTCATCGGCGTCCGGATCTCGTGACTCATGTTGGCCAGAAACTGCGCCTTCAACCGCGTGCTCTCCAGCGCCTGGTCGCGCGCCAGAACCAGCTCTGAGTTCATCTGCGCCAGTTCCTCGCGGCTGGCATACAACTCTGAGGTGCGCTGCCGGACACGCATTTCTATCGCTTCCTGGGTCTCCTCCAACTCGGCCTGCCGGGCGGCCAGTTCCGCGGTGTCCCGTTCGCTGTGCAGGCACGCCATGATCAGCACCACGTCCTCGAAAACAACCCAGCCCGAATGCTCCAGCGTGCGCCAGACGCTCGCCGAGACCACCCCATACACCGAATAAGGCACCCAAAGGCCCCGCGTGAGGTGATCCACCACCACCACCGCCGAGGCCGTCACAAGCACCCGCCAGTCCCGATAGAACGCCAGAAAAGCCAGCGACCCGAAGACGTGGAAATGCGTCTCAATCCGCCCGCCCGTATAGTGGATCAGCAGCGCTCCCATCAGCATCTGCGCGGCAGCGATCACATGCCGGGTCAACACTCCACCCGCCTGCTTCCATGCCAACACCACCGGCAGGCTGACCACCAGCCCGCCTAGAAAAACCGCGGCCCAGACATGCAGGTGCATCGACCGCTCCCGCCCCTCCCAGGCAACGGGCGAGACCCAAACCGCCAGCACGATGCCGAAGACCCACTCGAAAACCAGCAGCCCTGCCAGCATCCGGTCGGTCCGGCACCGGATCTTGTCCTGATATTTGCGGAACAACTCCGCCGCGCGCCCGCTCACGAGGCCCCCAGCAGCGAGCAGCCGAATACCGGCGCCTGGTTTGTTTTCAGCCGGCCGGTCCGCGCGAACGATTCCACCGCTTCGTGACCCACGTTGAGACCCTCATGACCCCGGCTCGGCGTAATGCCCCCGCTGAACCGCAGAACACCCTTCCGGTCGAAGAGAAACACTTGCCCTGACGTGTGCGCACCCCAGACCAGCGCGGTCTTTGCCGGCATCCTTGTGTGGACCACCACTCCTGGCAGGCTGCGCGCCAGCCGGATCGTGGCCGACTCTTCACTCGGGGCGCCCGGCACCTCCAGAAACAGAACGTGCGCCGTCACGCCGACGGAGGTCTCCCCTTGAATCCGCTCCAGTTCCCGCAAGCTCGATAGCGTGCACGGGCACCCCGGATGCGCCAGCATCACCAGCGTAGGTTTCGACGGATCATTCGAAAACCCTGCGGCGGCAGGCCACGAGGCTGGACCCTCGCCCGCCGGTCCAGGCACAACATCATGCGCCCCCAGCTTGACGAGTCCCGCGGCGACCAAAACCGACCAAAGAGCCGCCCCGGCCAACAGCAGGACTCTCCTCCGGCGCACTCCACCTTGTAGTTCTCGAATCAATACGTTTCTATCGACAATTGACCTTCACCCGTTTAGGTCAAACCGCCGATTGTCAAATATCGATGACGGCCGATAGGGAAGGATTGGCGAAATCACCTTCGCGCTGCGAGCGAAAACCCCATCAGAGCATCCAGCCCCGGCCCCTGCGCATCCGGAGCCACGCCCAGTTCCTCCACGGGCAACGACAGCCGGTTCACCCAGAAGGTAGGGAACCCAAACCTCTTCGCGCCGGCCGCATCCCACCCGCCGAACGCCGCAAATGCGATCTCGTCACGCTCGAGGCCGAATGCCTCCACCGCCATCCGGTAGGCGGCCGGAGCGGGTTTGAAGACGCCCACCCGGTCCGTGCTGAGGTGCGGCTCAAAGAGTCCGCCAAGCCCCGCGCTCCCGACCGCGGCGTCCAGCATCCTCACCGTGAAATTGCAGAGCAGCGCCAACCGCAAACCATGCTCTTTCATCCGCCTCAACGCCGCCGGCGCATCCGGCCATGCCTTCAGGGTCAGAAAGCTGCTCATCAACTCCGCGTGCTGTGCGCGCGTGATTGGGATCTGCTCCTCTTTGGCCGCATAGGTCAACGCCTCGCCTGTCACCTGCCAGAAGTCGGCATACGACCCCGTCAGGCTCCGCAGCCAGGTGTATTCGAACTGCCGCGTCCGCCACGCGCCGGCCAGTGCGGCGCCGCGCCCCGGCAACACTTCCTCGGCTCGTTTTGCGACACTGCGCGGGTCGAAAATGGTGAAGCCGTCGAATGCGACCGCGCGAATGCGGCGCTCTGGCAGAGCCGCCACCGGAACGCTTGTGAGCAGGGCACGGCGCGAAAAGGGCAGGGAATCAGGCATGGAGGGATCTACGGAATCATCCCGCCCGTTGCCCGTTTTATTCCGTCTACGCCTCGCTCACCCGGTTCGTGCTGAAATCCCAGTTCATTTTGCGGCCCTTGCGGTAGGCCATATTGGCCAGGTGAGCCGCGCCCGCCGCCGCATGGCCTTCCGTCGCATTCTCCCGGCTTGGCTTCGATTCGCGAATGCTCTGAATGAAGTACGACCCATGCCCAGGCCCGGCTTCCACAGGAATGACCTTCGGTTCCGGCCTCGGCGGACGGGGTTTGTCCGCGCCGCGCGACTTCAGGTACTCGTCTCTCGTCGCTTTCGATAAGGCGGACGAACCGTACATCTGGATGTCCAGATCCTCCGGCTCCGGCGTAATCGTGATGCCCGATGCCTCCAGCGTCAAAGTACCTTTCTCGCCGAAAATCTGCATCACCGGCGACCTCGACGAGTTGTTCAGATTCACGCTGATCTGGGCAATGAATCCTTCCTTGTACTCGAACAGCGATTCCATGACATCCGGCACCGTCCGCCCATCCTTCCAGCGGTAAAGCCCGCCTTGCGAGACGGCCGACAGCGGAGCCTGCACGTTCATCACCTCGTGCATCGTCGTCAGCAGGTGGACGAACAGATCCGTCGCGACGCCCCCGGAATACTCCCACCAGCACCGCCACCGGAAGAACACCTCCGGGCTGAACGGCCGCTTCGGCGCCGGGCCCAGGAACCTCTCCCAGTCAATGGTCTTAGCCGAAGCATCCGGCGGAACCGGGTAGATCCAGGCGCCTTCCTTCGAGTTCCGGTACTGCATCATCCGCACCTGGCGCACCGCCCCCAACTCACCAGCCGCTACGATTTCGCGGGTTTTGGCGACCAGCGTCGTTGTCTTTCCGCCGCTGCCGACCATCAGTACCTTGCCGGCCTTTTTCTCGGCGGCGATGATCTCCGGCCCCTCCTCCAGCGACCACGTCATCGGCTTCTCGATATACACGTGTTTGCCGGCCGAGAGCGTCTCCAGGGTCATTCGCTTGTGCCAGTGATCCGGAACCGCAATCACAATCGCATCCAGATCCTTGCGGCCGATCACATCCTCGTACCGCTTAGTGGTCTGAATCTTACCTTTTGTGAACTCTTTCGCATGGTCCAGATGGCCGTCATACAGATCGGCGGCGACCACCAGATTTACACCAGGAATCTGCGAGAACTCTTCCAGAAGCTGGGTCCCTCGAATGCCGACGCCGACAAAGCCGAGATTTACGCTATCGCTCGGAGCGGCGGTGCCGCCCATCGCCGGGGCGGCCTCGACCAGCCGGTAAACCGTAGCGGCCGCGGCGGAATTCAGAAATGTGCGTCGGGAGGGCATGCGCGGAGTATACCGCAGCCCGGCGGCCGGGCGAGCGCCGCGTCCGCTATACTGGCCCTTCCAGCCCCGCATGCTCGAATATGTGCCCGTGGCAGCGTTCCTGCTGCTGTTTCAAGTAGTTAGAGGCCGGGTAGCCGGCCTGCGCCTCGCCTTCCTGGCGTCGGCCGCGCTATGGGCGGCTTTTGCCGTCGTCGCCGCCGAATCGCTGGGCTCCGTTCAGGCGCTCCAGCGGACCACTCTGGCCGCGGGCTGGCTGGCCGCCTGTCTCGGATTGGCTTGGCTCCTGTCCCGTCGCACCGGGAAGCCGCCTTCTCTTTGGAGCCTGGGACGCTCGGAATGGCGCGCCATGGATCCGCCGGACCGCACGCTCGCCGGTGTTTCCGCCCTGTTGGCAGGGATCCTCGCGGTCACCGCCCTCTCCTGCGCGCCCAATACGTACGACGTGATGGCCTATCACATGCCTCGTGTCATGGTCTGGATGCAGGCCCGCTCGCTCGCCTTCTTCCCCACCCACATGGCCAACATGAACTTCATGCCGCCTGGCAACGAACTCATTCAATTGAACTTCGCTGTACTCGGGCAAGGTGACCAGCTGGCCAACTGCGTGCAGTGGTTCGCCTGGATCGGAAGCCTCGTCGCCGTATCGCTCTCCTTAAACCTCCTGGGCGCCGGACGAGGCGGCCAGTGGCTGGGTTTGTTCCTGGCCGCGACCCTTCCGCAAGGCGTCCTGGTCGCCACCGGAGCGAAGAACGATGTCACTCTATCCTTCTGGTTACTGGCGGCCTTTGCCTTCGCCCTCGCCTTCGGCCAGACACAAACTCGGCCCAATGCGGTCTTCCTCGCCCTGGTCGTCGCTCTCGCTCTGCTGACTAAGTCCCTGGCCTGGTTCCTGTTGCCCTCTTTTGGACTCGCGCTCCTGCTGCTCTGGACTCGCTACTCCTGGATGGCTTTGTTTCGTCAAAGCGCGGTGATCCTCGCCCTGATCGTGCTGATTGCGGGACCGTTCTGGCTCCGCAGCTACCGCGAGTACGGCAGCATCACCGGTCCCCGCATCGGCAACCGGGACATGCCATTCGGCTACGAGTGCGAGCGCTTCACCCCGGCCGGCATCCTTGCCAATCTCGTCAGGAATCTGGCTGTCCAGTTCAACGTGGGTCCGAAAGATCTCCATCAGACTCTGGATGACGGTTTCCGCTCGGCCGTCCGCTCCCTTGGACAGGCTCCCGACGATCCGCAATCCCTCTGGCCCGGCACCAGCTTCCACCTTCAGCCCTTCTATTGGGGCGAGGGCGGGATGTCGAACACCGCGCATCTCCTCCTTTATCTTGGACTCGCCCTGCTTGCGGCACTGGGCTGGCGCAAACCAGGTAGCCGCACCCTCCTTGCCCTGTGGGCCTCCACGGCCATTGCTTTTCTGCTGTTTAGCGGTTACCTCCGCTGGCAGCCGTGGCATACCCGCCTCCATCTGCCCATCTTCCTCTTCGCGGCGATTCCCGCCGGCTTGACGCTGAGCCGCCTTCCGTCGAAGTGGACTGCCCCGCCCCTGCTCATCCTGTTCGGCGGAGTTGCGCTTTACGCCTCCACACAAAACACCCTGCGCCCGCTGACTGGACCATTCAGTATTCTCGACGCCAGCCGCACGGACACACTCTTCGCGGAACGCCGCGCGGACGGTCCGTCCTACGAAGCCGCCATCGCGTCCATTGCCAACAGCGGATGCCGCAAAGTGGCCGTGATCGGCGGCCGGGGACATTTCTACTACCCCGCCTTCGTCCTGCTGGGCGCCTTCACCGGTGAGCGCGAAATTCGCTTCCTGCGACAGGAGGGCTCCGCCCTGGAACCCTCGGACTTCCAGCCATGCGCACTATTCTGTACGGAGTGTGCCGGCATTCCAGCACGGGCGGAATTGATGCAGAGGTTCGGTCTAGAAGGGAAGGACTTCGCCGATCACCAGGTAGGGTTGAAACCCGCTACCGCCGTGCCCGCGCCGGCGCGATAGTCAGCTTGCGCCATTCGGCCTCCACCGCATCCAGCAGGGCGGGCATGGCCGCCGCCACCTGCGGAGAGAGCGTAGCGGCCCATTCGAAGCTCTCCGCCTCCACCCCGATCAGGATCAGCTTTTCCGGGAGACACTTCAAGACTCGGCCGAGCTTCACCGCCTGCGCCAGCCCCAGCCCGTGCGTCGAGCACCGGGCGGCCTCCGGCTGAAATGCCGCCTCCTGGGAATCGATGCGGATCAGCGTACCCGGCGCCGCCTTGTGGCTGGAGATGGCATCGACAACAATGACACTCTCCGCCTGCTGCCACGCATCCAGCAGTTCCGAGGTCTCACCCTGCACATTTCGGACGGGAATCCTGCGGTCTTCCAATGCCGACGCACACAATGGACCGATGGCGTCATCGCCACGATCCATGTGGCCGCAACACAGCAGCAGCGCGCGATACTTCTTCGCTTTCGCGCCAGGCATGAAGCTGAGGCGATGTTACGAGGAATCCCCGCGCGCTGCAAGCGGCTTTTTTACTTGGCCACTTCGCCCACGCAGCGCAGCCCGCGCCAGTAGCCCTTCATAAAGATCGGTGGCGCTCCCTCCATATTCAGGTCGAAGCGCACCGTCAGAGGCTTGCCGTTGGGCAGCTTCATCGCTTCTTTCCCGGCCCGGATAATCCACGACACGGTGTATCCGTTGCCCGAAGGTTGGAACTGCTCGGCCTCCGTAAAGAAGTGGAAGGGAGCCCAAACGCCGTCCTTGTCGAACCAGGTGACGTCAGTGCTTCCGGCGAAGCGCACGCCCGCCTTGGCTTCATGCGCGCCCGGACCCTGCCAGTTGAAGCGCTTCGGTGACGAGTCATTCGCGTTGAACGTGGCGGCCTGCCCGTCCAGCCGCAACGAGAGGCTCTGGATGCCCTCGCTCGGGGCCTGTCTTAGTGTGTAGGCCACATGCGGATCCTTGGAATCGCCCGCATATAACGCATCCGACAACGCGGCCGCCTGGTTGAAGAACGCCACGAACGCAGGATTCAGATTCATCCCGCCCGCGGGGTTCGGGACGTATTGCAGCCCCTGCTTCTGCAGCAGCTTCGACAGGCTGGCTTCATAGAACACCCACAAGGCGCCATCCGGCTTGTGCAGCAGCCCGTTCACTTCGGCGATCGTCGCCTCCGTGGTCGCATTCGGATCGAATGGATACTTGCTCCAGACGGCGCTCATCTGCGCGCACACGCCCTTGCCTTTACCGTTCAACTCCGCCGGCCCGAGACCCTTCAGCAGGCCTTCGACGTTCGTGATGGGATCTTCCAGCAGCTTCTGGACCTGCGCCTCAACGTGCCCGTCGGGATCCAGCCGGAACGTCTGAGCCAGTTGCCGCGCCGCCAGCTTTGCCGTCGACGCATTCCCCAGAATCTGGGACGCCACCATCTCGTTTGGCGCCGGCTGGCCCACAATCGACTCCAGCGAAGTCTGCAGCCCCAGCAGCGCGTTCATATAGTTCTGGTTCGGCGGCGCGATGTAGCGATCTGTGCTGGCCGGCGGCACCACTGCCTGCGCCGGCTGGAACACCTCGGATACCTCTTTGCCGTCCACAGCCGTGTTTTGCGAGATCAGCCAGATCAGCGCCAGCAGCGGCGACTGCGGTCCCGTCTGCATCGACAGCTTCTTCGAAGCATCGGCGATATTCGCATAACGCTGCACCGAAGCGGCGCGCAGGAACGACCTCCACTCACCCGTGAAGTCGGCGTTGTACTTCTGCTGCAACTGCTCGATCAGCTTGCCCCGATCGATCTTCGAAGTCACCTGCTCGCCCAGCACCCACTGCTCGCCGCTGAAGTAGCGGTCGGGATTCTTGATCGCCCCCTTCATGAATTCCCACCCGGCCTTCGTGAACGCCGGCTGGACTTCACGCTGATCCGTCATCGCCTGGTCGGCGCCGGGAAAGCGCTTGTGGTAGTTGATGGGCGGCCCGCTTTTGGCGGCGTCGGCCAGCATCGCCCGGTAGACGCGCATCAGGTCTCCGAACTGCGCCAGGTAATGTCGCGCGGTTTCGATGGTGGCCGCGTCGTTCTCGTTCGAATAAGGATTCTCGGCCTGCAGCGCCTGCGCGTAGTAGTCAAACTGATCCTGCGCCAGCTTCATGCGCTCGGCGTCGACGCCGCGGCCCTCGCTCCAGAACTTCATCAGCACCGGAGTCAGAAAGCTCGACGAGCTCTTGTCGTGGTGCGCCGTGGTAATCAGATAACCCTTCAGCGCATCGTAAGTCGGGTTGTAGTCCGGTCCGGGCGTCGCCGGCAACTGCCGCAGGAACGTCAGAATCGACGTCTGGGTCTGCCCGAACAGCAACTGCCGGAAGCGGTCGAAGTACACCTTGCGAGCCGGCTGGTACAGGCTGTCGCCCGTATACAGACCCCAATGAAAACTCCAGGGCGACCCATCCCGCCGGTATGTATCCAGCGTGACGAGCGAGTTGCGCAACGTATCCAGCTTCCTCAATGCATCGGCCGAGGCAAGATCCGCGCCGGTCGATTCCGAGGAGTTGATGCCCTTCGCCGCCTCCAGCACCCGCGATTCCAGCGCGCGATTCCGCACATACGAAACCACCATGCCGATGCACATCACCAGGCAGAGGAAACAAGCAAAGGCCAGTCCGAGCCGGCGCAACGTGTTGGTTTTCGTGCTGGAAGTACTGCCGCCCAGCGCCAGCCGGTCGGCCAGTATGACGTCATGGAACAATGCGCCCAGAAAGGTCCATTGCGGTACGCGGCGCGTGGTGACCTGAGGCGCCTGGTGTGCCACTGGCCGGTTCGACTCCAGCCCTACACGGAAGATTGAGGTGGCCTGCGGAACGCCGCCTTGGCTCTGTACCGGGGCGCCAAAGTCCGCAGCGCCCGTGAACTCCTGGATCACCACCGGACGCACGCCGGAAAAGTAAAACCCGCGCAGGTACGGGCCCGTGGAGAGCTGGCTGGGCCGGCACAGGTCGAGCAGGAATTGCACGATCGGGGCCTGCAGCTTTCGGAACTCCCGGGGGAACTCGTAAGTCGGAGGGAGGGAATTGGCTTCGGTTTCGCGCCCCAGCAGCGGTGGCCGGTAGTTGGCCAGTTCCTTGAAGAGGCTCTCCAGACAGGCTGAAATCCGCGCCGTCTGCTCCTCGCCGTACGTCCGCGCCTGTTGTCCCGCAGACAGCGGCAGCGTGGCGCCCAGCGCGCGGCTCACCTCTTCGTTTGTCAGATTGCGGACATACTCCAGGAACCCGGGAATCCGGTCCATCCGGGTGAACAGCGCGTATACCGGCAGGTTGACGCCCAGATCCTCGCTGAGCGCCGCCAGCCGCTGGCGCAGCTTCTTCGCCGTGGCCGTGGCGGCGTCCGCTCCGCCGGGGTGGACAAAGGTTTCCGCATCGAAGCACACCAGAGCCGCGCGGGGCGCTCTGCCGCCGGAACCGAAGATGCCGGCCAGACGGCCCGGACGCAGCCCGCGGATCAGCCGGTTCCACAGCGCCTTATCCTGCGTGAGCGCTCCGCCCGCCTCCACCATCGCGATGCCGTTGGCGTACCACACATTGGCAACCCGCGTAGGGGTCACGACATTATCCTGATGGACCCGGCCCGCGATGAGCTCCGGATCGATGCCCGAGCTCAGCACCACGCTGGTCTTCGCACTGCCCGGCTCTCCGGCGATCAGCACCACGGGCGTCGTCGCCAGTCCCGTGGCTTTGCCGTTCCGGGCAGCCGTCAGCCGCTTCTCCGCCTCCCGCAGCAACGTGGCAATCTCATCGCCTTCGTTGACATCCATGCCCTCTTCGAGTTCCCGTTCCCGCTTGATTTTCCGCCAGAAGAACCAGATCACGAAGCCGGCCGTGATGAGCCCAATCACCCACAACGAAATGCGCAAGCCCCACAGCATGCCGCCATGCAGGCCCAGCCACGTGCCGATGAACCAGGCGAGAACCAGCCAGAGCAGGAGGATCAGGACCGTAATGAGAACGACTTTTCGCATCATGAACTCCTACCGGATCCGCACCGGGATGGCCGCCACATCCGAAACCCCGGAAACCAGCGACATCTTGAACACCGCGAACAGCAGCAGCGTTACCGCCGCAAACCCGATAGCCGTGTACAACAGCCGTTTGCTCCAGGGGTCGGCGCCCTGAACAATCCGCTCGTTCGGCAGCCGCCATGCTTCGGTCAGCGGACCGTACTCGCCGCGAATCCGCGCAATCTTTTCGGCCACCGTGTTCAACACACCCTGAAATTCCATGGGACTGCGTGCGCTGTAGCGGCCCCGGAAGCCCAACAGCATGCAGAGCTGATGTACCTCCAGAACATCCGCCAGTTCGTAGGAGTCCTCCATCCGCAGCAGCCGCTCCAGGTTCTGGTAGAACAGTTCTCCCGCCAGGTGCGTACCGAAGAACTCCTCCTGCAGCGGCTTCGTGGGCCACTCGCGGAATGCCCGGTTGCCCGCCTTCAGAATCGACTCGTCCAGGAAGCCCACCACCGCGAAGATCGCCATTTTGATGTCTTCCGGCGAGTATCCCCCCGGCGTGCGAGCCTCCTGGGCGGCAATCTTCAACGCCTCCCGCATCTGCTGCCGGAAGGTCTCTTCACTGGAAACCGCCTGCGGCATCGAGCGAATGCGCACGGTCGCTGTAATTGATTCCTGCAGGATCAATGGCAGATTGTAGGGACGGCGCGAGGCCGCTTCCGCAGTTTGGGGCTGTGACATAGGCTAGGCCTCACGCATCCAGAACGACAAAGAGCTTCAGGTCGGGATCCGGCAACTCGGCCGGTACATATATGCCCACTCGGCGCGTCACCACAATGTTCTCCCAGAAGGGACCGGACTTCGAAACGCTGAAATACTGCGATTCGACCCGCATGGGAACCGACGGCGGCGGCATCGGCAGATGCGCCATCGGCAAACCGGCCATGGCGCGCTTGACGAGCTCGCCGATAAACTTGGCGGAGCACACCTTCACCAGCCGCGGAGCTTTCTCAATCAGATCCGCATCGCCGGTGGTGGCATGCAGGTCGATCACCCACGACGAACGGTCAAGACAACGGGTATCCGTGATCTCCCCCTCATAGAACCACGGCGCCGTCTGCACGAGTTGAATCTCGATGCAGCGCGTCGGCACCGTGATCTCCAGATGGGTTCGGATGTGATAATCCAGCGCGTCGAAGCACGGACCCGGGTTGTCGTGATCGAAGGCCGGCAGATTGCGCGGGTGCGAATCGAGGCTGAACGTGCACAATGCGCCCGCCAGCCGCGATAACTCCAGGAAGATCTCCTCCGGATGCCCCCGTTTGGAGGTCCACTGGTGGCGCAGCGCGGCCAGTGCACTGTTGACGGCATGCAGCAGCCAGAAGTTGGCGACCTCGCGCGACGACCGGTCGCCTCCACCCGCCGGAGCACGGCTCGAAGTTGCGCTCTTTTCGCCCAGAATCTCGATGAGCCGGCGCAACAGCAGCATCAGGTACTCGCTGGCGCCGATCTGCAGGCACGGCGGCACGAAAGAGGGATCGAAGACATACTGGCCCGCCCCGTCCCGCATCACACGAGCCAGCGGCAGGCACACCAGCCCGTCCTGCGGCTCCGTATCCAGCAGCAACCGGAAATCCTTGCCGCCGACCTCGATCGTGCGCTCGTCGCGCCCCGTTGTCTCGTCCGCGTATGGCCGGTTCCGGGCTACATAGCGGGTCTGCGACCCTTCCTCGTTCATCGAGCAGTTTGGCCCGTTCTCGAGCCGCTCCGGAACACCCAGCAGCACCACCACCGAACTGCGGATGGGCGGAAACAGATCACCGATCGCGCGGGGGGCCGGAGTCGCGTCGCATTCGGGCATATGAAACTGGAGTCCGTCCCGAAAGATACCTCGGGCGTGGATAACGGAAAGCGTGCCGTTGGACAGGGCATCAGGATCCAGGAGGCAGCCCATGAGCCCATACGGCTGGCCCATCAGCGCCGAAGCTGCAAAGTGAAGCGAGTCTTCAAAGTAGCGCCCCTGTACCTGAAAGTGGTGCGGACCAAGGTACATGCCCTCCGACCAGACCACCCTAGAAAGGAATCTCATGTTCCGGCGATGCTCCCAGTGCACTGCGGTCCAAAGTCAGACGCGCGCAAATTGCGTCCGCTACTTATAATAAACGTGCATCTGGTAGTTTGCTACGGATTGTCCGGAGGGGCGATGGATCTGAACCGCAAATATGAATTTCTGCAGCCGTTGGCGGACCCAACGGTCAGTGTCGAGCAGACGGTCCCCGTGCAGGAACGCACGTCGGGCCGCATCCTGCTCCTGCATCTGTTCCCGGCTGGACGCGGGCCGGAGGACGAGCCATTGCTCAAGCAGGCCGGGCGCCTGCCGGAAGACCAGCAGTGCCACATCGTCGAGATCGGCGAATGGCAGGGTGCTGTCTTCATCGTGACTTCTCTCCTCCCTGGTGCTGTGCTGTTCCGCACCTGGCTGGGCGCTTCCTCCGGTCTGGCCCACGGCGAAGCCGAAGCGCTGGCCGCCGGCCATGTTCCCGAACCTCCACCTGTTCCTGCCCCGCAGACTGCTGCACCTGCCAGCGCACCCGAGCCGCCGCCGCTGCCGGAGCCGCCCCCTCCCCCGCCAGCCAACCCTCCCGATCTCAGCAAGGCCGGACAGTGGGCCATGCCCGGCTCGCCCTCGGGCAAGACTCGAATCAGGATTCCCCAGTGGGATGCCGGCGAATACAAAGCCTCCCTGCAGGGACCGCCCACACCCGCTCCGGAGACCACGCCACCTGCCGCCAGTTCCGGCCCCGGCGAGTTTACCCGGCTGATGCAGATGGCCCAGACTCCGCCGGCGCCCCCTGAGGCAACCGCCGCCCCCGTCCCGCCGCCTCTGCCCGCTCCGCCGGAACCTGCTCCCCAGCAGCCTGAAATCCCGCAGTACAAGCCGGAGCCCGCCCCCGCCGCCTCTTCCTCCGAGCCTGGCGAATTCACTCGGATGCTCCACGCCAGCCAGTTTGGATCCGCGCCTGCCGCCCCGCCGGCGCATGCCGCACCGGATCCCGTCGAACCTCCGCCCATTCCGGCCCCGGTCGCTGTACCGCCGCCTCCGCCTCCGCCTGTCGCGGCGGCAAACGAACCCGGCGAATTCACCCGCATGATGCGGCAAAGCGAGTACGCCTCCGTGACGGCTCCACCGCCAGCCGCTCCTCCGCCGTTGCCCGAGGCGCCTCCTCCACCTCCACCGGTCGCCGCCGCCCCGCCTCCTCCCGTGCCCGCGCCGCCGCCGGTTGCCGCGGCTCAATCGGAGCCGGGCGAATTCACGCGCATGATGCGGCAGAGCGATTATGCCTCGGTGACGGGTTCGCAGCCGGTGGCTCCTCCTCCGCCCGCTACTCCTCCACCCCCCGCCGCCGTCGTGCCGCCTCCGCCGCCTGTCGCCGCGGTCCCGCCGCCACCTGTCGCCGCGGCGCCACCTCCACCTCCTCCGCCTCCTCCGGCTCATGCCGAGACGGGAGAATTCACGCGGATGATCCGCCAGAGCGAATTCTCCTCCGTGGCGCCGGCCCGGCCCGCGACGCCGCCCCCGCTGCCGGCCACGCCTCCACCTCCGCCGGTCGCCGCGCCCCCGCCTCCTCCCCCAGTGACCTCTTCGCAGGACCAGACCGGCGAGTTCACCCGCATGATGCGGTCACCCGGCCTGACGGCATCGCCGTCCGCCCCAGCCTCACCCGCCACTCCGCCCCCTCTGTCCTGGGACCGGCCGGCGCCTCCTCCGGCCCAGCCCGCCTCGACCCCCGCCTGGCCTCCGCCGGCCTCCACGGCCTCTCCGGAATCCACTGAGCCCGGCGAGTTCACCCGCATGCTGCGCGCCTCCTGGAAACCCGGAGCCGCCACCCCGGGCTCCGCGCCCGTGCTTCCTCCCGACGCCGATGCCCCCTTCGTCCCCAAGGCGCAGCCCGGCGCCGGATCCTGGAACGAACCCAAACGCGACGACCTGATGAAGATGTTCGACAGCGGCCAGACCTACACGCCGCCCGCGCCCACTCCGGCTCCTTCCGCTCCACCACCGGCCGCGCCCGGCGAGTTCACCCGTATCTTCTCCGGGACGCCGGCTCCGGTCGAAGCACCCCGCATGCCAAGCACGCCGTACGGTCAGATGCAGAGTTCCATGCCCGCCGCGTCCATGCCGGCAGCCCCGGTGCCTCCGCCCACCATTCAGGCCGGTCCCAGCGAGTTCACCCGCATGATGGCGACCCCGGTCCGGCCGCCCGCCGCGCCGGCCGCGCCAGCGGTCGCAGCCCCGAAACCGACGCCGCCCGCCAAGAACCCCATGATGCCGCTCATCATCGGCTTGAGCATCCTGCTGGTGCTGGCCATCGTGGCCGTGGTCGCCTTCTGGTTGCTGCGCTAATCGGGGAAGGGCGCAGGCGGGCACCATCCTGCCTGCGCCCCGATCCTCGCTAATTTGTCCAGATAAATACTCCAGGATTGCCACAGGCCGGAGATTGCACGGCAAATGGCTGCCCCTAAATTAGTGGCCCGATGCGCTGTCAAGTAAGCGGATCATTCGCTTGATTTCTGCCTTCGCTCCGCAACCCGCCGTACCGGTCCGTTTGCTAATATGGCTTTTCAATCCAGTTCCGGCGTTGCTCAACCCTGGAAATCTGCGCTGAGCCATGGCAACCAATAAATCCCACCGTGCGGATCGGCCAGTTGTGGCGGCCCCCAAGCGGACTGCGCCCGAACCTCCACACCGCCCCTCTCCCGCAAAGCCCGCACCCGTAAACTGGATCCCACTGCTGCTCGCTCTCTCCCTCTTATTCCCTACGCTTGTGTACTACTTCCTCATCGCGCGCATTCCGGAAGAGATGTATGCCAGCCAAATGATTACCGAGGACGCATTTTACTATCTGGTTCCAGCCGGAAATTTTGTTCGCTCGTTTGTTTTCTCGCTCGATGGAAGAAATGCGACGAATGGCTTTCAACCGCTTTGGATGGGCGCCGCGGTCGGCATAATGGCGCTGCTGTCCGACCGGTTGGCCCAGATGCGGGCCATCTCCGCCGGCGGGTTCCTGGTAGTCTTCGTTTCCGCGGTCGTCTACGTGCGGACGTGCCCACGAAGCTGGACCTACAAGGCGGTATTCCTCGCGCTGCTCCTGTTCAGCCCGCTCTTCATCTATTGGAACTCAGGCATGGAGAGCGGCATCGCCGCCGCCTCCCTTGTCGGACTCCTGGCCTTTACCTATGCCGTCCGCTCGGAATTCCCGTCTCAAAAGCAGATGCTTGTCCTCGGCGCTCTGTTGTCGTGCGCCGCTTTGAGCCGGCTTGACTACGCGCTGCTCCTCCCGCTGTTCGCCCTCGCGCTCGCCTCTTTCGCCTTCACCCCCCAAGCGCTGGCTGTGCCGTTTCGTGAACGGTGGATGCGCCTCGCCCTGCCGCTGGCTCTCCCGGTCGCCTGCCTCGGCCTCTATGTCCTGGGCAATCTCGTCTTCTTCGGCAGCATCTTCCCGGCCAGCATGATGGCCAAAGGACACATCGAACGCACCGCGATACCGCTCGACCGCCACGTCTCGGCTGCCCTCGCCACCCTGAAACCATACCTCGAACATCTGATTCCCGTAGTGCTGGGCCCGCAGGATCATTGGGAGCCGCGCCCGTTCAACCTGTTCCCCGGTCTCCGCACCCTGGGCGCCTTCCGTGCCCTCTCCTGGGGGCTCGTGCTCCTTTGCGTCACCGGCCTCTGCCTCCGCCTGGCGGGCGGCCTGCGTTCCGCGTCTCCAGGACGCCGCCTGCGTCTGGCACTGTTCCTCTTTGCCTGCGTCCAGATGGTCGTTTACGTGTTCACCTACCCGCTTTTCGCGGCGCAGGCCGGGTATATCAACTGGTACTACGTGCCGCAGGTGCTGCTCGTCATCGAACTGGTCGCCTCGGTCTTCGACGGCGCCGCCGGGCTGCTCCAATCCCATCTCGAAGGCCGGCCGGCTCTTCGGTTTGCGGTGCCCGCGGCCGCCGCTGCCATGCTGGCCCTCATTGCTGCCATCGGCTACACACACTGCCGCATCGTCGCGGCCCGGGATGACGTCAATCAGTGGATCACGGCCGCGCGGATTCTCAACCGCCGCACTCCGCCCGGCACCCGGATCGCCGGCTTCAGCGTGGGTACGCAGGCGTTCTTCCTCGAGGATGGCCGGGCCATCAGCAACCTCGATGGCGTCATCAATTCGCCGGCCTTTGTTCGGACTTACCTCCGCGACGGCGCCGCCGAGCGGTTCCTGAAGGATCAGAAAGTCGAATACCTCTCCGACCACCTGGGCGATGTCAGCACCGAGGACGTCTACTTCTCGAATTCCATCATTCATCGCAAATGGCTGACGCCCCTCACTCAGTGGCCTTCCTGGGACGCCGGCACCTACTCCATCGCCCGCATCGATTTCGACCGGGAGGCGCAGCCGCTACCCGAGTCGCCTGTCTTCCCGGTGGCCTACAACGCGCATGGCCGCAACATCGGGTGGGCCCGGCACACGGAGATGGAAAAGCTGACCCTTTCCCCGGCTGCCCTGAACGAAGCCGCCGTCAGCCTGGCGCCCATCGGCCAGCAGTTCAAATACCTCAGAATCCATTGCGAGGTCGAACCCCTGGAGCAGCGGCCGGCCGAACCCGACGGCTATCTTTACCTGCTGGTAAGCGCCCATGGTTACCCGGGCCTGATCAAATCCTGGCTCCCCGGCAATCGCATGGGCGGCGGAGGAATCAGGCACGTCAACGTCTTCGTGGAGCACACGCCGGCTGTCAACAATTTGAGCGAACTGTTCATCCTGTCCGAGTCCGGCCGGTTCGATATCAGGATCCAGCAGTGCGGAGCCTCGGAACTCCCCTGGGGACGGCGGCCCTGATGCGGACGAGACGCAATCGAATCGCGCACGGGGCTGCGTCGCTTTGACAGCCGGAACCGCGCAGGGAAACCGCTCCGGCATTGCCCTGGCCGTGGCCTGCCCCATGGCGAACGAAGGGGACAACGCGGTGCGCTTCGTCACCGCCGTGCTCGAGCAGTGCGGCGGCTTCCGCTCCGCCACATTCTTCGCAGTACTCGACCGCGTCACCACCGACAACACGTTCGAACTGCTCCAACAGCTGGCCGCCTCTGAACCGCGTTTGCGCATCGTCTGGGCTCCGGAAAACCGCTGCGTGGTCGATGCCTACGTGCGCGGTTACAAGGAGGCTCTGGCCTCCGGCGCGGATTGGATTCTGGAAATCGACGCCGGTTTCAGCCATCAGCCGTCGGACATGCCCCGGTTCTTTGACGCCATGGCGCAGGGCTATGACTGCGTCTTCGGCAGCCGCTTCATGGCCGGAGGCCGCATGACCGACGGCTCCCTCAAGCGCTATGCCGTCAGCCGCGGGGGCACCATTCTCAGCAACCTGATGCTCGGCACGGCCCTGAGCGACATGACCAGCGGCTTCGAACTCTTCTCCCGCCGCACGCTGGAAGAAATCCTGCGCCGCGGCATCCATTCCAGGGCCCACTTCTTCCAGACAGAAATCAAAACCTATTGCCGGAACCTGCGGCTGGTCGAGGTGCCCATCCATTACCACGCCCCCAGCCCCCGTCTCGGGTCCTCGGCCTTGAAGGACTCCTTCCGTCAGCTCTGGCGCCTCTTCCGCCTCCGGCTGAAGGGTCAACTCTAGCCGGTCGGCCGCCGGCTCCTGATATAGGATGAAAAAGTGCCCTTTCTTGTGCCCGACCCCATTCGGGACCTGGCCGAGCTCGATTCGATGTACCCGGCCCCCGCTCCGCCCTCCATCCGCAAAGTGACCCGCCAGCTCACGCCGGCCTACCGCGCGATGATCGAAGCCGCGCCGTTCTTCGCCATCGCCACCAGCGGTCCGCGCGGATTGGACTGCTCGCCCCGCGGCGACGCCGCCGGATTCGTCCGCATCGCCGACGATTCCACCCTGCTGCTGCCCGAACGCCGTGGAAACAACCGCATCGACACCCTCCGCAACTTGATCAATGATCCCCGGGCTGCTCTCCTCTTCCTCATTCCCGGGATCTCGGAAATCCTGCGGATCAATGGCGCCGCCACCCTCAGCCGCAATCGGGAACTCTGCGATTCTTTCCTGGTGAAGGGATCCGTCCCCAAAGTGGTCATCGTCCTTCAAATCGAAACCGTCATGTTCCAGTGCGCCCGCGCCATCATTCGCAGCCGGTTGTGGGACCCTGGCCTCTTCCGCGCGCCGGGCGACGTGCCCTCGGCGGGTACGATGCTCGCCGATGCCACAGCCGGAGAAGAAGGCGGCGCCTCGTACGACGCGGCCCTGCCGGAGCGCATCCGCACCACGCTCTATTAAACGCCGGCAAACGTAACAAATAAGCCCTGCCGCCGTTCGTCTCTTGACTGGGTTTATAGGCATAGGTAATCTATGCGTAGGTAGCCTAAGCCTATGCCCAAACTGGAACTCGTACCTGGAACTCTGATTCTGCTCGTCCTGCGCGTCCTCGAAGCCGGACCCCTCCACGGCTACGCCATCGCCCAGCGCATCGGACAGCTCTCCCAGGATGCTCTTCAAGTCGAGGAAGGCTCCCTCTATCCCGCCTTGCAGAAGATGTTGATGAAGGGCTGGGTTGAGGCCGAGTGGGGCCTCTCCGACACAAAGCGCCGCGTTCGTTCCTACCATCTGACCCAGGATGGCCGCAAGCAGTTGGCCATCGAGCGCGCCGGCTACGACGACGTCACCCGCGCCATTCAGTCCGTGTTGAAACTCGCATAAGGAAACCGCCATGAGAGAACTGCTGCGACGCCTCTCCTACCTCTGGAACCGCCGGCGTCTTGAACGCGAGATGGCGGAGGAGATGGCCTATCATCGCGAGCAGCTTCCGCCGGAGCGCCG
The DNA here is from genome assembly GCA_049841055.1 of Paludibaculum sp. Taxonomy (GTDB): domain Bacteria; phylum Acidobacteriota; class Terriglobia; order Bryobacterales; family Bryobacteraceae; genus Paludibaculum. The sequence goes on along the minus strand of JASGIE010000152.1, from coordinate 91,023 downwards.
TTCCACTTTCGGGGACGACTTGCGGCTCCGCGAGGACACTCGCGAAGTCTGGGGCTGGGGTTGGTTTGATCGCCTCTGGCAGGATCTCACCTACGGTGCGCGAGTCCTCCGCAATGCCCGCGGCTTCACCATTACCGCCATGCTTGTGCTGGCACTGGGCATCGGCGTACCGCTGACGGCATTCCGGGTCGTGCTGGCCGACCTGCACGGTGGTTCCGCGCCCGATCCCGACACCCTGGTTCACCTCACTCGCCGCGCGCCCGGCGTCCACATCTCGAACCTGCCCTACCCCGAGATCGCCTTCTACCAGGCCAATGCCAAGTCGTTCCGTTCCGTGATCGGAGTCCTCGAACGCCAGCCCGCCATCTTTGGCGACGCGGCGCGGGATGGTGCGATGGAGCAAGTCCAGGTCGCCTTCGCCACCGCGGGCTACTTCTCCGAATTCGGCATTCACCCGTTGATGGGGCGTCTGTTGCTCCCTCAGGATGAAAGACCAGACTCCGAGCCTGTGGCTCTGTTGAGTGAACTATTCTGGCAGCGCCGCTTAGGCAGCGATCCAACGGCGATCGGGCGCTCCGTCCGCGTCAATGGCAAACTGCTGCGGGTGGTTGGCCTTCTGCCGCGCTGGGCCAGAGGCACTGGTGACGTCTGGATCCCCCTCGCCCGCCAGCCCTTCGTCGTGGAGGGCAGCACCCTATTGACCGATTGGAACTCCGCCCTCGACGCCTATGCGCGCCTCAGGCCGGATATCACTCCTCAGGCGGCGCGGGAGGAATCGTTGGCTCTGGCGGAGCGCCTCCATGAGCTCCAGCCCGAACAGGTGCGCAAAGGAGAATACCTCGACGCCCGGCCGGTCTTCGAATTCCAGCCGAACAGCGAGGAGTTCGGTATTCTCCCCACCGCGGCGGTGCTCGTGCTGCTTCTACTTGTAGCCGCCTGCGCGAACCTGGGCACCCTGGTGCTGGCTCGAGGCGTCACTCGGGAACGCGAAATCCGCGTCCGCATGGCGCTCGGCGCCGGCCGCCTGCGCGTGGTGCGTCAACTGTTCACTGAGGCGCTTCTGCTGGCTGGACTCAGCGGCCTTTGTGGCCTCCTGCTCAGCAGCGCCCTGCTGAAGGCCATTCAGCTTCAACACAATCCCAACTCCGGCCTGGTGCCGGACTGGCGGGCAATCGCGGCCACCTTCGCCGTCGCTCTCCTGGCTGCGCTCGTCTTCGGATTGCCGCCCGCGCTGCGGCTGACGAGCCTCGTGCCCCGCGCCGGGCGAGCCCGCTCCCTCTTTCTCACCGCCCAGGTTGCCGCAAGTTGTCTGCTCCTTGTCGTTTCCAGCCTGCTCGTCAGCGGGCGGCGGCAACTCGGCGCCAGCGAACCCGGTTTCGATCACCGTCAGTTGCTCTGGATCTCACCAGGGCTCAAGGCGCACGGCTATCAGGCGGCCGCCGCCGGCGCCTACCTGGAATCTCTCCGGGCCCGGGCCGCGGAACTCCCGGAGGCCAAGGCCGTGTCCACGGCCTGGCTTGCGCCGTGGGGCAATCTCCACATGGGCTCCGTCTGGCAAGGCCGCCAGTTCTCCGGCAATCAAGTCGATTCCAACTTTCTCGACACCATGGGACTGCGCCTCCTGCGCGGACGCAATTTGCTGCCCGGAGAAACCGGCGTCGCGCTGATCAGCGAAGCGGCCGAACGGGTGCTTTGGCCCAACGGCGGGGCCCTCGGGCAAACGTTACCCTGGGATCCGCATGGCCCCACGGTCATCGGCATCGTTCAGAATGCGTCGACGACCGACATCGGCAATCCGGAACCCCTCGAATTCTACCTGCCTCATCCTGGCTCGCTCTCACCCGAATCCGTTCTGCTCCTGCGAGTGTCAGGAGACCCGCATCACTCTGTACGCCGGCTGCAGGAGGCGGCTCGTGCGCTCGACCCCCGTCTCCAGCCCACCGTCGAAGTCCTCACCGATTCCTTCGACCGGGAGGTAGCCAAACTCACCCGTGCCCTGGCGGTGGTCACCTTGCTGGGTATCGTAGCCGTGCTGCTCTCATCGATCGGACTCGCCGGCTTGGCCGGCTATACCGTGGCGCAGCGCACCCGTGAACTCGGCCTGCGTATCGCACTGGGCGCCCGCTCCGCTCAGGTGGTCCGCGCCGTTCTCACTCCCATGACGCGCCCGCTCGCCATCGGCTTCACGCTCGGTGCCCTGGGTGGCGCCGCGGCCGTCCGCATCCTGCGATCCGGGATTCCCGTCATGGCCGGGCTGAGGCTCCTCGACCCGCTGGCCTACATCGCGGCCCTGGCATTCTTCGCCGCCGTGGTCGCGCTGGCAGTGGCGGCGCCGGGCCGGCGGGCTCTCCGCATCAACCCCAGCCAGGCGCTCCAGCACGAGTAGACGCCTTCAACTGAGCCATAACTCCGGGTTATCCCGGCATACTCGAAGGAGTATTGGACGATCTCGGGGTTCTGACGAAACAATAGGGAATGCGGCGTTCGCAATCCCCTCCGCAGGCTGGCGTCCGTTGGAGGGCCCTCGATTCATGAACGGTGGCGCCAGACACGACGCCCCCTGGGCCGTCGCCATCGCCTCCGGGCTCATCCTCGGCCTTGTCGTGGGCGTGCCCTATTATGGGCTGCCGTACTTCTACGACTACTTCGAACATCCCGCCGTCCAGGGAGGGTTTGGCTGGTCCCGGTCCTCCATCATCCTCGGCCTTCCCATCGGAACGCTCGTCACCCTTGTCGCCGGACCGCTTCTCGTGCGCCGCCTCCCGCCCCGCACCTGCATCCTCTGGGGATCCGTGGTTTGTGCTCTGGCGCTGGCCGGCTTCGGGCGCATGGGCGGCAGCCTCGCCGAATACTACCTCCTGTGGATCCTGTACATGACAGGCTGGACGTTCGCTGGGCCCTTGTCGCACCAGATCCTCCTCACGCGCACCTTTCCCGCAATCGCGGCTCCGCCATGGCCATCGCCTATTTCGGCATCAGCCTCTTCGGCGCACTCTCAGTCGCCTGCCTGGCCCGCCCGCTCACGCAGGCCTTTGGCTTCCGAATTGCCCTGGTTGCCATCGGATCCATCGTCCTGTTGGCGGTCCCTCTTGTCCTCAAAGTGTTTCCCAGGGTGGAACCCCTTCAGCCCGCCGCACCCGCTCCATCAAGCAGCGATGCGCCCCTGAACCGAACCTTCTGGCTGCTGCTGGCGGGCAGCACCATCGCCGTCGGTGGGGTCGCCGGTGTCACCCAGCCTTTGAAACTGATCTTCCGGGAAGCCGGCTACCGCGACCAACTCCAACTCGATCAGGTCTACGGCTGGACCGTCCTGATCATGCTCGCCTTCATGGCACTGGCCCGATTCGCCTTCGCCTGGGCTTCAGACCGCTTTCCGAAGCGACACGTCATCTCCGCCGCCTTCACCTGCATGGCTGCCGCCATGCCGATGCTCTTCTTCCTCACCCCGGCCGGCGGACCCTACCTGTTTGCCGCCACCTTCGGTTTCGGAATGAGCGTGGATTTCGTGGTTGTCCCCCTACTCGTCGCCGACTACTTCGGACCCAGATCCCTGCCGCGGGTGATGGGGCTCATCGTTCCTGTGAACACGGTGGGGCAGACCTGGTGGCCCTACCTCGTTTCACTTGTCTGGACGGCGTCCGGCGACCGCACAATCCCCTTGCTGTTTACCTTCGCCTGCATTCTCGGCGGACGCCTCGCCCTGGCGCTGCTGCCGCACCATCCGCCGGTCGGGCAGACTCTCGAATCCTCCGGCAGCCCCATCCACTCCGCGGTTCAGCCGGCCCCGGAAGTCACAAGCTGACCGCCGCCGCTGGTGCCGTCAATCCGCCTTCGGCAACAGAATGATCAGCTCCATCTGCGGATTCGGCAGATCCGCAGGGACGTACGCAGCCAGGTTGCGGGCTCGCACAACAGATTCGTAAGGTCCGCCCTTTTGCTCCAAGCTGAAATAGTTGTAATTCAGCTTTACAGGGATGGAGCTGGGTGGGGCAGGCACGTGCCGCAGCGGGACACCCGGCAGCGCGGTCTGCACCAGGTGCTCGATATAGTCCGCGGAACAGATCTTGACCAGTTGCGGGGTCCTGCGAATCAGCTCCGCCTGGTTCGTTTCCGCCTGGATCGCCAGATACATCCGGGTGTTCTTGAAATAGTCGTCCCGATCGATGCTGGTGGCGTAGATGGACGGTTGCACCTGCTTCAACGGCAGCGAGACGAAATTGCTGGGCACCACGGTGGTCAGCAGCATCCGCAGCGCCTCGTCCAACTCTGTGAAGCATGCCCCCAGGTTCTCGTGGTCGTAGATCGGCAGATTGCGCGGCTGAAGCTTGGTCGAAAACGCGGTCAGCGCTCCCGCCAGCGCCAGCATTTCGCTGTAGATCATCTCCGGGTGAATGCCCGGCGCGGCATGCAGGTGCTGAAAAATCGGCAGCGCCGAATTGACCGTATAGAGCAGCCAGAAACTGGCGATGTCGGACGCCGTGAAGTCCGCCAGGCTCTGGTTCTTCTGCCGGCGCAGGCCCGATAGCGTATCGCTGCGGGCGGACAGGATCTCCACCAGGCGCCGCGCGATCGCCGAAAGATAATCGCTGGCGTGAAAGTCGAGCAGTGGCGGCACGCACCGGGAATCAAGCTCAAATAGTCCGGCCGGCGTGCGCAGGATGCGCCCAACCGGAATCGTGGACATGCCCTCCACGCTTTCGCCTTCCACGATGATCCGAAGATTCTTGCGGGCCAGTGTGACGGGCTTCTCCGACCGGCCGGTATTCTCGTCGCTCACCATGGCGATCTCCGCCCGGTAGCGCGCATCCACCTGCCGCTGCAGCCCCGCCACGTTGATGCCCCGTTCCCGGTAATGCGGGATGGCCAGGCAGAAATCCAGCTTGGTGTCGTCCGGGCCGAAATTTGAGGCGATCGGCTTCGGGGCCGGCCCCGGATCCAGTTCCGGCACGTCGAACAGCAGACCGTCCGGGAAAATGCCCGACGCCTGGGTCAGATTGATGATCCCCGCCGATAGCGCTTCATCGTCAATCCTTAACTTCGTAAAGCCCCACGGCTGGAATTGGGTGGCGTTCAACCGGAAGCGAAGCGAGTCCTCCAGGTACCGATCCTGAAGTTGTAAGTGTTGGGCATTGAGGATGGTCCCTTTAGTCCAGACAACGGGTTCCAGGCGATGCATCTGGATCTCAAGGTACCAGAGGAACGGTTGGACGCACAGGGGCGGGTGCAAAAAAAGAACCTGACGATGGTTTGTCCCCTCATTATCCGGATATTCAAGTATAGAAATCTGAAAGGTACAGAAAATAGGGCATTTGCTCTTGGCGCGGCATTGAGTATACTGTCCAACAGCGGTTCTTCGGAGGAGCAGCGGATGGTCCCATTGAAGGTCGGCACTCCCGGGCAGTTCTCGGAGTTACGGGAGGGCCTGAGGAGCCTTGGATACACGGAAGACGCGGTCTGCCAGCGCACCGGATCCAGGACGATCTACGAGTTTAAGGATCTGAAGAGGGCCGGACGACAGGCCCCGAAATCCACGAGCGCGCTGGATGCGCTCATCCGGCTTCTGATGGATGAAGTCACCGTGGAGGAGACGGTCCTCCGCGCAAATCTGCTGCCCGCCTGCTGGAACTCCTCGGATCTGGACGTCATCCGCCCCAAAGGCGAATCGGCGTGGAAAGCCACCGTTCTGCTCTACCCGGTCGCCGGCGTCTACACCGTGTCGGACCGCACCAACCTGGTGGGCGAAGAACTGCCGGAAGATCTGGTCTACGCGGCGATCACCGAGAATACCGGACGCTTTCTTTCGATCCAGCCCCAGAACCCCGGTGAGGATTTCCTCGACATTTGTTGTGGCACTGGGATTGCTGGTCTGCTGGCGGCGATCCGCGGCGCCAAGCGCGTCTATGCCGCCGATCTGGGCCTCCGCTCGGTCCACTACTCCAATTTCAATGCCAAACTGAACGGACTCGAGCAGGTGCTCGGCGTCCAGGGCGATCTCTTCGGCGCCGTGGAGGGCCTCCAGTTCGACTGCATCGTGGCTCACCCCCCTTATGTCCCGGACGGCAAGAAGCACATGCTCTTCCGCGACGGCGGCGAGGACGGCGAGCAGATCTTCCGGCGCATCGTCCAGGACTTGCCGAAGTATCTGAAGCCCGGCGTGTCGGCTGTACTGTGTCACCACGGCCACTGACCGCGAGGGAGAAAAGCTGGAGGAGCGCATCCGCAAGTGGCTGGGCGACTCCAGCAACGAGTTCGACGTCCTGCTCGTCGCGACCGAGGTCGGCACACGCCCGTCGGTGGTTCTGGAAGCCGTCGTCAAGGCGAAGGGCAAGCTGGGGAACCCTGGCCGCGCTCGGAGCTGTTTGAACGGTTGAAAGTGACCGCCCTCTTCTACGGCACAGTCGTCATTGAGCGGGTGGCCCAGCCGCGCCGCGTGGCCACGGCCCGCAGCGTGAAGGCGGAAACCGTCTGGGGCGAAGCCGTCGAGTGGGTTCGAGGTTGGGAGAAACTGGCCGCCCAGCCATCCATGCCGGCCGCGCTCGGCGGCACCCGGCCGCATCTGGCCCCGGAGATGGAACTGGAGGTCGTGCACAAGCCAGGTCCCAGCGGTCTGGAGCCATCGCGCTATCGCCTGCGCGCCAGGTTTCCATTTGTCTTTACCGCCAATGCCGAGCCCTGGCTGGCGGTGCTCGTGGGCGAATGCAATGGCCAGAGAACGACAGCGGAGATCTTTGAGGAACTGCGTGCGCAGGATGTGGTCGGCTCGGATGTCACGTTTGAGCACTTCTGCGCGGTCATGCATAGCCTGATTTCTAACGGTTTTATCGAATTGGATCAGTTCCCTCTGCCTCGCCGCGAGGCGCCGGTCGAGGAGCTGGTCCACTAGTCCCGTGGGACTGGTTTCTTGGTGGTGGCGGAACACTCCCTTCAGAGGGGTGAATGTGGTTGGAAAGGCGCAGATTAAGCCGCTCCGTTTCAATTTGGTTGTGAATTAGAACTGGATCTGAAGATTGCTATTGAGACGGGGGAAGGGCAGAGGTATGATACAGATCGGTTCTGGCGCTGGGCAGCCGGACGGGCTGGGTTTAAGTGTGACTGCGGGGCAGGTGTACCCTAACACGGACTGGAGTTCCAATAATGGCTGAGAGTCTTCAACACAAACTGGATCGAGTTCGCTCTCCTCGTGTCCATATCACCTACGATGTGGAAACGGGCGGCGCAATTGAAAAGAAAGAACTGCCCTTCGTGATGGGCGTATTCGGCGATTTTACGGGCATGCCTGAGGAACCGCTGCCACGGCTGAAGGATCGCAAGTTCGTTGAGGTCAGCCTCGACAACTTCGACAACGTTCTGGCCGCGATGAAGCCCCACCTGGCGTTTTCGGTGGAAAACAAGCTGAGTGAGGATCCCAACGCGGGCCAGCTCAAAGTCGATCTCCGCTTCCAGAGCATGGACGACTTTGAACCCGCGAACGTGGCGAAGCAGGTGAAGCCGCTCAAGGAGCTGCTGGACCTGCGTACGCGCCTCTCGGACCTTCGCGGCAGCCTGCAGGGCAACGACAAACTCGATGAACTGCTCATGGATACCGTGCGCAGCGCCGACAAGCTGGAAAAGCTGAAGGGCGAGTTCACCGGCGGCAAGGGAGGCAGCAATGAGTGAAAAAGCGCAAGCCGCCGCGGCGGCTTCGACGACAGAATCCTTAGTGGAAAAGAGCCTTCTCGATCAGATTGTCGACGAAGGCCGGCTGGCGCGCGATCCTGAAGCCCGGGAACAGGGCAAGGCGCTCGTCAAGGAGTTCGTCCAGCAGTTCCTGGACGGCTCAATGACTCTCTCGCGCGACTCCGAGGCGATGATCAACGCCCGCATCGCGCAAATCGACCACCTCATCTCGCTTCAATTGAATGAGGTGATGCACAACGAGGCTTTCCAGAAGCTGGAATCCAGCTGGCGCGGCCTGAAGTACATGGTCAGCAACTCCGAGTGCAGCGAGATGTTGAAGATCAAGGTCATCAACGTCTCGAAGAAGGAATTGCTCCGCGACCTGCAGCGCGCCTCCGAATTCGACCAGAGCGCGATGTTCAAGAAGGTGTACGAGGAAGAGTTCGGCATCTTCGGCGGCCATCCGTTCGGCGCCCTCATCGGCGACTACGAGTTCGGCAAGGGCCCCGAGGACATGGAACTGTTGCAGAAGGTTTCGCAGGTTGCGGCGGCCGCCCACGCCCCGTTCATCTCCGCCACCAACAACAGCATGTTCAACCTCGATTCCTTCGCTGACCTCGCCGCTCCGCGCGACCTGGCGAAGGTCTTCGATACCACCGAGTACGCCAAGTGGAAGTCGTTCCGCTCCTCCGACGACGCCCGCTATGTCGCCCTCACCATGCCTCACATCCTGATGCGCGACCCCTACGGCCGGGCCACCCGCCCTGTCGAAGAGTTCGACTTCGAAGAGGATGTCGACGGAACCGATCACAACAAGTATCTGTGGGGCAACGCGGCCTACGCTCTCGGCGCCCGCATCACGGATTCCTTCGCACGTTACAACTGGTGCGCCACCATCCGCGGCGTCGAAGGCGGCGGCAAGGTCGAAGGCCTCACGGTTCACAACTTCAAGACGGAAGACGGCGACCTCGCAATGAAGTGCCCCACCGAAGTGGCCATCACCGACCGTCGCGAAAAGGAACTGGCCGACCTCGGCTTCGTGCCGCTGGTTCACTGCAAGAACACCGACTACGCGGCATTCTTCAGCGTCCAGTCCTGCCAGAAGGCGAAGTTGTACGACACGGACGCGGCCAACGCCAACGCCCGCTTGTCGACCAACCTCAGCTACATCCTCGCGGTCTCCCGCTTCGCTCACTACCTCAAGGCCATGATGCGCGACAAGATCGGCAGCTTCATGACCCGCCAGGATTGCGAAGGCTTCCTGAATCGCTGGATCAAGGGCTATGTGGTGGACAGCGCCAGCGCCTCACCCTCCATGAAGGCGAAATACCCGCTGTCGGAAGCGCGCGTCGACGTGATGGAAGTGCCGGGCAAACCCGGCGCCTACCGCGCCGTGGCGTTCCTCAAGCCGCACTTCCAACTGGAAGAACTCACCATTTCGATGCGTCTGGTGGCGGACCTCCCGCAACCGGCTGGCTAACGGCTTTGAGACCCGGTCCGCTCATCCGGGCGGCCCGGGTCTCAATTGATCTTTGGAATCGGCCCGGAGTCGATTTTGGCTGGCGCTCCAGGTCGGGTGGATGATTCGTCCGAATCAAGCGGCCAGCCATTCTGGGTGTGTGTATCTGTATCTGATCGACGAAGGAGCGAGTGACTATGGCGCATGACGCATTTATGTGGCTCGAGGGGGGCGATCCCACGGCCGAGGGTGAAACTCAGGATAAGACCTATAAGGACAAGAAAGCTTTCGAGATTTATAGCTTCTCCTGGGGCGCCAGCAATCCGACCACAATCGGTTCGGCCTCCGGTGGCGCCGGCGCCGGCAAGGTGAGCATCTCTTCGACATTCATGAAGAAGACCGACGCCTCCTCGGCCGCCATGTTCACCAACTGCTGCAAGGGCCAGCACTTCACCAACGCGCATGTCGTTCTGCGCAAGGCCGGCGGCACGGCGATCGAATACCTGAAGTACGATTTCGAGGAAGTGTTCGTGGATAGCATCCAGTGGAGTGGTTCCTCTGGCGGCGACGACACGCCCACCGAATCGGTCTCATTCGCTTTCGGTAAGGTCGCCATCGAGTACCTGCCGCAGTTGGCCAAGGGCGAAGAAGGAACCAAGAAGACCGCTACTTGGGACCTGCGTACCAACGTTCCGTCCTAAACCAGTCCGCTGTCGTTTGTTCCAGGGAGCAGGGAGGTGTGTGGTGGGAGCCGCTGAGCTTTATCGCGAAGGCAAGCTGAAAGAAGCCATTCAGGCGCTGGGGAGCGAGATCCGGGACAACCCGGCCGACCTCCGTCGCCGCACCTTCCTCTTCGAACTGTTGTGCCTGGCGGGAGAGTACGAACGGGCGTCAAAACACCTGGCTCTGCTCTCCTCCGCCAGTCCGGATGCCGAAGTCGGCGCCATTGTCTATCGCTCCGCCCTGGTGGCCGAACGCGAAAGACAGGACGCTTTCCTGAAGCGCAACTATCCGGATTCGGCGGGCAAAACTGGCGCGAAAGCCCTCTCGGGCACCCTCAATGGCCGCCCCTTCTCTTCCATTGAGGACGCCGACCCGCGAATCGGCGCCCGCTTTGAGGTCTTTCTCGCCGGCGAGTATGTTTGGCTGCCGATGGAGTATGTCGTCTCCATCAAGATGGAACAGCCCCGGTTCCTGCGCGACCTCATCTGGTCCTCCGCGCTCATCGACACCAATGCCCAGTTCTCCGATCAGAAATTCGGCGAAGTGTTGATGCCGGCCATCTATCCACTGTCCTGGCAGCATGCGGACGACAATGTGAAAATGGGCCGCGCCACCGATTGGCAGGACACCGACGAGGGGGGCATCCCCTTCGGCCAGAAATTGCTCGTGCTGGACGGCGAGGAAGTCGTCCCCTTCCTGGAGATTCGGGAACTGCAGATTTGCGCGCCCACGGAGGCCTCCACCGAGGCCGGAGCGGTTTCAGCGCAATAATCCAGAATGCCTCTTCGCGATGATCTGTTAACGCCCATTGCTGGCAGCAACCCCAGCGGCGTATCTCTGCGGTACGATCCGGTCACCGATAAGGTCAAGGAAGCCCGGCGCGAGGACATCGACGCGCCCCAGGGCGAATGGAAGACCGCCCTCAAAGTCGCCGACCACACTCAGGCCATCAAACTCGCCGGCGAAGCCATCGCCAAGCGCGGGAAGGATCTCCAACTCGCCGTCTGGCTCGTGGATTCCCACATCCGCAAGGATGGCTACAGCATGCTGGCCCCGTGCTTCCAGTTGCTCCACGACCTGCTGGAACAGTTCTGGGACACCATTCATCCTGAACTCGAGGACGGCGACACCGAAACCCGTTCCGCTCCTCTCGAATGGCTGGGCGGGAAGCTCGAAGAGCCCCTGCGCGGGCTGCCCATTACCTCGACCAAGCTCACCTGGGTCCACTACAAGGAATCCCGCACGATTGGCTACGAGAAGGACGCCAATACCGAGGATAAGAAAAAGACCCGGCAGAAACTGGTCGCCGACGGCAAGCTCACTGCCGAAGAGTTCGACGCCGCCGTCGACGGCACGCCCAAGGTATTTCTCGAAAATATTCAGAAGGATATTGACGAGGGACTCGAAGCCCTGGCCAGCCTCATCGAAACCTGCGATGAGAAATTCGGCGAGTATTCCCCCAGTTTCATCAAATCCCGCACGGCACTGGAAGAAATCGTCCAATTCGTCAAGACGTGCGTGAACAAAAAGGGCGGACCCACGGCCGTCGCCGCCCCCGTCGTCGAAGCCCCTCCGCCTCCTCCGCCGGCGCCCGTCGTGGAAGCCGCGCCCGTGGCGGCTGCCGCGCCCGTCGCCGCTGCTGCGCCCCCGCCGGCGCCCGCGCCCTCCACGGGTGGCGGCATCGATCCTTCCGACGTCGAGGATGCCGCTCGCCGGCTGGCCGCCGTGGCCCGGTTCCTTCGAAAGAAAGATGTCTACGCCATCGGCCCCTACCTCATGTTGCGCGGTTACCGCTTCGGCGAGCTACGCTACAACGGGCCGGAAATCGATGCGTCCATGCTGGTGGCTCCACCCGCCGAAATCCGGTCTGAGTTGAAGGAACGCTACCTCGCCTCCAACTGGGACGGCGTCCTGGAAACCACCGAGAAGGCCATGGAACTCCCCTGCGGCCGTGGCTGGCTGGACATCCAGCGCTATACCGTGCGCGCCCTGGAAAACAAGGGCGACTGGTTCAAGTTTGTCGCCGAGGCCGTCAAGACCGAGACTCGCGGCCTGTTGACTGATCTGCCCAAACTGCTCTCCATGACGTTGTTGGACGATACGCCCACCGCGAATCCCGACACCATGAAGTGGATTACCGAGGAGGTCCTTCTCCCGTCCGAAGGCGGAGACGGACAATCCGCGCAGCAGTCCTACGAAGCACCCCAGGCCGCCGCTGCGCCGCCTCCGCCGCCTCCGCCCCCCGTGGCCCTCGATACGGAGCCTCCTGCCATGGAAGAGGAGATCTCGGACGAAGACAAGGACGCTTTCGATAAGGCTCTCGTCGCCGCACGCTCAGGGCGTCTCGACGAGGCGATTCAGACTGTCACCGAGGCTCTTTCCCGCGAGCGCTCCGGCCGCGGCCGCTACAAACGGCGCATGCAGTTGGCCCACCTGTTCGTGGCGGCCCAGAAACAGAAGATCGCCTACCCCATGCTCCGCGAACTGGCCGCCGAGATCGATCGCCGTCAATTGGAGGACTGGGAGTCCGGGGAAGTTCTGGCCCACCCGCTCGTCCTTCTCATGCAGTGCATGGATTCCGTCGGCGGCGATCAGTCTCAGCGCGCCGAACTCTACGACCGCATCTGCCGGCTTGACCCCGTGCAGGCTCTAAACTATCAAGAGTAGTCTATGGCTTCGCATATTCCGGAACAGACGCTGCAACAACCCCTGCTCGACCGGTTGATCGACCACGAGCCCTGGGTCAAGGTCGAGGTGCTGCCTTCCCGCGCCCAGGCCATTCGCAGCCTCAAGGAATCCATCAAACGCGACCTCGAGTGGGTCTTCAATACCCGCAAAATCGACGAGGAAGCCCCCAAATCGATGGCCGAGCTGCGCCATTCCCTCTATCACTTCGGCCTGATGGACATGACCTCATTCCGGCTCCATTCCGCCGAGGACGAGAAGAACCTGCTGCGCGCCATCGAAACCGCCGTCGAGTTCTTCGAGCCCAGGCTCAAACAGGTGCGCGTCACCTCCCAGGAGCCGCTCTACAAACAGAACCGCAATCTGCACTTCACCATCGACGCGATGCTCATGATCGATCCCGCGCCGGAGGCCATCTCCTTCGATACTTACCTGGACCTCACCCGCGGCGAGTATCAAGTGAAGGCTTGATTCCATGCGGGACGACCTTCTCCAGTACTACGAAAAAGAGCTCAGCTTCCTGCGCCGCATGGGAGCCGAGTTCGCTGAACGCTACCCGAAAATCGCCTCCCGCCTGGTCCTCGAGCCCAATAAATGCGAGGATCCGCACGTCGAACGCCTGCTTGAGGGCTTCGCCTTTCTTGCCGCCCGCGTCCGCCTCAAGATCGACGACGAATTCCCCGAGATCACTGAGGCCCTGCTGAACATCCTGTTCCCGCACTACCTGCGGCCGCTGCCCTCCATGTCGATCGCCGAATTCCAAGTCGATGCTGAGCAGGTCAAGCCGGAGAGCGGCTTTACCATCGAACGCGGCGCAGTCCTGTCTTCCCGGCCCGTCGGCGGTGCGCCCTGCAAGTTCAGAACCAGCTACGACCTCACCTTCTGGCCCGTCGAAGTCGCCGCGGCCGACTGGCGCACGCAGGACCGTGTCCGCAGCATCGGTGAAATGTCCGGTGCCGCCGGCGTCGTCCGCCTCGTGCTCCGCTGCCAGGGCGACCTCACTTTCGGCAAGCTCGCGCTCGACCGGCTGCGCTTTTACCTCGATGGCGAAAGCAGCACGATGCACACGCTGTACGAGGTCCTCTCGAACAACTGCGTCCAGATCATCGTCCGCGATACCGCCGCCAAGTCGAACATCAAGCCGCTCATCCTGCCGCCCGACGCCCTGCGGCCCATGGGGTTTGAGGAGGATGAGGCCGTTCTGCCCTATCCCCGCCGCTCTTTTTCCGGCTACCAGATCATCCAGGAATACTTCGCTTTCCCGCAGAAGTTCCTCTTCTTCGAACTTAGCGGACTCGACGCCGTCTGCCAGGCCGGCTTCCAGGGCAGCGTGGAAATCGCGTTCGTCATCTCGCCCTTCGAACGGTCGGACCGGCGGCAGGCACTCGAAGTGGGCATCAACGCCAGGACCTTCCGCCTCAACTGCACGCCCATCATCAATCTTTTCCCCCACACCGCCGAGCCCATCCTCCTCGACCATACTCGCTACGAGTACCATGTCATCCCCGATGTGAACCGCCGTACCGCTCTCGAGATCTTCTCCGTCGAGGAAGTGGCCAGCGTCAACCCGGATTCCGAGGAAGTGACGGTTCTCGAACCGCTCTACTCCTTCCGCCACGCCGACGCCAAGAGCGCCAACCAGGTCTTCTGGTACACCCGCCGCGGCCCCGCCACGTTGCGCAACGACAACGGCACCGAGATCTACCTCTCCATCTCCAACGCCGCTGGAAAGCACACCCGGCCCAAGGCCGACGTGCTGAATGTCCGGACCATCTGCTCCAATCGCGACCTGCCCGGTAGCCTGCCGTTCGGCAACGAATCCGGCGATTTCACGCTCGACGCCGCCGCCCCCGTCAAGCGCATCGTGGCGCTGCGCAAGCCCACCACCACCGTGCGCGCGCCCCAGCGCAAGAATCTCTTCTGGCGCATGATCTCCATGTTCTCGCTGAACTACCTCTCACTGGTGGAAGAAGGCGGCGACGCTTTCCGCGAGATGCTGCGCCTTTACAACTTCGCCGAAACCTCCTACGGCGAGAAACAGATCGAAGGACTCACCGCGCTGCGTTCCCGCCGGGAGTTCGCGCCCGTCGTCTATGACGATGGAACCTCGTTCGCCCGTGGCACCCACATCTCCATGGAGTTCGACGAGGAACAGTTCGTCGGTGAAGGCGTCTTCCTCTTCGCCGCGGTCCTTGAGCGCTTCCTCGGCCTCTACGTCTCGCTGAACAGCTTTACCCAGCTCGAAGTCCGGACAAAGCAAAGAAAGGAGGTACTCAGGGAATGGCCGCCACGGACCGGCAGGAGGGTGCTGATCTAGCGCCCGCCAGACTGAGTGACCTCCTCGACCAGGAGCCCTACCGCTTCCAGTTCTTTCAGGCGGTCCGGCTGCTGGAGCGCTTTCTTGACGAGCGCGCCCCCCTCGGCGGCTACGGCGCTCCTTCCACCGAAATCGTGCGTCTGGCCGTGCACCCGTCCACCGAGTTTCCCGCCAGCGAAATTCAATCGCTGCAGAAACCGGAATCCGGTCCGCCGCGCATGACGGTCAACTTCTTCGGCCTGACCGGTCCCGTCGGCGTACTGCCCACCGCCTACACCGAACTGCTGGCCGAGCGCCTGAGGGCCAAGGACACCACCCTCCGCGACTTCCTCGACCTCTTCCACCACCGCATCCTCTCTCTCTTCTACATGGCCTGGCGCAAAAACCGCGCCCCCGTCATGTTTGAACGCGCGGATAAGGACCAGTTCTCCAGCCGGCTCATGAGCCTCGTCGGCCTCGGCACGCGCGGCATGCGTAACCGGCAGGAGATTCCCGACGCCGCCTTCCTCTTCTATGCGGGCCTGCTCATGATGCAGACGCGCCCGGCCGCCGCGCTGGAGAGCATCCTCCGCGATTACTTCGGCGCGCACGTCGAGGTCGGACAGTTCGTTGGCGGGTGGTATCCCGTCTCCCGCGGCGCCCAGTGCAAACTCGGCGAGGAGGGCTATTCCAGCCGCCTCGGACGCGGCGCCGTGGTTGGCGATGAAATCTGGGACCGCCAGTCGCGAATTCGTGTAAAAATCGGTCCACTTACCCGTACCCATTACGATGATTTTCTGCCCGGCGGCGACTCGCATCGCCGCTTGAAGTCGTGGATCACCCTCTTCGCCGGGCTGGAGTGCGATGTCGAAGTCCAGTTGGTGCTGCGCCGCGAACAGGTGCCCGCCTGCCAGTTGAGCGGCACCGAAAGCCAGGGACCCCGCCTCGGCTGGACCACCTGGGTGAACAACAAACCGTTCGAGCGGCATCCGGACGATGCGGTTTTTGAGATTCTGCGGCCGGTCTAGTTCGGGCCGGGGCGGCTGCCGGAAGAGTTCAACAGGATCGAAAGGAGCAAGGAAATGCCAGGATCCGTTCAAGGCGCATGGCCACTGAAACTCACCACCCCATTGGGGCAGGACTTCCTTCTTCCTGAAGCCTACCAGATGAGCGAAGCCATCTCCTCCCTGTTCCGGATGGAGATAGAAACCAGCGTTTCGCCGATCCAGGATTTGACCTTCGATCGGCTGCTGGGACAGAAAATCACTCTCAGCCTGGTACTGGGCGATGGCAGCGAGCGTTATTTCAACGGCATTGTTTCGCGCATCACCCAGGGGCACCGGTCTTACGACTCCGGCTACTTCACCCTCGAGGTGGTACCCAAGTTCTGGCTTCTCACCCGCGTCGAACGCAGCCGCATCTTCCAGCAGAAAACCGTCCCCGACATCCTCCGCGAAGTCCTCGGCGCCGATGCCCAGTTTCAGTTGGTCGGCACGTTCGAACCGCGCGAATACTGCGTCCAGTACCGCGAGTCCGACTTCGCCTTCGCTTCTCGCCTGATGGAGGAGGAGGGCATCTTCTACTTCTTCAAGCACACCTCCGACGACCACAAGATGATCGTCGCCAACTCGCCTGCCAAACATACCGACATCACCGCGCCCACCACTCTCATCTATGAGGAACTCAGCGGCGGCACCCGCGCCGAGAGCCGCATCCACGTCTGGTCCAAGTCGCAGGAAATCCGCACCGGCAAAACCACCCTCCGCGACTACACCTTCGAGATCCCTGCCCAGAATCTCGAAGCCGTCAAAACCATCATGGAAACGGCCACGGCCGGCACCGTCAGCCATAAACTCAACATCTCCGGCGGATCCGTTCTCGAGCGCTACGACAACCCCGGTGGCTATGCCAAACGCTTCGATGGCATCTCCAAAACCGGCGGCGAGCAGGCCGCCAATCTGCAGAAGATCTTCACCGACAATACCCGCACCGTCGAGATCCGCATGCAGTCAGAAGCCGTGAACGCCCTCACCATCCAGGGCGAGAGCAACTGCCTGACTCTGGCGGCCGGCTCGAAGTTCACCCTCGACAAACACTTCTCCGACAACGGCGTCTACGTCCTGACCTCCGTCCAGCACTCAGCCAGCCACCCCATGGGCAGCGAGCGCAACATGCAGTCGTTTACCTACCAGAACTCCTTCACCTGTCTCCCACAGGCGATACCTTACCGCCCGCCTCAGGTGACGCCGCAACCCACGGTCCGCGGCACCCAGACCGCGGTAGTCGTCGGCCCCTCCGGCGAGGAGATCTTCCCCGACAAGTACGGCCGCGTGAAAGTGCAGTTCTCCTGGGACCGGGAAGGGCAGAAGGACGCCAACAGTTCCTGCTGGGTTCGCGTCAGCACGCTCTGGGCCGGCAAACAGTGGGGCATGATTCACATTCCCCGCATCGGTCAGGAGGTAATCGTCGACTTCCTCGAAGGCGACCCCGACCGTCCCATCATCGTCGGCAGCGTCTACAACGCCGACCAGATGCCGCCCTACACCCTGCCCGACAACAAGACCCAGAGCGGCGTAAAGAGCCGCAGTTCGAAACAGGGCGGCACTGAGAACTTCAACGAATTCCGCTTCGAGGACAAGAAGGGCAGCGAGCAGATCTTCATGCACGCCGAAAAGGACCTTCTCGTGGAGGTGGAAAACGACGAGACCCGCAACGTCGACCACGACCGCATCACCACCATCAAGAACGACGAGACCAAAACGATCAAGGAAGGCAGCGAGACAAATCACCATCGAGCAGGGTGATCAGACCTTCACCATCAAAGTCGGCAAACAGACCATCACCATTCAGGCCGACCAGGCCACCACCATCAAACAGGGCAACCAGTCGACGACCCTCGACATGGGGCAACCAGTTGACCCAGGTGAAGATGGGGAATCAGACCACCAAGATCGACCTCGGCAAAGCCGAGACCGAGGCCATGCAGTCCATCGAGCTGAAGGTCGGCCAGAGTAGTATCAAAGTGGACCAGATGGGCGTCACCATCAAGGGCATGATGATCAAGATCGAAGGCACGATCCAGGTCCAGGTGAAGGGCCTCATGACACAAATCAACGGGGATGCGATGCTCATGGAAAAGGGCGGCATCGTGATGATCAACTAACAATATGAGTACTGCACCTCCATCCGGGAAGCAGCCGAAGACGGTCGCCGAACTCTGCCAGATCGCTGAGTTGGGACCCGCGGCGGCGCAATTGGCTACCCCCGAAATCGCGGCGCCCGACTTCCTCGACGCGATGGTCGGCGCGGGAGAGTTCCCCGATGCCGTGAAATTCCTCGCCTTTTCTCTGCCCAGGCGGGAGTCCATCTGGTGGGCCTGGGTCTGCGCTCGCCGCGCGTCCGGCGCCACTCCGCCGCCGCCCATCAAGACCGCTCTCGATGCCACCGAGAAGTGGATCGGCCAGCCGACCGATGCACACCGCCGCGCCGCCATGGTCGCCGCCGAAAAAGCCGAATTTGGGACGCCCGCCGGATGCGCCGCTCTCAGCGTGTTCTTCAGCGGCGGCAGCGTGGCCCCTCCGGAAGCGCCTGCCGTGGAGGTGGCCGAATACAGTTGCGCCAAAGCCGTTGCCGGCGCCGTCGCTTTCGGCCCTCTCCGGCGATCCGCAGGGTGCGGCCAACGCATTCCGCAGTTTCATCGCGCAAGGCGTCGAAGTTGCGCGTAAAATCAAGGTATGGGAGCCGGCGCCCTAGAGCCGGCAGTTGAGGGGAACTCACCGACATGGGAATGCCCGCTTCGAGAATCACCGATATGCATGTCTGTCCCATGGTGACCGGCATTGTGCCGCATGTCGGCGGCCCCATCCTGCCGCCCGGCGCGCCCACCGTCCTTATTGGCGGTCTGCCCGCTGCTCGTGTCTCGGACATGGCCACCTGCGTCGGACCGCCAGACGTGATCGTCCTTGGTTCGTTCACCGTCCTGACGATGAGTATGCCGCAGGCTCGAATCGGCGATATGACCGCCCACGGCGGCAGCATCGTCCTCGGCTGCTTCACGGTGCTGGTGGGCTGATTGTCTGATCTCGAACCAGTTCTCGACCCGGGCGGAGAACCCCAGCCCGAGGAACGGCCCCTCCTCAACGCCGATCTGGATTTCGTCCGGTCCCTGCCGCAAGCCGTTCGCTCCACCTTCGACGGCATGCCCGCCAAGGTCCTTCTGCGCGAGGGCGAAATCATCTACCGCTTTCTGGAGCAGGACTTCAGCGGAACCGCCGAAGGATTCTGGCTTCCAGCGGAAACCTATCACAGCGTGAGGAAAGCCAGCCTCCTCGACGGAATCCCCGTGCCCGATTGGGCCGTCACCCAGTCCACCGCCTTGCCCCGCAAACCACGCCCCACAATGTTCATCCAGGCGGCCCTCCTGGAGCACGTGTTCGCCTTCCGCGGCCTCATCCGCTTGCCCGCCGGGCCGCCCCGGATGCGACTTTTCATCCCAGGCCTCACCGGCGACAGAATCATCGTCCGCGCCTTCAACCTCTAGCCTCGCCTTCCTGCCGCCCAACCCCTCCCTGTTCCGGCTGCGCGCTGCTCTTGACATGCAACTGAGTTGCAGATACCATATTTACAGACTATGGAGCCTGAATACCCGTATACCTCATGTGGGACCTTGGCTAGCGGCCCTTTTCTGTTTCATCCCAGTTGTTCCTGCCTCTTCCGCATCCACAGCTTCTGCAAACTGCTATCAATCGCCTGCCTCTTCGCCCTCGTCCTCGCCGGGCACGCCGCCTTCGCGGCCACGGGCGGCAGCATCGCCGGCATGGTCACCGATGGCAGCCACTCCGTCATCCCCTCCGTCGCCGTCACCGCCACCAATGTCGCCACGGGCATCGCTCAACATACCGTCACCAATACCGCCGGCTTCTACGCCTTTCCTGTCCTGCCCGTCGGCACCTATGACGTCACCGTGGAGCACCCTGGCTTCAAGCCCTTCAAACAGGCAGGCATCGATCTCCGCTCCGACGGCGCCGTGAAACTGGATATCCCTCTGGAACTCGGCCAGCACAACGATGTCGTCGTCGTCACGGAAACCCTCGCCCAGGTGGAGACGGCCAACACCCAACTCGGTGACGTCATCCGCGGCAGCAAGATGACCGGCATCCCGGTGAATGGCCGCAGCTATACTGACCTGCTCGCCCTCCAACCCGGCGTCACCCCCGTCAGCGCCAAGCAGCCCAATGCCGTCATGATGTCGGGTTGCGCCAGCGCGCCGCCCTCCGGTGACCTGAATCCCGGCGACATGTCCGTCAGCGGCCAGCGCGAAACCGCCAACGGCTTCGCCGTGAACGGAAGCTCCGTCCAGGAGACTTTCAACATGTTCGCCGCGGTCGTCCCTAATCTCGATTCCATCGAGGAGTTCCGCGTCCTCACCGGAAGCTTCGACGCCGAGTACGGGAACTACAGCGGCGGCCAGGTCGTCGTCACGACAAAGTCCGGCACCAACGAACTCCACGGCAGTGCCTTCGACTTCGCCCGCAACACCAGCCTCGCGGCCCGCAACTTCTTTGCACCCACCCGAGCCAAGTACGACCGCCAGCAGTTCGGCGGCACACTCGGCGGAGCCATCCGGAAGGACAGCGCCTTCTTCTTCGTCGACTACCAGGGCACTCGCATGACCCGAGGCGTCGACACCGGCCTCATCTCCGTGCCTTCACTTCAGAACCGCGAAGGCGATTTCTCCGCCAATGCCGACCGCCTCACCGGCACCGTCAACGGCCAGTATTGGGCCAACCGTCTCACCTCCAAACTCGGCTACGCCGTATCCCCCGGCATGCCCTACTACACGCCGGGCTGCACCAACACCGCGCAGTGTGTCTTCCCCAATGCGAAGATCCCCAAGTCCGTCTGGTCGACCCCAGCCAGGAACCTGCTCTCCTACATCCCGCTGCCAAACCAGGGGACCAGTATCTTCTCCACCGCCAATGAGGATCAGACCCTTCGCGATGACAAAGGCGCCGCTCGCGCCGACTTCAATACCCGCTGGGGCACCCTCTCCGGCTACTACTTCTCCGACGACTACCACTTCGACAACCCATACCCGACCGGGCAGGGCGGAGCCAACGTCCCCGGCTTCAATGCGCTGTCTCTCGGCCGCGCGCAGATGGCCTCCATTGGCCTGACCTCCACCCTCAGCCCCACTGCCACCAATGAGCTCCGGCTCAGCTACATGCGCACCGCCAACAACATCGGCCAGCCTGTCGGCGGCGTCGGCCCCACCCTGGCGTCGCAGGGCTTCGTGGACGAACACGGCCAGCCCGGCATCGTCGCCCTGGCGCCCGAGATCGAAGGCATCGAGAACATCGCCTTCAACGACTTCACCATCGGCGTCAACGTCACCGGCGTGCGTCAGGCCAACAACACTTTTCAGATCTCTGACACCTACGCCAAGGTTCTGGGCCGCCACCTCCTCAAATTTGGAGGCAATGTTCACTTCGACCAGATCAACATCGCGCCCAACGCCACCTACAACGGGACCTTCATGTTCCAGGGCACCGAGACCGGTTCCGACTTTGCCGACTACCTGCTCGGCATCGCCAGCGTCTACGCCCAGGGCGACTCCAAGCACTTCTACCCACGCAACAAGTACATCGGCCTCTACGCGCAGGACCGCTGGCAACTGCACCCCACCCTAACCTTGAACTACGGCCTGCGCTGGGATGTCCTTCCACCCTGGAGTGAGAAGTACAACCAGATCCAGACCGCTGTCCTCGGCCAGCAATCCATCGTCTACCCCAATGCTCCCACCGGCCTCGTCTTTCCGGGCGATCCAGGCGTTCCCTCCACACTTGCTCCCACCCGCTACAACAACTTCGCGCCCCGCATAGGCCTGGCCTGGGCGCCGTCCTTCGAGAATGGCCTTCTCGGCCGTCTGTTCGGCTCAGGCCAGAAGACCAGCATTCGCGCCGGCTTCGGTATCTACTACACCGCCATCGAAGGGCTCTCGGCCGGCATCATGAGCGCCAATCCCCCCTACGGCATGGATTTCGACAGCTTTGGACCCCCCGCTCTTCGAAACGCCCTTTGTCATCGCCGCCACGGGGGAAAACGTCGGCCAGCGCTTCCCGTCGCCCATCGCCACCCCCGGCGCCTCGGCTCAGAACCCCAATACTTCCGTCGACTGGTCGCGCTACCTGCCTGTGGCGCACATGCCCGGCTACTTCAATCAGAACGTCACGCCCTACACCAGCAGCTACATGTTCTCGCTCCAGCGCGAAATCGCCCGCGACACCACGTTCAGCCTCAGTTATGTCGGCTCCCAGGCGCACCACCTCCTGGTCCTGGTCGCCGCCAATCCCGGCAACCCCGGACTCTGTCTCAGCCTCAGCCGGCCTGAGGATGTCCTGCCCGGCACCGCCACCTGTGGCCCCTTCGGAGAGAACAACACCTACTACGCCAGGGACGGCCGGGTCTACCAGGGCACACGCGGACCGTTCAGCTCCGACTTTGCCGGCTTCACTCACCAGAAGACCATCGGCAACTCCAATTTCAACGCCCTCGAGGCCTCCATCCGGCACACCGGCCGGCAAGGCGACCTGCTCATCGGCTATACCTATGGAAAATCGCTGGACCAATCCTCCAGCCTTTCCGAAGCCATCAACCCCCTCAATGGACGGCTCAGCCGGGCCCTCTCCGCGTTTGACCTGCGCCACAACCTGGTCGCCAGCTACCACTGGGCCCTGCCACTGCCGCGCCTGCTGTCGAAACGCAACTCCTGGACCGAAGGCTGGTCTCTCTCCGGCATTACGCGATTGAGCTCCGGCCTCCCCGTCACTCTGTTCAATAACAACGACACATCGCTGATCGGCTCTATTCCAAACGGCATCAACAGCGACGGTCTCGATACGCCGGATGTACGCAACGGCAATCTGGCCATCAATACCGACCCGCGCAACGGCCGCTCGGCCTTCGACACCAGCCTCTTCAGCATGCCCGCGATCGGCACCATGGGCACCGCCGCACGCCGCTTCTTCTACGGCCCCGGAATGGTGAACTTCGATGCCGCTCTTCTGAAGTCCGTGAGACTCTCCGAGACCCGCTCCGTTGACCTCCGTCTCGAAGCCTTCAACCTCTTCAATCACGCCCAGTTCTTCGGAGCCGCGGCCGTCAACGGCAACATCAGCAGCCCCAGCTTCGGCCAGATCATCAGCGCCACCACCCCGAGAGTCATCCAGCTCGGAGCCAAGTTCCGCTTCTAGCCCCTGGGACCAAAAAGAAACGGCCCGGCCTCTCCGCAAGGAGAAGCCGGGCCGTCCATCGTTTGCCGGGCGCGAAGCTCTCAGCCTGAAAGCTGATAGCTCCCAGATGCTCAGGCCGCCTTCTCATCCGCCTGCATCATTCCAAACAGATTCCCCTCGGGATCCTTGCAGTACGCCAGCCAGCCCACCCCCGGAATCGCCATCCGCGGCACCGTCAGCTCGCCGCCGCCGGCCACCGCCGTCGCGATCGAGGCATCCAGGTCCTTCACATCCACGGTATTCACGACGCCCTGCCCAGGATGCATCCGCTGCATCATGCCACCATCGATACCGCGCTCTTCAGCCGGCCCTGTGGTGATCAGCCAATACTGCATCGGCCCCGGCCAGAGACTGAACTTCCAGCCGAAGAGCTTCTCATAGAATGCGATTGCCCGTTCCGTGTTATCGGCGGGGATTTCAAAATGCACGGGTCTTGCCATATGCGAGATCTCCTTTGTCCTTATGCCTTCTGTACCGGAAGATCGCCCCAACGCTGGGTCAGGAAGCCGATAATGCCGCCCACCACGAAGCCCGGCAGCATGATCTCCAGATAATAGTGGTTGCCTTTCTCGTCGCCGCCCATGGCGACCAGGTACGCAAACAGCAGCCCGAGGGCACACCCGAAGGCAATCCCCATGGGCACCGATCGCACTTTCCTGGCGAACCATCC
Source organism: Paludibaculum sp. (assembly GCA_049841055.1). GTDB lineage: Bacteria > Acidobacteriota > Terriglobia > Bryobacterales > Bryobacteraceae > Paludibaculum. The sequence continues at coordinate 67,243 of JASGIE010000152.1, read as the reverse complement.
TGCCAGCAGCCCAACGACCATCCCCTTGACCGACGATCCAATCAGGATCCCGGTCATCTGATCCCTCACCGCGGGCGTGAACCAGGCCGTGGCCCCGTCCAGTGCCCCCAGAACAACACCGACGCCCAATCCCAGAACGGGCTTGTTCATACCTTTTCTCCTTCCGGCAAATGACCTATACCGCGTTCGCGGAAGTTCCTTTAAGTGGTCCTCAGAAAAAACAGGAATATTCTGACAGCGAGGTATGCCGCCAGCAGCAGCAGAAGCGTCCGGTTCCGCAAGGCAAACCGTGCCACCCTTTCCACGGCCGATTCGGCATGTGCTTCCACCGCGGCCCCATCCAGATACCGGCTGATCTCCCGGTTCAGCGCCGCGCAATCTTCATACCGGTCGGTCGGAGCCGGGCTCATTGCTTTCTCCGCCACCGCGGCCAGCGCCTTGGGCGGATGTTCCGGCAACGTGCACTGCAATAGCGCGCCCAGCGAGTAGATGTCCGCTTTGTGGCCCGCTGCATCCCCCTGACCGGCCAACACCTCCGGCGCCATGAAGCGCGGCGTACCCGCCACCACGCCCGCGCGCTCCGTCGACTCGCTGCGCCGGGCCACGCCCCAGTCGAGAATCACTACCTCCCCAAAATTGCCCACCATGATGTTGCCCGGCTTCAGGTCGCGGTGCACCACGCCTCGGCTATGCGCGAAGGCCACCGTCTCGCACACCTTTTGAAACACTCTTAGCCGTTCCGATAACGCGACCGCCGGTGTCAGATACGCGTCAAGCGACAACCCCTCCACCAGCCGCATCGCATAGAAGGGACGCCCGTCTGCCAGTACGCCTGTTTCGTAGACGGGTACGATGCCCGGATGCTCCAGTGACGCGATCACGCGCGCCTCCTCCATCACCGCAGCATCCGTGTACAGCACCTTCAGCGCCACCGGCCGCTGCAGCCGCGAGTCATGCGCGGCATAGACGACACCCATCCCGCCGCGCCCCAGTTCCGCCTCCAGCTCATAGGGCGTCCCCGCCAGGTCCGGTTCCCCGGCCACCCTCACCAGGTGCTGCATGATGGAATCGGGCAGCGGGTTCACGGCGAAAACAGCCTCCGTGCCTCGCTGCGGAACTCGTTCTCGCCGGAGGTGATGCCCGCCAGCCGGTCCAGCATCAGCCGCCGCAACTCCCGCCGCGCCCAGGCGAGATAGTTCGTCACGGTGGTGACCGTCAGTTGATGACGCACGGCAAGTTCCTGGTAACTCGGCCGTGGCTCCGCCGCCAGGTCGTATTCCTCGAAAACCCGGAACTGCACCTCCCGCCGGCTCGCCTTTGCTTCGCTGCGCAGATCGCCCACCGCCAGCGCGAACATCTGCCGCTGCCATTCCCGGTAGAAGATCTCCTCCGGTGAAGCATCCGCAGCCGCCACCGGCAGCTCCCGTTCGGCCGATGGAAAGTCCAGCGAAAGCAGCTTCGTCCCACCGCCCCGCTTGATCCGCCCTTCCGATTCGTGATGCCTCTGCACCTGCGAATCCAATGAAACGCGCAGAAAGGTCCGGAACGAGGCCCGCGCGGCATCAAACCGCGCGACCAGGCCGTGCTCCAGGAAATCCGCAAAAAACGTCTGCGTCAGGTCCTCGGAATCCTCGGCCGTTTTCCGCCAGCGCAGCCGGATGTACTTGTAGGCCGGTTTCCAATACGCTTCGACAAACCGTTCCAGGGCCTGCCGGCGCAGTGGTTCATGCTCGCTCTGCATGTCCACCAGCAGGGAATACTGCGTCGAAGGGAACGGACCACCGGGCATGGCTGGCAGAACAGCATAACATGACCGCCCGCCCGTGGCATCGGCGCCTCCCATCTTTAGCATTTTCCGCAGCTTCCGCCTTCACCACTCCCGCAAACATAGGGTATTCTGGGAACCCTGGGACCACTGCCGTCTGGGCGGCAGGACTGAAATTCAACCGCTATTGCATCCGCGGCGCCATGACGCCGGGAGCTCTCCGCGTTCTCGCGGAAATAGCCAAATTGACATTGTTTGGACGCGCCGGCGCCGCCCGCCGGCCGCCGTTCCTTGGAGGGATTTGCAGTGAAACGGACGCTTACTTTTCTTATTGTCGCCGCCATCGTCATTGCGGCGGCCATGCCGTTTGTGAAGAAGAAGCTGGCTGAGATCCGAGTCAACGTGCCGGATCAGCCACGGCCGGTCGAGACCATCGCCGTCAATCAGAATTGGGACGATCAGCAGCGTCTCCAGTTCCACCACACCGCGCAGGGCACCCGCCTCCTGCCCTACAAGTGGTTCATGGCTCTGGAACAGCCATGCCTGTCGCCCTTCGGTTGCGGCCTGTTCCATGAGACGTCTTATCTCGCCCGCTTCGGATTCATCCCCAGCAGGAAGGACCCCGCCATCAATCCCGACGGCCTGCCCGTGGGATTCGCCATCGACAAGGACTTCGTCGATCCGGCCACAAAGAAGCCCGCCACCGTCGTGGGCCTCACCTGCGCCGCCTGTCATACCGGAGAGGTCTTCTACGGCAAGTACGCCATCCGGATCGAGGGCGGACCGGCCATGATCGAGGTCACCGAGTTTCAGAAGGCGCTCGGCTTGGCCCTCGGCTTCACGCTCAAGTTCCCTCTCAGCATCGGCCGCTACAGCCGCTTTGAGGAGCGAGTCCTCGGAACAAACCCCACCGCCGAACAGAAGCAGGAACTCCGCGCCGGAATGGAAGCCTACCTCAATAGTGGTCTGGCTGAGAAGAAGGCCGCCGACGCGATTCATGCGTACGACAACGTGGCCGGCTTCGGCCGTACCGATGCCCTGACCCGGATCGGCAATCAGGTCTTCGCCGTCGATACCGGCATCGACAAGAACTTTGCTGTGTCCAACGCCCCCGTCCGGTTCCCCCAGATCTGGGATGCCTCCTGGTTCAACTGGGTGCAGTACAACTCCTCCATCGCCGATCCTCTCGTCCGCAACGTGGGTGAGGCTCTCGGTGTTCGCGCCGCGGTCAAGCTCAGCGGTCCTGACGCAGGCAAGTTCGAAAACTCAATCAACGTCCGCGGCCTCTACGCCATGGAAGAACTGCTGGCCGGGCCCGGGCCGTTCCAGGGTCTTTCCTCGCCCAAGTGGCCTTCGGTCCTCCCGGCGCTCGACCACGCCAAAGTGGAACAAGGCGGAGCGCTCTACCGCAAGCATTGCCAGGGATGCCATTTGCCGCCCGTGCCCGAGTTGCTGGCCGATCTCAAAGGGTATGGGAAACAGGGCGCCGCGGAGCCGGCCCACTGGTGGAAGAACAGCCTCGGCAACTGGTTCCTCCAGGTGACGGACATCCGCATCGAAGACATCGGCACCGACCCCCATCAGGCCGTGGACTTCCGCAACCGCAAAGCGGACACGGGCGATCTCAAACTCGGCATCAAAACCGCGGCGGAGGGTCTCAATCTCGTCACCCACGGCATCGTCGACGCCTACTTCGACAAGGACAAAGACTACTTCACACCCGAACGCCGGGCCCAGTGGGCCGGAGGCCGCGATCGCAGCGATCCCGCCGTTCGCGACGACCTGTTCTACAAAGCCCGCCCTCTCGACGGCATCTGGGCCGTGGCCCCTTATCTCCACAACGGCTCCGTGCCCAGCCTTTACCTGCTGCTCTCGCCGCAGTCCGATCGCCCGAAGACCTTCTGGACCGGCAGCAAACAGTTCGATCCCGGGAAGGTCGGCTACAACACGGATCAATTCCCCGGAGCCAGCCTCTACGACACGGCCAAGCCCGGCAATGCCAACACCGGTCACGAGTTCAAGGAGGGTCCCCGCCGGAACGGAGTCATTGGCCCGCCGCTTTCCCATGACGAACGCATGGCGATCATCGAGTACCTGAAATCGTTGTAAACACCGGGGGCGAGGTCCGCCCTGTCGAACGCCAGTCGCAACTATTCCGGAATGCCTGATCCGCCTTGGCCCCGGTTCTCGCGACTTACATCAGGAGAACGAATCATGGCATCTGGGACTGTACAGCAGATCAATGCGGAGGCAGCCGCCCTGGAACAACAGGCGGCCGCTCAGCAGGTACTGGGGATTATCACCGGCTTCTGGCTCTCGCGAGCCGTCCAGGTCGCGGCCACTCTGGAGATCCCCGATCTCCTGGCCGACGGCCCTCGCGACGTAAAGGATCTGGCTGCCGCCACTTCCACCCACGAACCCTCTCTTTACCGTCTGCTGCGCGCCCTGGCGTCGGGCGGTGTGCTCCGCGAACTGCCCGGCCAGTGCTTCGAGGCCACGGCTCTTTCCAACCTGCTTCGCAAGGATGTGCCCGGCTCCATGCGTTCCACTGCCATCACGGAACTGGGCTTGATGCATTACGCCGCCTGGGGCAACTTCGCGGACGCTGTGCGGACCGGCGAATACGCCTTCCAGAGCACCTTCCAGACCGACCCGTGGACCTATCTCAAAGGCCACCCCCAGTTGGCCGCCACCTTCAACGACTCCATGACCAATCTGACGCGGGTCGTCCAGCGCGCCATCCTCGAGGTCTACGACTTTACGCCTTACCGCAGGATCGTGGACATCGGCGGCGGCCAGGGGCAGTTGCTTTCCTCCATGCTGAACGCCAGTCCTGAGGCGCGCGGGGTGCTCTTCGATGCCGGTTCCGTCGTCGAGCAGGCGCGCGAAGTCCTGCAGCACGAGCCCGTCCGGCAGCGCATCGAGTTCCATCCCGGCAATTTCTTTGAAAGCGTCCCGGCCGGTGGCGACCTCTACACCATGAAATGGATCCTGCACGACTGGGCCGATGCCGAGTCGCGGTTGATCCTCGAGAACATTCGCAAGGTGATGGCGCCGGGCGCGCGTGTGCTCGTCCTCGACATGGTGCTGCCCGAGCCCAATGTGCCCGATTTTGGACCCATGATGGATCTCAACATGCTCGTCATGACAGGCGGCCGTGAGCGGACCGCGGCCGAGTTTTCTGATCTGCTTGCTTCGGCCGGCCTGCGCCTCGTGCGCGTCTACAAGACCAAGTCGCCGCTCGGCATTGTGGAAGCCGAAGCCGCCGGATAATGCCAGTTTGAGTTGCCCGGGGCAGGGAACGGCCACGTTTGAGCCGCTCCCTGCCAGGAGCTCCCGGAGGAGAGGGGGGCAGCATAAGGCCCGAACCTCCTGTAGTATGTTCGTGGAGTTCCTCTTATGCAAAGACGCGATCTGCTGAAATCGGCCGCCGCCTCCGCCGGCCTCACCATTCTGAAAAGCGGCACGCTCCGCGGACAAAACGCCCCCAGCAACAAGTTGAATGTCGCCCTCGTCGGCGTGTGGGGGCGCGGCACAGCGCACTATAACGTCCTTCAGAACGAGAACGTGGTGGCGCTTTGCGACGTAAACGACCACCGCACCAAGGAAGCTCTCCAGATCTTCCCCAAGGCGAAGGCCTATTACGACTGGCGCCCGATGCTCGACCAGAAGGACGTCGAGGCGGTGATCATCTGCACCGCTGACCACCATCACGCGTTCATCGCCAACTGGGCCATGAACCGCGACATGCACGTCTACTGCGAGAAGCCGATGGGCATCACGGTGGACGAGGTCCGCACGCTGCGCGCCAACTACATCAAGCGCAGAGCGAAGATCGCCACGCAGCACGGCACCCAGCGTCATGCGTACCCGAACTTCGAGCGGCTGCGCGAGTTGATTCTCGACGGCGCCATCGGCGAACTGAAGACCGTCCACGGTTGGGATGCACGCCGGTTGCCCCGTCCCGGTTATCCTGTGGCCGAAGGCATGCCGCCATCCTTCCTGCACTACGAGCAGTGGATCGGACCCTCTCCGTATCACCCCTACAGCCCGCAGTACTTCGGCGGCTCGAACGGCCTGAACTGCCTGTTCTGGAACATGTACCGCGACTTCGGCGTCGGCCAGATGGGCGACATGGGTGCGCACACGATGGATCTGCTCTGGAACTCCATCGATGCCGGCGCGCCGACGGGCATCGAGATCGACCAGGAAGTCAGCGACAAGTACGATCCCAACATCTGCCCCGTCAAACTGAAGGCGAGCTTCCATCACCCAGCCAACAGCTGGCGCGGACCCATTGAGATCGTGTGGTACCAGGGCGGTCTGAAACCGCAGGCGCCGCGTGGCTATATCGACCTGAGCCGCGTTGGCAATGGAGCGATCTTCGAGGGCACCAAGGGCTCGATCTTCGCCGACTTCACCACTCGTGTCATTCTCCCCAACAACGATGACGGCGACCTGACTTATTACAAGCGCCGCGGTTCCTCCGAGACGCTGCCTCTCATCCAGGGCACCGGCCAGGTCACGCAGGCCCCGCCCCGCCGCGCCGGTGGTCCGCGTCCACAGGGCCGTCCGATGCCATCCGGCTTCACCGCCATGCCCAGCGCCGAAGTCGGCGCCAACGGCTTCCCGACCGTGCAGATGATGGACGGCAATGTCCCCGCGGCTCTCGGCTTGCCGAATACGAACGTCGACGACATCCTCGCGGCCCAGAAGGAAGGCCGTGAGATCGGCGGCCCCGGCAGCGACGTCTTCCAGCGCGAATGGCTGGACGCCTGCAAGGGCAAGTACAACAACGTCAAGCACGGCACCAGTACGAAGACCCACTGCGACTTCGACTATTCCGGTTCGATGATGGAGCAGATGCTGCTCGGCCTGGTAGCCCACCGCGCCGGAAAGAAGCTGGAATACGACCAGGCCACAGGCAAGGTCACCAACTCCTCCGAGGCGAATGACTACCTGCGGCGCGAATACCGCCCGGGCTGGAAGCTCAACGGCTAGGCTGTCTCAATTCCTGCTGCGGTCTCCCGACGGGGGCCGCAGCAGGCGATACTCTACCTTCCTCACCGCGCCCACCGTGTTGTACGACGCAAACCCGAAAGGCGTCGACAGTTTGATCTCCCCAGGCCGCATGCTGATCGCCCGCCCCGCGATACCGGGGTTGAAGACCACCTGATCGTCGATCATCCCCACGATGCGCTCCGGTGTCACCTGCAGGCGGAAGGTGTACCATTGACCGTTCTCGAAGGTGAAGTAAGAGCGTGTCTCATTGTCGGAGGCGTCCCAGCCGTCGATGCTCGATAGCCCCACGATATCGCCGCCCCAGCCGCCCGTTACGAACGTGGCGAACGATTCCCCTACCGGCACGGTGAGGCTCGCGAAGAAGTCGCCGCCCCGCACCCGCATCGCCTCGAATCGGATCTCGTAGTTCGTCTTCGGGAAGGCGGTGGTGAGGTTCACGCCGGTGAGCGGCTGACCGAGGCCCAGCACCATCGTGCCGTTCTCGATCTTCACTTCGCCGTGCCGCGCGAACTGAGTCTCCTTCCAGCCTTCCAGCGTCTTGCCGTCGAACAGGGTCTTCCATTCGCCCGGCGTCTGCGCCGCCAGCGGGGCGCAGAGCAGAACAGCGATCACGGAGTAGTGTGCGCCTCTCATCTCGCCCTGGACTATATCATGCGTCCCGTGCTGTCCGGGCGCCGCTGTGATAGGTTGAGGACGCAGAGATTCCCATGAAGCACCTCAACGCCCCCGTCGATCGCCGCTCCTTCCTGCTGGGCACCGCCGCTAGCGCGTTTGCCGCCCAGGTCCAGTCCACGCCCACGGGCGTCCAACGCGTCTATGACCTGAACCGCAACTGGCGCTACGGCGGAAAGGCGCCGCAGGGCTTCGCCGCCCCGGACTTCGATGACTCCAAGTGGACCAAGGTCACCCTGCCGCACACTAACGCCGTGCTGCCGTGGCACAGCTTCGAGGAGAAGGACTTCCAGTTCGTCTCGGCCTATCGCCGCCGGTTCCAGGCGCTGCCGCAATGGAAAGGCCGCCGGGTCTTCGCCGACTTCGCCGGGGTCATGACCGCCTCCACCGTGACGATCAACGGTCATGCGTTCCCCGAGTACAAGGGCGGCTACACGCCGTTCTCGGTGGAGTTGACCCAGCATCTGAAGCCAGGCGCCGAGAACGTCCTGGCCGTCCAGGTGGATTCCACAGAGCGGGCCGACATTCCGCCCTTCGGCGGCAACATCGACTACCTCACCTTCGGCGGCATCTACCGCGACGTCCAGTTGCGGGTGGTCCCGCAGACCTTCATCGAGAACGTGTACGCCAGCCCGGTGAACCCGCTGGATGCCAACCGGTCGTTGCGGGTCCGCTGCTATCTGAACGGTCCTCTCAGCGGTCCGGCCAAGCTGACCGCCGAGTTGCGTGACGGCTCTACGGTTGTCAAGTCCGCTACCTCCACGGTGTCGGCCGCGGCAGACCACCACGACATCAGCCTCGAATCGTTGGGCGCCATCACACTTTGGGATCTGAAGACCCCGAAGCTCTACACTGTCGTGGTGCGGCTGGAGACCAGCGATGGGGCGAAGGACGAGTACCGCACCCGCATGGCGTTCCGGGAGGCGAAGTTCACTCCGGCCGGCTTCCGGCTGAACGGCGCACCGGTGAAGTTGCGAGGCGTCAACCGCCACCAGACGTTTCCCTATGTCGGCGGCGCGATGCCGGCGCGCGTACAGCGCCGCGATGCCTGGATCATCAAGCGGGAGCTGCACTGCAACATCGTGCGGACGTCGCACTATCCGCAGTCAGTCGACTTCCTGGATGCCTGCGACGAACTCGGCCTGCTGGTCCTCGAGGAGATCCCCGGTTGGCAGCATATCGGCGACAAGGCGTGGCAGGATGTGGCGGTGCGGAACGTCAGTGAGATGATCCGGCGCGACTGGAATCACCCGTCCATCGTGCTCTGGGGTGTCCGCATCAACGAGTCCCAGGACAACCATGAGTTCTATACCAGGACCAACGCGCAGGCCCACCAGATCGACGACCAGCGCCAGACCGGCGGCATCCGCTACATCTACGACTCCGAGCGGCTGGAAGATGTCTTCACGATGAACGACTTCGGATTCCCGCTGCGGATGCCGAACCATCCGCTGTACCTGAACACCGAGTTCAGCGGGCACATGTTCTCGACCAAGCGGATAGACAACGTGTCTCGCGTGGCCGAGCACGTCATCCGGCACGCCCGCGTGCACAACCAGCTCTCGTCGGACGACCGCTATGCGGGCGGCATCTCCTGGTGCGCCTTCGACTACAACACGCACTCCAACTTTGGATCGGGCGACCACATCTGCTACCACGGGGTGAGTGACATCTTCCGCATCCCGAAGCCGGCCGCCTACTTCTACAAGTCGCAGGTGGACCCGGAAGAGGAGACCGTGCTGGAGGCCGGCTTCTTCTGGTCTTCCGGTGATAAGTCAGAGGCCGGCGGGGTGGGCACGGTGCCGATCCTGTCGAACTGCGACCACCTGAAGATCTACTTTGCGGGGCAGCTCAAGATGGAGCTCGATCCGGACCGTAAGACCTTCGCCCACCTGAAGTACCCGCCATTCATGATGAACGTGAGCAACCTGCCTCTGGACCCCTGGGGCGACCTGAAGATCGAAGGTTACCTGAAGGGCAAGCTGGCCAAGACGCTGACGCTCTCAGGTACAGGCAAGGATGTGGACCTCAAGCTGGTGGCGGACGACAAGTCGATCGTGGGTGATGGCCGGGATGCGACGCGCGTGGCGCTGCTGATCACCGACGAGTATGGAAACATCCGGCCGTTTGCCACCGGCGCCGTCTCGATGACGATCAGCGGGCCCGGCGAGCTGGTGGGCGAGAATCCGTTTGCCATTACCGGCGGGACGGGAGCCGTGTGGATTCGGGCGAAGGAGGCGGGTGGTGTGGTGCGGCTCACCGCGAAGCATCCCTACCTGGGGACGCGGAGCGTGGAGGTGAATGTCACCGCCGCTACACCAGAGCTAATCTAGAGCGAACAGAAGGCAACGCCGGCACACCCCGGATTGCAGTGATGGCGGCTGAGTCGACCCCTGCGAAAGCAAGCCGGTTCGAACAGCGCTGACAGCGAATGTCGACAAAGACTACCGCATGCCGAAGCGGCTGGAGCCTGGTTCTTCTTCCCTCCTCCTCCGTCTGGCCCAGCCGCAACCACTACACTGCGGGACATTACAGGAACTCTTCAGAGTTTGCAAGGGTTCTTTTGAGTCCTACTGGAAATTCGATGGAAGGCCTGTAAACACGTAGGGCGGCGTACCTTCAGTGATCCGGCGCGCCGCCCTTACTGCTAGTACCCTTGTGTCACGGAGATTACTCTGATTTGAGCATCTCCTCCCAGGTCACTTCGCGCTTCTTCTCGAAGGCCATGCGGCCCAGGAGGGAAGTGAACGTGCTGTCCGCCGCGTCCTGCGCGAGGTTGTGCGGCTTTTTGTCGACGATGCTCTTGTAGAAGTACTCGATGGCATCTATGGTGATTTCGCGCTTGGAGTCACCGCGTTCGATGAGGCTGCGGTCGCGCAGATCGTCGGCGTTCTTCAGCGGAGAGGTAGGAATCGGGCCGTGCCACTTGTAGTAAGTGCGGGCCAATTCCAGCATGCCCTGGGAGCCGTACATCTGCTCCTTCACATCGCGATAGCCCGCGGTGTGCTTGACCGAGATGAGCCAGCCTTCGATGCCCTTGGGGTAGTAGTAGGTGATGTTGTGGTGGTCGGAAGTCCAGTCGCCGTAGGGGATGGGATAGCGCAGTCCGCCGGTGCCGATGGCGCGGGTGGGATGGGCTTCGGCCCACCAGTTGAGGACGTCGACGCCGTGGCAATCCTGCTCGACAATGGGTCCGCCGGACGTTTCGCGCCAGCTTCCCCAGCGCCGGATCTTCTCTTCTTCCGGAGGCAGCGGGGTGGTGGGCCCCTGGGTCGGCGGCGTGCCGCCGAGAACCCAGTAGCTCATCATCATCTTCATGTCGCCGATCTTGCCGGCCTTGTAGATGTCCCAGGCCTTGAGGTACTCGGGGCTGTGGCGCTGCTGGAAGCCGAACTGGATTGTCTTCGACGGATCTGCTTTCTTCGCGGCGGCGAGCAGGCGCTTGACACCGGCTACACTGGCGCCGGCGGGCTTCTCGCAGTAGATATGCTTGCCGGCTTTGACGGCGGCCTCGAAGTGGACCGGGTGCAGGAAGACCGGGGTGGCGATGAGGACGGCGTCGATGTCCTTGCGCGCCAGCAGCTCGTTGAGGTCCTTATAGGCCGGCACTTTGTCGGCGCCGGGAATCTGGGTCTTGCCCCGGTCGATGCGATCCGGGTAAATGTCGCAGATGGCCCCCAACTGCGCATTCGCGTCATTGGTCATGTGGGTGCCGACATAGGTGCCGCGGCCGCCCGTACCAATAATCCCGAAGACCACCTTTGAATTGGCCTGATAGCCGAAGGCGGTCTCGGGCTTCACCAGCATCAGTCCGCCGGCCGCTCCGGCCACGGCACCGCGTCTGGTTACGTCTTTCATTGCTATACTCCTGTTTCTTTCCAACTGCCGGACCGGGCGCTTTCGATCACCGCGTCGCAGACTTTCTGGGTCTGGAGCGCGGTGCGGAAGCTGGGTTCGGCCGGTGTTCCCGATTCGATGCCCATGACGAAATCGGCCAGGGCATTGAGGAAGGTGTGTTCGTAGCCAATGCACGTCCCGGGCACCCAATAACGGTTCATGTAGGGGTGTTCGGAGTTGGTGACGTGGATCTTGCGCCACCCGGTGAGATGGCTCTCGAGCTTCTTGCCGGACTGCTTCTGCAGGTATTCGAAGTACTGCAGATACTCCGGCTCCTCGAGGTCGAAGTAGATGCTGCCGTCGGCTCCGTTGAGTTCGAAGGTATTGAAGTTCTTGCGGCCGCGGGCATAGCGGGTGGACTCGAAGGTGCCCATGGAGCCGTTGGCGAACTCGGCGAGGAACATGCAGGCGTCGTCGATGCCGACGGGCTGGACCTTGCCGGTAACGGCGTGGACGCGTTCCTTCACAAACGTCTCGGTCTTGGCGACGACGCGGGTGATGGGGCCGTTGAGCCACATGGCTGTGTCGATGGAGTGGGCGAGGAGGTCGCCGGTGACGCCGCTGCCTGCAACATCGGAGTCGAGCCGCCAGAGGCCGGCTCCGCCCTGGGGCACGTCGGCGGCGATGGTCCAATCCTGGAGGTATGTCGCGCGGTAGTGGAAGGCGCGGCCGATGCGGCCTTCGTCGACGACCTGTTTAGCGAGGGCGATGGCGGGCACACGGCGGTAGTTGAACCACACCATATTGGGGACGCCCGCGGCTTCGACGGCCTTGGTCATCTCTTCGGCCTGGGCCACGCTGAGGGCGAGAGGCTTCTCGCAGCAGACCATCTTGCCGTTCTTCGCGGCGGCGAGAGCCATCTCGTAGTGGGTGTCGTTGGGGGTGCCGATGTCGATGAGATCGATATCGGGCGCCTCAACGACCTTGCGCCAGTCGGTCTCGACGCGTTCGTAGCCCCAGTTGTCGGCGAAGGTCTGGGCCTTTTCCGCGTTGCGGGCACAAACGGCCTTGAGGACCGGCTTGTGGTGCACGGGGAAGAAGTCCGTGAGCCGTTTGTAGGCGTTCGAGTGGGTACGGCCCATGAAGCCGTAGCCCATCATGCCGATGCGGAGTTCCTTCATCCCGCTCATCCTCCGTACCTCGCGTTGAGCTTGTCGACGGCCTTCTTGCAGGACTCGGTGGCCTTCCAGGCGTCGGGCCAGAAGCAGAGGTCGATGGTCCACCAGTCGTGGGTTGCGGCGGAGGCGCGGACGAGCGCCGGGAGGACTTCATCGAAGTCGATGACACCCTGGCCGAAGGGCGGGTGGGCGGAGGTTTCGTCGTGGCCTTCGGCGTCCTTGTGGCAGGTGTTGTCGCTGTCGATCAGGTGGATGTGATTGATGCGGCCGGTGAGGAAGCGGAGGAACTCGACCTGATTGGGGAAGACCTCTTTTGTGCCTTCCTGGCGGGTGCCGTTCACGCCGACCATCTGGCCGTGGCAGGTGTCGTACATGAGGCCGAAGTTGGTCTTGTTGACGCCGTCGTGGACGCGGGCGATGTCGCTGGGCTTGTTGAAGGCGAAGCCGGGTTCGAACTCCCAGGTGACGTAGAGCCCGTAGTCGGCGGCGATTTCGGCGCAGGTCTTCCAGGTGCTGACGACGCGCTTGAGGGCGGTGTCGTAGTCGACATCTCGGAGGATGGTGGGGGGCTGGACGGCGTCGACGCGGACACCACCGATGCCGAGGTCGTGGGCGAATTCGGCGTTGCGTTTGAACTCGGAGATGTACTTGGTCTGGTCGTCGGTATTGATGAGCTTTTCGCCCCAGAGGTTGGCGGCGATGCCGCTGAGGCCGAGGCCCTTGGCCGCGAGTTCGGCCTTCAGGTCGGCGCGCTGCGACTTCTCGGGCATGGCGCCGGGCCATTCCGCGTCAGGACCATTGGGGTTGCCAGGGTTCGGGTGCGGGGGGAAGGCTCCCAATTCCACGCCATCGAAACCGAGGGCCTTCAGCTGGTCGCAGACCTCGCCGAACGGCACAGGGGTGGCTCGCGTATGGGCCGATGGTGTAGGCCCACGATCCGATCGAAATTCTCTTACCCATAGTTATCTCCTACGTGTACACCAGCCGGGCGGCTTCCGGATTTCCGGGCCCTGATTGTTTTTGACAGAAGTCCGTGAGAGGCCGGGCTTGCGGGCCCGGCGTGCGAGAGGGGCGATTGTGCTGCCGTGCGTGAGTTTGAGGATGAGCGGAGAGAGGCGCGTTGGCGGGCGCCTTCTCGAAAATCCCATGGGGGCCGGAGGTTTGGGGCAAGGCCGGCTCACTCATCGACATGGAGCGTCTCCTCGGATTGCCAATATATCCCAAAGGAGGGGTGGAACGGTGAAGGCCCCTCAACGTGCTGCAGAATCGATCAATCTCGATCATAGTTGAGCAGCGTGTGGTTGCTGGTTGTTGGGTTGCTTGGTGGTGGGCAGGGTCTGGGGATCCTGCGCGGACCTGGGGGTCCGCCTTACCGGTGCGGGTGGTGTGGCGGCGAATGGGGTGTGTGGTTGTGGATGGTGCTTGGCCTTGGGCAGGGTCTGGGGACCCTGCGCGGACCTGGGGGTCCGCCTTACCGGAGCGGGTGGTGTCGCGGCGAATGGGGTGTGTTGTCGTGGATGGTGCTTGGCCATGAGCAGGGTCTGGGGATCCTGCGCGGACCTGGGGGTCCGCCTTACCGATGTGGATGGTGACGCGGCGAATGGGGTGTGTGGTCGTGGATGGTGTTTGGGCATGGGCAGAGGCGAGGTTCGGGTGTAGTTCGATGTTCTCCTCGGTTGGGTTGCTGGACCGGTTCGCCTTCTGGCCGCGTGGGTGATTTGTTGGGTTTGATCGCTCGGGCTTAGTGGATTTTGGGTATTCGAGCCCGACGGACGGGATGACGGGCGCGTTGGGTTTGTTGCTTCGCGGGGAGAGGATTGGGCAGGGTTCGCCCGTCGCCTGGGCTCGGGGATTGGGGTGGTTGTGGATTCGAACGCCTTGGCACATTCCGCGGGCACGGCTTGGTCCGGGGTGGACGAGTTCGTGACTTCTGCCTGCTCCGTCGATGCTGCGACGGCGATGGGTGCCCGCTTACTGACGTGCGCGGTTCGCAGCGCTGAGACCACTCCCTGACGGTCGTGGTTCGTTGTGGGGGACTCTGGTTTGGTGGAGGGGTTGGGTTTGCGGGACCGGTTCAAGAAACGGAGGCTGAGGCCCGGGACTGTGGGTGGACGGATGGCTTTCACTGCTTGCGGAGCCGGGATTGGACGGACCGGGCGGAAGCCGCGCCGGGCTGTGAATAGGGATGAGATTCCGCCGGCCGGAGGGAGATTTCGATTGGTCGAGATGGTTGGCTGAGCTGAGACGGTCTCGTCCGGTTGGCCGGATGGGCTGGGATTCCAGGGTCCTGTGGATGTGAACTGGTTGTCCGAGCTGAGGTGTGTGCCGGCAGTGGTTGCCAGCATGATGGGGCGACTAGAGCCGGCGGCGGAGGCGAGGAGGGTCTGGGTTCGGGTGGGGATGCCTGTCTGATTCTCTACGTCTCCGATGATGTAGGGGAAGATCGACTTCTGGATGGCGCGAATTCGGACGCAGATCCAGGCGTGATAGCGGCCCAGGGCCTGGATGACTTCGGCGTGGTTCTCGCGGATCCACAGTGAGGCGTAGGGGATGATTCCGTTGTTGACACGAAGGGCTTCGGCCCAGAGCTTGCCTTCGAGCTGAAGGAGGCGGCGTTCGTGGCCGCGCAGCATGAGGCGGTGGACGAAGAGGGCGCGGTAGCGCGGGTCGGCGATGTCCGCGGTTTCCTCTAAAGCCTTGCGGTAGAGGAGATCCGCGATCTCGTCGGGGAGGTGATGGAGTTTCGAATAGAGGTTGTGGCGGCAGGCGTTCCGGGCGACGCGGCGCTTGCCTTCGGGGGTGCGAGGGCCGGTCGATTTTTGGGCGTTGGCGCGATTGGCGGCGAGGCGGCGTTCAGAGATGGGTTGCCTGGTGGTGGCTTTGATCCCTCCACCGCGTGGGTTCTTCGTCTTCACGACGCGGCCGGCGGACGGAACTGTGGCGTCGAGGGAAAGGCGCCGGGGCTCGCCGACAGTTGAGCCGGGTCCGTCCTCCTGCGAGCCGAACTTTCCAGCCTCATCTCGTCCTGATCGTTTCTCCATAAATAACCTCGGTGGGCATTGTAGTGGAGAGTTTCTAGAGATCGAGGGTGGTGGCTGGTGGGGTGGTGGGCTAAGTGTCGTTAATTCAGATTGTTGCGGAATTCTGGGATTATTTTGAAATCGTGTGACCGTCTTGCGGAACTCAGCCAAAAGTGACTTGACTGTTCTTGGCGGATTCAGTAGGGGAGAACTTCCTGCCACTCCCCCGAGTAGGCCCAAAGTCGGTCCTTTGCTGCCTCGGCTTGCCTGGGGCTTCCGGATGTCCGGTATCAGCCTGGCTCCCTTCTCGCCGCTCTTCCTATGGGTGTTTTAGGCCTGCCGGGCTGCCAGCCTCCGCCATTCAGCTGCCGTCCACAACTGCGTCCGCGTTGGTGGCGTTCTTCTATCTCTCGCTTGTGCGGACGGCTTGCCGGACATGGCCCAGCGGGTGGGGCGCGCAACGAGTCGGCTTGCTGGTTCGCCCGGAGTGGAGGCAGACCGGGCTGGCGGAGTTGCCGAGGGATCTCGATAGAACGGTGAGTCTCTTTTGGGTAAGTATGGCGGGACGGTGCGGCCTGACAATTGATTCGGATTCCGCACGCAATTGGGGCTAATCCAACGATGGGTCGATGCCGATGTAGCGAGAAGGAGATTTGATTTCATGGAATGCGTGCGGCTGTTTGGATTGCTCACGATCCCGCTCCTTCTCTCCGCGCAGACTCGACCGGCGCCCACTCCGGTGCCGGAAGGCACCACACAGCGGATCGTTCTGCAAATCGCGACAGCCCCCTTGGAGGGCGACGCGATCTACTTCCAGATCTCGACTAAGCAACTTTCCATCGTTGTGATTACGCCGGACGGGGTGAGATTTACCGAGAAGACGGCAGAGAAGGCCGGCTTTGACTGGGGGCAGCTGGATGTGACTCCACCGATCGGATCGACCGACGCCGGCGCCGCCGGGTCCATGCATTTTCTGCGCGATGGAGTTGCCGGCTCGTACGTTGTTGAGTTCACGGCGCCCACCGGGGTCCACAACGCTTCCGCGGCAGCCCAGTTCGGATCGGAGGAAGCGCAGTATCTGACTGTCATGGGTCATGTCGCGGGATTCCAGAAGTTTGGGCCCATTCCATTGACTCCCGGTCAGAGGCCATTCGAAATTTTTGTTGATCGGGACGAAGACGGCGCCCTTTTTGACTTGGTGACGCCAGCCAGCACTGAACTCGTGCTGACACTTCCGGATGGAAAGACGATCGACAACAAGATTGGAAAGCGAGCAAAGGTCTCGTGGATCTCAGCGGAGCGCGAGAACATCGACCCGCCCGGTGCGATGTTCGGTATCAGTGGCTTTTTATTACCCGGAAAGGGCGTGCATCAGGTCGTGACGTTTGGAAAGGCCGCGAAGGGTAAATACCAGGTCAGCGCGATCGGGAACCCGACGGCGATCACAGCCGCATTCATCCCCATCGGACGGATCCTGAAAGAAGCCACGGATCCGATGGCGGCGTCGCCGCAGCCCCCCGCAGGCTGGATCGCCATTCAACCCTATGCCTTGCCGAATGCCGCCAAGGTTGGCGACAAATTGCCTGTGATGATCGGAATCACTGGCGATCCGTTATCAGATCTCCGATTTGCGGTGCAAATGGAGTATCGCCAGATTGTCTCCCGAGAGCCGCTCCAATACTCAGCACCTGAGGTCGTATCCGTGCCCACCACATTCACGAAGAACGAGCGGGGTCTTTACACGGGAACAATCGTTCCACGCAAGCCAGGGGTTTTGCGCGTTGGAGTGGAGGTGTCCGGGCGCAACTCCAAAGGGCGTAACGTTTCGGAAAAGACTGTTCTGAACGAATCGACGGTGACTCGCGTCGTGGCTCGATTCCTTGGGCTGGTTGCCCGTAAAGTCGATGCGGATCACAACGGGACACTCGACCGGCTGGAGCTCGCTGCGAAGTTGGATGTTGTCGTCCCCGGCGACTACGAGATGCGCCTGACCATCCTGGGCTCCGGCAACTCTGTAGCGCTCGTCGATGTCCGCAGGAATCTGCAGGTGGGGGTGCAGATGCTGACTGCGGTCCTTTCGGCAGAGACGATCCGGAGCCAACTCTCGGATGGCACGTGGACGGTTGCGGTGCCGCAGATTTACCGGCCGGAGGGTAATTCATTCGGAGACTTTGTAGTGGTTCCTGAAACCCAAGTGAAGATCGAGGGGAATCGGATTCGGGACTGGGGGCGGTGAAGGCACAGTTCAGATAGTGCACCATGCCTCTGTCTCGTATTGCTCTGGTGATCGAAGGTAACTTCACACGCTCTTGTGGGTGTGACCGGGAGTTTGAACGGTTACCTGAGATGGTCGTTTGGTGATTCGGTCATAGTGAATGCCTATGCGTCGCAAGGGGCGTCTGACCTGAGCAGTTCAGTTGTTTTGGCGGGGCCGGGTCATCCTGTCCGAGAGCGGGTTTGGAGGACTCGTGATGGGACGCTACTTTGAGGGTGCCCAAGCATCGGGTTGCATGATGACTGGGTACCGCCGGGGCACTGGCAGAATTCATCGAGTGGAGGTTTGTACATAGATGGACTAATGCGTTTGATCATTGGTTGGATTATGCTTAATGACGGTTGAGCGGGTCACGCTCGCATATTTTCTTGCTATGCCTTTGGAGTAATCATGAGCACCTCGCTGAATCTGCCTACTAAAGAAGTGGTTGCAAGAGAAATTGGCCTAGTGGCAGGAACGTTGACTGATGAGATGCAGACCGCAGCGCTGCATAAGGCCCGTGAACTCGGATTTGACCTTGCTCGCGGACGGCTCTCATTGGAAGAGACTCTCATAAACCTCAGTACCAGCCGGGACGTCCTTCGTGATGCGGCAGAGAAGGGTAAGCTCGAACACCTTCCCCTCAAAGTCCAGTACACGCTTTATAAGGAGACAGCAAAAGTAGCGGAGACACTCGGCACTTTAGTCAACGGCAGCGACGCCGTGCAGGCGCTTGAAGATGTTGTCGAGGACCTCACTGCGTCCACGTGGCAGTACAATCTGAGAAACCTCTCAGAGCAGGTGCTTGGCTTTGAGCAAAAAATGAACCAGCTGAAAAGCCAAGAAATCGTAATCCGCGAGGCGCACCGCGCCGCCCAAGGATTCGAAGGGGTGAAACTGCGTGCCCAGACACTCATCGAGGAACTCGAAAGTTTATTCAGCAAATCAAAGGAACGCAGCGACACCATGATCGGCATCCTCGAAGAATCCAGCGTGGCTGTCACGAAAGCTACAGAAAACGAATTGCTAATCGCGTCCTATGCGCGACAGGCGCAAGAGTACAGTGGCACAGCGTCTAGGAATGCAGACACAGCTGGCATTGCGGCCGGAAAGGCCCAAGTAATCGCCGACCAACTCTCAGAAACGCAGTCCGCCATCGACGCTGCGCGAGCTATGTTCGAAGGCTTGAACACCAAATCGATGGATGTCATTTCATCATTCGAACAATCAGCAAAGGAAACCAGTGAAAGGTTTCAGGCCGAGTACGAGCAGCTCAAGAACACGGAGGCAGAAAAGAGTGAGGTCTTGCGAGACGCGGTCACCCGTAACTCAGAGGAGCTCAAAGTGGCTAGTGAAGAGCTGCGCAGCGATACCCAACAACGGCTCCTCGCCGCACAAGAAGAACACAGCAGAATTCTCGAGGACTTGAGCGGTGGCTTCAGTCGCACTTCTCGCGAGGCTGTCGAAGCTCTCCGCGTCAACGGCGAGGCAGCGCTCAACAGGCAACAAGAAGCGGCAGACCGGCAGCGAGAGACTGCGCAGGTGGAACTCAACCGCCTCGTGAAAGAGCTCGATATGCTCGAGGGTCAGATTAGGGAGTCGATCCGTCGCGCAACGGGATTCACACTTTTTCATTCATTTCAAAAGCGACAGGAAGATCTCGAGATATCGAAGCGTTTCTGGGTAAAAATGCTCTCAACGGCCATCGGAGCTGCTATTCTGCTCTCAGTCTGGTTTATATACTATGCCAGTGCGATTCAGAATTTCGGCCCTGCCTTCTACCTGAAGTTGACGATCTCTCTCCCTTTGGTCTACGCGATCTGGTTCTGCAGTGTGCAGTACTCTAGGGAACGGAGGCTAGAAGAGGAGTATGCGTTCAAGAGCAGCATCTCGATATCCCTCGACCCGTATCGCGAGCTAGTCGACAAACTGGTCCTGCGAGACAAACCGGAGGAACTCGCCAAATATACAGCGTTTGTCATTGAGTCGGTCAGCAGGGTCTTCACCTCTCCAACCGAAATCGCCTTCGAGAGAGCCAAGGACCCTACACCGGCCGAAGACATTTTGAAAGCCGCTGGGGAGTTCGCGAACGTCCTGCTCAAAGCGGCAAAGAAATGATGCTGCGAATCCGGGCAAGGGAAGCCTCTGGCTTGTGGTGATGGCTTCAGTTTCACTTCCATACGAGGTGTTCTGAGAGCGTTCAGCGCACCCATCTAGCATGGTGTTGAAAGGGCTCGGTACAGAAGGAGAGGGCACTGCGTTCACGGTGGCAAACTCTCCTTAAGGAGGATGTCTGGAGTAGTCGTGAGCCGACTGCGGATTCCGAGCGATGCCGATCAGCGTTCCGATCTCAAACCGATCACGATTCCGAACTTATGCCGATCACCATTCCGAGGTGATGCCGATCACCGTTCCGATCTGATGCCGATCACCTTCGGCTAGGCTTGGACCGGCGGCGACAGCCCAGAACGTGCGGCGCTGGACAATCGAACCCGCGGTTTGCCAAACCTCCTTCAGGAGGTTCGGTTGCCGCAGAAGAGGTTGTCTATGATTAAGTCAAAAGCCGTCCTACGGTTGGCAGACCAGGGGCTCAGTCAGCGTCAGATTGCTGCCAGTTGTGCCCTCGGCCAATCCACCGTCTCGGACTGTCTCACCCGCGCCCGGGCCGCCGGTCTACGCTACGAGGACATCGCCAACTGGCCGGATGAGCAACTGCTGGCCGCTCTCGACGCCGCGCACACCGGGTTGAGTCGATGGCATTTCAGTCATCTGAACTGGATGAGACCGCCGGAGCCCGAGCCGAATGCGTTGGACGCTCAAGCATTCAGGGGCGTATTGACTGAACTGCCTGGGCTGAACTGCCTGGACCATCCAGCTCGCTTCACCATTCCACGTGCACCATTCTGCCTTCTTCCGTGGTGAATGCAATGGTGCGGGCGCCTACTGCCAGATTGGGCTTCCAAGCGTGGTCTGGTTTGGACACGATGCTGCTGGTCTGATCAGTAAAGGCGAAGTTCCTCTCCATGCAGCCCTGCGCGAACTGGATATGCGTACTGTACGCTAACCCGGGCGCGAACGAAAAGGCATACTGGTCGCAGCGCCAAACGAAGCGCTCGCCGTTGGGCCTGCTTCCGACATAGTAGAACCCGCCTGCCGACGATTCCTGCTTCACGACGACCACCTGTCCCTTTTCCGCCGTCGCGTAGAGACCGGAATCCGGAACCGCCCTGACATCGACAGTCACTCTGGCAAACCAAACTTTCGGAAACCAGCTCGTATAATTCCAGAGCGGTGCGACGAATGCGAGTACTGGCAGGATGGTGAATATGCCGACCACCAACACAGCGTGTCTAACTGGCCTGGTCATCGCGCAGCGCCTCAGCGTATTGGACACCATCGAGTTGTTCATTGATCCGGCGAACTGCGTCCATTCTGATGTGTCAATCCATAAACTCCGGGGAAGGTCATGAGGGTCTCTGCCTTCGTTTCAATTGGGCGAGTGTACGATTGAAAACGATTGGCAGTAAGCGGTACAAGATGGTTCCCTCTCGGAGGTGCGGCGAGGCGGCGGGACTGAAGTCCCGCGCAAGCTGAAGCTCACCCCACCAGCTGAAGTTCACCCCACCAGCTGAAGCTCACCCCGCAGGTCGGCTGGGGATTCCGGAGGTTGTGGCGGGTTGATCCTGGCTCGCTTTCCTGATCTGGACTGCCGTGTTTAGGAAGCGGCCCTCGTGAGCAATGCCTCGATCTTCGAATCCAAGTCTCTCGCGACCTGCAACGCTTCTGGATTGCCGTACGGTGCCAGCAGGCTGGCCATCCGGTCGTACGACAAGTAGACCCCGTCCTCCCGTTCATCCAGCAGCACGGTCACTGGTGCGTAAGAACCAGCGTCCGGCACGTGCTTTGCCATCTCCCTCATGATCTGCGGATTGCCAATGACCAATCGGAGGAGCTGGCCTGCCTTCGCTTCCGGCGACTTCCGCAGGATGCCGCCGTGATCGAAGCGGACAAACTCCATGAGCCCCGCGGGCCCGATGGCGTCCTTGAGGACGCCCTCCAAATCCGCCAGCGTTTTCGCAGCAGCGGCTCTCTGCCAAAAGACTCGCATGTCGGGATGGCCGATTTCCCGTTCCACCCGGGCGAGGATCGTCTCGAAGGATATCGAGGCCTTCAGGCTCCATCGCTCCACATGGACCACGTTGATTTCGATTGCAGGCATGGCTCAGCGCGACAACCTTTCCGCGGCGTCTCCAATGAATTTCGCCACCGGGAATGGATCTTCGAGCATTACCGTGTGACACGCAGGGAGTGTGAGCACGGTCGCGTTCATCTGCAACGCCTCCGCCAGTTCCAACTGAGGAGAGATGACGCGGTCGCGGCTTGCCACGATGAACCAATTCGGTTTTGTCTTCCACGCCGGCGTGACCGGCAAGGGGGCGCCCAGGGCGTTGACTGAGGTCGGAATCTGGGTTGCGAACAGAACGCCCTTCTCCGGATTGGACAGCGCCGCGGCGAAGTCCTGATAGATACCCGGTCTGGTCAGCTTCAAGAAGCCGAAGGCATCGGGCGCCCCGATGTGGCTGCCGATGGGAGTGGGATTCATTTCCGCAAGTGACATGCCGGATTGCCCCTCGTCCGGCGCATACGCGGCCACAAAGACGAGTCCAGCCACTTTCGGGTCGTTGCCGGCCTGGGAGATCACGACACCACCATAGGAATGCCCCACCAGGAGGAGGGGCCCCGTCTCCAGCGCCAGAGCCCGATTCGTGGCGGCCACATCGTCGTCCAAGGACGTCAACGGAATCTGGACCGAGACCACGTGGAATCCTCGAGCTTTCAGAAGAGGGATTACTTTCGACCAACTGGAGCCATCCGCCCAAGCTCCATGGACCAACAGGACGGTTTTTACCGCGGGCTCGGCGGCGAAAGACGCCGCAGACATTAGAAAAGTCAGAGCGCTGAGCAGCGCCGCGCGCACGAGTCTGGAAATGGACATTCTCTTTTTCCTGTTCTTTGAAGGACTAGTTCCGAGCTGCTTTGGCCGCCGCGCTTGAGATGAAAGCAGTGAGCTCCGCCGGTTCCGCGAGCATGACGACGTGGGGCGCGGGGAGCGTTATGGTTGTGGCCCTGATCTTCTTCGCCATGGTTGCTTCCAGTTCCGGAGAAATCGTGCGATCTTGACCGGCGATCACGTAAAAGGACGGTTTGGATTTCCATGCCGGTGTGGTGATCTCGCCCTTCATCGCCGCGACATTGGTTGGCGCCTGCGTTGCCGTGAGTACCCGGATCTCGGACTCGGGGAGCCCTTGGGCGAAGTCCTCCGCAATTCCTTTCGGAGTCAGTTTCAAGAAGCCCATGCTATCGGGACGCAGTTCAGCACCAACCGGGGTTGCCACGCTGGTGACCAGCCCGAAGGCGGATTCGCCCCGGTCCGGGGCCACCGCGGCCACGTAAACCAAACCCGCGACCTTCGGGTCGGCGCCGGCTTCCGTGATCACAGCGCCGCCGTAGGAGTGAGCGACCAGCAGGACTGGTCCTTCTTCCAGGGCGAGCGCCCGTTTCACGGCGGCAACATCATCCACCAGGGATGTCAGCGGAAGCTGGACGGCTACGACATGGAAGCCGCCCGCCTCCAGCAGGGGAATCATTTTTGACCAACTCGAGCTATTCGACCAAGCTCCGTGGACCAGCACTAATGTCCTTACGCCCTGAGCGGCGCCGGCTTGGGCGCTGGCGGACAAGGCGGTTGCCATGAAAATGGCGCACACGGCCAACACTGTCCTGAATATCCTGGAATTCCTCATTCCGTCTCTCCTCTGTTGATTTGATTTGCATGTACTACCTGTTGCCGCTACGCTCACGGAGCATCCACTCGCGGATATAGGGCGGACAGTTACGAAGCTCGATTCCATCGCGCTGACAAGCCACGAAGAACCGAACCACCTGAACGTCCACGAGCGTGACGTCTTCCAGGTTCACTGTGGGCCTGGGGTCATTGCGGCTCAGTTGCGCCCGCAAATCGTCGAGATGTTCCGCCTGGATTCTCCCGATCAGGCGGAGGATGGCCGTATCTCCGTCCGATTCCCTTTCCAGTCTGAGCATCCGCCGGGACCCCTTTCCGAAAGGTAGGAGTGCATCTTTGTGACCACTTGGAAACTGCTGAATAGAAAGTGGCTGCCGCCAGCATCCGTGCTGGTTTTTCAGAAGATTCTGATCCTTCGGCATCGCGATGGCACGAGGAGTATTGCTGGTGAGGCCGCAACAACAGTTATTCCGATCTTTTTCCGTTGCCGGAGCATCCTGTTCTAAGCTGGAAGACGATCTCTTTCGCCGCGCTGCCGGTTTCCAATCCGGCGCCCGCGAACGCGGCCTTTGCAGTCGATTGCCATGGCTTCAACTCACGAGAACGACATGACGGCGGCCCGTGAGGAGGGTCCCGCCGGGGCACAGAAAGACCGCGGTCCACTTGAGGCGCTGATCAATCTCATGCCCAGCATTGCCTGGCGGGCCCAGCCGGACGGTTCCACGGAATTCGTCAACGAACGCTTTTACGAATACACGGGGCTGACCGCGGAACAGGCAGGGGGCTGGGGCTGGCTGGCGGCCCTTCACCCCGACGAATTGCCGAGGGTGATGGAGTATTACCGGGAACACCTCCGTTCGGGCGAGCCTGGCGAGATGGAAATGAGGGTGCGCCGCTTCGACGGAGAATACCGATGGTTCCTGGTCCGAGGCGTCCCCAATCGCGACGAGCACGGCGAGATTCGCAACTGGTATGGCAACAGCACGGATATCGATGACTGGAAACGAGCGGAACACAAGTCCAGACAACGCGAAGCCGAGTTGGAGCAGATCGTTGATACGATCGCCCAACTGGTTCTTGTGCTGAATCCGGATGGGACCGCTATTCGCGCGAATCAGTTCATGCTCGACTACACCGGTCTTTCGCTGGAAGACGTCACGGCGCCTACCTTTCGTTCGCTCGTGTTTCATCCGGACGATGTGGAGAGGGTGGAAACCGAGCGCCAGGGCGCGCTGCTGCAAAGCGCTCCGTTTCAATTGGAACAGCGAATCCGGCAGAGGGACGGGAAATACCGCTGGTTTTTCATCCGCTATAGCCCGCTGCTGGACGAACAAGGTCGGCCTGTCCGGTGGTATGCGGCTGGTCTCGATGTTGAGGAGCGGAGACAAGCGGAAGACCGGACACAGAATGAGAACGTGGCTCTGCGGGAGGAGATACTTCGCTCTTCCATGTTTGAAGAGATTATCGGCTCCTCCGCGGCGCTTCGAATTGCACTGAAGAAGGTGGAGAAGGCGGCGCCGTCAGACTCAACCGTGCTCATTCTGGGTGAGACTGGAACGGGCAAGGAGTTGATTGCCCGCGCCATTCACCGACTGTCCCATCGATCAGGGCGCGCCTTCATTCGCGTAAACTGCGCGGCGATCCCGGCTCCCTTGCTTGCATCTGAGCTTTTCGGTCACGAGAAGGGCGCCTTTACGGGCGCCGTGCAGCGAAGGCTGGGGCGCTTCGAAGCCGCGGAGGGCGGTACGATCTTCCTGGATGAGATCGGCGATCTTCCCGCGGAGACTCAGATCGCACTGCTGCGTGTGCTTCAGGAACGCGAGTTTGAGCGAGTCGGGAGCAACCAGCCTGTTTCCGCGAATGTCCGGGTGATTGCCGCGACCCATCGAGATCTCAAGGCTGAGGTTGCGGCCGGCACGTTCCGACAGGACCTGTTCTACCGGCTGGATGTCTTTCCGATTCAGGTGCCTTCCCTTCGCGAGCGAGCAGATGATATCCCGCTGCTGTTGGAGTATCTGATCGGGCGGTACGGGAATAGGGCCGGAAAACGGTTCCGGTCCATTCCGAGGCAGACGCTGGAGCTCTTTCAGGCGTACGACTGGCCCGGCAATATTCGCGAACTTCAAAACGTAGTCGAGCGGGCGGTGCTGCTGTGTGACAGCGAAGTGTTTGTGGTGGAGGAATCCTGGCTCAGGCGAGATGCGCGGGTTGTCCTCGTGTCGAGCAGCACCATGGGCTCTACCCTGGAGGAGCGTGAGAGGGAGATGATTGAGGCGGCGTTGACGGCGTGCCATGGCCTGGTGGCGGGCCCGCGCGGTGCGGCGGTCCTGCTGGGGATGCCGCGACAGACACTGGATTCCAAGATTGCGAGACTGCAGATCGACAAGCACCGGTTCAAGGGGCGTTGAAGTGGGACCACTGGCCTGGTGCCCTCGGTGTTGTGTGGTTTGCGGCGTTCCCACGCGGCGGGACTGAAGTCCCGCGCAGGATGAATCCTGCCCCACCATCTGCGGTGCGGCCGGGTTGGTTGTTGGTGTGGTTGACTGCCGGTATGGGACTGCTTGTTGTGCTGCGGCGCGGCGGGACTGAAGTCCCACGCAAGCTGAAGTTTACCCCACAAGCTGAATCCTGCCCCACACGGTTCGTGGCGGTTAGAAGTCGCGGCGTTCCAGTCTGCGCAGGGCGATGGTTACCAGCGCCAGGCCTCCCAGGAGGTTGGCGGCTATCGCCCACCAGGGCCAGCCCCTGGTGAGATGCCAAGCTGCGTCCATGTGCTGGCGGCCGGTGATGTAGGCCCCATACTCGCTGTGGGGCGCGACCAGATTGGCTACCATGCCGCAGGCGAAGACAAAGCCCACGCCCACGGCTACGGATGCGAATTCGCTTTGGAAGAGGGATGAACAGAGAATGCCCACTGCAAATGCGCCCAGGCCGGTGAGAAACAACAGCAGCGAGAACTTCGCAGCCTCCCAGGGTGAGTAGCTCCAGCCCAACAGGCGGGCCACGATGGGGACGACGGCGGCCGGGATCAGGGCCAGCAGCAGCGATTGAAGGAGGGCCAACAGGGTTCGGACGGCGAGCCAGCGGCGCCGGCTGACCGGCAGCGAGAGGCTGAACAGGGACGAGCCGAGGGCTTGCTCGCGGACCAGGCCGCCAGCGGCCAGCAGCAGAGTGCTCAGTGTCCACGCAAAGGAGATGCGGGTGAAGTACGACTTCCACACGAACTGGCCAAACTGATCGGCTGGAATGCCCAGGCGCGGCATCAGCAGCCTGGCCTGGCCCATGTCCGTAGCCGCGATGGCCGTTACCAGCAGCAGGCCGGCGGCGAATCGCCAGCGGCTCTCCAGCCAGGCTTTGTACCAGATCATTGTGTGGGCTCCTGGACTACCTGAAGAAATAACTCCCGCAGATTTACCGGATGCGCCTCGACGCTCAGCGCTCCCAACTGGCGCAACGCCGCAACGGCCGCGTCCGTCTGGCCATTGGTCAGGGTGCTCAACACCGGGCCGTCCGTCTGCACATGGATCAGATTTAGTGGCCGCAGTGCTTCCAAGGGGGGCTCTGCCGGGAAGACTGCATTGAGACGGCGGTATTTTGACTGCAACTCATCCAGCTTGCCCTCGAGCGCGATCTGACCACGCTTGAGGATGAAGACCTGGTCCGCGATGCGCTCGGCTTCCGAGAGTTGATGGGAGGAGAAGAAGACCGTGGCGCCCTCGGCGGCCGCGCGAACCACTTCCTGCAGCATGATCTCCGTGACAACCGGATCAAGGCCCTCGCTCGGCTCGTCGAGAATGAGGAGCTCGGCTCCGCGGGCGAGCGCCAGAATCAGGGCCAGCTTGGTGCGCATGCCCTTCGAGAGCTGCTTCACTTTGCGGTCTAGCGGCAGTTCGAAGCGGGCCAGCAGTTCCTTTTCGCGATGCGGTTGCCAGGTTGGATAGAACGATCGGGTGAAGGCGAGCATCTGGCGCACGCTCATGTAGCCGTAGAGCAGTTTGTCCTCGCTGACGAAGCCGGTGCGGCGCCGGATCTCGAGGCTGGCGGCAGGGTCGGTGATGTCGCAGCCGAAGACCTGACCGGTTCCCGAGGTTGGGCGGGCCATGCCCAGCAGCATCTTGATGGTCGTGCTCTTGCCGTGGCCATTGGGGCCCAGAAAAGCGCTGATGCCGCCGGTGGGAACGCACAGCCGCAAACCTGACACGGCTGCGACCGGTCCATAGTGTTTGGTGAGCTGCCGCGTTTCGATGATCACTTGTGGCGTCCCTTCCGCGTATCCAGCTCGCCGGTGTTGAGGAGCTCGGCTTCGAAGATGCGGCGGATCTCGTCCTCGAGGAGGCCGCGCCCCCGCAGTTTTTCCACGAGGTTGTGAACCTCCGCCTTGGCGGTGAGCAGCTTGCCGGCTGCGCGCGGATGGCGTTCGGCGTCCAGGACGTAGGCACCGGCGCCCTGGCGAAGCTCGATCACGCCTGCGACTTCCAATTCGAGGTAGGCCTTGACGACCGTATTCGGACTCACGACCAGCTCCTGGGCCAGGGCCCGGACGCTGGGCAATTGGTCGCCCGGCCGCAGCGCGCAGATTTCGACGGCATGTTTGATCTGCTCCACCAACTGGACGTAGATGGGCAGGCCGGAGGCGGGATCGAGGCGGAGCAAGTGCTGATTCACTGTAATGGTGTGATGGTACAGTGACTGCCAGGCGCCGTCAAGAGTTTTCCGTCGCGGATGTTGCGTCTCGGGCGAGGGGTTTCAGTGGCAAGGCGAAGGCTAGGGTGGGGCGGGTAGAGTACTGGAGGGTATTGGCGGAGAGAGCAAGAGATAAAACAAGAACCGCATGGCGGCGTTTGCTGGGCCGTGACGAGGCGGGACTGAAGTCCCGAGCAAGCTAAAGCTCACCCCACACAAGCTAAAGCTCACCCCACAAGCTGAAGCTCACCTCACAGTCTAAGACTCACCCCATGAGGGCGAATGGGGCTTGCTTCACATGGTTGCCGATGGAGGTGTGTCGTAACTCGCAAGCAATGGACCGGATCCCTAAGGCTGCCTATCCCCTCCAGTCCCACTCTGCTCACCCTAGGGCGTTGGGTACTCCCAAACATCGGGCGGCAGCTTATCCCTTAGCGCCGCATACATGGCGTCGCGGAACAGCTTCAGCGCCGGATAAGGCCGGAGGGCTATCGTGCGCTCCACTATGAGCCCTTCTTCGTTGTCCACGATGACTTCCAGGCTTTCGAACTTGTGACCATCCATGGTCCCCACCCAACGCAGGAAGGTGGTACGGTCGTCGAGCTGGAACTCAGCCGTATACGTCCCGGAACCACGCGTGGAACTCGACTGAGCGAAAATCGCGGCGATGACGTCTCGCCCCTGAATTGGACGCACCAGGATTGGGCTGTTGAACACGACGTTCTCGGCCAGTAGTTCTCTCACCTGGGCGGGTGTCGGGCTACCGGCTTCCCGCAGTTTGCGTAAAGGGTGCATGGTGATTTCTCCTCTGCTGCACGACTTGCCGCTGAGAATGAGCGCCTGAATCCGCCGGCCTGGTCTGTCTGAGGGCTGCTACCGGGCTGCCGGAGTCAACAGTTCGTTCACGATGTATGGTTCGACGTTGGACAGGGCGCGCCGGCAGTATTCCGATTTCTCTCCTACGGGCGCAACATACTCAAGCGCGAACTCAGCATCCTCGCGCGATCCGGCGCGCAGGAGGACCCATGCCGCCAGGTATTGCTGGGCTAGACAGCCGCCGGCGGTGGCTATGTTTCCTTCGGCGTAGAATGGCTGATCCAGGACGCGGACGCCCGCTTCGATCACCCAGGGTTTGGTGGTTACATCTGTACAAGCCGGCCGGTCGCCCAACAGCCCCAGTTTGGCGAGCAGCAACGTTCCCGAGCATTGAGCACCGATCAACTGCCTGCCGGCATCGAGTTTGATGCTGTCCAGCAGTCCTTGGTCCTTCACCAACTCTCGAGTCCTGCTGCCGCTCCCGATGAGCACGGCATCCGCCTCGGAGGCAAACGCCAGATCCCGCTCCGCATGAATTGTTACGCCATTCATGGATGTGACCGTGGGCGTGGGAGAAGCGATATACGCTTTCCACCCTTTCGGTTTCATCCGGTTGAGTATTCCAGCTGAGATGAATGAATCCAACTCGTTGAATGAGTCAAGGGTCAGGATGGCGATGTTCACAGGGACTCCTTTCCAGGTAGGCGGGTGCGTTGTCTTCATTATCGCACCGCCCTCAGACCCGGCAGCGCCCTCCTGCTTACCGAAGGGACGTTCGGGGGCTGCGGCGCGGTGGGCCGGAACCCGTTTATCGATCTGTTGATTTGCCGGGGTATCGGCGCCCTCGCGCTGCCGACGATCCTGTGTTTGTGCGGCTCTCTTCCCCTGTCCGGCGACGAAATCCAGAGCGAGGTGGTATCGCCGAATGGGAGGATCGCAGCCACGATTTCCATGCGGGGCTGTGGCGCTACTACGCCGCTCGTTACGCACCTGTGTTTGCGCGAGGGGTACCGCTCTTGTCGCGGGGGTGAGTGGGACAACACCATAAGAACCCTGGGGTGCCGCAATGATGTTTCGTTGCTGTGGGCCGGTTTCGACCGGCTCATTGCCACCCGTCGAGTCCCTGCCTTGCCCGAGAACCTAGATACCCAGAAGTTGAATGGAGGCCCGTCGAGGTGGTCTACGCGAACCGCGGCACGATCGGCAGCGGGCGGCAATTCCGGCTGCTTGCTGATTGGTCTGGAGCAGACTGGTGGTGGGTAGCTCGTGGTAGACACGGAGTGGCGAGTGGGGCGTTCCGCTGGAGAAGATGGTCCTTCCGGTGGTGGCTTTTTGGACTCGGTGTAGGGGACCCGCGGCGCTGAAGACGCGTGTGAGAAGGGCCCGCTTACTGACGTGCGCGGTTCGCAGCGGGGGACCCCTCCGTTAAAGTCAGGGCCGGCGGGTGACTATGCGGCTCCGCGTGGTCGACCAGGTGTCGACCGCAGACCTGGGGGTCCGCCTTACCATACGGCCGGCCCGATGGAGCTTTCGTACGGTTTTGCGGCCCACAGGGCCATGGGGACTCCCTGACGGTCGGGGTTCGTAGCGACTTCATCCGGTTTGGCGGCCCACAGGGGCATGGGGCCTGTTTGCCAGTCGT
Organism: Paludibaculum sp.; assembly: GCA_049841055.1. Classification (GTDB taxonomy): domain Bacteria; phylum Acidobacteriota; class Terriglobia; order Bryobacterales; family Bryobacteraceae; genus Paludibaculum. The sequence goes on along the minus strand of JASGIE010000152.1, from coordinate 36,551 downwards.
GGTTCGCAGGGCTCCAGGGGCCCGGTTACTGACGCACGATTGTGAAGGACCCGGGCCGGGCCGCCGGCCGCACCACCCAGCCTGCATTCAGCGTGACGCTCCAGCCCTCGCCCTGCAGAGGGGTTCCTTCCAGGGCCCGGTAACCGGTACAGAACAGCGTGGCTCCATCGGCGGAACGCAAGACTCCGTTGGTGGCCTTGAGGCGGCCCCATTGAGCGGAGAGGGTGAAGGTGCGAAAGAACACGGTGCCGGCTTCCGGAATGCCGACGGCTCCGGTGGAATCGCTGGTGCCGCTGCCCGCCGCGGGCATCGTCAGCACGGGCCCTTCCACGAAGCGCCGGCGCAATTCGCTGATGCGGGCCTGCTGCGCGCGATCGCGGGCCTCCTCTGCTTTGCGGAGTGCCGCGCCGTCGTAGCGCTCGCCTGCCCCGGCCGGATCGGCAGCGGGTGGACTGTTCGTGGCCGAGGCGAGCATGTCGCCCAGATCCGAGCCGGAGCGCACCTGCCGGCGCCAACCTGGCATGAGCTCATCCAGCAGAACACCGTAGGCGGGTCCGGAGGCGGCTTCGAACTGTCCGACGAAGGACCACTCACCACCCACCAGGGCGGCGGCGGCGGCCCGGCGGGCGTCGGCCGGAGAGTTGGCCCAGGCCGCAACGCCGGTGTAGGTGGCGAGTCCTTCGCGAATCTCGTCGCGCCGTTCATTGTCCGCGGCGCCGGGAAAGCGGCGGCGGCGTTCGTGGCGGAAAGCCAGAGCATCGGCGATGGCGGCGGCGCGATCGTTTCCGTTCGACTCCAAGGCGCGCCGGAGTGCTCGCCATTCCAGTTGCAGCCAGATCCGCCCTTCGAGCGTATCGAGGTGCTCGTTGAAGCCGTCGCTTGCCGTGAACCCGAGCTCGGGTTGAATGCGATGAAACAGCCCGTGCAGCAGGATCTGCTGGCGTACGTCGGCGTCCTTTTCGGGAGCATGGAGAGGGGCCAGGCGAACCAGCGCAATCCGCCCCAGGAGACGGGGCCGTCGGCGAGTCCGGGGAAGCGGGGGAGTGGTCCCTCCGGCTCGGGCCGGCGGGTGGCATGGGTTTTCGTCGCCTGATCAAAGATGACCATCGGGCCGCAGAGCGACTTGCCCCAGAGGCGGCCGGCGTCGCGCTCGCAGAGTTTCGTGGCTTCCTCGAAATAGCGTTGAGCGAGCTGAGGCTGGACCTGGGCTTCGGCCCGTGGTATGGCGGCGAGCAGTGTGAGCAACGGCAGGGTTGTGAGGTGGTACCGAATGTTCATGGCGCCCTCGGTTCGTGGAGTTTCGCAGTGATCGGCCGGAGGAGTATTTTCACTATTGTCGCTGAGACCGGATCAGCCCGGCGAAAGACCAGGATAGGGATCCAGCGGTGACAGGGGATCCTACTCGAAGGGGAGAGCGCCCTGCCCTCGGTTGCGGTTGCGGCGGTCTGGTGGCTCGGTTAGGGCTTCTTCCAGATCAGCAGGAGTTGCTCGTGACGTTCCAGTGTCGGGGGCAGATGGTGGCTGGATACCAATTCCCAGCCGCTCTTGTCGGCTTCGGACATGGAGTTTTCCAGACTCTTGCCGTCTTTCCTGATCCAATCCGAGCTTTTGGGGCTGTATGAGAAGAACTGAGTAAGGTGCGTCATGGTGCCTTCCTCGTGGAGGTATTTCGTTGGTTGACTCATTCCTTTGGTCCTTTCTCCCGACTGCTGCCTCGATGATACTCCCGGGATGGGGCAGGGGCACCGGCAATGGGGAGGAAGAGATTCAGGCGAGAGAGGGGGCCTCTAGGGCTCATGGGGCTTTGGTGTCGTGAGCAGGAGGAAATCCATAGTTCTACTTGTTGGTGGATTTGCGTTATTGGAAGACCAGGTTTCGGCTGGGTGGTCGATGTGCGGTCCAACCGCATGCACAATTTGCCAGCGATGCTCCGGTCGCGTTATTGTCGTGTGGCTTGCTGATGGTCGGGCTGTTGGCATACTTCGCAATCCCGTTCATCCTGGGCAGGCCGTCTCCCGGGGCCTGCGTGGCGGGCTACCAGGTAATTGTGGATGCCGGGTACTCGCTTTCCCGAGACGGGTTATTTTGAGAAACCTCGTCGGCTATTTTGCATTGTGCACTGCCTGGATTGCCCCCTTCGTCGGACGCGACAAGGCGGCTGGCAAGTTCTGGCTCGATAAGGTTTTCCGTACGCATGCCGTATTTCTGAAATGAACCGGGTCATGAGCTGGTGGCTTTGCGAAAGGCGGAGCGCCACTTCCCCTGGTGGCGCGGTTCTCCGGCCTCTGAACTTCCGAAGAACCGCTGGGGTGTCGGCCGCGGGTGACGGGGCGGGCTGCTAAGCGTGGTCCGGCGCCGTGCGGACCACGAAGAGGAGTGTCAGGGTCCCTACACAAGCCATCAAGATGGTGGCGAGGGCAGCCTTGCGATTGGCCGCGGCCAGGATGGCGGAGGAGAGGAGGACCGCCGACCACATGGAACCGAGTGCCGCCAGCTTACCGGAGCGGGTGATGCCGCCGGTTTCGCGAAAGCGGCGGAGGGTGGGACCGAACCAGCGGTGCTGGAGGAGCCACTGTTCCATGCGCGGCGAACTCCGGGCGAAGCAGTAGGCCGCGGCCAGGACAAACTCCGTGGAAGGCAGGCCCGGCACGACAACGCCCACGAAGGCGAGAGCGGCAGCCAGGCAACCGAGCCCGGTGTAGAGGATTCTGCGCGCCTTGGCGGATTTCATTGAGACCTCCGTTGGGCGGCGGCCATCTCCATTCGGGGCACCACCGGGAGGGTTCTGGGCAGGCTTGGCACGAGCATGGGTACCTGCTTGCGGTATTCGGCGTATTCGGGGTGAGCGTTCATCAGGTCGCGTTCTTCCAACTGGATAGCGATCAGGATGTAGGCGGTGGTCATGACCGCGAACAGGAGATGGGTGAGCGTCATGGCTGGGGTGAACCAGAAGACCATGAGCCAACCGACATAAAGAGGGTGACGGACCATGCGATAGAGCACGGGTGTGACGAAGTGCAGGCCGCCCTGGGGGAGTCCCTGGAGATTGCGCCACACCTGGCGCAGGCCGAACAGGTCGAAGTGATTGATGACGAAGGTCGTGACCAGGACGAGGAGCAAGCCGGCGGCGTAGCCCGAGTAGAGCAGGATCTGGCCGGCGGTGCTTTCGACGGACCAGACGATGCCGCCGAGCGGCTGCCATTGCCAGAAGAGCAACATCAGGGCCAGACTGCTGGCGAGGACGTAGGTGCTGCGCTCGGCGGCCTGGGGCACGATTCGTGTGAGGATGCGTTTGAAGGCGGGGCGGGCCATGACGCTGTGCTGGATGGCGAAGAGGGAGAGCAGGCCCAGGTCGATGAGGAGGGCGTTGGTCCAGTCTCCGGTGCGGGCGGTGTCCATGGACTTGGGTACTCCGAAGTTCCCGATGAATCCGATGGCGTACAGGAAGGTGGCGAAGAAGGCCAGGTAGCTGGCTGTGCCGTAGACAAAGATCAGAAAACGACTCATGTTCTTTTCCTTTCGATCAACTCGGTGCCGGCCGAATTGCCGGCGACACCTGGTAAGCGAAGGCGGAAGGAGTTTTTCGCAGGGAGTTTTCGAATGAAATATTTCGTGGTGCTTTGCGAATTTTTGAAAGGATTCTCGCTTGTGCCTGTAGGGGGTTGGTTGTGGGGCACGGGGTGGGGGTGAAGGCGGGCTGGGCTTTGGGCCTGGTCCGTTGTGGTTGGGGTGTTTTGTTTGATGCTCCTTGCCAGTGGTGGTTCGCAGGGGGATGGGCGGGGCGTGTGCCCGCTTACTGACGTGCGCGGTTCGCAGCGTGGATCAGTCCTTTGAAAGTTGGGACGGGGTGCGATGATGAGCCTTCGGGTGGCCGACCAGGGGGTCGTCCGCGGACCGGGGGTCCGCCTTACCGTTGGGCCGGTCAATAGGGGAAGGCTTCCGGTTTGGGGGCCGGGATCCTTTGGCCAACGCTTGCACGACGGTGGGCTTTGGCTGGCTATGTTCCCGGAATCTAGTGCACCGTGGCCCGCTCGAGTTGAAGTCGCCCTGTTAGCCCGTCGCTGACGCTTCGGGACTGGGCATACCTGGGCGGCTTCCTCCGCTTTCACGGCCCGCAGGGCCATGGGGGACTCCGTTCGAGACGCGACTGAGACGGGTGCCCGCTTACTGACGTGCGCGGTTCGTAGGGCTCGGGCACCACTCCCTGACGGTCGTGGTTCGTTGCGGCTTCATCCGGTTTTGCGCTTCGCAGGGGGATGGGTGGGGCTTGTGGCCGCTGTGGGGCTAGAGCAGGTGGCCGGTGTTTACAAAGTGGTTCATCCACATGGTGGAGCCGGCGGCGGCGGGGACTCGGATCAGGACTAGGGCCAGGAAGTCCAGCAGGCAGAGATTGACGTGCCCGGCGACTACCGTGTTGGTCACGAAATGGGAGACGCAACCGATCACGAGGGAAGTGTGCGGCGTGGCTCCACAGACGCCGGCGGCATAGTAGGTGATCAGGCCTACGCCGAATCCGGAGAGAGTTCCGGCAGGCTCGGAGACGATCAGGGAGTGCAGTTGCATGGGAGATCCTCTTTCCTGCGGCCGGTGAGGCTGGTTCACCGCGCCTTCATTGGATAGAGGACCGGGCGCGGCGATTCTTACAGGGCCGGCGCAGAATTCGATACGAGATTCTGCTGGAGTTCGTCCAGCAGGCCGGCCCGGCGCTGCAGTTCGGCGGCGTGGTCGCGCATGGTGGCCTGCTCGCTCTCTAGCTGAGCGGTCCGCCTTTCGTGTTCCCGGATCATGGTCTCCACAGTCGTTCTGTATTCGCGGAGATGCGCTTGCACGGCGCCATCCAGTTCGGCGCGGATGGTGGAGGCGGCGATGTCGAGCTTCGTCTGCCAGTGCGCTTCGGTCCGCTCGACATGGGCTTTGATGGCAGGGAAGAGCACGGCGTGGAGTTCCTGCCGTTTCTTTGCCTTGTTGATGGTGATGCCGATGAAGTCGCGCCAGCGGGGTCCGCCGGTGAAGGGCGTGCCCTGCAGGACGGCGGCCACGGAGACACGCGTTTGAGGAACCACCCTGGCCGTTTCGGCGAGCTGTGGAATTCCCAGGGACTTCAGATTCCGGTAGCAGGTCTCGAACTCCGCCGTGAAGACGGCGTGAGATTCGGTGGAGCGCTGATCGAGCAGGGCAAAGCCGGCGGCCAGAGTGGCGAGGAAGGGCTGCTCCTCGACGGCAATCGCCATGGGGATCTTCGCCGTGATGGTGGCCTTGAGGTTGCTGAGATCGGCGACGGCGATCAGCGCGCCCACTTCGATTTTGGTGCGGTTCTCGAAGCGGATCGAGGCGGCTCGCAGGTCCTGATCCACCTGCGCCACGGTGCGATCGAGGGCCGCGCTGCACTGGCCGTGGATTCGCTGCAGCGTCTCTTCCAGGCGCGCGACGGAGTTCGCTTCCAGCGCAAGCTGTTCCTGCTGCAACTGGTCGCGGCGTTGGGCGATGCCTGTGTTCATGCCGTCGATGACCTGGTGGAGGAGCCGGATGAGCGTCTCCGCCACAATAGCGGGACTCTGGCTGGTCATGGCATCGAATAGAACGCCTTCGAGGGTGGAGAATGCCTCGCACCAACGGGCGCGCTCCGGCTCCTGCTCGGGCTGAGAGGCCGCGGGCGTCAGCACGGAGAGGGCTCCGGCTTCGAGCAGCAGCGGCGGTGCGCCGAGGAACTTAGAAAGGACGGATTCGACGTGGGTGCGGATGACGCCGCGTTCCTCCTCCTCGACGGAGTCCATTTTGGTGAGGACGAAGAGGCAGCGGGACAGAAATGGACGGGCAACGGCGTCCAGGAAGTCGAGCAGCGTGCGGGTGATGCCGGAGGAGGCCGAGATGAGGACCACGGCGGCATCCGCCTGCTGGGCCAGAACGCGTTCGGTGACGGCCTGGTGATGCGCCGCATACTCGGGTCCCGCGCCGACGCCAGGCGTTTCGAGGATGCGGATGCCGCGCCCGAGCCATTCGGCCGGCAGTTCGATTTCGACGGTGTCGACCTCCCTGGATGCTTCGGGCTGGGCGGTGACGAGTTCGATGAGGTTCTCTAGCGTGGGTGGGCCGTTGTCCGGCGCCTGAAAGCGCTGCAGCCGTTGAGCGAGGGCGGCGGAATCGTGCTCCGTCGCGGAGATGCGGGCGCCATCGAGGAACCGGACGTCGACAGCGAGTTGGGCGCCGTGGCGCAACTGGGTGGCGCTCGCGGTGGTGGCGATATTGGCCGATTTCAGCAGGCGGCGGCGGAGCAGGGCGTTGATGAAAGTGCTCTTACCGCTGTTGAACTCGCCGATGACCGCGAGGTAGAGGTCGCGGCGGCGTGTTCGTTCCTCCAGGCGGTCGAGCTGTTCTTCCAGCGTGGAGCGCAATTCCGGGTCGAGGGCTACCTCGCGCAGGACTCGGCGGATGAAGTCGACGTCACGCAGAACATGCCCGCGGATGCCTTTCTCCACGGGGCGCGTGGCGGGCGGCGCGCCGGTGCCGTCACGGGCCAGCACCTTGCGCAACAGCAAGGCGAGCGCCACGAAGACCAGCAGGATGAGGAGAAGGGGCAGGACCCCGTACTGGGAGCCGTCCATCACAGATTCCCTGGCGGGCGCCTAGACCCGCGCGGCTTCCGCCTCGGTCAGCAGGCGCCCAAACTGTTCTTCCAGTCTCCGGTTGCGGGTTTCGAGGCCGCGGATCTTGGCGATCTCGCGTTCGGAATCGGCCTCGCCCGTGCGCTTTTCTTCCAGAACCTTCTCGACACCGGTGCGCAGACCATTGATCTCCTTCGCGAGGCCGTTGTCGAGCGCGTCGCGCAGCTTGTTCAACTGCTGGTGGATGGAGTCCTCGACCGACTTGGACAATTGCTGGTGCGAGGTGGCGATCTGTTCGGCCATGGCGTCGCCGACCTTCTTCCTGATCGCCTTGCGCAACTGAAGTACGTTGATAAAGTTGCCGCCGAGAATGGAGGCGACTACCGCGGCAATGATGCCCGCCGGCGTAAAGAGCCCGAAGACAACCAGGAGGATGCCGGCGACCACCTGCAGTATCACTGTATTGAGCATGGCCTTGGGCCCAACCACCATGCCGATTCCACCGGTGACGATGTCGCCTGTTGCCAGAGTGTAGCCGAGGCCGAGGAGGCGGGCGAGAAAGGTGGGTTCTTTCTGGCCGGCGATCTGGTCCTTGTCGACGTCTCCACCCACGGCGATCTGAATGCGGATCTGCTCCAGGTTGCGGACGAATTCGCGCGCCTTGTCCTCGAGCTTGTCTTCGATGGCCTGTTTGCGGCCCTGTGCCATGGGGGACAACACGTCCTGGTTCCACTGCGCCGTTTCTTCGGCGATGCGGCCCTTGATGTGGTCCACGACCTCTTCGACGATGGGCTGGATGGTGGACTTGCGCGGCGGGAATCCAAGGCTGCCCTGGACCTCATACTGATCGGCCCACTGGCGGATCTTCTCCGGCAGTTCCAGGAAGAAAACGTCGGCCAGATCCCGGCAGTCGCGAGCGACGTCTTTGATGTCGGCTTCGACGGCCGAGACCATGGATTTGCGTGTGATCTCGAGCAGCCGCAGCGGGCCTTCGGCGTCGCGGTAGCGCTTCTCGAGTACCGCGGTGGTGGTCTGCCAGAACTGGATCTGGGTGGGCAAACGACGCGATACATCGAGGTTGATCGACCGCAATGGGCGCAGAGAGGTCATCAGTTTGGAGCGGCCCTTTTCGCGGGCGAGAAAGACCCCCAATGTCTCTTCGACCGATTCGATGCCGGAACTATCGATGAGGGCGCGGTCGCCGCGGTTACGCCCGATGAGCGCGGCCTTGGAATCGACGTATTGAATGCCGTTGCCGCGCAGTTCGGTCCAGGGGCTGAGGTTCTGTTCCTGGATACGGCGGAAGAGGTCCTCGCTGGTTTCTCCGGCGGCGGCGGAGTCGCGCACATTGTCGTAGTTCGTGATGATGAAGAGGATCGACTCGTGTCCGAGCGAGCGCAGCAGCGACAGCACCTGTTTGTCCTTGGCCGAGTAAGCATCCTGGCTCTTCATGCAATAGAGGATGACGTCGGCCGCTTCAGCGAAATCGAGCGTAATGGCGTCGCGCGAATCCGGATCGTCGAGCCCGACGGAGTCGATGAGTTCGACCCCCTGGCGGCATAGTTCCAGGGGCCAGAAGAGCTCGAGTTTCCGGTAGCGGCTGGTGGCGGTGGAATCGCCGAGGTGATCGATCTTCACATAGGCGGAGAGTTCCTGCTGCAGATTCTCGATGCGGACGTCGAACGGCTTGGGTTCCTCGGCGCCGGGACCGCCGGACTTCGGGTAGAGGGTGGCGCGCTTGTGGGCATCGTCCGAATACTGAATCTGGCAGAGGACGCCCGTGGTGGGGACCAGAGAGGCCGGCAGCACCACTTGCCCAAAGAGGGCATTGATAAAGGTGGATTTACCGGCATTGAAACGGCCGATTACGAGCGCGCTGAGCTTCTCCGTTTCCAGGCGGCTGATGAGGCTGGCGATGAGGCGGGCGGGGTCGAGTCCGTCGGCGGTGTTCTGAGTGAGACCCGACTGGTTGAGGATCTCCAACTGCTCGCGGGCGAGCGAGAGCAGTTCCGACCGGTGGTGCTGGTATTTCTCGAAATAGAGATTGGCCTTGGGTGCTGGAGCCATTGCGTGTTTCCTCCGTCCGACTGCTCAGGTGCGAGCCGCGGCGGCGGCGGCCGCGGTGCCGCGAATCTGTTCCTCGAGATGCCTGCATTGATCGACCACCGGTTGCCAGTCGGTTTCTCCGGCCGAGGCGCTGGATTGAAGCATGCGTTCCGCCGAGTCCTGCGCGTTGGCCCAACGCTGCTGCTGGCAGCGCAGCTCTTCCAGGATTTCGCCATAGCCCGCCTTGAGCTTCCTCGAAATGTCCTGGCTGTATTCCAGCGTGGCTCGCTGGATGACTGTGTCGAGTTGCTGGCGCACCTTCTCGCGGTCCTTTTGGGCGACGACGATCATGGCCTGTTCGGCGGCCAGGCCGGCGAGGATGCCGAGTCCGAGGGTGGCTCCTCCGAGTGTGGTGGTGAGGAGAAGGCGTCCGGCGACCAGCAGGGCGGCGGCCTGCCCCAGCCGGGTGACGATCTTCAACCGGTTTGTATCCCACAGCGCCAGGTCTTTGCGTGGCGCGTCGCCGCCATCGAGCGCCACATGACCTTCCACGGAGACGGCGGCCCGGGGCAGGCGGAAGCAGCGGGCCAGCTCCTCTTGCAGCCAGTGCAGGTCTGCGGAGATGTGCCGGTTGGCGGCGCCGGAGAGGCCTTCGGCGGCCGCGCGCAGTTCGCGGTTCAGTCGAAACGGCAGCTCTCGTTCCCACCAGACCTTTACGTCGGAGCGGCCTTCGAGGTCGTGCAGTAGCAGGTCCGCGATGGATTGCCGGCGAGTGTCGAGTTCGGTGCGAATGCGCTGTTCGAGCTGCTGGCGCCGGAGCTGAAGCTGATTCTCGATGCCGGTCCAGAGCGTGGCCTGCTCATCGGTGGCCAGGCGCCGGCGCTGTTTCTGTTCGTTGCGTTCAGCGGCGGAGCTCTTCTGGAGAGTGAGGGCGGCTTCGGCGGCGGCGGCGATGGGTTCCAGGGCGTGGAGAAACTCCTCCGCGGTCTGCCGAGGCCGGATGGCGCGGAAATCGGCGGCGGCGAGGCAGTCGTCGATGACCTGTTTGAGGTGGTCCAGACCGTGGGAAGCGGCCGAGGTGACGGCGGTTTCCACCACCAGAGCGCCGGGTGCGTAGGCCTGCACCTGCCTGCCGACGTAGTCGCCGAGAGTCGACTGCTCCTCGGCGGAGAGTTGGTCGGTTTTCGTGAGGACCACAATCACGGGCAGGCCGCGGCGGGCGCATTCGCTGAGCAGCACTGTCTCGGCCCGGCGGACCGCCATGGACGAATCCATGAGGAGCAGAACGATGTCGGCCCCTCGAACGGCGCGGTGGACGGCTTCCATCAGATCGGCCCCGGCGGCGTCGAGCGCGGGCGTTTCGAGGAGCGACAGCCTGCGGCCGGCGAGCCAGTTGTCCCGGAGACGCACCGGAATGACGTTGTCCGCGGCGCCGGGCGATAGCGCGGATGGCGGCTGGGAGAGCGGGTGTTCGACACCGCCGGAGATGTAGGATTCGGCTTCGCCATCCTCGCTGCTTGCAATGGTGAATGTGTATTTCGATGGCAGCGTGGAGACGGGCAGCAGGCGTCTTGAGAGCAGGCCATTGATGAGGCTTGATTTGCCTGTGTTCGGCGCGCCGGCGATGGCGAGGTGCGTGTCCGGCGATGAGGCCGGGGGCAGTTGTTCGAGGCCGCGCAGGTGCTCCGCGCCAGCGCCTGTGAGGCGAGCGAGGTCGCGGAGAGCCTGAAGCCAGTCAGCCGCCGGGCCTTCGTGGAGTGCGATCGATCCGGTCATAGAGAGGTCCTCCTTGCTCCGGGCTTCTGGACGGGATTGCCGCCGGGTACTTGTCAGCTGTCGTGGTGGCCGTCGAATGAGTGGTCGTCATCGCCGGTGTGATGGTGGTGCGAGTCGGCGTTGTGGTCTTCCTGGCTGTCACCTGTGTGGTGCTGGTGCCAGTCGTCGTGCTGCGAGTGGCCGGCGGGATCGTCCGGATGGTATGAGGTTGTGTCCGGATCGTCGTGGGTTGATTCGCTGGCCTGGTGGTCCCATGGATCCGCGTCCCCGCCATGACCGATGCGATCCAGAAGCGCGGCGGCCGAATGGTGGCCGGCGTCCGCATCATGCTCGTGCGAGTGCTGCGCGTCCTGGGCGGCCAGGTGCTGGAAGTCATCGTAGGAGATGGCTCCGATGTGGGCGAGGTGGCCCGTACGGTAATCGAAGTTCTCCATCTCAGGCAGATGCATGTGAGCAGGCGGCGGTTCCTGCGTGGCGACCATGAAAAAGTGAGCCTCCCGCCAGGCGGGCAGGAATTTCTCAATGGGATACTTCAGGGCGGCCTCGCCGGTGCCGGGGTCGCTGATGATGACCTTCACATGCTCGGGATCCTGTGTATCGATGCCGGTGACGACCACGGCGTGGTCCATCGACGAGAAGCCCAGCGCCTGCCGGATGTCGCGCCAGAGCCAGTTGTTGGTCCAGAGATCATCGGCATTGACGCCCACTATCACCTTGTGGCCCTGGGCCAATTCCGCCGTCAGGTTGTAGATATTGGCGTTCTGGTATCGATGGACCGGAATATTGTGGTGCTCCAGCAGGTTGCCGAGTTCCTGTTTGTAGGTGCCCGTCCCCGGGTGATACCAGCCGTTTCGCCGGGCCTCTTCGATGTAGTACTTCTCGGGCAGATCGAGGCCCGTGTACTGGCGAATGATGTATTCCTGGCACCGGACGGCGCAGGTGTCGGCGTAGCTCTGTTTGCCGGGAAAGAGCTGCGCGTCTTCGTGCGGTGTGCCGATGATCGGGTTGGCCGGTTCGATGTTTCCGAGTGGTGGCATGTGCGTCCCCTCTACGTGATCAGAGGCTTCGGTGTGCGCGGATCTTACAGGCTCTTCCAAATTCCCGGCGGGTTCGTGACCGGCGCTGGTTTCTGACCCTGAGGCCATGGCGGGCGCGCCGGGTTGGACCAGGGACAGTCCGGCCCATCCAGCGCCGAGGACTCCGGTGATTGCTCCGATTCCGGCACGAAGCGACGGTCCGCCTTTCTGTTTACTTTTGAGGTACTGCTTGACGATTTCACTCGGCTCGGCCGCGGGCTTCTCGTTTTGGAGCAGCGTGCCTTCGGCTTCCAGGCCGTGGAGGTTTCGTAGCGCAGCCACATGCAGCACGCACTCGCGGCAGGTGCGCAGGTGTTCTTCGACGGCTTGCGCGCGCGGGCTGGTCCGCGGCTCTTCGGCATAGGCGAGGAGGTCTTCAGGCTCGGGGTGCGCCGGCATTGGTTGCCCTCCCTTCGAGTATGCTCCGCAGCCGGGCGAGAGCTCTGACCTTGATGACGTACAGGGTGCCGACGGGGACGCCGAGGGCGGCCGCAATGTCGGGGAGGCTCCGTGACTCGAGGTAGTGCATACGGATCACGTCGCGGTCGCGCCGCATCTCCAGCAGTTCGATCGCCGCCAGTAACTGGAAACCGGTTTCATCGGCCAGCATCGATTCCAGGACGGGGTCGTCTTTGCGAAGCCGGGCTTCATGTTCATCTGATAGAGGCACTGAGCGGGAGGAATCCTGCAGTCTGCGCAACAAATGGCGGGAGCAACCTCTCCAGAGCCAGCCGGGCAGGTTCCTGCCCTCCCAACCGCGCAGGCGCCGCCAGCCGTCTTCCGGAGAGCAGCAGAAAGAAGCTGTTGGCGAGTTCGCGCTCCTCGACGACGCGGGTATTGAAATGGCGGACCACCACCCTGGCGACCGGCAGCAGAAACTCGCAATAGAAGGCGGACACCGCTTCCGCGTCGTCTCGGCAGACCCGGCGCACCAGGTCGTTCTCATCCGGGCGGCCATGGTTTGTCTCGGACATGGGGCAGTCGGGGACGAAGATTTTTCGCAGTATACATGACGCCGGTTGGGGCTTCCGGCATTCCTCTCGAAAGACAGGGCGAATCGCCGATTGTTTTACTTGGATTGAGGCGTGGTAGAACTATCAGATCCGGCTCCCGGATGGGGAGGGGCGGGGCATTGGAGAGAGCTGGCAGGTTGAACGGCCGGGTCCACCTAGGGGCCGGGGAAGAAAATTTCGCGAGGGTTGTCGAATTCGCGGAAGCAGGTTCGACGCAACAGTAGAACCGAGAGGAGTTTCCATGACTGAGCACGACGCACCTCAACCGCATTACCGCGAGATGGCTTCCAGCTTCCTGCATGACCTGAGATTCGCAATCCGTTCGCTGTCCCGCGCGAAGGGGCTGACAGCCACGGTCGTACTCACCCTCGCGCTAGGTATCGGCGCCAATGCGGCCATTTTCACGCTGGTGCGTGGAGTACTGCTGCGGCCGTTGGTGAACCGCGGCGAGGAACGGTTGATCTACATCCAACAGAGCGCTCCCGGCATGGGCGCGGCCGAGGTTGCCTTCTCCGTGCCCGAGATCCAGGATCTGCGGGCTGGGGTCAAGTCGTTGAGTGCGTTCGGGGAATTCTCCACCATCGACTTCACAATGGTGGGACTGGGCGACCCCCGCGAAGTGCGGGCCGGCGTCGTGGACGGATCGTTTTTCGAGGTGATGGGGCTGCGTCCCGTGCTGGGCCGGTTGCTGAATCAGCAGGACGACGGCCCGAACGCGGCCGGGGCTTGCGTCCTGACGCATCGCTTCTGGATTTCGCAGACGAAGAGCGATCCGGGGGTGCTGGGCAAAACGATTCGCCTGGGCACGCGCACGGCCACGGTTGTAGGCGTACTGGAGCCTTCCATTCCCTATCCGGCGGAAACCGAGCTCATTGCCAATGTGGTGACCAGTCCGCATCATTTGTCGGCAACGATGGTCACCGGCCGGGTGCATCGGATGACGGAATTGTTTGGGCGGCTGGCGCCGGGGGCGACGCTGGAATCGGCGCGAGCGGAACTGCGCGCGGTCTACGGGTCGATGATCAAGCAGCATTCGGACGCCTATTCCCCAAAGGCGAATTTCCAGGTGGACGCGCGGCTGCTGCGCGACCAGATCACTTCCCCCGCGCGAAATGTGCTGCTGATACTGCTGGGAGCTTCGGTGCTGATGTTTGTCATTGCGTGCTCGAATGTGGCGAACCTGATTCTCGCCAGGACCGTGCGGCGGGAGGCGGAACTCTGCACGCGGGCCGCGCTGGGGGCCACCACCGGCGCGCTGCGAAGGACGCTGCTGGCGGAGAGTCTCGTGCTCTGCGGAGCCGGCGCGGCGCTGGGTGTGATCAGCGCCGGACCCATGCTGGCCGTGCTGGCGCGCTACGCCTCGCGGTTTTCGGTACGGGCGCTCGATCTCAGTGTCGATGCCAGCATGCTGTGGGTGGGTGCGGTGCTGGCGCTGGTAGCGGCGGTGGCGCTGGCGATGGTCCCGCGGCTGCCGTCGGGCGATTCCTCCCGCGGGTTCGGACCCACCAGCGGAGGTGTCCGCATCACGGGTAGCGCGAATCGCAGGTTGCGCGCCTTTGCGGTGACTCAGATCGCGGCTTCTTTCGTACTGCTGGCCGGGGCGGCGATGCTGATCAAGACCCTCATCTCCATGCAATCGGCGCGAACCGGATTCGACACCGAGCGGGTGCTGACGGTCAGCGTACCTGTGATGTCCTACGGCAAGACGCCGGAACAGGTACTGAGCTTCTATAAGGAAACGATCCGGCAGATCACTTCGCTCCCCAGTGTGGACGGTGTGGCGCTGGGTACTTTCATGCCCTGGCGGGACGGCGGCAAGTTCGGTCCCGGCTTCAGCTTCACCGCGGAAGGGCGAGTCCCGGCGCCTGGCGAGGAAGACCCGCGCGCGCGTTTCCGGACGGTCTCACCGGGCTACTTCAGTTCGCTGGGCGTCCCCCTGATTGCAGGGCGCGACTTCAATGAGGCCGACCGGAAGGATGGCGAGAAGGTGGTCATTGTGAGCCAGAGTCTCGCGCAGCGGCTGTTCCCGAACCAGGACGCGGTGAACCATCACATGACATGGACCGACCCTGTGATGAAGTTCGTGGACATCAGTACGGAAGCCCGCCGCATCGTGGGTGTGACCGCCGACGTCGATGATGAGAACGTGGTGGCCGGTCCGGCGATGACCGTCTATCACCCGTTCTCCCAGGAACAGCTCTGGGCGGGGAACCTGTTCATTCATACGCGGGGCAATCCTTACTCCCTGATCACGCCCATCACGCGCATCATTCGCGAAAAGGCGGCCGATCAGCCGGTGGAGCGGGCCGCGACCCTGGAAGATATCCGCACCGAAGTTCTCTCACCGGATCGCCTGAACACGCTGGTCTTTGGCGGATTCGCCGCCGTGGCCCTGGCGATCGCCGTGGTGGGTGTCGGCGGGGTCCTGGCGTTTTCGGTCAGCGGACGGACTCGCGAGTTCGGCATCCGTCTGGCGATCGGTTCGCAGCCCCGGCACCTGGTGCTGGGTGTTCTCAGCCAGGGGGCGCTGATCGCGGGCGTGGGCATCGCTGCCGGCGTGGCTGGTGGTTACGCCTTGGCGAGCCTGGCGGACAGTCTCCTCCACGGAATGAAGTTGCCTGGCATAGCGCCGGTGGCGGGATCGGCCGCGGTTCTGGTAGCGGCCGCACTGGTCGCGTCGCTGGCCCCAGCCGCGCGGGCGGCCCGAGTGGATATCGTGCAGGCGTTGCGGTCCGAGTGAGCCCGCTTCCGGTCTAGGTTAGGCGGCACTGGACCGGTTGCCCGGCAGGGCATCGCCTCGCCGGAGGGATTACACGCCGGCGGCCTTGAGCGCCGCCAGAACGCGATCGTCGCGAAAGGGGACTCTCCGGATGCGGACACCCGTCGCATCGAAGATCGCGTTTCCGATAGCGGCCAGCATGGGCTTGAGAGCCGCCTCTCCCGCTCCATAGGGCGGAAGGTCGGGCCGGCTGGGGTTCGGGTCTCCGTTGACCAGGACGACATCAATGCGGTCCGGCACATCGGCATGGCGCAGAGTCGGATGGGAGAACCAGTCGACACTCGTCACCTTTTCGGTGTTGAACTGAACCTCTTCGTGGAGAGCCCGGCTGAGGCCGTGCAGGCTGCCGCACTCCACGGCGCGGCGCAGGGCTTCCGGATTGACCACCAGACCGCAATCGTGGGCGCAAACCAGACGCTTTGCCCAGACGTGACCCGTGCGCGCGATTCACTTCCACCTCGGCGATGAGGGCCACGATTGTGCGGCCACGGAATGAGTAGGCGACTCCGCGGCCCGTGAGGATCTCACCATTGCCGCGGCGCTGGTGGGGCGAGGGTCGGGAAGCCCAGCCGTAGGCCGACGCGGCCGCCTTGAGCACGGCGATCGAACGCGCCCGGCGGAAGGCATTGTCGTCGTCCGTGGCGGCCTGGAGCAGCCGCAGGCGATACTCCAGGGGATCTGCGTTGGCCGCCGCGGCTGCCTCGTCGATGAACGATTCCGCGGCAAACGTAGCCTGCGGGCCATTGGGATCCCGAAGATTGCCCGTGCGCAACGGCGTCTCCCAGATCATGGGCAGGCCGACGACCTGTCCTTCCATGCGGCGATTGGGGATGACGTACATGTCCGAGGGCATCGCGGCGCTGCCGCCGGCCGGCCTGGCACGGCGGATGCCCATCAATTGCGCGATAAGAACGGTGTCGGGTTCGTTGTAGCCGAGATGGTTGTAATCGCACGAAACGGCGCGATAGGAGTAACCGGCCAGGCGGCCGCTGCCATCCAGCGCGCCACGCATCTGCACGAGAAACGCCGGGCCCTTCGTATCCCAGGCGGTTTCTTCGTCCCGCATCCATTGCACCCGCACGGGCCGGCCGAGTTCGCGGGCAATCCAGGCTGCCTCACACGCAGCGTCTTCCGCCGCGGAGCGCCCATACCCCTGTGGCCCAAACATCCAGACCACCCGGACGCGATCCGCCGGCATGCCGAGAAAGGTGGCGACACAACGCCGCATGCCATAGGACTTCATGTCATTCGAATAGATGGTCATCTGGCCGTTCGACGGGTCGGCCAGGGCGTGCGCGCCGGAGAACGCGGTATGTCCCTGAAAGGGGATCTCATATTCTGCCTCCAGCATTTTTGACGCGGCGGCGAAGGCGGCGTCGGGATCGCCCACGACACTCGGCGCGGATTCCGCATTGGGCGATTCGGAGGGGCCCGCCGCCGGCTTGGCCGGGGCTGCTCCTGCGGCTGTCCGCATGTATTCAAAAAGCTGCCCGGAGGCAGGGAAGGGCGCGGTGGAGGGCTTCCGCCACGTGGCTTTGAGCCGGCGGGCGGCCAGGATCGCATGCTCTTCGCGCTCGCAAACTACGGCAAGATAGTTGCCCTTGCGCATCACCTTGACGAACCCGGGCAGGGCACTCACCGACGTCTCATCCACTGCCGTAAGAGTTGCACCGGCGAACGGAGGCTTGATATTGCGCGCGTGCACCATGCCGGGCAACTTGACGTCCGCCGCCCACTTCAGAGACCCGTCCACCTTGCCGGGAATGTCGTCGCGCTGCGGCGATTGACCCGTGTAGTGGAGTTCGGGCACCGGTTTGGTTCTGGCTCGGCCAGTGACCGCATTGATGCTGTCGCCGGTGAGTGTGACGTTGAACTTCTTCCCCCCGGATCAGTTCGCCATACGTTGTGCGTTTCCGAGGTATCGTTGCGGGCCGTGATCACGGCGTCGTGGACCGCCAACTGCTCGACGGGCACGGCCAGGCGGACGGCGGCCATTTCCAGCAGCACCCGCCGCGCTTCGGCCGCCACGCGTCGCATGGGCCAGGAGTACCGTTCCATCGCCATAGATCCACCCGACCCGATCTGGTCAACAGTATTGTCCGTGCTGCCCATGATGCAGACCGTTTTCTCAAAGGCGATGTCGAGTTCGTCCGACATCAGTTGGCGGAAGCCGGTGCCGGTGCCCTGGCCGGGGTCGGTCTTACCCACGTAGAACGTGGCCGTATTGTTCTCGTGAATGACGATCCACGAATCGACCTGCCGGAAGTCCGGAGTGGGATAGGGGCCCGGAGTCTGGGGCGTTGCGGCGCTCTGCGCCGGGGCGCTTGGGATCCAGCCGCTGAAACTCACGGCGAGCAGCCCGGCGTTGCGGAGAAAGCCCCGGCGGTGAGTCGAGAGAAGCTCCTCGAGGCTCGTTGGAAGGGCGTCCACGGGTCTCATACCTGGCCTTCCTTGTCGTTCGGGACCGGAACGGGTCCCGCCATCATGCGGCTCGCGCGTTGGATGGCGACCTGGACCCGGTAGTAGCTCATACAGCGGCACAGGGTGTCGTTCATCGCCTGCCGGATTTGAGCGTTGCTCGGGTGAGGCGTTTTGTCGAGCAACGCCTTGGCCGTGAGGATCTGCCCGTTCTGGCAGAAGCCGCACTGTGGCACCTGTTCATCGATCCAGGCCTGCTGCAGCGGGTGCAGCTTCCCATTCGACGCCAGTCCTTCCAGTGTTGTGATTTCGCCCTTGACGGAGGCCACCGGCAGGACGCAGGAGGTCACCGCCGCGCCGTTGATGATGACTTTGCACGCCCCGCACTGCGCGAGTCCGCAGCCGAACTTTGGACCCTGCAGCCCAAGGTCATTGCGGAGTACATACAGCAGTGGGGTGGCCGGCTCGACATCCAGAGTATGAGAACGGCCGTTCACCTTCAGTTCGATCCTGCTCATCGATGCACGCCCCTTGTTGATCGTGAACTGAACTGACTACGACGATGGTAGCGCAGAGGGAGCGGGGCGACGGGCGGCTGGGGGCAGGAGTCCGGTGAGAAACGGCCGCGGATTCAACTTGCCGTGGGAGGGTTGCGGGACGCCCTTTCCTGGCATCCCGCTCCGAGGTTTCCCCCTCCAGTCAGCCGACTACCACGGGAAGGCCGCCCAGCCCATCGAGGTGAGAGTCTGGGCATTGATTGGACTGATGGTAGGAGTCTTCTGGCCGGCGCTGAGAATGACCGCGCCCAGATAGGACTTCATGGCCGTCTGTTCCGACGTGCGGCTGCCTTCCAACGAGGCCTGTTTGGCCGTCTGTAGCCAGTACTGCAACTGGCCGGCCTCCATCGGGCCGGGCACCAGCCGGGCGGTGAGGCTGGCTAGCGCGTCATAACTGAAGAACGTCACCGTGCCTGGCGCCGCGTCGGGACCGTCCGCCTCCGGCAGGGCCGTGAGGCCTGGCAGGGACTGCCAATGCTCCCCGTAGGCGCCCAGTTTCAGATCACGAACGGCCGCCGCCCAGAAGCTGGACAGGATCGAAGCCAATTCCCCGAAGAAGATCGTGTTTGAGGTGCCGTCGACGATCCGCGAGATGCTGCTGAGCGTCACCTGGCCGTCGCTGCCCGAGAGCGCGCGGAAGGCGACGCCGGCGGCCCCTGTCTGCCGTGATGTGGAACTCACCTGTTTGTAGAGAGTTTCCTGTTCGACATAGGGCAGAAGGGCGGCGATCTGCGCAAATGCTTCCGCCGCGTCGGCGCGAACCGCCGCCAGCATCCGGTCGCGGCCTTCCGCGGCGCCCGGCGCAGGCGTCATTTCAATGGTGAAATCGCTGGTGGCACCGCCGAAAACGCGGCCCGATTCCGACCCGGTGACGCCGGGCACCGGATTGAGCGTCAGGCTCCATCCGCTCTTGCCAACCACGTAGGTGGACGCCTTGTAGCCGTCCTTTTCGCCGGAAGCCGGCAACTGGGCGATGCGCAGGGCATCGCCGAGCGTGGCGGGGTAGTATCCGGTTTTGCCCACATAGGCATGAATGGCAATCCCGATCTGTTTCAGGTTGTTCTGGCACTGCGACCGGGAGGCCGCTTCCCGCACGCGTTGGACCGCCGGCAACAGAAGTCCGATGAGAACGGCAATGATGGACGTGGCGGCCATCAGTTCTGTCACCGCAAATCCTTTCTGGTTGTTGTCGCACGGGCCTGCATTGGGCTCGCGTGTCGTTGTTTGGATGACCTGACTCATCACCTGATCCTTTCTTTGCGCATCCTCCGAGTGAGGGAGTCGCGGCCTATAGTGCAGGTTCAGCGCCAAATGCGGACGAGCGGACAGAGTCAATGCTGTGAATGAGTTGGAGGGGGAATGAGCGGCGGGAAGATCCGGTTCGGGAGTTGTGTGTCTCGTTAGATTACAGAAGTGTCAAGTTCGCGGACAGCGATGGAGCGACGGGGAAACTCAGGCGCAGAAGTGTCGATGGAGCAGCGGTGGGCAGGCCCGGATTATCGGAGGCGCCTGCCCATTCTCAATTTGAAACAGTTCGGATCAGCCTTATGGCTGCGACTGAGCGGCGGACTTTGAGAGCAGAGCCGCGAAAAACGGATTCAGCATGCGGCCGGACGGGTCCTGCTGGGTCACCCAATCTGAGAATTCGCGCCAACGCTGACCGTATGCGGCCTCGACGTGCCGCCGTTCGACAAACGGGCTCTGGTTCAAGAGCGGGATACCCCCCCGCTGGAATGCAAACTCATTGAAAGCCTTCAGGAAGTTCTGCCAGGCCGGCAGGTCGACCGGAGCGTGAATCGGGTCGATGGAGAAGATCTCCTCGTCGTGGCTGTAGGAGAGAACCGAGTGGGTGTCGCGGTGAATATGATACGCGCCCAGCGGCATGTTGCAGCGGAAGCCGGTTGTCTTGTGGTGCTCATCGGCAAAGTCGAGATACTCGCGAAGCACCCCCAGCCAGCGCGAGCGCGGGAAGGCCCAGAACGTGAACGCGTACTTCGCCTCGGTTTTCGTCTTGCTGTAATCGATGGTCTTGTCCGGAGCCAGGATGGTGATGCCGCCGAAGAGGCGTAGCGTGCCGTACATGAACTCGTCCAGACGGAAGAGGCCCTGCTGCAGTTTGTCACGCACATCGTCGTTTTCGACAAATGACTCCAGCAGGTGCCCGGCGTACGCTCCGCTGCGGTTCCAGAGGCGGCGGCGGAAGGCGGCGAGCAGGCCGCTGAAGATGTGCTTGTCTTCCACACGCTTGCGCTGCTGGAAGACGGCGGTGCGGCCGACTGTCCAGCAGATGAGCCCTTCCGAGGTGTCCATGAGCTCGTCGACCTCCTCCTGAGTAAGCTCCTCGATGGGGCGGGGCAGGTAAGTGAGGTGAATGGCTTCGATCGGCTTGATGCGGAATGTGACCTCGTAGACGACGCCGGCGAGACCGTAGCTGGAGCGCATCATCCGCAGCACGTCCGGGTTCTTGTCCTCCGAAGCCTCGGCAAGCTCGCCGGTGGGGGTGACCCATTTGAGGCTGGTGAGGTAGGAGTTGACCTGCCCGAACTCGATGCCATCGAGCGCGTCCTTGGTGTGGCAGCAGGCCGCCGACCCGAGCGTCATGTTGCCGATCTCGATGTTGGTCATGAATTGGAGATCGTGCTTGCGCAGTTCCTTCGAGGCCGCGATGAACTGGATGCCTGCCTGCGCGGTGATGGTCTGGCCGGCCAGATCGATGTTCAGGACGCGGTTCATCCGCGACATGTTGATCATCGTGCCTTCGGACGAGGCGCACGGGGTGAGGGAGTGGTAGCTGCCCACGGCGCGAACCGGACCAGGATATCGCTGGGGGTCGCGCAGGATGGCCTGAATGTCGGCGACCGATTCCGGAAGGGCGAGTTGGGCCGGGTTGGCGGTAATGCTGCCGTCGTAATTGACTACCGAAGTGGGCATGGACGCTCCTTTGGGAGTGGTGACGTTACGAGTCAGTCAAGTATATGGGAGTTGAGTTTGGAAGGGAATGGCCGTGTGTGTGCTCACCCATTCGGGCGGCGGGAAGCGTCGCTACTTGAGGATGATTGGCAGTAGCGAGGACTACTCCCAGCGGAGGGCACGCACCGGGTCGACTTTTGCGGCGCGGCGGGCCGGGAGCCAGGCCGCGACGAAGGCGGTTCCCGCCAGCACCGCGACGGCCAGCAGGGCGCTGAGTGGATCCGCCGGCTGAATGCCGAAGAGCATGGCAGCAACGACCTGGCGCAGAATCCAGGCTACGGCCAACCCGATGAGAGTGCCCGCGCACATCAGCCAGAAGGCCTCGCTGACGACGTGGCGGATGATGGCGCTGGTGCGTGCGCCCAGCGCGATCCGGATGCCGAACTCCCTGGTGCGCCGCGTGACGCCATAGGACATCAGGCCGTAGAGCCCGATGGCGGCGAGCGCCAGCGCGAGTCCTCCAAAGAGCGCGGTGATTGTGCCCAGCAGCCGCTCGCGTGAGAGAGACCGGTCCAACTCCTCCTGGACGGTGTGGATCTGGAAGATGGCCGAGGCCGGGTCGAGTTCCTTTACCCGCTGCCGCAACGCCGAGGCAAGCGAAGCGGGATCGCCGGCGAAGCGGAGGTGGACGACGGAGCGGGAGGCCCAGGGTCCAGGCCGAAGGGGTGCGTAAATCATGCGGGTGGGCCCCTCTCTCAGACCGGTGTACTTGCTGTCCTTAACCACTCCGATGATCTCCCACGGATACTCACCCTCTTTCGTTCCGAGACGTTGACCGATGGGGTTTGCACCGGCAAAGAAGTGCCGTGCGAACGTCTCATTGACGACCATCACGTCGCGGTTGGAGAACGAGTCCCGTTCGTCGAAGTCACGGCCCAGAAGAAGCGGGATGCGCATGGTGGCGAAGTAGCCGCTGGAGACAAAGCCGACCGAGGGGGAGTCTTTGGGCTCAGAGGCCGTTGGCGTGTAGCCCGGGATGTACACATTCCAACCTGTGTGAGTGCCGAGCGGCGGGGCATCGGCCAGGGCAACGGAGGTCACCCCCGGAAGAGTCCTGATTGCGTTCAGTAGCCGGGTCTCCAGGCCGGGTCCGCTTTCCACGGAGGCTACCAGGATCTTCTCGCGCGCGAAGCCCGGGTCCAGGCTCAGCAGGTTGTGGAGAGAGCGCAGAAACAGCGCGGTAGCGATGAGCAGCAGGCAGGACAGGCTCATCTGGAAGACGACCAGTCCTTTGCGAAGCGTCAATGGCGTGGATTTCGGTTTCAGTTCCTCACCCTTAATGGCAGGTGCGACATCTACTCGGGTGGCCTGCAGGGCGGGGACGAGCCCAAAGAGAAGAGCGGCGCCCGTGCCCAGCAGCAGCGTGAAGAGCAGGATCCCCGGTTCGAGCGCAGCGTTGAGGGTTTGGGCCGGGGAGAGATAACCGGTGAGGGTGTCACGCATCCAGCGTGCGAGGATCAGGCCGCAAGCTGACCCGGCGGCGGACAACAGGAGGCTTTCGATGAGCAGTTGCCTGACGAGGCGTGCGCGGCCTGCCCCGAGGCTCAGGCGGATGGCGATCTCCCTGCGGCGGGCCACGGCCCGGCTGAGCAGCAGATCGGCAACATTCGCGCAGGCGATGAGGAGCACGATGGCCACCACGCCCGAGAGGATCCAAAGCGATTCTGCATACTGGCTACGAAGTTGGGAGAGGCCGGTGCCCGCGGGGAGCAGGACTACTCTCTGCTCGCGTAGCGCCTGCCGCCGGGCGGAGTCGCGCAGGCCGGCCAGGCCGAAATTCTCCTCGTTGTAGTGCCGCAACAGGGTGGTGAGTTCGGCTTCCACCTGACGAGGATTGGCGCCTGGGCCCAGCCTTCCGAAGATCCTGAGCCATTGGCTGCGCGGCTGCGACAGAGCCTTGCCCAGGCCCGGCAGCAGGCTCTCCTGCATCGTCATGGGCGCGAAGACGTCCACCGGTTCCCCGACTTCAGTGCCCTGGAAGCCCGGCGGAGCGATGCCGGCCACGGTGAAAGTATTTCCGTTCAGGAGGATGCCGGAGCCGATGGCCGAGGGCTGGCCGCCGAACCGGCGCAACCAGAAACTGTGGCTGAGAACCACGACGGGACCTCTCGATCCACCGGATCCGGGCGTCACGTCGTCGCTGTCGGCAATGACCGTTCCCAGCGAGGGTTCGACGCCCAGAACGCGGAAGTAGGTGCCGGAGACGAGGGCTCCGGCTACTCTCTCCGTCTCTCCATTCCGGCTGAGCCGCATCGGCGCGGAACGAAAGGCGAGGATGCCGGCGAGCGCGGCTATTGTCCCGCAGAGCCGCATACAGCGGGTAGGGCGAGGAAACCGTTTCATTGCGGGTGATGACGACAAGGTCTTGGGGATCCGACAGGCAGACTGCGCAGGATGAGTGCATGCAGGATGGCAAAGATCGCGGTGTCGGCGCCGATACCCAGGGCTAGGGAGAGGACCGCCGTGGCCGCGAATCCCGGTGCACCGCGCAGGCTGCGGGCGGCGTAACGGGCATCGCGGCCGACGTCCCACAGCAGCTTCCCGAACCACGTGTCGCGCACCTCTTCCTGCACCTGGGCGACGCCCCCAAGTTCGAGCAGCGCCTGCCTGCGAGCTTCCTCTGCGGAGACACCTGCGGCTTTGAGGTCGTATGATCCGGCGCTCCAGATGGTAGCGAAGCTCTCGGTCCAGGCTGTGTTCCATCCGGGTGCGCCGGGAGGGGAGGAAGTTTCAGGAGTCTGCGGATTGGTTGCATTGCGTTCAGGATGCAGGGTCCTCGGATGGGCGGCTGTGAGGCTATTCGTTGCCGGTGTGGTCAGCGGGAATCATGATGCCTCATCCTTCGATGCATGAGTATGCGACGCCGAGGTGTCGAAGGTCAAGGCATGGAAGGCGCGCAGAGCTCGGTCCGGTGAAATGTTGCAGGTGCAACCTGGGATGTGCCGATCCTGCCGCTGTGATTTGCGTCCCTAGCGCAAGCCTCTGGACTGCCGTCGAACATTGGACTGAGATGCCGCGAGGCTCCTCCTAGAAGCGTTTGGGAGCAAGGACGATTGTCACTTTGGGGTCCAGGGATTAGAACTGTCAGGCTGGCGCTTCCACCCAGATAGTCGTATTCGCGGTTCCGCCGCAGGGTCGAGGAATCGAACGCGAATGCCTCCACTGTGTACTGCTCACCTTGATAGACGTTCAGATGGATGAGGCCCATTTTTGATGTGTGCTCTTTCGACAGTCCGCGCTCGATACCCGCCGCATTCAGCAGTTTCACGGAGGCGCCGGCATAGGGAGAACCGTCGGCCGTGATCACCTGAACCTGCAAAGTCGCCGGGATCCGCCTCGGCGGAACGGTCAAGTCGATGCTGGACTGCTCAGCGGATTCGGAAATAGCGATGCGCGTTTCGCCGGGTTTATTTCCGGCCGCGCGATAGAAAGTGGGGGGGAATGGATCGGCATCAGTGTACTTTTCAGCATTGACGCCGACAACATACTCTCCTTCGGGTAAGGGCTCGATCCGATACCTGCCGGTCTCATCAGAAATA
Source organism: Paludibaculum sp. (assembly GCA_049841055.1). Lineage (GTDB taxonomy): Bacteria > Acidobacteriota > Terriglobia > Bryobacterales > Bryobacteraceae > Paludibaculum. The sequence goes on along the minus strand of JASGIE010000152.1, from coordinate 11,775 downwards.
CCCGTACGCAACGGCCTGGATTCCCTCCGGCCTTTCGCGTCGAAGTCGAATGCCTGGACCGTCACACCGGGCAGGGGCTGCCCCGCTTCGTTTCTGACCGTGCCGGTGATCCGACCTTGGGGCCACATACTCAGGTCCCACACAGCGCAGGAGCCGGCTCCAATGGTGATGCTCCCCCGCGGTTCGGTCGCGTCCGGCCCCAGCGTATGGGACTCCTTGTTCGAGAAGAGGCGGCCTGACCAGCGGCGATTGAATTCCTGATCGGGCACGAAGCCTGGCCGCGAAACTTCGAGCTGGTACTGGCCCGGCGGAATGCCTCTGAATTCGTAGTGCCCGGAACCATCCGAAACCGTTTCGAACCCGTCCTCATTGGAGCGCGCCGAGATATGCGCCCCTTCCAACGCGCCCCCGCGTGAGTACGACCCTTTGCTTCTCAGCACTTTCCCAACCAGCCGGGATGGCCCGTTCGCAGCCTTATTCCGCAATGCCTCCAGAATGTGCTCGTTTCCCTCGACCTCGAAAGTGACTGAACAGGCTCCAATCGAGAATTGGGGCGTCTTGTCTTCCCGTTTGAATGCGAAGATGACGTACTGTTTCCCCTCCTGAAGACGGCGATAGCAGCTGGTTCCCGCGGATGTGTCGATTTCGACCTCCTTCAGATCCTGAGGAACATTCAGGAGTTTCTCCTCGATCAGAACGCGGGCTGGACGGTTGCCCCAGCCTTCTCCACTATCGACCAGGACACGCGCGACGAAGACGATGCTGGAACCTCCAAAGGAGGAGCATGGCGTGCCGGTGCCCAGGCAGCTACACGCATACAGCGGCGAAAATGCAAAGAGCAAGGCGGCGAGCAGACGCATGGCTCCATGCTAATGCTTGTGAGGGTCGGATGGATGCCCGGCAATTTCCGCTGATTTATGTTCGTAATGCGTTCTTGAGAACCACCGCCTAAGATAGGCCGTAGACTGGAGGAATGCACCGGATTTTTATGATCCTAGCGTTCGGAGGAGCCGTCGCTCTTTCCGCCTGCGGTTCGCGGACGGAGGCGCCGGTTCAGGATCTCGCGGGCGGGCAGAACGTGGCCCGGTTCACGCTCACTTCGCTGAAAGGAACCCGGAACGGAGACCGGCTGGATGTGGCTGCCACGTTCGGCGATGGATCCTCCAGCATCGCCGTGGAACTGCATTTCCGTGTGACGCCGCCCACAACGTTGGAGTCGGGGCAGTGGAGCGGACTGGGCTCCGGTGGCGGCGTGCGGGAGCGGTCGTCCACCTTCCTTGGCGGGCAGTCCGGGCCGCCCAGCATTGGCGGGAGCTTTGACCTCCTAGGGCCGGCCGGGCAGGCGCTCTATCGCATCCGGATTCCGGTGCAACCGCTAAACCAGCCGCTTTAAGCGGAAACGCGCGTGAGGAGAGCCGCGGTTAGCGCCGCGATCGAAGGACCTGCGTCACCTTGGCCAGCAACTGATCGACGCGCACCGGCTTGTGGAGGATCGCATCGGCTCCCTGCATTCGGCTGGAATCGGAAGCACCGCCCGCAAAGCCGTTGGTTAGCGCAATGATGCGCGCCCGCGGCGCGGCGCCTCGCAACGCTCCGATGGAGTCGAGACCCGCCTGCTGGGCGATGATCAGATTCGTCAGCACCAGATCCACCTGACCCGTTCTCAAATGCTGCAGAGCCTGCGCGCCGTTGATCGCCTCGGTCACCTGGTAGCCCTGGCCCTCCAGGGCATCCCGCAGGAAGCGGCGCACACCCACTTCGTCCTCCGCCACCAGGATGCGCGCGGCTGGAGCGGCGGACCCCAGCGCCGTACGCACCTGATGCGCCAGGGACTGCGGGCTGAAGGGCTTCTGGATGAACGCCGTGCCGGATTCCAGCATGCCGCGGTGGGTGATGACGTTATCCGTATAACCGGACATGAAGAGAACCTTCAAATCGGGTTCGCGTGCCTTCAGCCTTTCGACCAGGTCGCGGCCGCTCATGTTCGGCATGATGACATCAGTGAGCACTAGATCGACATGTTCCTGCTCACTGATCAGCAGCGCCTCGGCGGCGCTGGCGGCCTGGATGACGCGATAGCCGAACACTTTCAGGACATCGACGGCGAACTTGCGGAACCTCTCCCTGGTCTTCCACCACCATCACGGTCTCCTTGCCGCCTAGCGCGGCGGTCACCGATGGGGTCTTCTCGCCCGTCTCCGCGGCGGAGCACGCCGGCAGGTAGATCTTGAAAGTCGTACCGACGCCCTTCTCACTGTAGACGTCGATATGGCCGCCGCTCTGGGCAACGATGCCCTGAACGGTGGAGAGCCCGAGCCCTGTTCCCTTGCCGGCTTCCTTTGTCGTGAAGAACGGCTCAAAGATGCGGGCACGGGTCTCGGAATCCATCCCCGCGCCGGTGTCGCTGACGGTGAGCTGGACATAGCGGCCGCGCCGGGCGTCGTGGTGCGTTCTCAGGTATTGCTCGTCGAGCGTGACGCAGGTTGTTTCGATGATCAGTTTGCCGACGGCGGGCATGGCGTCGCGGGCATTGACCACCAGATTCATGATGACCTGTTCGATCTGATGCGCATCGGCCTGGATGGAGCCGTTCTCTGCCTTAAGAGCGATAAGAACATCGATATCTTCACCAACCAGGCGCTTCAGCATCGGCAGCAGGTCTTTCACCACGCGGTTGATGTCCAACTGGCGCGGCGTCAGGATCTGTTTCCGGCTGAATGCCAGCAGTTGCTGGGTGAGGCCGGCGGCCCGTTCCCCGGCTCTGTGAATCTCGGCGATGGAGCCGCGCAGGGGATCCACCGGCGTCAACTGGTCGAGCAGCATCTGGGCGTAGCCGTTGATAACGGTCAGCAGGTTGTTGAAGTCGTGGGCGATGCCGCCCGCCAACCGGCCAACGGATTCCATCTTCTGGGCCTGCAGGAACTGAGCCTGCAGCTTGCTCCGCTCCTGCTCGGCGCGCTTGCGTTCGGTAATGTCGCGCAGGAACGCGGCCGCGTGTCCGCCGCCGGCAGGTAGATACTGCGTGCTGATTTCCAGGTCGAATACGGTTCCGTCCTTGCGCCGGTGGCGTGATTCGAAACGGTCCTCGCGCTGGCGCAGCAGGCGTTGGAAATAGGCCCTCTGCTCTTCTTCCGACTGGCTGGCTTCCAACTCCCAGGCATGCATGCCCAGCAGTTCCGGGGCCGTATAGCCGCTCATCCGGCAATAGGTCTCGTTGACCTCGAGGATGGCGCCCTCCGCATCGGTGACCCAGAAGCCGTCCATGGCCGTCTGGAGGATCGCCCGGCGATGGTCCTCACTTTCCACCAGAGCCTCGCCGGCCCGTTTCCTTTCGGTAACGTCCTGCACGACGCCCGCCATGTGGCTGATCTGTCCGGCCGCGTCGCGGCGGTGCCGGCCGGCCGCCCAGATCCAGCGCACTTCTCCATCGGCGCGGCGGATGCGGCACTCGAAATCCCAATCCCTGCCGGCCTGGACGGCGGCCCGGAATTTCCGATCCACCTCGGCCTGATCCTCGGGCAGTACGTGGCTGAGGAAGATCGCGAAGGTCCACTCGGGCAGCAGACTGTCATAACCGAAGATGCGGTCGTGCAGCAGCGAACGCTGAGCGCTATGGTCGCGCAGGTCGAGATCCCAGGCGCCGGTGCCTGTGGTTTCCAGGGCGAAGGCGAGCCGGCCTTCACTCTGACGGCGGGCATCCTCGGCGCGCTTCCGCTCAGTGATATCCCGCGCGGCCACCACGGAGCCCAGAATGGCGCCCTGCGAGTCACGAATCGGGCCGAAGCTGTAACTGCCGATCCACGATTCGCCCGTGTCCTTGCGGCGCAGCGTGTATTCGGCGTTCGTGGCGACCTCTCCTCTGAGCGCACGGGGCACGGCCCACATATCCAGTGGAGCCAGCGTGCCATCGGGCAGATAAACCTCGAGGAAGGCCGTGTACTCGCCGAGCGTGCGGGCGCATTCCTCCTTGTCCCGGTAGCGGTGGAACGTCGCGAATGCGTCGTTGAACTCAGTGAAGCGTCCGTCCGGATCAGAGATGAAGACGGCATCGGTCATGCTTGCAAGGGCCGCTTCCAGGCGCGCACGGTTCTCGCTGAGAGCATCCTCCACCTGGCGGCGTCTCGTGATGTCGACGGCGATTCCGATGAAGCGCCCAGGCTTGCCCGGCGTCAGGAGCAGCAGGCGTCCTTGTGAAAGAATCCAGCGCACGGATCCGTCGGGCCTGCGGATGCGGAACTCGACCATCAGGTCCTTGCCTTCCAGCGCCGCCGCCTGCACGGTCTGCTCGGCGAGTTCCCGATCGTCGGGATGGACCAACTGCCGCCAAGCCTCATAGGATGGCCGGCAGCTCTCCGGCTCGAGACCGTACACCTTCCACAGTTCTTCCGACCAGTAGTTCTCGTTGGTTTCGAGGTCCCACTCCCAGATACCGGCATTGGAAGCTTCCAGCGCCACCGTCAGCCGCGCTGTTTCCCGCAGCCGGGCGGTATCGGCGGACCGGCGTCCCGAGATATCGCGAAGCAGGCCCGTGGTGCCCGCAGGTCCGCCGTCCCCCGCGAAAGGAGCGGCATTCACCTCGACCAGAAACGCGGTACCGTCGGAGCGCCGCATCATCAGGGGCAACTCCTGAATCACCTTTCCTTCGTCAAAGGCAGAGCGGAAGGTGGCCACCATGCTGGGATCATCGGTACCGGCGAGGAGACTGGCCAGCGGCCGGCCGGCGAGTTCATCGGGCTCCACGCCGAAGAGTCGCCGGGCGGCCGCGGAAATGTAGGTGATGACGCCAGCAGCGTCGGCGGTGAACAGCGCATCAGGGCAGTGTGCGCCGATTGCCCGCAAAGCCTGCTGTGCCTCGGAGAGCGGCCCACCGACCGGAACGGGTCTGACCTCTTGACCGTCTCCTGCCAAACTTCCCATGTTCTCAGTATTGTAACTATGTCCCCCTAAGCTGAAAAGGACTTTTGTCACAATAATCATTAATTGTAGAAGCCTTTCGCGCTTACATATCAGCGGAAGATCTTGCCCTGCAAGAGTTTGCCTTGGAGTAAATGCTTTCCCGGCGACCGGCGTGGACTTAGCGGTTCAAACGGCCAACTATTCAAACCGGCCCCTGAAACGCAAATTCATGAAGGAATATAAACATCGAGCGCGGAATAATCCGGGACTGCCTAGGCGCTTCGTTCGCTAGCCGGATCACGGGTCAACAAGGCAGGCCGCGCATCCGGACAGCCGAGCCGCACATAGGCCGATGCGAAGTTTTGGGGATACAACCGCGCACGGGCCGGGCTATAATCCACATCCATGAAGCGCCACGTATTGCTGCTGATTCTGGCCATGGCGGCCGGCGAGGGGATGATGCCGGGCCAGCAGGCCGCTCCGGCCATGCTGAATCCCGTGAAGAAGATCCTGCGCGAAGGTGGGATTGCCATTGGCGGGACTATCCAGTCTTCGAATCCCGACACCGCGGCCATCATGGCCAACGCGGGCTTCGATTTTCTGTGGATTGAAGGAGAGCACAGCCCGCTCACGCTGGAGTCGACCCATAACATCGTGCTGCTCACGCAGGGCCGCAAAGCAGTGCCGTTCACCAGGGTGCCCGTCAACGAGTTGTGGACGGCCAAACGCATGCTGGATATCGGCAGCCTGGGCGTGATCTTTCCCTTTACCGATTCGGTTGAACTGGCGCGGCAGGCCGTGGCGGCGTGCAAATATCCGCCGCTGGGCCGGCGTGGAGTGGGACCAGGTATGGCGGCCATGCGCTGGCCGGCTCCGGGTGGATATCCGAAATGGGCCGACGACAACGTAATGGTGATCGTGATTGTGGAAAGGCCAGTGGCGATCGAACACATCGAGGAGATTGCGGCGGTGCCGGGCATCGATGTCCTGTTCATGGGGCTGAACGATCTTTCGTACAACTACGGAGTGCCGGGGCAACTGCGGGCGCCGGTGATGAAAGCGGCCATCGAGCGCGTGATGAGCGCCGCGAAGAAGAACAACCTTGCGGTGGGTGCTCCGGGAGGAGCCTCCGAGATCAAGGGGATGATCGAGGAGGGATTCCGGTTTATCCAGGGCCCCAGCGATCTTTCGCTGTTGCAGACGGCGGCTCGAGGGTTCTTCGATGGCATCCGGGCGGGCGGTGTGGCGCACAAGGACCCGGTGCCGATCTATTGATCAGTACCGGTCCGGCGTTCTCCCAGCCGCGTAGCTGAGCGACAAGAGCTGAACGGGCCGCCAATCGATTGGCCAGTGGCGCATTTGAACGAGTTGAGCAAAGTGCCGGGCCGCTGATTCCAGACTTAGCCGCGATGCAACGAAATGGCCTGCCGGCTCACTATGTCAACGGTGGCAGGCGTGTTATCATTTGCACAATTCGGGCTGACATAACGAGGGGACCGTGGCCCAAGCGCTCCGGATTCTACATATCTCAGACCTGCATGCGAGAGGCTCGCGCGAGGGCGAGTCGTGGAGACGCCGCCGTGTGCTTGGCGAGGCGTGGGACCGGAATCTCGAGGAATTCCAGAAAGATGGCCCCGTGCACCTGGTTTGCTTCACCGGAGATGCCGCGGATTGGGGCGTGCCTGAAGAGTTCTCCTGCGCGGGCGAGTTCCTTTCCGGCGTCCTCGAAAAACTGGGTATCGAACGGGACCGTCTGTTCGTCATTCCCGGCAATCATGACATCACCCGAACCGTGGAGCCGGAAGCCTGGACGACGATGCGCACGCTGCTCTCGTCTACCCCGGATACGCTGGACCTGGCGCGCTGGATCGGCGGCGGCCGGACACCGTATGGCCGCTCAATAACATCAGATACTTCGCCTTTTTCGTGTTTGAACGCCCAGCGAACAACTTGTCTTGATTGAGGAATCATATTGATATTGTCTGCGGAATTCAAATAAATTGTTGTGGGAATGTATTACGTACCCTGTAGCTTTCGCATTCTTCTCAAAGTTTTCGGCATCCGAATTTTCAGCAGCAAACTGTTTTGCTTTATTGAAGATTTTAGCTTGAGATCGATCGCTTGGTATTACTTTACGTTCCAAGATAGCTAATTTTACTTTAGGACGAGCCGGCGATTTTTCAGTAATTTCAAAAATTCGAATTTCTTGAGGAGCACTCATTTTGTAAATACCTCCTACGCCTTTACTTACGGTGCATTTCTTTGCCTACCGACCGAATGTTAACCCAACCTACATACTCCGCCTTTGCACAGCTGTCTGTTGTGCAAGTCGAATGTTTTTTCGCCATTTCAGCAAAGTTTGAAACCTATTCAAAACAGTCATTGAACTAGTCGGCTGTTTTTTCGTTAGAAACGGCAATATGACTCAATTTAGCTGAATCCGACTCCATAATGCCTGCTTGGCATAATTTTCAGCCATCGGGTCTTGTACTGAAAAACCGGACCGAAGAAAAGCGCCGGTAGGATTGCTGAAAGCAAAATGTATGAGATTTGCAGGAACAGTTTGCATCGAATAGTCTTGTCCGGTGTAGTTGATGTCTGATACAGTGTTGACCAATCCTTCTACGTCGGTAGTAGTTTTGAATTGTTTACATAACTTTTTTCATCCATTCTCGAATTTTTTCCCAAAGTCTTCGGTCATAGGTGCTATTCAGAACCCGATACATAATTTATAGCACGGTTTGTTTCTTGTTTGAAGAGTTCCTTGTCTTGTTCGTAGCGCACTTTCAGTTCAGTATCTGTTACGTTAATGTTGGCATCAGGCACTGAGAAATATGGTTGTACTAGCATAATTTACATCACCGGTTTCTTTGCGAGCATCAAAGTTATATTTTCTTCAAATTCGTATGAACCAATAGATTTAGCAAGTAACGTGGTGTATTTTTCTTGCAGAATAGAATTTTTTACAGCTTTTTCCAGAATAACCAGTAGCTTTTGTACTCCTGAAGTTGTTGTAGAGTTTCTTCATTTTCTGCCTTAGGGGTGATTAAAACCCCATTGTAAAATTGCATAAGTGCAACGTGGCTGAATTGCCCATTTTCACCTACAAATACACGACGTTGCATAATCAACGGGTGAACGTTTTTGCCGATAAGACGATCGGTTACATCTTCTTTTCCTACACTCAAGTTCTTTATTTACTAATTTTTTGTTTATGATTTACTCGTAAACAAGTTTTCCCATACCGATTTGCGGATTTGGCGACGTCATTTCTTCATTCATTTCGCTTTGACCGGTTTCTATTTTCTACACACTGGTCATTTGCTTTATGCTCCTGAAAATAGCGTTTACTTGATTTTCTACGCAGCAATTTCAGCGACGACTTCTTTTGACTGATGGAAAAAAGTGGAACCTGATTCAGGAAGTCCACACAATAAGAAATAAAAATAGTGCCCCTCAATGATGAATGCAAATAGGAATTCTTTGCTTTTAATCTTCTGTAATGTGCCATTTTCTGAATAATAATAATATATGATTTACATTTCAATGTTTTTAAAATACCATCTGTAAAAGCCGTCAGTCAAAAGGTGAATGTTAGGTTGTACGGCTTTAAAATTTTAGGCCAACAATATACAAAAAAAATAGATATACATCGCAATATTTTGATGTATATTTGGTAAAATGTTGTTTTTTAGTGTGTTATTTTGCTTGTTAATTATGAATTTACCTGCATTTTACCATTTCTATCCGGTTGTTGGTGACCTTTATACACTTAAATGTGTATTTGTCTCTTATGCCAATAACCTCATTTTGTTTAGGAAAATGCTGATGTGCATGTAATAAATATCCGGCTATGGTGGTGTATTCGTCCGAGAGTGGAATGCTAACAACAAACAGTTTTTTGCTTCTTCCACCTCTAATCTACCCTTAAAACAGGTATTCGTTTTCTCCTGTTTTTTTGGGCTTTATATTCTTTTATGTCATGCATCTTCGATATTTTCGAAAATTTGCTCCATGATGCCTTCTAATGTGACGATTTGCCTGCAGTCCTCCAAATTCATCGACCACTACCGCAATATTTTCTTGTGTTTCATAAATAGTTTCATATGCCGTTAAGCTGTAATGTTTCAGATACAATAGGTATTTGCTTGATATGTTTTGTCAACTCTTTTTCGGTGTTGAATAAATACTTCGGTAGCATGTATGTATTGTACAATATTGTCAATATGTTTTTGTTGTTGAAATTACGATCTTTGAAAGTCCAGTTTCGATAAATGTTTGTTTCATATATACTAGGTTGCGTTCCAAATTCAAGTGAAACAATTTCGGTACGAAGTATTGGACAAACTATTTATAATTTTATACCGAAATCGAGGAGTGCATTTTCTGTAGAAATCGTTACGTCTATTTCAATATCTCGTAGCGATTCTTTGTTTTTGGTATTGTCTTGTATCAGGTAGTCGATGTTTATTTTGGAAAAAATATTTTCTTGTCGTTTTGGGAATATCAACTTTGAATAGTTTGAGTATTTTTAATGAGAACGATGACCCTATCCATGCAATGGGATAAAGGAAAATGTAAAAAAATAAAAGTATCGGCGAAAAAACGCGTAACCATAGGTTAGAGTTTATTTTAAAAGTAGCTTTGGGCAAAAAACGACTGGTAATGTAAAGATATTACTGTTGCCGTGATGAGTTGGAGAAAAATCAAACGTAGATGTTCCCGAACGATGAAGGAATTTCGGCAAATAACGAAGCAAAAAGCAAGCCGTAGGCTACTAAACTGATGTAGCTTCCGACTAACATTGTAGAGACGAATTGTTTTTCGTTGCGGTAAAAAATTCCAAGATGGATGAAGCCATATTTTGACTTTGCTTTTGAAGTTGCATGCGTAATTTGTTTGACGAAATAAACGCTGTCTCCATTCCTGAAAAGAAAGCAGAGCAAAGCAAAGCAATAATGATATATGAAGCAATATCCACGTTTGTGATTCTTTTTGTTTTTATTATCAGTTACAAAGATACAATATTTTCATTCGTATCAATAGAATTAAATAAAAGTATTCTGATGTGAATACAATTTGTCGTCCTGATTAATATCTATATACACTACGTGAGAATCAGTTTCACAGTGTTTTTTATTTAAAAATATGCTTAACTGTTTTGTGTTTTGGAAAAAAGTCGTATCTTTGCAGTCGCTTTTAAAAGTAAATACGGAGATTCAGTAGCTCAGCAGGTAGAGCACATCCCTTTTAAGGATGGGGTCCTGGGTTCGAGCCCCAGCTGAATCACACGCACTAAAGCAAACATAGAGGAGATTCAGTAGCTCAGCAGGTAGAGCACATCCCTTTTAAGGATGGGGTCCTGGGTTCGAGCCCCAGCTGAATCACATAGTACAAAAGCCGTTCGACCAATCGAACGGCTTTTTTGAAAATCAGCTCCTGAAAAAATAATGTGGTAGTTATAGAATGCTATGATCAATTATGCAAAAAGCATTCTATGAAAATGAGGATGCTTTTTTGTGTGTATCTATCGAACTTTTGTTAACTTTGTCTTTGATTATCGTATAATTTATGAATACATTTGATTTTGTCATATTTGTTGCCATTGTCTTTGGGCTCGTTTTTGGATTATACAAAGGCTTTGTCAAGGAATTAGTCACTTTTTTTGCAGTTTTTGTGGCATTAGTTGCAGCCGAATTGTTTTCTCCCATTACCAAATCGCTGCTTATAAGCCTATTTAATTTTTCAGAGAAAACGGGAAAGATGACAGGCTATGTTTTTATTTTTGTGTCTGTTATAATTTTGATGATTATTTTGTCAAGATTTTATCGAAAAAATAATCTCAAAAATACATCTTGGTTGGTTAGATTCCTTGGCTGGTGGGGCATTGGGGGCTTTGAAGTATGCGCTGATAATAAGTGTGTTGATGAATGTATTTGATGCTGTTGACTGTCGTTTTCGGCTTGCGAAGCCCGAAAAAAAAGAAGCCTCAATAGGTTACTATCCTATTCTGGAATTAGCTCCAACGTTGTGGAAGGAATCCAAAGCTTTTTACGAACAACAGAAACACAAACCGTCTCAGAATAAAGTAATAAAGGAATCAGTAAGTAGCTGAACGGAATTAGTTTAATATATTGAATTTGTATGTTATTGATTTTGAAATTTTACATATGCGTGTATTGGCGATTAATTATGAACACTTACTTAAAATAATAAATATGCACTATCTTTTACAAAAGAATTTTTCCGGGAAAAAGATTGAATGTGGCTGCGACGAAGCGGGTAGAGGATGTTTGGCCGGTCCAGTTGTCGCGGCAGCTGTTATTTTGCCCGATGATTTTGAGTGTGAGGGATTAACCGACTCAAAAAAACTCACGGAACGTCAACGGGATACACTCAGGGAAATAATTGAGAAAAAAGCATTGGCTTTCATCGGTGCGTATGTGTCTGAAAAAGAGATTGATGAGGTGAATATACTGCATGCTTCCATCTTAGCAATGCACAAAGCGATTGAGCAATTAAAAGTGTCACCCGAATTTATTATTGTAGATGGAAATAAATTTAAACCGTTTCACAATATACCTTACCAAACCATAGTGAAAGGCGATGGTAAATATTTGTCCATAGCGGCGGCATCGGTATTGGCAAAGACGCATCGCGACGAATGTATGAAGAAACTGCACGAAGAATTTCCACAATACGGATGGGCTAAAAACAAGGCTTATGCTACCAAAGAGCACCGCGAGGCGCTTACAAAATACGGATACTCTAATTATCACCGAATGTCTTTTCGACTTGATTACTCTTCTGACAAGGTTGATTTTCAGATTAAAATCGGAGCGATAAACCTATGAATCAGCAATTGCTTAAACTGTATCT
>JASGIE010000151.1:0-45214 GCA_049841055.1 Paludibaculum sp. | reverse complement strand
TGTGTTATGTTAACCTACTTGGTTCGTTACGTATTGCTAAGGTTAATAGGGAAACACGATAGAATCCGAACAGCACCTCTGATCGCCCGTCGTGGCGACCGGGCGGCGGGCCTCCAGGTCCTGCGCCTCATCGAGCCCTCAATGCCGGAGGCCGGCCTCCTGAAACTCGCCGATTCCATGACGCCCACCGCCCACACCGCCGCCCCGTTCTGGACTCGTCAGCTCCGCGTGCCCATTCTGCTCGCCATCCTGGTTTCGGTCTTCAACCAGCTCTCGGGCATCAATGCGGTGAACTACTTTGCACCGCGCATCTTCGCGTTGGCTGGCCTGGAGGAGAAGGCGGCGCTGCTCCAGTCGGTCGGCATCCGGGTCGTGAACATCCTCTTCACCCTGCTCGGGCTCCTGCTCATCGACAAGCTGGGCCGCCGCGGCCTGCTCTATGTCGGCTCCGTCGGCTATATCGCTTCCCTCGGACTGACTTCGTGGCGCATCACCACCGGCACTACTCCATCGTTCCCGGCTGCATCTTCTTCTTCATCGCCGCCCACGCGGTGGGCCAGGGGACCGTCATCTGGGTATTGATCTCGGAGATCTTCCCGAACCGCCACCGCGCGGAAGGCCAGGCCCTGGGCAGCTTCACGCACTGGCTCTTCGCGGCGTTGTTGACCACATTCTTCCCGACCATGGTCACCGCGTTTGCACCGGGCACGGTCTTTCTATTCTTCTGCAGCATGATGGTGCTGCAGCTCATCTGGGTCCGGACCATGGTGCCGGAGACCAAGGGCGTGACGCTGGAGGCGATGCAGCAGGCGCTGGGCGTGGCCGGCAAGGCAGGCGGACCGGTCTCCGTGGGAAGCGCGGAGAAGTGAGATGACGGCTCAGTAGGACGTTGGCTGGGCGTCGACACGGGCACGCAGTCGGCGCATGGGCTCGGCAGACATCGTCGAATTATTGCGGTGATCCTGACACCCCTGCGGTCCCGCCGCGGCCAGTATGCCAGAATACAGGCGTAACGATGCCTCCGACCCGCAACGTCGTCATCGTCGGTGCGCCGCCGGTTCACGTGCTGGATGTCACAGGGCCGCTGGAAGTCTTCTGCACCGCCGGAGAATATGACGTCATCCTCGCGACGCCAGGAACGGAACGCGTCCTGCGAACCCACCGGCGCGTGGCGCTCACCGAGGCGGTTCCCATCTCTGAACTCGACGGCCCCATCGACACGCTGCTGGTCGTGGGAGGACCCGGTGCGGAAACTGGCGTCTACGATCCCGGCCTCGTCGAATGGCTCGTACAGGCCGCTCATCGATCGCGTCGTGTGGCCTCCATCTGCACAGGCGCCTTTCTGCTCGGCGCGGCCGGCCTGCTTGACGGCAAACAGGTGGTGACCCACTGGCGGGTGTGCGACCGCCTGGCCCGCGAATTCCCACACGCAATCGTCCGCCCGGATCCGATCTTCATCAAGGATGGCGGAGTCTATACCTCCGCCGGCATCTCCGCGGGCATCGATCTCTCCCTCGCGATGGTGGAGGAGGATCATGGCCACGAAGTCGCACTCCGCGTCGCAAGAACGCTGGTCATGTTCCTGGTGCGTCCCGGAGGCCAGTCGCAGTTCAGTCATATGCTGTCCCACCAGGCAGTCACCTCCAAACCACTCCGCGAACTCCAGATCTGGATGCTGGAGCACCTGCGCGAAGATCTGACCGTGGAAACCCTGGCGGACCGGATCGGCATGAGCCCGCGCCATTTCACACGCATCTGCCTGCGCGAAAACCCACATGAATCCCGGCCAGTTCGTCGACCGGATGCGGGTCGAGGCAGCCCAGCAGATGATCGACAGCTGGATCTGGGCTTAAAAGAGATTGCCGACCGTTGCGGCTTCCGGACAGCCGACGCAATGCGCCGCACCTTCTCCCGCGTACTCGGCGTTACCGCGGCGAGTATAAGGAACGGTTCAGGCGCCCGTTTCCTACCGGCGCCGGCATGTCCTAAATTGACTGATTTCCGTCGTGGCGGGTTTGCCCGTTGGGACCTAGTGTTGAGTTGTAAGGCACGCAATTCCGCCTGCAACGACAGGAGAAATCAGATGACACATCTCAACTCTTCCCTGGCCATACCGGACTCCCTTCTCGCCAGGGAAGCCACCAGATCCTTCGCGAGCATTCCACCGATCTGCTTTTCAATCACTCCACACGCGTCTATCTGTTCGCGGCCGAGCAGGGCCGGGAGCAGAACCTCCGCCTTCGACCCGGAACTGCTCTACGTCTCCGCCGCGTTTCACGATCTGGGTCTTGTCAGCAGGTTCTCCAGCCCGGATGAACGCTTTGAGGTCGATGGCGCCAACGCCGCCCGCCAGTTCCTCACGGCGCACAATATCCCCGAGGCTCGGATCCAGACCGCCTGGCAGGCCATCGCCCTCCACACCACGCCCGGCATCACCCACCACATGCAGCCGGAGGTAGCCCTCCTCTACACGGGTGTTGGACTCGACGTCCTCGGACGCGGCTTCGATCAGTTTCCTGCCGAAGTGCGCGAGGCCATCGTGGCCAAATACCCGCGCAAACACTTCAGGGAACATTTCCTCAAGACCTACTTCCACGGCTTTGCCCACAAACCGGAAACAACCATCGGAACCGTGAATGCGCCCATCTGCGAACGCCTGCTCCACGGTTTTCAGAGCCCTGACACGTACGATCTGATTGCTCAATCGCCCTTCCCTGATTCGGAATAAACGCCGCGACGGAGGGCGCCGTGAATCTTCTCCCCAAGGAGGCAGCATGCGAAATACACTGCGAGCGAACTTCCTCTGGCTCGCCGTTGCGGCCACACTTCTCAACGCAATACCCGCGCCCGCGCAGAATGCCGAGCAGGTGAAACAGGTCTTCGAACACCTGCTCCCCAATGTCCCCGGCAAACGCATGGTCGCCGTCGTGGTCACCTATCCGCCGGGCGCCAAATCGCCGGCTCATCGGCACGCCGGATCGGCGTTCATCTATGCGTACGTGCTCTCAGGCGCCATCCGCAGCCAGGTCGGCAATGCGCCCGCGCGCATCTTTCAGGCCGGCGAGAGCTTCTACGAAGACCCCGGTGCCCATCACCGGATCAGCGAAAACGTGAGCGCGACAACCCCGGCCAGCCTCCTGGCTGTCTTCGTCGTCGATGCCAAGGACGGGCCGCTCACGACGCCGGACGCAAAATAGGCACTCAACCGCCTCAAGCAGGCAGAAAGAACAAGCGATGCAAGCCCACAGTAGTCATCAATCATCCGGAGTGGACCAGGTGCAATCCTCCATGATGGCCTGGCGCGTCCATGAATTTGGAACCCCGGATGTCATGCGGTTGGAGCAAGTCCCGTTGCCCGAACCCGGGCCAGGCGAAGTCCTGGTGAAGGTGGCAGCCGCTGGGGTCGGCCCCTGGGATGGTTGGATTCGCGCCGGAAACAGCGCTCTGCCCCAACCACTCCCGCTGACCCTCGGCTCGGATCTGTCCGGAGAAGTTGTCGCCCTGGGCTCGGATGTCACGGATCTGCCCGTCGGCGCGCTCGTCTACGGAGTGACGAATCCCCGCTTCATCGGCTCCAACGCCGAATATGCCGTAGCTTCCGCCGCGATGCTCGCCCTCAAGCCGGCCACGCTCACCCACGTCGAAGCCGCCTCCGTGCCCGTCATCGCAGTCACCGCATGGCAGGCCCTGTTCGATCACGCTCAACTGACGCCTGGCCAGACCGTGGTCATTCACGGGGCAGCCGGCAGCGTCGGCGCCTATGCGGTTCAACTGGCCCGGCGTGCCGGATTGCATGTCATTGCCACCGCCTCCGCCCAGGATCTCCCCTTCGTCGGCGAACTCGGTGCGAACACGCTGATCGACTACAAAACCCAACGCTTCGAGGATCTGATTCGGGATGCGGACGCCGTCATCGACCTGGTGGGCGGCGACACGCAACAGCGCTCCTTCCAAATCCTCCGTCCCGGCGGCAAACTGATCTCGGCCGTCTCCAACCCCAACCAGCAACTGGCCCGCAAGTATGGCGTCGAAGCAACCTTCTTTCTCGTCAAGGTCACCAGCCGCTATCTGGAAGTCATCACAACCCTCATCGACGGTGGAATGCTCCGAACCCACGTGGGCGCGGTCCTGCCCCTCTCGGACGCTCGCCTCGCTCACCTGATGCTGGAGCGCATGCGTCCCCAGCCGAAAGGAAAGATCGTGCTGGCCGTAGCTGCGAGCGAACTGTCGTAAGCCGGAAACCGTTCCACGAGGAGTGCGCCCAGCTGCCCTCCCCGTGGAACGGAGCACGTCAGTCAGTCCGCCAACGCACACTCAAACACGCCGCATGCGGAGCCGCCCAACGCCCAACCCCACCAGCCCCAGCACGACCAGCGCCATGCTGCCAGGCTCAGGCACCTCCGCCGCGGTCGAGGAACCAGCCGGAATCAGCAGCGAGGGATCTCCCTGCGTGAAACTCATGGCCAGCGTGTGAAGGGCATCGGCGGAAGCAAACATGCTCTGCGAACGCGAGTCGACGAAGATATCCAGCGTGGCTTGCAGGAAAAACGTGTCGCCCGGGTTCACCGTGAAACTCACGTCACCCGTCAGATGGACAGGCTTCTCCGTTCCGTCTCCATTGACGTGATCGAACGTAAATCCGATCACCGGCTGCACCTCCTGCCCGGGCTGGAAGCCGCTGCCGAAGATCGTGAAGCCGCCCGCGATCTCCGTCAGGATTCCGCCGGTCATGCTCCCGTCAAGGTCGTATTCCAACGTGTAATCCGTCGGAGTCGCGCCCGTGTAGGTATACTTCTGAGTCGCCCGCGCCACCGATCCGGCCTGGTAAAAGAACGTCGAAGGTGGGACGACATCGACGTCCGCACTGGCCCGGGCACCCAGATGCGGCAGGGAGTTCGGCCCCGTAAAGATCGCCAGCGCTGAATAGCTCACCAGCGAACCCTGCGAGAAATCGACAGTCGCCAGACTCTGGCCGGGCCCTCCATCGGTGAGGTGCGAAAGATCCGTCACGGGATTGGGACAGGTCCCACAGGTGAGCTGGAACTGTTTCGCGTTCCCGCTTGCCTCCGTGCTGAACAGCGTTGCGGCCCTGGTTGGGTAGGCGGTTCCCAACACGTACACCGATCCAATCAGAACGGCGGTCGCGAAGCGTACTCTTTTTGTTTTTGTACCAACGATAGTCAGGTTCATACTTTCCTCCGTGCCGGCAATTGCGGCTACCTGTACATAGGAATTCGGAGGAGAAAACGGCTCACGAAATAGAACGCCTTAATGCGTCGCCAGCCCCACCGCCCGTCTTTGCAGTACCTTCACCCGCGCGACAGAGGCATCCGCCGCTCCAAATGCGGCCAGATAGAGCCGTTCGGAAGCCCGCAATTCCGTCAGAGCCTCCTCCACGCGGCCCAGCTCCAACAGCGCGGCGCCCCTCACCTCCAGCAGCGCCCCATACCCGGCCCCACCGGGCGCCAGCGACTGCCGGAGAATCTCCCGGGCTCGATCCGCGCTCGCCAGCGCCGGCTTCACCTGCTCCGCCCGCAGTTGCAGCCGTGCCAGCCGGAGCAGGTCCGCCCCGACGATCCGCGCTGACGTCCCGAACAGCGCCGTGGCATCGTCGATAGCCCGCTGAGTCTCATCAATCCCCTGCTGCAGTTCGCCCAAAGCCGCTAGCGCCTGAGCCCGAGCCACCCGCGCCTTCAACACATTCGCATGCGTGTAGCTACCCCCATACGCCTCCAGCCCGCGCGATACCGCCAGATCGCCGGTCTGTCGAGCCGCCGCGGCATCGCCTCGCGCCAGCTGCGCGTAACAGACATCCACCAGCGCCAGCACCGCCTGGTTATGGTGCGGATGGAGCCTCTCCGTGGCGATCCGCAGCGCCTCGCGGGCGGATGCTTCCGCAAGCACCCAGTCGCCCGCTTCCAGGGCCGCCCCTGAGCGAATGCGATACGCGCCCGCCAGATCTTCCGGCAAGGTCGCCGCCGATCGCGACATCGCCTCCAGCAACGGATCTATCTCCGATCGAACCTCTCGGATCTGCCCTCGGAACAACCGGATCCACTGCTTCAACAGCCGCGCCCTGAGCGCCATGGGATGCCCGCCGGGCAGCGTCGCGGCGCCCTGCAGCGCACGGTCGATCACCGCCTCCGACTCCCGGATCTCATGTTGGCTCAACAACCCCGCACTCACGATGTCCAGCACCTCGACGCGGCTCGCCGTGTCCGGCATTGTGCGCTCCGAAACCCGGGCATCCGCGTTTCGCAGCAGATCGAGAGCCGAACGCGGCTTGCCCGACCCCCAGTAGGAATGCGCGTCCAGCAGAATCGAGATCAGAAACGCCTTCGTACTCTCGGCCCGCGCCTTCTCGTTCAACGCGATCCGAACCTCCCATCCAACGGCGATCGCCGCGCCCAGCAGCACCGCGGCAATGCCGCACGCCGCCGCAACGCCAACTCGGTGGCGGCGCATGAACTTCGCCAGCCGGTACCACGGGCTGTCCGGCCGCGCCAGCACGGGCCGGTTTCCCAGATACCGCCGGACTTCGTCGGCGAACGCCTCCACCGTCGGATATCGCTCTGCCACCTCTTTCTTCAGCGCCTTCGAGAGAATCGTGTCCAGGTCGCCCCGCATCGCGCGGCGCTCCTGTGGATCGCTCCCCACTTCGCTGGCTCTTCGCGGCTCCTCCGTCAGAATCGCGTCTTCCAGCGCGGCCCTCGATGGCCGCTTGTTCCGGTACGGCAGCGTGCCCGTCAACATCTCATACAACACGACCCCGAGCGAATAGACATCGGAAGCCACCGTCAGCGGTTGCCCCAGCACCTGTTCGGGCGACGCATAGTCGAGCGTGAGGGCGGGCGCCGAAATACGGGTGAGTTCCGTCTCTCGCGTCACTCCACCTTCCAGCAGTTTTGCGATTCCGAAATCCAGCACGCGCACGCCGCCCGCTGCCGTCACCAGAATGTTCGAGGGCTTAAGGTCGCGATGCAGAATCAGGTTGTTGTGCGCGTAGTTCACCGCACTCGCGGCTTCGAGAAACAACTCCAGCCGCGACGCCACACTCAACTTCCCTGCCCGGCAAAAGGCGGAAATCGGCAGGCCTTCCACATACTCCAGCGCCAGGTAGGGCCGCCCATCCGAGGTAAGCCCGGCCTCACAAAGCCGGGCAATGTTGGGATGCCGCAACGTCAGCAGGACTTCGCGTTCGCGAACAATCCTCTCCATTAGCACCTGCGGCGACCCGCGAAACGGCAACTTGATCGCAACCGGAGCAGCAGGCCGCCCATCTCCGCGTTCCGCCAGCCACACCGACCCCATTCCGCCCTCGCCGATCTTCCTCACCAGGCGCCACGCGCCAACGGCATCGCCGGCCAGTTGCTCCGATGCCTCGCCCGCCTCCTCGGCCCCCGCCGCTGATCCGCCGTCCCGGTCGAGCGCCGACGCCAGCAGCCCCCCGGCAATCCGGTCAAACCTGTCTTCCTCGGCGCCCTCGGCCCGTGCGTGCGCCGCAATCAACCGCGAGAGCCGCGACAGCAGTTGCGCATCGGATCCGCAGACGGATTTCAGGTACGCCACGCGCCGGCCCGCCGGCATGGCGATGCACTCGTTAAAGAGGTCCTGCTCCCGACCATTCGCTGGGGGCATTCTGTGGCCTCGCCGCGCCTCACGCGTTCATATAGTCGTAAAGCCACGCGCGCGCATACGTCCAACGTCTCTTCACCGTGGCGAGCGAGCAGCCCGTCAGCTCCGCCACCTCCGCCAGGCTGCGCCCGCCAAAGTAACGGAGCTCCATCACCCGCAGCAGCTCCGCATCGACACGGCCCAGCGCAGTGAGCGCTTCATCCAGCCGGTCCAGATCAACACCCGCCTCGCCCCCGGGCAGGTCATCCGGATCGATCTCAACGAAAGCGCCAGCCCGCTTCTGCGCCGACTTCTGCCGTCCGTAAGCCACCAGCACCTGCCGCATCGCCCGCGCGGCCGCACCGAAGAAATGCGCCCGGCTCTCCCACCGGCCATCGCCGCTGGCCATTTTCAGATACATTTCGTTCACCAGAGCGGTGGGCTGCAGCGTGTGGCCATTGCGTTGCGTCCGCATCATGGAAGCGGCAATTCTGCGCAATTCGAGATAGGCGTGCGACACCAGTTGCTCAAACGCCAGCGTGTCGCCGCCATTCAACCGGTCGAGAAGAACGGAAAACTGCTGTGATCCCATGCCGGGCCCCTCCCGTTCCGGGTCATTTCAGAAGTCGAGCTTCAGAATATCAGACAACGGTTTCCGCCAAAATCGGCTGGTTCCTCTCCCCGTCGACACCAGTCTCAACGAAGAATCTCATCTTGCTCGCCGGTCTCCTCACCATGTCAGCGGGGTTGGACAGAATGGGCACACCCAGGGATCCGGCACCCCTCGGCCGTTATGGACGATCCACCGGATCCGACAGGGCAGCCGCGCGGTCCTCCCGCGTACTGTGTATCTTGCCGGCCGCATCGGCAAGATAACTGCGCTGCCCCGTCTTCCCGAATTCGATCGGTCTGGCTGAGAGGAAATAATCAGTGATTCTTCCCCGTTCGTTGGCCGCGCCAGGCACATAGCCGATTCGATAGCTGCGGCCGGCCACGGAGAACCCGTCCGCCGAAACCTCCTGCCCTGCGATCGTGTCATCAAGCAGGCCGGCGTGCCCGGCATCCACCCGCGCCCAGGCCGGCGGCTGCCCCAGCTCCTTCAGACTGACAGGGAATCCGAGGCGATATTGGCTCTGATACGACTGCAGCGCCTCATGCAATTGCGACAAGTCCGCGCGCGCCATCGCTTCCTCTGAGTTCATCCCGGCCCCGCCGCTGGAAAACGCCCCTCGATTCAGGACGCCCCAATCGACAACGGTGTTGAAATTCTCAATATTCCTGTCGGCTTCGAAGCTGGTCCCAACGGTTCCTGCAAGGAACTGGTACTGTCCCGCCGGGATTGCTCTGAACTCATACGAGCCATCTGGACCCACGGGGACGCTCACCTCAAACGGGTAGGGCTCCCCCTTCATCAGCACGATCTTGGCGAGGAAAGTTCGGCCCTCCGGCGGTGGATTCGCCCTCCCTCTCACCGTATAGGCTGGTGCACGGCGCAATGTCAGCAGGAGGGAGCAGTCGCCCAAGGCCGCGGGCAATGCCAGGCTGTTGGCGTCCGTCAGCTGCCCATCGCCCAACGCCCCGGCCAGCACTCCGCCCTCCACCATCCGGACGCCGCTCAGTACATACCGGCCTTCCGTGACGTTCTCCATGCGAAACTCACCGCGCTCGTTCGTCACTGCATGATTCGCCGCGCGGAGTTCCCACTTCGAAAGCGGCACAGGCCAGAGGAAGACATCCGACTTCGCCATCGCCCCGCCCTCCTGCGAGGTGACACGGCCGCAAACAGCACCGGTCCGGCGAATCCTGGTGACTGCGGCCTGCCTGGCGGCACGCCCAACCAGATGGGGTTGTCCGTGGCCATCGACGTCAAACGCTATCCGATTGCTAGCCAGCGTCCGGCTCTCGTGGACGCCTCCTCCATAACCAGCCAGAAACTCATACTCGCCTTCTGACAGCGCGAACTGGAGAGGAACCTCCAGAGTCCGCCCTGGCCCGAGATCGAAGGTCTTCGGCACCACGGTGCCAGGCGAGAGCCACATCCGGACAGTCCTGCTCCTTCCACTGAGGTGGCAGCCGGCAGCGGGGTGCCGGTGCAGCGCGTTGATACTCGTGCGCGTGACGGCAACATACGAGGGGCCGTCCGAGGGACTGAAACATTCCTGTCCTAGGCTCTTCGCCAGCAGCGTGGGTGCCAGCCCTTCCGTATCGATGCTTCGGCTTGATGTGCCGTTGTTCTTCAACTCCACGATCAGCTCCGCACCACCGGCAGCGCGAAGGTTCGCGAAGACCTTCAGCTCCAGACCATCCAGCACAAGCGCCCGGGCGGCCCCCTCGGTTTTTGTCTCATCCGCACGGCCCAGGACGGAGAGCTGTCGAATCAACCCATCCCCGGGATGGATCGGCTGCAGAACCTCCTTGGCCTCGATGACGACCGCCCTGTCCGCGTAAGGCCGCAGCACGCTCTTCACACTCTCGGAGACCTCCATCACATGGATGCCGCTATAGAGATGACAGCCGCCCCACCGATCGAAGACGACGACTCCGTGGTACTTGCCGGCTGCGCGAATCCCGCCGAGTGCCGCGAGAACTGCCAGACAACTCACCATCAGCGCCCCACGGATGCTACTCATCATGTGCAACCTCAACCGTGCCAAAAAACTTCGACG
Source organism: Paludibaculum sp. (assembly GCA_049841055.1). Lineage (GTDB taxonomy): Bacteria > Acidobacteriota > Terriglobia > Bryobacterales > Bryobacteraceae > Paludibaculum. The sequence goes on along the minus strand of JASGIE010000151.1, from coordinate 34,934 downwards.
CCCGCCCGCCTGCACCGGTTTCGATTCCGGATGTCCGTGCTGAACCTCCGCTCGACACCGCAAACCGCTCAATCCTCAGATGCAGCGCAATCGGCCCGGCAAACCGCTCCCATCGCGCGCTCCCTTCCTCCGCCTCCTTCTCCTGAGCGCGTTGAGCTGGCGAGAAGCACCCTCGGTCGCGCTTTAGGCGATCTGCCGGCTGGTGCGCGGCAATGGCGCGGTCGCCTGAGAAAGGAGCACTGGGGATTCCGGATTGGCCAACGTCCAATTGGTGTGCAACCAGATCGAAGTGTCAGATCCGGAGGTCCACTCCTCAGACTACGCGGCAGTTGTGGCCGAGCAATTACCGCCTAAACTGAAAGGAGCACACACGAAATCCAGGACGTTCTGCCGATGGCCACCCTATTGGAAGTTGTTCTCCGCGGATTGATCCTACTGTTCTTTGCCGCCGCGCCTCTCACACTTGGCCAGCAGTCACCCCCTGTCTCCCGCTTGATCGAGCGATTTGAGAGCGAGAAGGTCTTCTGGCGCCAATTCGAAATCGCCAAATCCATCGCGGAGAGAAACGACCCGAGCGTTCTCCCCCGGCTCGAACCGTGGTTGACTCACAACGACCGGCACTTGCGAGGCAATGCCGCCTTCATCTTCGGCCGGCTCGGAGATCGCCGCGGATTTGACGTGATTGTCGCCATTCTCGGAGATCATTCCGAAACGCGCACGGTCGAGTCAATCTCTTCAAATGGGACTCCGTTTGCAAAAGGGCAGATCCGGGAGGACCGCTACTATGCCGCTCACCTTCTGGGGGATCTGAAGGATCCGCGCGCCATCCCCATCCTGGTCCCCCTCTTGGCGGATACCGACATCAACTACATCGTTCCCTGGTCCCTGGCAAGGATTGGCGGTCGATCTGTCATTCCACCACTCATCGCAACACTCACCTTCCGGAATCCCAGCATGCGCGTCCTGGCAATCAAAGCGCTGGCCGATCTCAACGCGAAAGAAGCATTGCCGCAGTTGCGGCTGTTGCTCAATGACCAGAAGAGATCCACCTTCGGCAAGATGGAATCTGTTGCCGACGCTTCGCAGGAAGCAATCACGGCCATACAATTGAAGACCGCTCGCTAACTCCTGAACGCCTGGCGACCAAGCTCAGCGATCGGACCTTCCCCACGATTGGCGGCAACAGTATCGGGATACCCGGTCCCATTCAAGTCCGAAAGGGTTCAACAGCGCATTAGAATCCGCCGCTCTGTATAACTAAATCAAAATGCGAGTAGGACCGACCAGAATAATCGGTACTCAGCTCGGCCTGTCAACCCAGAAGGCTACTGACCGTACGCCGATCGCGTGAGGTATGATTTATACGATATGCCTCTAGCAAAGGACTCTGCCTCGTTTTTGAGCAGGTACAACTTACACCTCGATGCACTCGAGACTGCACAACTTGACTGGACTGAGCTTGAGGCAGTCTATGCAGATCATGAAGCGAGCATTGGAGATCTCGATAACTGCGCGCGTTATATTGTAGATTCCCTGCGTACATTACCCGAGGTTCACTCTATTCGATATCGCGTCAAGAACCCGGAGCACCTTGTTGCAAAAATCATCCGCAAGAAACTAGATCACCCCGAGCGGGATTATTCGCTCGCGGGTTATCGTTCAACCGTGACGGACCTACTCGGAATTCGCGCGTTACATTTATTCAAAGACGACTGGCTACCTATTCACACGCTCATTTCTGGCAAATGGGAGCAAGCAGATGAGATGCCGACCGCCAACATACGACGAGGCGATGATGACTCCCACTTCAAAGAACATGGATGCAAAGTTCATGAACACGAAGCCGGCTACCGATCAGTTCACTATCTAATCAGGTCAAATCCAGCAAAGCAGACAGTGATTGCGGAGCTACAGGTCCGGACGTTATTCGAGGAGGCATGGTGCGAGATTGACCATCTAGTCCGCTATCCGCACGTCTCAGATCACCCGATGCTGGCAGGCTATCTTGGCGTATTCAATCGAATGGCAGGCGGAGCAGATGAAATGGGTCTTTTTGTCAGGCAGCTAAAGCAGCACCTGGAAGATGCCTCTGCGGAGCGCAACAAGGTAGAGGCAGAGCTAACTCGTAAATTAGAAGAACTTGATGACGCCATCTCTAAGCTAAAAGTCGCCGACAAGGAAAAGGAACTTCTCAAAAAGCGCGTCGGCGAACTATCTGCAAAACAATTCTCCGCCCCGCTTGCGTCTTTCCCCATACAGTCATAAGCAATCTCTTCGCCGAGAAGAACCTCATAACCACAGCTGACTACCTTATTAATCCCCAACGTTATTGCACCATATGCGCCGCTCCGCTTGCCCCCGAAATGACGCCAGTGGGAGAAACTAGGTGCCCCTTGCACGGTGGCATGATAGATCCTCACATATCCACGGTCCGCATCTTGGGGTAGAACTTGATCAACTGTCGAGGTCGAAACGCTCATCGCTGAGTCCCGCTGCGCAGATCCGCGACGAATCTTAGAACACGCGCAGCGAGGCCATCCATTATCGGTTCCGGGTATGCGGTCGGCGACCATACCTCAATGGATTTCCAATTCTCGGGTAGTGCCGTCAAATATACAGCCTGACAAGTCAATGCCTAGACGGGACCTGAGTTAGTAGCAGTGAGTATTATGGAAAGTAATTGAGATCACTTTGTCGCACATCCATTTACTAGTGATGATGTTTCAGAATGTAACATTAACTACTAATGCTGCCCGAGGAACCGATCCTCAATCCCATATTCAAGGTGATGCTGATCAACGATGCTGGCCCAGTCCGATCGCCATTCCGAAGTTAGCCTATCGGGTTCAGGATTGGAATCGACGGCAGCCCCTTGTCATTGATCAACTTTCGCAGTTCGGCGTTCGAATGGGCTGCCTACCAGCGGGCCAAAGGGGCGGTGAAAGTGCACCTGGTGCTGGACCACGACGGCTATCTGCCGAGCTACGCCGTGTTGACCGAAGGCAAGGGATCGGAAATCGACGTGGCCAAGTCCTTCCGTTTCCAGCCTGGCACGATGCTGGTGTTTGACCGTGGCTACACCGACTACGACTGGTGGTTGTCTTTGACGCGCACCAAGGTGCATTTCGTCACCCGCCTGAAAGACGACGCCAGTTACGGCGTGTTGGAACAACGCCCGGTGCCGCTTGGCGGCAACCTGCTGCGCGACGAAGTGATCCTGCTCACCAGCCAGCAGGAGATCGGCCCGGTGGCGCGGTTACGCCGCATCGAGGTCTAGGTGGAGGAACGGCAGGAAGCGATGGTATTTGTCACCAACAATCTCAAACTGGCGGCCTCAACCATCGCAGCGATCTACAAAGAGCGCTGGCAGATCGAACTGCTCTTCAAGGACCTGAAGCAGTCACTTAAGATCAAGACCTTCGTCGGCACCAGCGAGAACGCAGTGCAGATCCAAATCTGGACGGTCCTGATCGCGATGCTCTTGTTGAAGTACCTCCAGTTGCGGAGCACCTACGCCTGGAGCCTGTCAAATCTGGTGGCGGTGTTGCGCCAGCAACTCTTTGTCTATCGCGACCTCATGACGTGGCTGAATGGCCCCTTCCAGGCCCCACCAGCTCTGGCAGGGATTCACGACGGCCAGATGACACCCTCCTTCCCCTGAAGATCGCAATTCAGACAGCAGCTTGTCCCTTTGCAACGAAGAATTAATGAGAAACGCGGTCTCGCCGCCACAATTCGGACAGAAGGAGGCGTACCTCTCTCGCAGGTGGCTACCCCCACCTGCTTTCGTGCTCACGGCGCAATCCGAAGCTATCTCCCGTCATTTCAGTCAGTGTGAGGAGCAGCCTCGGCTAATTTGGACAGCAATGAGAACTGCTTTGCCCACAAGCCACGCTCGCTCACCCATCCCTCAGATGATCCGCCAACAAGGCTCAAGAGAAAGTGTGGTTATCGGGGCAATTGCCTACATCAATCGCACCCGTTCTTGATAATATTCCAGCCCCCATCAGCAGTACACTCAAGCAACCGACCCTCGCCACAAATAATCGCACCCGGCGAAAATGCATTTCCATTCCAGTAGCACACAGTTTCTTCGTGAATCCCCAAATTCTTTGACCGAATACCGGAGAATTTCTTCGTCAAGTCCAGGGAATTAACGTGCTGGGGCAGTTTTGACGGGGTGCTCGTCATCAATGACTCGCTTAATGGGTTTGTCACGTCACATTCATCTGTCGGCAGCAACCGTCAACCTCTAGCAAATTGCTGTTTCTGCAAATTAGATATTTCAGAAATGATGCATCCGCCACGGCAGGATCAAATTTACAAAGAGGATAGTCATCTGTTATTGTTTTTTCTTTATAAATGACATCCGTTCGCTGGTAAGTTTCACCGTAAGCAAACCCGTCGATGTCAGTTGTTCGATACTTCGGCTCACTGTTAAACAGATCGGAATTACTAAGCTGGACAGCCTGCCTAATCTGAAAGGGCCCCCCTGGCGCGATCTGGAATGTAATGTCAACAACAGCGTCGATGATTGCCCAACCCGACACAGGCGCTCTTACCCTGCCTTTTACAGCAATCAGCTCAATGAAAAGATGTGTTTTAGATGGTATTTCTCGCTTTTCATCGAACTCCTCTACAATCAATTGGTCGAATACCTGGGATGATTTTTGAGTAAGCGAAAAGCTGTTTTTCTGGGCGATATCAGCGTTAAACTTAATCACTTCACCGCCGATGGCCAAGCCGACTTTTGCATCGTTAGCGCTTGACACAGTTTTCTCGATTTCTACTTTAATTGATCGGCGCGTCTCAACTCTTAATTTCTTTGAGTAAACCTGCGCTACTGACGTGCAATTGACGGCCGAAAAAATAGATCTTTCAAAATTTTCCGGCAAAGACTCAATTGCATCCGTCCGCAAGACAAGTGCGCCGCCAGTAATCGACACCGAATCAACTGCGTGAAATGCTACAACGGGAAGCTTGCATGTTGATAGGCAAATACTCCGAACCAAGTCGTAAGTGTACTGGTCCATTCAACAAAACTCCCTCGAACTTTTGCTCCTCGTAAAAGAAGAATACTTTTTGAGGTTGTGGGTGTTGTTATTTGCCATCGCTCCTGCGACGGAACCAAGCCTGATGGGCAATTCGTCGAGCCACGGCGGACCCCATTCGAATCGGAAGTTGATTTACCTTTTACCAATTAGCAGGAACTTCTCCATTTTAGGGCCGCTGTGCTATCGACTTAGTTCTTGAGAACTATTGCTCGGCTAGAATTCCAGCTTCAGCACTCCATTTTCTTTTCCTCGCCCCATAATGCATCGGTTTTTTGAGCCGCGGCTCGCTCTTACCGATCCCGAGAGACGCCGTCAAATGACGTTCACTACGGCCTCAAGCGATCTCAGTGCTCGGCTAACACGTCCTCGAAGGAGTCATCCGGGAACCTTGCTCACGGAGAGGGTTGCCGCGTGTGGCCGCGCGTTTCCTTCGCATCCTGCACTGAAGCGACCGCATCGTTCATTCTTCGCATGCATGCAGTATAAGTGAGTTGCGATGCAGAACTTAAGCGAATTGACGGATGAAACGAATGGAAGATGCGCGTAGCAAGGCACCTGTATACTTCGCAGTTCAACAAGCCACTGAAGGGATGTAATAGTAGTGCTCAGGCGTAGAGGTAGGTTGCCCAACACTTCTAATGACTAAATGCGGCGATTGTACCTGAAATCAGAGCACTGGCTGCGCCGTACGAAGTCTTCTAGATCCAAGGGCGCCGGTTTCGGAAATCCGATTGTCAAGTAGATGGCCTCCAAGCGCACAGACTCAACTCACTACCGCGCCTTCCGACTACCACTGAACCAGACGCCATTCGGAGCATCCGAACGCGCCCCTAGAATATCACGCCACCCGCTCCCAATCAAACCCCGCGAAGGCCAGCCCGTACACAGTCCCCCTGACCGTCATTCAGGTACACGATCCTCCGGTCGGGCGAGTCCTTGCTAACGACGATACCCAGGCTGCCGTCCCGGTTGAGATCCGCCAAAGCCGCGGAATACGTGCGATCCGGAGCGCTCTCCTGATTACTGGCGCGAAACCCGCCCTGCCCATCATTCAACAGGACCCGGTTGAATGACGGCCAGTGCCGCCCCTTTCCCAAAACGATGCCGAGCAGCCCATCGCCATTCAGGTCGCTTACGTCTACCCCAGCCGAGGTCTCGCACTTCTCTTCCCGCAGCCTCACCCGGACAAAGGAGCGCAAGCCCTCCTTCGCAACCGGCGCCACCAAGCCATCAACGCGAACCAGCAGCAGAATCGAGACCGAGAAACCGGCAAGGAAGAGCGGCGAGCGCAGGACGTCCAGTCGTGCGCGCATTTCGCAACAGCCTACTCCAGGTGCTGGGCGAGCCTGTTGCCCTTCCATCAACGAACTTCATACAGTCGCATGGCCGGTTCGACCTGAGGTGGGAACTCACCGTCGGTCTCCTGCCCAGCAAGTTGTGCCGTCATTTCTTCAGCGCATTCGCAGCCGCCGCCCGGATTTCGGAAATCTCCTTCGGGTCGGCAGCCAGACGGTTTAATTGCGCCAGAAAAGGAGATCTTTCCACCAGAGGAAGATCTGCCGCTGCTTCCACGGCCCTTCGGCGCGTCCACTCTGCGGGACTGTCGAGCCCATAGCCAATCAACGAGAGGACATCGGCGGTCTTCAGGATTGGGCGCACACGGACGCAGGTTAGAACCTCCATGATGACCTCGGCATTGTCTTGCTTCCGCACGAACGCAATCACGTCACGGGTCAGTGTGTCGTCACGGGTTGCCAGCAGCGTGCATGCCATCCAGCCCGTATGCCTCGTCTCGTTCTCCTTATCGGCGAGGTGAGCCTTCAGGTAGTCGAGAGTCATCCTGGAGGTCTTTGGGTAGAAACGGCTCAAAATTGCCATGGCGGTCTCCCGGAACGGGTCAGTACGATCACTGTAGATCCTGAGGAGATCGGGAACATACGGTTCCATCAGGGGCCCCCCATCGAGAGAGGGCCGCAACGTGACCGCATGAAAACACATCAGGCCATACCTTCGAGCGTCCGGCCGGGCATCGCGAAGTAGTCTTCCAGCTGGACGTAGGAACTCGCTCACGCGATCCGTAGAGAGTTGATTGACGTATTCAGAATCAACCGTCTCCCAGAAAACGTTCTCGCTCGGCACAGGGCCGCCGTTCTCCATGGATTTCAGCATGGAACTGATCCGTTCGCGCTGCGCGCAGCAGGGAACCGTGATCAGCAACAGGCCAACCAGCGCCAACCGAAGCTTCATTTGGCAAATCTCCTTGGCTACTTCGATCAATGGGCCACCAAAACAACCGGATGCGAAGGTGGGACAGACCACCGAGCGAGGGTCAGACAGCGCAAGGGCATCGGGACATCCCGTTGTGCCACTCAACAATCCCCCACACCCGCGTACATTCGGGGCAGTACTGGATGCGCACGAAATTCTCTCATCGGTCAGTCACGGCCAGCTTTTCGCAGAAATCTTCACGAATTAGACATGTCAGTCCGGCCCCCTCGGATCAATTTCGCAGCCCGAGCCTGAGAGCCGAGGACCACCACACTTCTCCGGCAACGATATTGTGGAATTTGAAATCTCCAACCACGGATTACTGCACCCGGGAGTCGGTGTCACTGACGACATCGTTCACTCTCTTGCCCCCCGATGACAAGTAGGCTTCGCAACCGGCTCGAAATACGGATTCGCTCGGGCAATGTCCCTGGCACCTCTCACTTCGATCGCAAGGAGCGCAAGGAATCGATCACAAGGCCGACGCCTGCTCCAACCAGGAATCCTACGAGAGCATAACTGCCAGTCTGATCGAATTCCATCCACGGCGGACGGACGTGGCCCAGCAGAAGAGTGCCTCCAGCCATCATTCCCCCGCTCAAGACCGCACCTAGCGCGGCCAACCAACAAGTCGCTCGAAACTCTCGCATCTCTCCCTTTCCTTCACAAGCGCTAATCGGAACTTCGACCCAGGAGCACACCGGAGACCTGTCTGGTCGCCTGTACCTACGATTTCGCCACTCGATCGCACCCGCCGAAGATTCGCCCAGACTTTCGACTGAGACGCCTCGAAATAGTCCAGCAAGATGATATGGTCATCGCCGCATGGAAGCGCGGTCGAGACCCTCACTCCGGTCGCTCGCGCGTGCAGGTCGGCTATTTCCGGCATGGAATCATTATCTGGTTCTTCCGACACTGGATTCACCACAAACCACCTCTTACCCTCGATCGCACAGTCGACCACTTTCCACGCAACGAAGCACTTTTCATACTTCCGCGGGACATCACCCCCACGGCACCCCCGCCTCAACCCGGACCGCCTCCCCACTCATCGGATGCTCAAACCTCAGAACCTGAGCATGCAGAAAATACCCACCATCGCCAGGAAGGCCCGGCAGCCCCTCTAACGGTCGCCCACCCAAGCCATACAACGGGTCGCCCACCAGCGGATGCCCAATCGACGCCAGATGAATTCGGATCTGATGCGGCCGCCCCGAGTGTAGGCTGACCTCAAAGGTCGTCGTACCAGCCGCCCGGGCGATCACCTTCGCCAACGACTTCGACGGCTTCCCATCGGGAGTAGCAGCCCACACGGAGCCCATCCGCGGATGCGGTACCCGCCCGATCGGCGTGACGATCTCGTACGTGTCGTGCTCCGCAACGTTCTGTGCCAGCGCCCGGTAGATCTTCTGGATCCTGGACGTGTTCCAGTTCGCCGACAGTCGGGCCGCCGCCTCCCCGGTCTTCGCGAACAGAACGATGCCACTCGTGCCTCGGCCTAACCGGTGGACCGGGTTCGCCTCAGGACAACGCTGCTGCACCAGGCGGAGCAGCGTGTTTTCCATGAAGCCGCCGCCCGGCAGGGTGGGCAGCCCGCTGGGCTTGTTTACTGCCAGCAGATGCGGGTCTTCCCAAAGCACCTCGAAATGCCTAGGTGCCTCCGGTTCCACCCAGGGCGGACGGTTCCAGACCAGCGTTTGCCCGGCCGCCACCAACTCACTTCCGTTGGCCACGACCCCGTTGAGAGTGACTTCTCCGTGGTCCAGCTTCTCTTGCCACGCCGGAGCCGTGGAGTGCGGGTAAAGGCTAGCCAAATGGGTCAGCAGCGTCTGCCCATGGTGTTCCCGGCCGATAATCGTGGTGCAGGCATAACCCCGGTTGAGCACTTACCTTGAGTGTAAGCCCGAGAGCTTCCGCCTTCCGTCCCGGATCACGCTGTGACCGCAGGCAATCTCTACACACGCTTCATCCACCGCCGGTTTAAACGTTCGAATGGAAGCGTCGCCTTCGCGACCGCCGGCTTTGGCGATCAGGATCCCGTCGAAAATCCCGAAGTTGGACTCCTCCCCCAACCGGTCACCGAAGGTCAAAATATTCCTAGCTGCACCTTTTCAATCACTTACGGACCACCGCTGAGCGTTCTCTTTGGAGACAGGGGTACAATCTGCTCGCCGGATCCCGCGGCTTGTCCGCGCCGGGCAGATCTTTGACACTTGAACCGCCACACCTACGAGGGAGTGCACCATGCCCCGCCGGGCCGAAAAAGCGGAGGAAGCCGCTACGAACCCAGACCGTCAGGGATGGGTCCTCCGCTGCGAACCGCGCACGTCAGTAAGCGGGCCAGGGACAGCTCCCGAGCGCGTCTCCAACGGAGGCGTCTCGCCGCCCGTTTCGGAAGGGGAGAACCTGGGTCCGCTTTGGCCGGCCAAAGCCAAAGTCTCTCGCTTTCTTCCCTTCCCGGCCTTCTACGCCAGTCGACCTCCCGCGGCGCTCAATCCACCCCCGTTGAGGGATCAAAGCCATTTCTTCCTGTTTTCTTCGCCCAGAACGATACCCTCGAAGACTTCGGCCAGTTCGTTCCGGCCCATCGCGGAGCACCCACAATCCGCCGCCGTTGAGCGAGCAAACCCATTTCTTCCCTATTTATTCTCCGCCGTGGCCGCTGCCATCGCCAAGGTTGAATTCACCCCCAAGCGGAACGAAATCCACCGTCTTTGAGGGATCAAAGCCATTTCTTCGGATTGTCTTCGCCTTCCAGGACGGTCTACTCAGCCCACCGGCAGGCCCAATCCTCCAACTCTGAGGGATCAAACCCATTTGCTCCCCTTTTCTTCGCCTGCGGACAGCCTTCCCACGACAGCCCCACCCCGCCGCCGGCCTCGCCCCCATCCAGCCCGAATCGATCCAAACAGAATCCCTACCCCGTGTTTGGATCCGCCGGGGTCCCGCGTGCTAGCATAGTTGATTGTCAGGCTCCGGGCTCCGTGCAATAGGACGGTCCAAACCCCGCCAGGTCCGGAAGGAAGCAACGGTAGGATCTCACCCTGTGTGCCGCGGATCCCCCGGGGTCTGGCATTAAAGTCTGACCGGCACCACCCGCCCAGCGATCATGTACCAGGTCATCGCCCGTAAGTACCGTCCCCGCACTTTCGCCGAGCTCATCGGGCAGGAGCATGTGCGCACTGACGCTCGAGAACGCGATCACCCAGCAGCGCATCGCCCACGGCTACATCCTGGCCGGACAACGAGGTACCGGCAAAACCACCATCGCCCGCATCCTCGCCCGCTGCCTCAATTGCGTCCAGGGACCCACGCCTACTCCCTGCGGCGTCTGTTCCTCCTGCATCGAAACCTCCCAGAGCAGCGCGCCCGATGTCATCGAAATCGACGCGGCCTCCAATCGCGGCATCAACGAGATGCGCGAACTGCGCGAAAACGTCCGCTACCGCCCCTCGCGCGATCGCTACAAAGTCTTCATCATCGACGAAGCCCACCAGATCACGAACGAGGCCTTCAACGCGCTCCTGAAGACCCTGGAAGAGCCGCCCGAGTGGGCCGTCTTCATCCTCTGCACCACGGAATCCCACAAGATCCCCACCACCATCGCCTCCCGCTGCCAGCAGTTCAGCTTCCGTAGCGTCGACTTTCACGAGGTCGTCAGCCGCATGGAGGAGATCTGTAAGGCCGAAGGGATTGAAGCCGAACCGGAAGCCCTGGCCGTCATCGCCCAGGCCGGCGAAGGCTCCGTCCGCGACTCCTTCTCCGCTCTCGACCAGGCCATCGCCTGCTGCGGCAACTCGCTCACCGGAGCGGCCGTCCGCGATCTGCTCGGCATGTACTCGCTGGCCTCCCTCGAACGCGTCACCGAGGCCCTGCTCTCCCAGCAGACCGCCGCCATGCTCGAAATCGTCGCCGAACTCGAGAGCGCCGGCAAGAACCTCCAGCAGTTCTGCCGCGAACTGGCCCGCTACTTCCGCAACCTGCTCGTCGCCAAGATCACCGGCAAGGAGACCCGCCTCATCCCGGCCGCGGCCCCCGAGCAGGGCCGCATGCGCGACACGTCGGCCCAGTTCAGCGAAGAGGATCTCACCCGCTGGCTCCAGCTCACGCTCGAACTCTACGGGCAGTTGCAGTACTCCATGCAGCCCCGGCTGCATGTCGAACTCGGCCTCATGCGCCTGGTGCACGCCGGGCGAATCAAACCCATTGAAGAGGCGTTGAAGGAGCTCGCCGCGGGCGGCGCTCCTCCGGTTGCCCGGCCCCCGGCCGCGCCGGCGCCTGTCCGCGCAGCCTCCGTCACCGAACGGAGCCATGCGCCCTACGCGGCTCCACGCCCCGCCGCTTCCGCGCCCACCGCATCCTATTCCGCGCCCCCGGCCCGCACCGCTCCGCCTCCGGCCGCCGCGCCTCCAAAACCCAGCGCTCCCCCGCCTGCGGCGCCGGTCGAGCGTTCCACCGCCATCGAGCCCGGCTCCACCAAGGAGAAGCTCATCGCCGCTCTCCAGGAGATGCGCTCCGCCATGTCGGTCCAGGCGGTCGAGGATTCCCAGTTGATCGAGAGTCAGGGCACGGTCGAGTTCCTCGCTCCGCGCTCGGCCAAACTCGGCCTCATGGCCAAGGACGTCGAAAAAGCTCTGGCCCAGGTGCTGGGCCGCGCCGTGCGCGTCAAGATCACCATCGACGAATCCGCTGTCGTGGCCGCACCAGAGAAGAAGCCACAGACATCGGAAGCCGAAGACGAAGCGTCGCAGCGTGCAATGGCCCATCCGGACGTGCAACGCTTTCAAGAGATGTTCCCCGGCAGCCAGGTGCGGGGCGTAAGAATCTGAAGGAGTAGATCATGAAATTCCCCGGCGGCGGCAATATGCAGGCCATGATGAAACAGGCGCAGCAGATGCAGCAGCGCCTCCAGGAAGAGATCGCGGCCATCCGTGTCGAAGCAAGCGCGGGCGGCGGCATGGTGACGGTCAAGCTGGACGGCCAGAAGCACTGCACCGGCGTCACCATTGATCCCGAAGCAGCCGGCGACGCCGAAATGCTCTCGGACATGGTCATGGCGGCGTTCAACGAAGCCGTGCGCAAAGTTGAGGACGAGACCCAGAAGAAGACCTGAAGCATGCTGGGCGGCATGGGCCTGCCTCCGGGCCTGTTTTAGTCCGGCTCAGCAGGATCGTCATGCCCGACTTCGCGGAACCTCTCGCCCGCCTGATCCAGGAAGTGAAGCGCCTGCCCGGCATCGGCAGAAATCGGCGCAACGCATCGCCTTTCATATCCTCAGGGCTTCGCGCGAAGACGTCGACCGCCTCACCGCGGCGCTCGTCGACGTCAAGGAGAAGCTCGGACTCTGCGCCATTTGCAACAACATCAGCGATGGCGAGAAGTGCCTCTACTGCCGCGATCCGCATCGCGACCGGCACCGCATCTGCGTCGTCGAAGAGCCGCACAACATCGTCCCCATCGAGACCACACGCACCTTCGAGGGGCTCTACCACGTGCTGCACGGCAGCATCAGCCCCTTGCGCGGCATCGGCCCCGAACAGCTCCGCATCAAGCAGTTGCTGGAACGCCTCGTCGATAGCGAGGTGGAAGAGATCATCCTCGCCACCAACCCGACCGTCGAGGGCGAAGCCACCGCCGTTTATCTGGCCCGCCTGCTCAAGCCGCTCGGCATGAAGGTGACCCGCATTGCCATGGGGATCCCCGTAGGCAGTGATCTCGAGTACGCCGACGAAGTGACGATGTCGAAGTCCTTGGAAAACCGGAGGGAGATGTGAAATGCATACTCCTGTTCATCCTTCTCTGCTCGTCCGCTAGCGCCCAGAACCGCGACCGCGTTCTGGCCGAGTTCAACGAGTTCCTCAAAATACCCAACGTCGCGGCCGATCCCGCGGGCCTGAAGGAGAATGCAGCCTGGATCCGGGCCGCCTTCGAGCGGCGCGGCGTCCAGACCCAACTGCTCGAAGTCCCGGGCGCGCCGGCCGCCGTCTACGGCCAGTTGACGGTCCAGAACGCGACCGCCACGGTGCTCTTCTACGCCCACTACGACGGGCAGCCCGTGAATCCCGCCCAGTGGAAAGGCAGCGGCCCCTTCGAGCCTTCCTACCGCGGCGGCGACCCGGCCAATCCCGAGACCCGCATCTACGCCCGCTCCGCTTCGGATGACAAAGGCGTCATCATGGCCATGCTGGCGGCCCTGGACGCCATGCGCTCCGGCCGCGGTGTACCCACGGTCAACCTCAAGTTCCTGTTCGAAGGCGAGGAGGAGGCCGGCTCGTCGAACCTCGGCCGCATCCTGCAGAAGTACACGCCTCTCGCCATGGCCGACTTCTGGATCATTTGCGATGGCCCTGTCCACCAGACCCGTCGCCAACAGGTGTACTTCGGCGCCCGCGGCGTCACCGGCTTCCATTTGAAAGTCTATGGGCCCAAGCGGGAACTCCACTCCGGCCACTACGGCAACTGGGCGCCCAATCCGGCCATGCTGCTGGCCCGGCTCCTAGCTTCCATGAAGGACGACGAGGGCCGCGTCACCGTCCCCGGCTTCTATGCGGACATCGACCCGCTCAGCGACACCGAAATCGCCGCCATGAAAGCCGAGCCGCCCATCGACGAAGCGCTCATGCGCGAGTTGTGATCGCCCGCACGGAGAACTCGCCGCGCCGGCTGATGGAAGTGCTGAACCAGCCCTCGTTCAACATTCGAGGCATCGACAGCGGCGCCGTCGGAGAAGCCTCCCGCAATGTGATCCCCAGCGAAGCAGCCACCTCGGTGGATATTCGCCTGGTGAAGGGCAACGATCCGAGGGCCATGCTCGAGAAGGTCAAGGCGCACATCCGCGACCAGGGCTATTTCCTGCTGGAAGATCGCGAGCCCACTGAGATCGAAAGGCTGCAATGGCCCAAGGTCGCGGCCTTCTACACCTCGGAACCCGGCTACCGCGCCGTGCGCACCTCGATGGACCTGCCGCAATCGCGTGCCGTGATCGCCGCGCTGGAAGCCACCGGCCGCCCCCTGGTAAAGATGCCGACTCTGGGCGGCAGCGTGCCCCTGGCCATCATCGAGGACGTCCTGCACATTCCATTGATCGGAGTGCCGATAGCGAACCACGACAACAACCAGCACAGCCACAACGAGAATCTGAGGCTACAGAACCTCTGGGACGGCATCGAAACGATGCGATCCCTCTCATGCTCCCGCCCTACTAACACCGGTAAGGCGGACGCCCTCGTCCGCAGCCGGTCCCCTGACCGGCTCCAAAGCCCAACAACGCAAACGCCCCATCCCTCACCAATCAGCCCCAACCCTCGGGACGGCGGACGCCCTCGTCCGCAGCCGGTCCCCCGACCGGCTCCAAAGCCCAACAACGCAAACGCCCCATCCCTCATCAATCAGCCCCAACCCTCGGGACGGCGGACGCCCTCGTCCGCAGCCGGTCCCCTGACCGGCTCCAAAGCCCAACAACGCAAACGCCCCATCCCTCACCAATCAGCCCCAACCCTCGGGACGGCGGACGCCCTCGTCCGCAGCCGGTCCCCTGACCGGCTCCAAAGCCCAACAACGCAAACGCCCCATCCCTCATCAATCAGCCCCAACCCCCGGGACGGCGGACGCCCTCGTCCGCAGCCGGTCCCCTGACCGGCTCTCTTCGTTCTTACAGGAACCACGCCCCACCCAAAGTCGGACGCCCCGTCAGCACCTGGAATGGCACGAACTATCTAAGTATGGGAAACGCGGACTCGCGCGCCCTTGCGTCCACCGGCGCAACGAGACCCGCTTCGCTCAACCCCGAGGCCGTCACTCCGCCAATGACAAGGTCAACAAGCTCGTTGGACCCGCGCGGCACCGCCATCTCCACCGGAAGGTAGTTCTCCGTGAGAGCCTTGCCGTTGTCCAGAGTCACAGCGGACAGCACACGTCCCTGCTGCGCCGTGCGGAACGCCAGGTTCTTGCGAGCCGCCAGGTCCCGCAACCTCCGCGTCCGCTCCTTACGAACCGGATGCGGCACAGGCTCGGCATGCGAGACCGCGGGCGTCCCAGGCCGCTCCGAATAGGTGAACACGTGCAGATAGGTGAACGGCAGCCGCTCAATGAACTCGTGGGTCTGCTGGAACTCCTCCGCCGTCTCGCCCGGGAAACCGGTCATCACATCAGCTCCGAAGGCCGCATTCGGCATCAGCGCGTAAGCCCGGAGCAGGCGGTCTTCATAGTGCCGCGACCGGTAACGCCGCTTCATACGCTTCAGCACGGCATCCGACCCCGACTGCAGCGGCGCATGCACATGCTTGGCAATCCGCGAAGAGGACGCCATCAACTCCAGCAGTTCATCGGTGAAGTCCATCGGCTCGACCGAGCTGATGCGAATTCGCTCCACCGAGGTCTCCGCCAGGACTACCCGCAGAAGGTCAGACAGCCGCATGCGATCAGTAGGGCGGAAGCCCGCTTCCCTACCCCACCGGCCCAGGTTGATCCCCGTGAGGACGATCTCCCGGTAATTGGCCGCCAACCCACGGAGCTCGTCCAGCACCTGCTCCAGCGGCATGCTCCGGGAACGCCCCCGCACCGAGGGAATGATGCAGAACGTACAAACGTTATTGCACCCTTCCTGGATCTTGAGATTCGGGCGGGTCCGGTCCCCAAAGGCATCATCGACCGGTGAGGACAGAAAGCCGGTCGCCGCCGAGATATCGCCCACGAGGATCTGCCCGTGATACTCGGCCTGGTTGATTCGCGGGATCAGCGCCGGGATCTCGGTCTTGTGCGAATTGCCCACCACCCAGGTGACACCGGGCATGCGGCTCAACTCTTCCGGAGCCCGCTGCGCATAGCATCCGGTGACCAGGATGCGTGCCTCCGGATTCTCCCGATGCACTCGGTGAATGCTCTTCCGCACATCGTCATCGGCCGATGAGGTGACGGTGCAGGTGTTGAGGATCACCAGGTCCGCGCCATGCGCCGCGTCGGCCGCCGCCAGCCCCTGTTTCTCCAGCAACCCCTCCAGAGCGGCGCCGTCGGCCTGCGTGGCGCGGCAGCCGAAATTCTGGATGTAGAACTTCTTCACAACATCCAGTTTAACTGCCTGCCGGCCGGAAATCAGGAATCCGGGCCCATATGCGGAAAGACCCCAGCCTCCGCCGGGGCGGAAACTGGGGCCTTTCGATTCGAGTGAGAGTCGCGGCGAACTACGGACGGCGGGTCAGCACGAAGCGAACCCGGACGTCTTTCGATGCACTGACACCCTTGCTGTTCGTCACGGTGACGCGGAAGATGTAGTCGCCAAACTGCCCGCCGAGCTGGACTCGGGTGGCGGGTGAGGTCGACGACAGGATCGCCGCGGCGGAGTTGTTGTTCACCTGGCCGACCTGCTCCCACTTATACGTGAGCGGCAGACCCTGCGGATCGGTCGAGCCGGAGGCATCCAGGTAGATGTCCCGGTACAGCGTCTCGATGTAATCCGGCGTGTTCAGGTGGATCACCGGCGGATCGACCACCGGCGGCGGGGGCTGCGTGACCTTCACCGTCACCGTCTGCGTCGTCGAGAACTTGCCGTTCGATGCAGTGAGGGTATAGGTTGTGTCCGCCTGCGGATTGACGTCGACGGACCCGTTCAGGGCCACCGCGCCGACTCCGCTAATGGTCACCGCGGTTGCCCCGGTGGTGGTCCAGGTGAGCCTGGAAGGATCACCGGGCTTGGCCGTGGTAGTGGGGCTGGCCGTGAAGGTAACCGTCGGTTTGGGAATCACCGTGATGGTGACGCTGGCTGTAGCCTCACCCCCGGCGTTCTTGGCGGTCAGGATGTAGGTGGTGGTCGTGGCGGGCGTCACCGGAGTGGAGCCCTTCAGCGTCTGGGCGCCGACATGGCTGATGTCGACCTCCGTCGCACCCTGGACTTCCCAGGTCAGCGTCGAGCTTTCACCCTGCCCGATCTCCAGCGGACTGCCGCTGAAGTTGAGAATCCGCGGCGCATTCGGCTTGTTCACCGTCACGGTGGCCGTGGCGTTCACCGACCCGAACTTGTTCGTCGCGGTCAGCGTATAGGTGGTGGTCTCCTTCGGGCTGACCGAAGTCGTGCCGGTCACCTGCACGGTGCCGATGGTCGAGATCGACACGCTGTCGGCGTTCTCCGTCTCCCACACGAGGTTGGAGGCGTCGCCCAGGTTGATGGTGGCCGGAGCGGCGCGGAAGCTGACGATGCGGATGGTGGGCTTCTCCACCGTCACGGTCACCGTCTCGCTCACTTCGCTGTCCTTGTTCTTGGCCGTCAGGGTGTAGGTAGTGGTGTCGGCGGGCGAGACCTGCGTCGTGCCGGCCTGCGCGTTCACCTTGCCCACGGAAGAGATCGTGACCTCATCCGCGTTCAGCACCTGCCAGGCCAGCGTCGAAGAGGCGCCGGACTTGATGGTGCTGGGGGTCGCCGTGAACTTCTGGATGATCACCTTGGCCGCGCTGCGGGTCGTGACAGTGACACGAGCCAGCGAGGCGAGCCCGAAGCTGTCCTTGACCGTCAGGCGGAAGCTGTAGGTCTGGCCCTCCACGGCGGAGAACGAAGGCTTCGCGGTGGTGGCGCCGTTGAGTCCGACCGATGGCCCGGCCACCTGCACCCACTGGAAGGTGATGGGGTCGCCATCCGGATCGAACGAAGCGGAGCCGTCGAGGTTGATGGTGCCGGCCGGAGCGCCGATCTGATCGGGGCCGGCGTCGGCGATAGGCGCATCGTTGCCGGTGCGCACACGCCGCGTCAGCATCTCATAGCGGACGCGAGGGACATCGACCGGAATCGGCTTGTCCATCTCGAGGTATTCCTTCGGCTGGACGTAATTGCCGAATTGAATACCGGCCACGACACGGCCGTTGGCATTGTTGCCGACGTACGTCTCGTTGAACCCGCCCTCCAGGGTGAGGGCGATCTTGTTGTTCAGCGGCTGGATGAAGCGGATGGTGCCGCCCGGCTTGTTGGAGCCGCCGTGCACCGACAGCATGCCCATGTTGGCTTCCAGCATCGTCTTGCCGAAGAGCGTCATCGCCGTGGAGACGCCGGCCTGGTCGACGATCTTGAGGTAAGCCTCTTCCCACACGTTGCGGGAGATCATGGTGCGGTTGACCACCGAGTTGTCCATGAAGCCCTTCGAACCGAAGAAGCCCACGCGGCCCCGGCTGAAGATGTAGTCGAGAGTCATGGACGCCTGACCGAGATTGCCGCCGTTCTGCATGCCTTCCAGCCCCACATGCTTGAAGCTGCTGAACAGGCCGGCCTGACCGCGCCGGGCGAAGCGATTGACCAGACCGAGGTTGAACTGCGCTTCCTGGCGCTCCTTGAAGTACATGTATTCGCCCTGTGCCTGAATGGCGAAGTTCTCCTTGAACGGCGCGAAGTAGCGTCCGCGGCCGGAGAAGGTGACATGGCGGTTGTTGTCGGCACCCACATTCAGACCGAGAATGGAGAAGCGCGGATCATGAGCCTTCGCCACGGCTTCGTCTGCCGTCTTGGTGGCGATGCGCTGGACGTCGTCCGGAGTCGCGGCCTTCGAGGCGCGTTCAATCTGCGCGGCCTGCGCGGGTGTGCCGGCGCCGCCTGCCTTGAGGGCATCCACATCGGCGCGCAGCTTGCCATTCTCCGCCTTGAGGTCGGCCAGCATCTTGGCGATGTCGTCCAACTTGTCGAGTTTCTTCAGGATATCGGCCAGTGTCTGCGAGTAGTCCGGGCATTGTGCCTGCATGGCCCGGATGGCGTCGCCAACGCCACCGGCGCCGATGATCTTGCCGTCCTTGTCCGTGACCGACATCTGGACGCGACGGTTGATCCAACGGCCTTCCTTCGAATTATTGCCAGTCTTCGGGTTGCGTTTCCCGCGCGGCACTATTTCCATTTGACCGGCCCGCGCACCATACTTTTCCAGAAACGCCTTGACCGCGTCGGCGCGTCTTTCCGAGAGCTTCTCGTTGTACTTCTCTGATCCGATGGAATCGGTATGCCCGTCAAGCTTGACCTTGTATTCGGGGTTTTTATTCAGCAGTTCGGCCAGACGCAGCAAGCTGGGGAAGCCGTCCGTCAGAACCGCAGAATTGAACTCAAAGTTGATCTCCTCCCAATCATCCTTGGTGACTCCCGTAACCATCTGGCCGTAGCCCAATGTGGTTAGCAGAAGAGCCGCTAGCACTGTTTTTAACATCGTGGCTTTCACGTCACTTCTCCTCAAGCGAGATTCCTATTCCTCTCAATGGCTTGCAGACACACCTCGGTCAACTGAACAGTATACAGGAGGAACGTGAAGGAATGGAAATGTACTGGAACCACCCTGGAGATGCCTGGGGTTCGACGTCTTTTCCCCCAGACTCGCCCCACATTGTCCTCGTCTAGGGATATTACCCTCAGTACGAAGAGAACGCTATGACAATGTGAAACAATAAGAGCGGAGTCCTGCCGGATGGGCAGTCGCGTCCTGATCAGGTCCCCGGATAGGGGAAACCGGTTACGGCCGAGGCAAAGTCCGGTCTCCATAGAGCAGCGTGCCGGTTAACGGCCGGGGGGGTGGGCTCAAAGCCCACTTTACGGAAAGTGCCACAGAAAATATACCGCCCACGGCAACGTGGGTAAGGGTGAAATGGTGCGGTAAAAGCGCACCGCGCTCCGGGCAACCGGAGTGGCAGGGCAAACCCCACGTGGAGCAAGACCAAATAGGGGAGGAGGGGCGGCTCGTCCCGTTATACTTCCGGGTAGGTCGCTGGAGCCTGTCAGCAATGGCAGGCCTAGAGGAATGACTGCCGCCGCGCTTTCGGGCGTGGTCCAGAAACCGGCTTACAGTCCGGCAGGCTCCGAAGTTTCGATCCAATAGCCCGGGCGATGGCGCAGAGTGTACTCCGGGTGATTCTTCACGAGAATCGTCAGCTTGCGGTACTCGCCCGCCTGGGTAAGGTCTGACTTGAACTCCAACACGTACTGCTGGTGAAGTTCCTCGCCCACCCGCTGCAGCGCATCCTCCAGCCCCTTCTCCTTGGTGAACGAGTTCGTCCAGCCGCCAGTGAAGCGCGCGATTTCAGAAGCTGTGTTGGCCTGGCCCAGGCGCGCCAGTTCCCGCAGGCCGCCGAGGATGTCGACGCCCATGGAGTTGCCGGTGAGCGGCTCGCGGCTGGTGAACGGCGTGGTGGTCCGTGAGTAGGTGACCGGGTAGATGGTGACGTTGGCCTGTTGCGCTAAGCCGATGGCCTGGTCGAGCTTAGCTTTGCTGCCCAGGTCCTTGGACTCGCCGACAAGCACCAGGATGCGGCGCCGCCCGCTGGGTCGGGTCTTCAGGATCTCCACCGCCTGTACGATGGCGTCCAGTTGTTTGCCCTGACCGCCGGAGACCTGGATGCGTTTCAGGGCAGCGTCGAAGGAGGTGGAGTCGCGCTGAAGCTCGGAGAGCACGCGGACTTCGTCATCGTAGGAGAGCAGGCCGATCTCGCCATCGTGGCCGGCCAGAAGGGGTTGGAACAGGGCGGAGGTCTTGCGGAGCTTGTCGAGGGCGGCCGCGCTGCTGGGCGCGGTTTCGACCGCCAGCAGCATGGAAACCGGACCGCTGATGTCTTCCAGGGTGAATTCGCGCGGCTGACCGTTGTCGGAGAGCAGGAAATCGGAGGCGGTGAGCCCGGACACGCGGCGGCCCTTGGAATTCGTGACCGTGACCGGCACGACCACGATCTGAGCCGAAGCCCGGAACGTGGGCGGCTGCTGAAGCAGCGCGGCGGCGAGCCATTCGCGGCGGTTCAGAGTCACTGTTTCCGGTCTTGAATCAGCATTTCGATGGTCCCGGATACTTCCTGCGGCGGGCGGGTGCCGATGACCGTCCAGATGTCGCCCTGCGGATAGTAGCTGCGAATCAGATCCATCTCCTTGTGGTAGTCGGACAGACGCTTTTCCAGGGCCTCGGGTTTCTGCTTTCCCGCCAGGCGCTGCCGGACCACATCGTCCGGGACATCGAGTTGGATGATGATGGGCGACGGCAGATTCAACTGCTTGACGACGACGGCCAGGTGCTGAGCCTGGGCATGCGTGGCGGGATAGCCGTCGATGATGAACCCCTTGCCGGTGTTCAGCACCTTGAGGCGGACGTCGAACTGTTCGTTCGACATGTCGCTGTCGGCGGTCAGCACGGGGATGCGGTATTTCTTCGTCAGAAAGTCGGCCTGCGTGGTCTTGCCGCTGCCGGGCGGCCCGATGAGGACCAGCACGAGCCCTCGCACGGGCGTCTGCGCCGGGGCGCACAGCGCAAGCAACAAAAACAGGCAGCAGTAGCGGAACATGTCCCGATCCCTCCGTCATCCTCGATCGTACCCCACAGACGACTTGTGACGGACCCTCGGTTCAGGCATCTTGGTTGCAATGGCACCCAATAAAGGTTCGGAGGAGCGCGAGCGGTTGGCGCAGGCCCGGTCAAAGGCGGCGCCGTGGAAGAAGTGGGGCCCCTACCTCAGCGAACGGCAGTGGGGTACGGTGCGCGAAGACTACAGCGACAACGGCAATGCATGGGACTACTTCACGCACGACCAGGCTCGTTCGCGCGCCTACCGGTGGGGCGAAGACGGACTGGCCGGCATCTCGGACGACAAGCAGCGGCTCTGCTTCGCACTGGCTTTGTGGAACGGCAAGGACCCCATTCTGAAGGAGCGGCTCTTCGGCCTGACGAATTCAGAGGGAAACCATGGCGAGGACGTGAAGGAGTATTACTTCTACCTCGACTCGACGCCGACGCACTCCTACATGAAGTACCTGTACAAGTATCCGCAGGAGGCGTATCCCTATTCAGACCTGGTGCTGACGAATCGCAAACGAACCCGGCGCGATTTTGAGTATGAGCTGCTGGACACCGGCGTTTTCGACAGCCAGCGCTACTTCGATGTGTTCGTGGAGTACGCCAAAGCTGATGTGGAGGACATTGCCATCCGCATCACGGTTGCCAACCGGGGCCCGGAAGCCGCGACGCTGCACCTGCTGCCGACCTTGTGGTTCCGGAACACGTGGTCCTACGGCACGCGTACGCGGCGGCCTGCAATGAACGGCGAGCCGGGCCGCATCGCGGCGGAGCATCCCGACCTCGGCCGGTTCCACCTGCACTGCCCCGAGGCGAGCGAACTGATCTTCACGGGCAACGAGACCAATACGCAGCGGTTGTGGAGGCTCGCCAACCAGACACCCTACGTAAAGGACGCCTTCCACCACTACCTCGTCGACGGCGACCGCGAGGCGGTGAATCCAGCGCTGGAGGGCACCAAGGCCGCCGCGCTGCATGTGGTGACGGTGGCGGGCGGCGCCGAGCAGGTGATCCATCTGCGGCTGACCCGGGCCGAGGCCGCACCGGCGCGTGCGGACGAAGTGTTCGCCGCGCGGATCGCGGAGGCGGATAGCTTCTACGACAACATCACGCCCGACGGGCTCGACGAAGACCAGGGCCGCGTCATGCGGCAGGCGCTGGCGGGCATGCTGTGGTCCAAGCAGTATTACTACTTCGACCTGGATGTCTGGCTGGAGGAGCACAACGCGCATCCCTCCGCCCGCCCGCGGCGCCATCTGGTGCGGAACTCAAACTGGTTCCACATGGTGAACGACGACATCATCTCGATGCCTGATAAATGGGAGTATCCGTGGTATGCCGCCTGGGACCTGGCCTTTCACACGACCGCGCTGGCCATGGTGGATCTGGACTTCGCGAAAGGCCAGCTCGATCTGATGCTGCGCGAGCTGTATCTGCATCCCAACGGGCAGATGCCGGCCTATGAATGGAACTTCGGCGATGTGAATCCGCCGGTGCATGCCTGGGCGACTTTGTTTGTCTACAGCCTGGAGAAGGAGCGCACCGGGCAGGGCGATTTCGAGTTCCTGAAACGTTCGTTCCACAAGCTGATGCTGAACTTCACCTGGTGGGTGAATCGCAAGGACCCGGGCGGCCGGAATGTGTTCGACGGCGGGTTCCTCGGGCTCGACAATATAGGGGTGTTTGACCGCTCTTCCGCTCTGCCGACAGGGGGATTCCTGGAGCAGGCCGACGGCACCGCGTGGATGGCGCTGTTCGCGCAGAATCTCTTCGAGATCTCGCTGGAGTTGGCCGAGCACGATGTGTTGTACGAAGACTTCGCGGCCAAGTTCGTGGAGCATTTCCTGTGGATCGCCTCGGCCATGGACCGCATCGGCGACAACTTCGATGAGATGTGGGACGAGACCGATGGCTTCTTCTACGACCTGCTGCGGTTGCCGGACGGTTCCGCGCAGCGGCTGAAGGTGCGGTCGCTGGTCGGGCTGCTGCCGCTGTGCGCGTCGACGGTGGTGAGTCCGTCGCAGGCCAACCGGTACACGGTGATGACCGACCGCATTCACAAGTTTCTGAAGCGCCATCCGGAGGTGCTCGCCAATATCGCGCCCATCGATCGGGATGGAGTGGATGGGCGGCGGCTGCTGTCGATTCTGGATGAGAAGAAACTGCGGCGCGTGCTGGCCAAGATGCTCGATGAGAAGGAGTTCTTCGGACCGTACGGGATCCGCTCGCTGTCGCTGTTCCACAAGGAGAACCCGTTCCGGATTGATGTGCACGGCGAGGAGTACCAGGTCGGTTATCTGCCGGCGGAATCGGACAACGGGATGTTTGGGGGGAATTCGAACTGGCGGGGTCCGGTGTGGATGCCGGTGAATATGCTGATTGTGCGGGCGCTGCTGCAGTACTACCTGTATTACGGCGATGAGTTCCGGGTGGAGTGTCCCACGGGCTCGGGCCGGCTGATGACGTTGTTCGAGGTGACGCAGGAGTTGTCGAACCGGCTGGCCGGGATCTTCCTGCGCGGGAAGGACGGGCGACGGCCGGTTTATGGCGGCAGCCAACTGTTCCAGGAGGATCCGCACTGGCGGGATCTGGTCCTGTTCTACGAGTACTTCCATGGCGATAACGGAGCGGGTTTGGGCGCCAGCCATCAGACCGGGTGGACCGGGACGGTGGCGCGGCTGATCCAGTTGTTTGGGCATCTGCGGGCGGAGGAACTGCTGGAAGGCGAGAATGTGAGGCCGGTGGCGGCGGATTACGAGGACCCGGCGTAGGGTTGGCCTGCGGGTTGGTGGATTGTGAGTTGGTTGAAGTGGTAGTCGGTGGCCCGTCGCTTACGCTGGGGGAGCGCGCATCGGCCGATTTGTCGTAGGAGAGAGGGGACCACTCCGGTGAGGATGAGACTCAGACGGGTGCGGGTGACCACCCCGTTGAAAGTCAGGGCCGGCGGGTGACTATGCGGCTCCGCGTGGTCGACCTGGGGGTCGACCGCAGACCAGGGGGTCCGCCTTACCATACGGCCGGCCCGATTGGGCTTTCATACGGTTTCGCGGCCCGGCGGGCCTTGGGGACTCCGTTGAAAGTCAGGGCCGGCGGGTGACTATGCGGCTCCGCGTGGTCGACCTGGGGGTCGACCGCAGACCAGGAGGTCCGCCTTACCATACGGCCGGCCCGATTGGGCTTTCACCACTTTTGCGGCCCGGCGGGTCTTGGGGACTCCGTTGAAAGTCAGGGCCGGCGGGTGACTATGCGGCTCCGCGTGGTCGACCTGGGGGTCGACCGCAGACCAGGGGGTCCGCCTTACCATACGGCCGGCCCGATTGGGCTTTCATACGGTTTCGCGGCCCGGCGGGCCTTGGGGACTCCGTTGAAGACGAGACTGAGACGGGTGCCCGCTTACTGACGTGCGCGGTTCGTTGGGCTCGGGGACCCCTCCCTGACGGTCGGGGTTCGTTGCGGGATCTGTTTGGGCGAATTGTGGGCCGGGCGGGCTGGCCGCTCGGCCCTCGCTGTTCTAGATTCGGGCGAAGCCCTCGGCGGTTTGCGCCGCACGGTGGTTGGCGGCGAGATGCTCGAGGATCAGGAAGACCGTCTCGATATTGTCCGTGCCAGCCTCCGCGGCGATGGTCTCGACGGTCTTGGCGGAGGCAGTCAACGCGCTCAGGATCTTCTTCTGAAGATCGAGAACCGCGGCGGCCGCCTTCTTGCCCGCTTCCACACCAGGCTGGTGGTAGGCGTTGATGTTGACGAGCGTTGCGTAGAATCCGACCGCGCGTTCGAACAATGCGATGAGAGCCCCGACACGCCGGGCGTCGACCCGCGGGATGGTAATGGTGATGGATTGACGATCGTTGCCGTCCAGGGCTTCGCGGGTGCCCAGCAGGAAGCCGTCCAGGTAGTCGCCGGCGCGCACGCCAGGCTCCAGCTCGAGCGGATCTCCGCCATCTTCCAGCACGCGCAGGAACGTCATGAAGAAGTTGTTGACGCCGTCGCGCAGTTGCTGGACGTAGGCATGCTGGTCCGTGGAGCCTTTGTTGCCGTAGACGCTGATGCCCTGGTCGACGCGGTTGCCGTCGAGGTCGAGCCGTTTGCCGAGGGACTCCATGACCAGTTGCTGCAGGTAGCGGCTGAAGAGCAGCAGGCGGTCTTTGTAAGGCAGGACGACCATGTCCTTGAGGCCCTTGCCGCCGGTGGCCGAGTGCCACATGAGAGCGAGCAGGGCCGCGGGATTGGCGGCGGTGACGGTGGAGCGGGTCTGGGCGTCAACGGCCGCGGCGCCGTCGAGCATGGCCTCGATGTCCAGACCTTGCAGAGCGGCGGCGAGCAGACCGACGGCCGAGAGTTCGGAGGTGCGGCCGCCTACCCAGTCGAACATGGGGAAGCGCTGCAGCCACTTCTGGTCGACGGCGTGGCGGTCGAGTTTCGAGCCGGGCATGGTGATCGCCACGGCATGATCGGCGAAGTTCAGGCCGGCGCGGCGGAAGGCGCCTTCGGCCAGCACCATGCCGTTGTAGGTCTCCGGCGTGCCGCCTGACTTGGAGATGACCAGCACGAGGGTCTTGTCGAGGCGCCCGGCCAGGCCGCTGAGGACCCGTTCAATGCCGTCCGGATCGGTGTTGTCGAAGAAGTGGACCCGCATCTTGTCGGTGGCGGGATGACCCAGGGCATCGGCGACGAACATCGGGCCCAGGGCGGAACCACCGATGCCGATGGAGAGGACGTCGGTGTGTGCGCCCAATTGGTGTACACGGCCGGCGAATTCCTTGATCGCGGAGAGGGTGGATTCAATCTCGGCGCGTAGTTCGGGCCTGGGCGCCAGGGAAGGAGTGCGCAGCCAGTAGTGGCCGACCATGCGCTGCTCGTCGGGATTGGCGATGGCGCCCGACTCCAGGGCGGACATCTCCGCGTAGGCCTTCTGGATGGCCGGCTCCATCTGAGCGAGCCAGCTCTCCTCAAAGCGGATACGGCTGATGTCGAGCTTGAGTTGCACGGCCGGAACGCCGCTGAGATATTTCCGGTACCGTTGCCAATGTTCTTGTTGATTCACGTTCCTATTTTCTCCCAGCCGTCTAGACAAGCCCCTTGAGCGAATCCCGCAAGATTTTCCTGTTGAGGCTATAGTACGCCGTCTGAGCCTCTTTGCGCTTACCGACGACGCCGGCGTCGACAAGGATACGGGCGTGATGGCACAACAGGGCGAGGCTGACGCCCAGGGTCTCGGCGGCGGCGGAACTCGACATCTCCTCCTCGGCCAGGAGGGCCTGGACGAACCGGAGGCGGACGGGATCGCCAACGGCGGCGAGGATTTTCGCCGTTCGTTCGGTATCGAGTGTGGCTTTCACGACAATAGGATACTGCCGGCGCACACCCAATTCAAGTATTCACTTATTCAAATGAGTACTTGACTACTCCCCAATTCCCCCGTACACTGCGGTCATGAGCGAACCAGTTCTGTTCTCGCCTCTCCAGTTGAGGGGCCTGACCCTGCCCAACCGGGTGGTTGTGTCTCCGATGTGCCAGTATTCCGCGGTGGATGGTGTTGCCAATAACTGGCACCTGGTGAACGCGGGCTCGCGCGCCGTGGGCGGCGCGGGGCTGTTCATTGTGGAGGCCTCGGGGGTGGAGGCACGCGGGCGCATCAGCCCTGGAGACCTGGGTGTGTACGACGATGGCCAAATCGTGCCGCTGCGCCGGATTGTGGACTTCCTGCATTCGCAGGGGACGGCCGCCGGTATTCAGTTGGCGCATGCCGGCCGGAAGGCCAGCTGCAATCTACCCTGGCTGGGCGGCAAGCAACTCACTCTGGAAGAAGGCGGCTGGCAGACCGTGGCGCCCAGCGCCATTCCGTTTGCCGAGGGCGAGCGTCCGCCGTCCGAACTGACGAAGGCGGACCTGGCGGATCTGGTGAGCAAGTTTGTCGATGGCGCGCGGCGGGCGCTGCAGGCGGGCTTTGATGTCGTGGAGATTCATGGCGCGCACGGCTACCTGCTGAGCGAGTTCCTCTCGCCGCTGGCGAACCACCGCACGGATGAATACGGCGGCTCCTTTGAGAACCGCACCCGCTTCCCGCTGGAAGTGACGGACGCCGTGCGTGCCGTCTGGCCCGCTGAGAAACCGCTCTTCTACCGCATCACGTCCACGGATTGGGCGCCCGGCGGCTGGACCGCCGACGAGACGGTGCGTTTCGCCGCCATTCTGAGAGCTGATGGTGTCGACCTGCTGGATTGCTCGTCCGGCGGCACGGTCCCCCATGCAAAGATCCCGGCGGCGCCGGGCTATCAGGTTCAGTTCGCTGAGCGCGTCCGAAAAGAGGCCGGCCTGCCCACGGGCGCGGTCGGCTTCATCACGGAAGCCTCACAGGCGGAAGCCATTCTCACGGAAGGCAAGGCCGACCTCGTCCTGCTGGCCCGCGAGATGCTCCGCGAGCCGTACTGGGCGATTCTGGCCGCAAAGCAGCTAGGCGCGACTCCGCACGTGCCGCCGCAGTACCAGCGCGCGCTCTGACCGCCCGTCCACCGGCGGAACCGTTCGTCACATTCGCGGCGGCCTCCTGGCGTCTCTCCGGCATTCTGGCATCACGATGATGCTCACCACACTTGCCGTTGCGATGCTGGCCGCCGCGCCGGCTTTTCATGTCGACGTTGTAGCGCCCGCCCCGGATAAGCCCAGGATGATTCTCATCCCGGGCCTGCAATCCGCCGGAGCCGTCTGGGATACGACCGTCGCCCATTTCAAGGACCGGTACGAGTGCCACGTGCTGACGCTGGCCGGTTTTGCCGGACAGCCGCCGCTGCCCGATTCCGAACCGCTGCTGAAGACGGTCCGCGACCAGCTTTCCGCCTACATCCGCGAAAAGAAGCTCGCGAAGCCGGTCATCGTCGGCCATAGCCTCGGCGGCTTCCTCGCACTGTGGATGGCCGAATCGGAGCCGGAGCTGACCGGTCCCATCGTCATTGTCGATTCCCTACCCTTCCTGCCCGCGGCCTGGATGCCCGGAGCGAGCGTGGAGTCCATGAAGCCCCAGGCGGAGCAGATGAAGGGCATGATCGCGGGCATGAAGAGCGAGGCCTGGTCCAACTACCAGAAACACAATCCCGCCATCGATACCATGATCAGCGGCGACGAGGGCAAGGCCAAGGCCACGGAATGGGGCCTGAAATCCGACCCGGCTCGGTCGCACGCGGAATGGCCGAACTGTTTCAAACGGACCTGCGGGCCGATGTTTCAAAAGTGAAGTCGCCCACGCTCGTTCTGGCCGCGCTGAAGGGCTACCCGGAGTCGGCCGCCAAGAATTACGAAGCCCAGTACACGGCGCTGCCCGGCGTGAAGATTGTGCCCTTTCCCGATGCGAAGCACTTCATCATGTTCGACCAGCCTGCGAAGATGATGGAGGCGATGGACGAATTCCTGAAGGGCAAGAAGTAGACGATGTACTCGGCGCGCGCGTATTGGCTTTGCCAGGTGCTGGGGTGGACTGTGTGGACCATTGCCAACGGCGCGGCCTATGGCAGCTACAGCGGCAACAACCGCCAGCCATTGCAGATGTTGGCCTCTCTCTGGTTCGGGGTGGCCGGATTCCTGGGCTCGCATTGCCTGCGGCTCTGGATCCGGCGTGCCGGCCTTGTGGCCTTGCCCATCCTGCCTGGCGCCCTGCGCGCCCTGGGTGCGGCCGTCGTCACTTCCACCGGAGTGACATTGGCCAGCCTTCTGGTGATGATCTATGGCTTCCACTTCATTACGTGGCAGATCACCCGCCTCTCTGGTTACGTCGTCAACATCCTGTTCTGGACCGCGGTCTACTCGCTCTGGCTGGCGCTTTACTTTGGCGCTCACTACTTCGCCCGTTCGCGGCGTGCGGAGTTGCAGGCCCTGCAACTGGACCTGACGGCGCGCGAAGCCAGCTTCCTGGCCCTGCGCGCGCAGCTCAATCCGCACTTCCTCTTCAACTGCCTGAACTCGATCCGGGCACTGATCTCGGAAGACCCGCCTCGCGCGCAGCACGCCGTCACCATGCTCTCTTCCCTGCTCCGCTACACCCTGCAGTCCGGTGAGCGCACCGACGTGCCGCTTTCGGAGGAACTCGCCATGGTCGACGAGTACCTTGCGTTGGAACTGATCCGCTTCGAAGACCGTCTGCGGGTCGACCGGGACATTCCCGCGTCCACCCTCTCCGCCCGGCTGCCGCCGATGCTGCTGCAAACCCTGGTGGAGAACGCCCTGAAGCACGGCATCGCGCGCCAGACTTCGGGCGGCACGGTCCACCTGGCGGCCACGCTCGAGCACGGGCGCCTGGTGTTGCGCGTCACCAATCCCGGCACTCTGGCGCCCGGCCCCTCGGCCACGGGCATCGGGCTCGTGAATGCGCGCCGCCGGCTGAACCTGCGCTATGGCGATCGAGCGCCGCTGGAACTCACCGAACAATCCTCACCGGAAGGACCCGTGGTGCTGGCCACGGTGAGCGTCCCCCAATGAAAGCCATTCTTGTTGACAACGAACGCCTGGCCCGCATGGAACTGCGGCGCCTGCTGGCGGCCCATCCGGACATCGAGATCGTAGCCGAGGCGGCCAACGCCGAAGAGGCGGAGATTCTCATCGGTAGCCTGGAACCAGAGGTCCTTTTCCTGGACGTCCAGATGCCGGGCCGGTCGGGCTTCGACCTGCTGGCTTCGCTCGAACGGGCTCCGCATACAATCTTCGTCACGGCGTATGACGAGTATGCCCTGCGCGCCTTCGAGTTCAGCGCCGTCGACTACCTTCTGAAGCCGGTGGCGCCGGAGAGGCTGGCTGCGGCGCTCGTCCGGCTGAGTTCGTCGGGGCCACCGGCCGAGGCCGCCGCTACACGCATTCCGGCCACGCAGCAGATCTTCGTGCGCGACGGGGAGCGCTGCTGGTTTGTGCGGCTCTCCGACGTCGCCCTGTTTGAAAGTGAGGGCAACTACACACGGCTGTTCTTCGGCTCAGACCGGCCGCTGATCCTGCGTTCGCTCGCTTACCTGGAAGCACGGCTCGATCCCGAGATCTTCTTCCGGGCCTCCCGCCGGCATATCGTCAACCTGCGGCTGATCGACACCATCACGCCGAGCGTCGACGGCGGGTACGACCTGAAGCTGATCACCGGCCAGCAGGTGGAGATGTCGCGCCGCCGGGCTCAGGAGTTCCGGGAGAAGATGTCCATTTAGCCCAAGGCTGCCGCCGGTGCGATTCGTCGCCTGAAATCGACGGCTCGTCCTCCGGCTTCCCGTCCAGGCACCCCAGGTGCGCTACATTGGCGGCAGATTCTCATGTTGAAGTGGCTGCTGCGCCGATCGATGACACCCGACGACATTCTGCCCGCCTGTCTGCGCAGCGCCGTCGCCGGAGCCCTCTTCGGCCCGGCGGTGGGACTCTTCCTGCACTGGGTGATGGGCCGTGCCTGGGCGCCGGTCCTGGAGGAGCCGTTCTCCTGGATCGCGCGCACGGTCGCGGCGGGCACGCTCTACTCCCTCAGCTTCTATCTCATCTCGGGCATGCCCTGGGTCTTCCTGAGAACCTGGGTTCGCGGCCTCTCCATCGGCTTGGGCAGGGTGATCGGCATTACGATCTCGGCGTCCAGCGGCGCCCTGTTCGCGCTGGTCTCCATTGGCATCACCCGCCTGCTGTGGGGTGTGCAACTCGTCCCGAACGAATGGATCACGCGGCTGCTGGCGCTGGAAGCGTTCGCGGTCGTCATCATTGGACTGTTCATGGGTACCTATCACGAAATGCGGATCCAGGCCGAACTGCGCGAGCGGAAATTAGCGGAGGCAGCCGCCCGCGCGCAGGTCTATGCTCTGCAGGCGCAGATCGCGCCGCACTTCTTCTTCAACGCCCTGAACTCCATCTCTTCGCTGGTCTCATCGGACCCGGCTTCGGCTCAGCAGATGATCGGGCGGCTGGCGGAAATCTTCCGCTATACATTCACCTCGGGCCGGGCGCCCATGGTGACCCTGGAGAAGGAGCTGGCGTTTGTGCGGGAATACCTGCTGCTGGAAAAGTTCCGCTACCGCAACCGCCTGCGCTTCACGCTCGATCCGGCGGGAGAGGCGGCCGCCCAGCGCCTGCCCGCGCTGACGCTGCAGCCTCTGGTGGAGAACGCGATCCGGCACGGCATTGCGCGGCGGATGGACGGCGGCGAGATCCGCATGGAGATCAAGGCCGCGCCCGAGTCTGTGCGAATCGAAGTCTGGAACCAGTTTGACCCCGGCGACGGTCCGCCGGACCTGCGCTCGGAGACGATCTTCCGCGAGAATCATGCGCTGGCCAACATCCGGCAACGGTTGCAGCTCTCCTACGGAGACCACGCGGCCATCGCGCTGGAGCAGGCCCGGGTGGACTGGACGCTGGTCACACTGACCCTGCCGCGCCAGGAAGAAGGAGCCGATGCGCATTCTGGTAGTTGATGACGAACCCCTGGCTCGCGAGATCGTCATTCGCCACCTGGCGGCGGAGGCCGACATCGAAGTGGCGGGCGAGGCGGCCAATGGGCTGGAAGCGCTGGAGCAGATCGCGGCGCTGGAGCCGGACGCGGTCTTCCTCGACATCGAGATGCCCGGGCTGAACGGGTTTGAGGTGGTCGCCAGCCTGGCCAAACCGCCGTGGATCGTCTTTGTCACGGCCTTCGATGAATACGCGATTCAGGCCTTCGAGGCGCATGCGGTCGATTACCTGTTGAAACCGGTGCAGGCGGAGCGTGTGGCGCGTTGTGTCGCCCGGCTGCGCACGTTTGTCGGGCGGGATGAGACGGTGCCGAACGACGTGCTGCGGCAGTTGATCCGGGAGGTGCGCCCCAGCGGCCCGAGACGCATTGCGGTCAAGCAAGGCAACCGGATCGCGCTGGTGAGCCCGCGTGAGATCATCCACATTTCGGCGGAGGAGAAACAGGTCTTCGTACAGACCGCGCGGCAGCGCTACTCCATCGACAAGACCGTCACGGAACTGGAGGAGTGTCTCACGGGCAACGGGTTCTTCCGCATCAATCGAGGGGATCTCGTGAACCTGGAGCATGTCCGGGAGCTGATGCCCTGGTTCTCCGGTGCGTGGCGTGTAGTGATGTCGAACGGGACGGAACTGGACGTCAGCCGCGACCGGGCGCGGCACCTGAAAAAGGAACTGCAGCTCTGAGGGACTTCGCCCTTAGTTGTTCATTTTCGCTTCGACGTCTTCCGCCGGAGCCTCATAGTAGAGGATGCGCCGGCAGTTCTCGCAGAAGTTGATCGAGTCGCTGAGTTTGACTTCCTGGAAGAACTGGGGACGCAGGGCCATCATGCACTTCATGCAGAGGCCGTCCTTGGCCTGGGCGATGACATCGCCGTCCTTGTAGTAGCGGGTCCGCAGGCGTTCGTAGACGGTGAGGATGTTGGCGGGCAGCCCTTTGGCGACCTCGGCGCGGTCGGCTTCCAGCTTCTTCAACTCCTGCTGGTCGGCGTCGGTGCGGGTCTTGGCCTTGGCCTTCTGGGCGTCGACGACCTTGCGTTCCTGGGCCAGGGCGCCTTCGGCTTTCTTCACGTTCTGATCCAGTGATTCGGACGCGCCCATGAGTTCGAGGATCTGGTCCTCGCACTTGCGGATGGACTCCTCGCAGAACTCGATTTCGTGCTGGAAGGCGCGGTACTGGTCGTTCGTCTTCGCGCCCAGCATCTGATCGCGCAGCTTGGAGATCTTCTGCTGCTGGGTGGTGATGTCGCCGTCCAGCTTCTTGCGGTCGCGCTGATTGGCGGCCAGAGCGGCCTTGTCGAGTTCAAGCCGCTTATTGTGGGCGTCGAGGGCTTTCTCGATGTGCGCAATCTGCTTCGGCAACGTCGCGATCTCACGCCGTAATTCCGACATCCGCAGGTCTAACTCCTGCAATCGCAGCGCCGAGCCCAGATCCTTGTTCATCAGTTAGATAGTTTAGCATTCAGCGCCGAGAACCGACGCAGAATCGGTCCGCCGAGGGCTCGGGTGGCGATCTCGAGCTCTTCCACCTTCATCGAGCGGCAGGCCCAATAGAGGACGCCCAGGCCCAGGGGAATGGAAACGGCCAGGTCCACTACGCGGCCAAAGGTACGGCTGCCCAGCCAACCGGTGATGACCGTGCTGGAAACCCAGACCACGCTCGCCATCAACAGGGAAGCCGTGCTCACCTTGACGATGACCGATCGCAGGCGGCGCCCGTGAATGCCGCCGATGCGGACCATCAGAACCCAGAACAGAATCAGGAAGCTGACGAGCGCCACACAGGAGGTGGAGAGCGCCAGACCGGCATGGCCGAGGTGGGCTCCGCGGATGAGGCTGGAGGCGACCACGGCGTTGACCGCGATGGAGCCGATGCTCACCAGCATAGGGGTGCGGGCATCCTTGAGGGCGTAATAGGCGGGCGTCAGAATCTTCACGGCGGAGTAGCCTGCCAGACCGAGGGCATAGCAGGAGAGAGCAACCGCGGTCTGGTGGGTGTCGTAGGCCTCGAAACGGCGGCCTTCGTAGATGGCGCCGATGATGGAGTGTCCGAGGATAATCAGGCCAACGGAAGACGGGACGGTGAGCAGGAAGACCAGGCCCAGCGAGCGGGCCAGGGTCTCGCGGAACTCGTCCATGTCGCCCGAAGCGGCGCTGCGGCCAATGGCGGGCAGAGTGGCGGTGGCGATGGCGACGCCGAACAGGCCCAGCGGGAGCTGCATGAAGCGGAAGGCGCAGCTTAGCCAGGTGGTGGCGCCATCCACGCCGCGTACCTTATCGACGATGCTGGCCGCGAAGAAGCTGTTCACCAGGACATTCACCTGGACGCTGGCGTTGCCGATGATTGCCGGGCCCATCAGCCGCAGGATCTGGCGGAGTCCGGGGTGGTTGAAGTCGAAGGCGAAGCGGAACGAGAAGCCGGAGCGGATCAGGCTGGGCACCTGCCAGAAGAGTTGCAGGGCTCCGCCGATGACGACGCCGTAGGCCATCCCCTCGATCTTGGTGATGCCCAGCTGGGGTCCCAGCCAGAAGCCCAGCACCAGGCCGGAGATCACGCTGCCGACGTTAAACCAGGTGGAAGAGAGCGCCGGCACGGCGAACTGGTTGCAGGAGTTGAGTACGCCCATCGCCTGGGCGGCCAGCGCCACCAGCATCAGGAACGGGAACATGATCTGGGTGAGCTTGATGGCTTCGGCCGTCTTCTCCGGAGCGGTAACGGCCCAGTTCTGGGTGAGGGTGGTAATCAGCCACGGGCTGATGAAGATGCCAAAGATACAGAATGCGCCGACGAAGAGGATAATGGCGCTGGCGACCAGATTGGCAAGATGAGGTGCTGTTCGGATTCTATCGTGTTTCCCTATTAACCTTAGCAATACAT
>JASGIE010000150.1:0-45972 GCA_049841055.1 Paludibaculum sp. | reverse complement strand
CGTATCGGTGTTCCGGTTGCTTCTCTGCCGTGCTGTGCGCCACAGCCCTGGTCCCGACCGCCGTTGCAGACGACCACGCTGACCTGCTACAGCAGTCATCGACTGATGCGGTGGCGATCATGACCAGAACAGCGGCACGGCCCGTCTGCCGGTCCACTGCCCTGGTCCTGAGTGCCCCTAAGGGACAACGGGCAGTTGACACTGTCAATCTGAAAAAATCGAGCACGGATGGACATTACCTATATCTCAGCACGAACCAGGGGTGGGGTGGATGAATCCCCTACGGCAGCACGCCAACCATCACGATCGGAGACCGATCAACTGGTGATCACCGCGCAGACGGCCAATCTTCCCGACCGGCACCGGCTCCCGCCGTGGTGTACATCGTCGATTCGAGCCCGCAAGTTCACCAATATGCTGCCGCATCCCGGTCACCCTCACGGTCACGGCAACTGCGGTGACACCGCCGCCTCCGCCTCCTGCGGCTGTACCTCCGGCCATTATCCCAACGCCCAGCCCTGTCGCCGTAGCGTCCTCCGGCTCCAACTCCTGTCGTCGCGCCGGTCGTGACCGGAACGGCCATCGCGTCGAGCCCGGCAGCATTGGTGTTGAGTGCCGTAAGGGGCAAACCGCCGTGGGAGCCCTGCGCCTCAAAAGGGCGACACAGTCGACGTAGCTATTGTGTCGGCGCCGAATCAGGGATGGGTCTCGATGATCCCCCTATGGCAGCACACGGACCCATCACGACCGAAACCGACCAACTGGTGATCACGGCGCAAACGGGCCAACCTTGCGGCCGGAACCTACTCCGCCACCGTCTGTGTCAGCCCAATCCGGACCGAATAACTTCAAAACATGCTCCGCATCCCCGTCACCCTCACTGTGACAGCATCGGCAGTGGCCCCGCCGCCTCCGCCCCCGCGGCAGTTCCGCCGGCCATGATTCCGACACCGAAACCAGTCGTTTTGGCACCGCCCCCGCCGCCGGCCCCCGCAGTAGTACCACCGCCTCCAGCTCCGCACCGCCGGCTCCGGCTCCGGCCCCGCCTGCGCCGGCACCGGTGAGCGTGGCTACGGGTCCGATTCAGGTGACCCCATCATCCCTGAGCCTGACCAGCGCCAATAACGTCGGCACCTTAACGCTCCGCAAAACGGGCACCGACCAACACGCCTGCCTCAGCACGAACCAGGGGTGGATCTGGATGAATCCGCCCTATGGCGGCGCGCGCAGACCATTACGACCGAAACCGATCAGCTGGTCATCACCGCGCAAACGGCCGGCCTGGCGGCGGGCACCTATTCAGGAGTGGTCATTGGTTGAATCCGGCCCCAATAACTTCGCCAATACCCTGCGTATTCCAGTAACATTCACGGTCGCCGGGCCAGACTGGTTCCAGTACACCAACGACACCGACCCAACCAACGGTGGCCTCTCCACCCGCCTCCTCCGAGCCCTCCATCACCGGTCCCTGTGACAGCGACGCCAACGTCGTGCCGCCTCGACGACCGCGCCCAAGACTGCCAACGCGACGGTAAGCTGGAAGCGCCCAATACCGAATCGGACCTGGCCGGCTGCGCGTGTATGTGGAAACGAAATAAGGACAGCTATGGATGATGGGAGCCATTGGAGGTGACGAGCGGCACAGCTCACGGATGCAACCTCTGCCCTCGGAGCCACCTACTTCTTGCTGTCTGGCTTTGACAGTGGGAATGAGAACGCAAATGTCCGGGAAGTGGTGGAGGCCTGTTTTGAGTTGAACGGAAGCCGTGAGCTGGTGCGCATGACCTGCAGCTTTAAGCAGCAAGGCGGGCAACCCATGATCTTGGCACATGGAAATCCCATGTAGTTTGGAG
This sequence comes from Paludibaculum sp., assembly GCA_049841055.1. Lineage (GTDB taxonomy): Bacteria > Acidobacteriota > Terriglobia > Bryobacterales > Bryobacteraceae > Paludibaculum. The sequence goes on along the minus strand of JASGIE010000150.1, from coordinate 44,119 downwards.
TCTGCAGGGGATGATTTGAAACCGGCCATGAGTTCAGCAGGAATATTTGGACGGTGGACCAGGATCCTCCCTCACCACCGAAATGTTGGACATGGGTCCGGATGGGTCTGAGAAGAGTAGTGGTGGTGATGGTGTGCCGTACCAATCCGCCACCCATTCCCACGTTCCTGCCATGTTGATAGAGACCATGGGTTGCACCTGTCATAGCGTTCTTGGGAGCCAGCACCTGGCTATAGCTGAAGCGGGCCCCAACCCGAAGTTCACATTCCTGTTGCGGACTCTGGTTGCCCGGGAAATGACCGCCAATCGGTCCTCGTGCCACCTCCCATTCCGCTTCAGTCGGCAGACGTCTATCCCGCCACCTACAGTAAGCGTCAGCATCGAACCAGCTGACGCCGATGACCGGACGGTCGCCGTGCTGCGACAGATCGACCATTCCGTCCAGGGACTCGGACACTTGGTGGAAGCGAGAAATTGGGCGTACTGTCCGGTCGTCACCTCGTGACGGTCAATCTCAAACCGGCTGATCCACACCTCATGCAGTGGCTTCTCGTCCTCCAAGGCATCCGTTCCATCGGCCCCCATCCGAAGCCTTTGGGGACCATGATCATGGGTGCATCGGGATGGATCTTGGAGCTGGCACTGGGACACGGTTTACGCAACTGTTCAAGAGCCCTGCCGATTCAGCCGGCCAGACACCAGAACAACGGCCAACAGGCAGCCAAGCAGAGCTGAATGCAAGACAGCGGATCGCGATAGAGATGGAACGGGTTTGACGAACGACGCTCATGGAGGTGTGCACTGGAGCCCTCGCGGCTAGCTCTTGTCTCGAACCAACGGTCAGGGGATGATGCCGCCCACTACCCAGTGCCGATCGTCAGGCACATCGATGAGGAGCCGCGATAAATTCATTTCAGCCAATTGCGCCGCCACGTCATCCTCGGTGAAGGCTGCAAGCAATGAGTGATAAAAGTCCCGCTTCAGAATCGGATCTTCATCGGCGGCATACTGCTCTACCAACGCATGCGCGGCTTCAGGAGATTCGGGCCGCAGGAGATCCATGACCAAAATGCTGGCACCCGGCTTTGCTCGATCCCTTCAGGCGAAACCAGAATTGAAGCGGATTCGGCACATGGTGCAGCAGACTGTTGGAAAGGAGCGCGTCGGCCTGTTCCGGTAATGCGAGCGACTGAAAACGCTCGCAGCAAAGGGTGATGTAATCCGTCAATCCGGCTCCGGCAATGGCTTCCGCCGCCAGATCGAGCATAGGATGGCTCGCATCGACGGCGGTCAGACGCGCATCAGGATAGGCGCGAAGAAACCGAATCGGGATATCGCCCGGCCCGCAACCGAGATCAACAACATGGCTGCCGTTCCAGTCAGGAAAGTACTCACGAAAGCAGTCTGGAGACACAAGCCCTGGTTCTACTCGGAGAAGTCCGCCTTCGCATAGGCGCGAGCTTGCGCCGCGTCATCCATCAATTGCCGGTTCGTTTCTCGCTCATCATTCATTCCTGCATGGGGTTCAAAGATCACTCACCGCTCATCAGGACAGGCCTCGACTACCACCGCATCGCCTGGCTTCACCACTCCCTCTTTGAGTACCCGTCCGTAGAGGCGGCTCCAGCCGGGATGCACCTCCTCCGCGATCCGGCGAAAATCACCATCCTTGAACCAAGGCGCATTCAAGCGGCACGGGGTGGTGTAACTGGTCAATTCAAGTCGAACATGCCCGCCGATGGTGAGCTGGTCACCCGGTGCCATTTTCCGCCAATCGAGACCGGCTATCGTGAGGTTTTCACCGGACGAGCCCCGGCCCAATCGAGTATGACCCTCGGCGCGTAACGCTTCGATGCTCTCCAGCCGAGTACCAGGCAGACTGCCCGAGATCTTCTCCTCCGTGATACTTCCGATTGCGCTGGCGATCCGCCGGCCAATCCGTCGATGGTGATGACCGCCGAAGGCACAGCTGCTTTGGGTACCCCGCCATCGGAGACGCTGACCTGGTGAACATGGAGAAGCACCGAATAGCTTCATGGCCGCATCAGGAGCAGAGACCGCCTTCGCACATTTCCATCGCGGTGGCTTCCAATGCGAGCCATCCATCCCGTTCTCGAACGGCCTTGCACATAGACTCCGCGAGCGGCATAGGCCGCTTCGATTTCCGACCGCTGCTCGGCCAACAGCCCCGACAAAGACGGGCGCCGCGGCGGCATACTCGCAAAGGTGTTCCGCTGAGGTCAGGAGGGTCTGGCGATCCAGATTGGCAAGGACCAGGGTGGGATTGAACGTATCATGAGCCTGCGGACCCTGGGCCTGCCCACCGCCAGCGTCAGCGCCCATCGAATCCATTGACCTGCGCATACTCACGCGCGCAGTCCACGGCGACGGCATCAAAATCCAGTCCCAGTGCTTCCGTGGCTCCGACCCGTAAGGCCACCATACCGCAAGGATTGCCACTGCCGGTCCCCACATCCAGCACGCGGTCGTCCGGTCGCACGACCTGCTGCAGCCATTCAATCAATAGCTGCGTCGTCGCGTGATGGCCGGTGCCGAATGCCTGCTTAGGATCGATGATCAATTCGACCTCACCGGCATTCAGCGCGATGTTTTTCCCAGCTTGGCCTAATCAGGAACCGCCGATCCTGATTGGTTCCCCAGCGGGCCATTGTGCATTCCAATCCTGATTCGCCAATTGGTTGATGGTCACCGCTTGGCCTGGATCCGGATGGCCAAGCTGGGTCAGTCGCGGTTCAGCCCTTGCCAGGTATCCGGTCCGCAACGGTCCGCGGGCCAATACAGATGCACCTCGTCGCCCTCTTGCCAGGCCCCCGTGACGTTTGGATCGTTGAGCACGCCCAATAGCTCGCCGGCATCCAGTGAGGTACGCACATCAACTTGAATCCAGGCCCCTGTGTCCACCACACCGGGGTCGGACATAGAAGTTTGATCTACCTTGGAGGTTGACGCCATCTCAGACTCCCAGTATCGTCGGCGTTATTGTGAACCCAGTGACGTCGCCACGATCGAAGCCAGCCCGTGAGCAGCATCTCATCCATGCACTCCGGCGTGCGGCTCATTTAGAAACCAATGGTCGCCGCATCAGCGCGCCGGTCTACCACGGCCCGTCTCACGATTTTGCCGCGACCCTCCTCGGCGCCGTCATTCCGCATAAGTTAGGCTGGACGCTTTTCGGCAATCTGGTCCTCGCGTCCGGTTTCGTCCTGTTCCTGATCGTGGCCTGGTATCATAACAGGCTCGAAGATCGCTTGCATCGACTCCGGCGCTGGCAAGGCATCAAACGCGTGCACCTGGCCCGCCTCAGCTTAACATGGACGGAGATTCCGCTTCGTGAGGTGACCGTGCCGGAACGGCATGGGTATGCCAGGGATCTCGACCTGACCGGTCCCCGCTCTTTGCTTCACCTGATCGACCACAGTATTTCCTCCCAGGGCCGGCAGCGTCTCGCCTCGTGGCTCTTGGACCAGCCCCCCCTTGCCGCACGATGGTCAAGCCGGCAGGCCCTCATCCGCGAATTGACCCCCTTGTCGCTGCTCCGCGACCGGCTGGTCCTGGAAGCGCAGGCGGTGGAGGAGGCCGATATCGACGGGCGCCGGCTGCTTTCGGTCTTGCAGAAACGGTGGACGATTCGGGACTCATGCCGATGTTGCTGACGGAATCGGCCCTCGCTGTCACCACGGCCCTCCTGCTGCTCGCCGACTTGACTTCGGGCCTTGGCAATTATTGGATGCTGTCATTCGGGCTCTATGCGTTTTTGTTCCTCTCGGTCCGCAGCCGGTCGGAGGAAATTTTCGACCATGCCCAGTCGTTGCACCTGCAATTGGAACGGCTCAGTGCCGTGCTGCGTTATCTCGAACGGCGCTCCTACCGCTCCACCCCGTATCTGGCCAGGCTCTGCGCTCCATTGCTGCAACAAGACAGCAGTCCGTCCCGTTCACTGAAACAGGCCGCCTCCCTGATGAACCGGCTCAGCGTACGCGCCCATCCCTTGGTCCACTATCTCATCAATGGCGTCGGCCCATGGGATCTCTTCCATACCTATCGCCTCCAACAACTCCAGGACCGGATCGCCTCGGTTGCGCCGCTCTGGTTCGAGTTGCTTACTGAATTGGATGCCGCCGCGTCTCTGGCCGCCTTCGCTCATCTGCATCCGGACTATCTCTGGCCCACACTGCATCACGCCGGGGCAGACGGCCAGGACAACGGCGACGCGCCGGAGCTCGTGGCCGAAGGGCTGGCGCATCCGCTCATTCCCGCCACGGTCCGTGTGGCCGACCAGGTTACGTTGCAAGGGCGAGGAAGGATCTTTCTCGTCACCGGCTCCAACATGTCCGGCAAGAGCACGTTTCTCAGAACCATCGGCATCAATACCTGCCTCGCTCAGGCAGGAGCTCCGGTGTGTGCCACGGCCTTTCGCTGGTCGCTGGTACGCATCGGCAGTTGCATCCGTGTGGATGACTCGCTCGACGGCGGCCTCTCGTTTTTTTATGCCGAAGTGAAACGGCTCAAAACCATCCTCGACAGCACAAGAGACAGACAAGGCCCTCCAGTGCTGTGGCTGATCGACGAAGTCTTCAAAGGCACCAACAACCGGGAGCGGCTCATCGGCGGGCAGGCCCTCATTACCGCCCTCGCCGGAGGCAACGGATTCGGCCTGGTGACGACCCACGATCTGGAGCTGGCCGAGTTGGAGAAGCAGTTACCGACTGTCACCAATGTCCATTTTCAAGAAACCGTCGTGGCCGGCGCCCTGCATTTCGACTATCGACTCAAGCCGGGCCCCTGCCCCACGACCAATGCCTTGCGAATCATGGCGCTCGAAGGGCTTCCGGTCGAGAGCGCCGATCCCCATGCCGCCACGATAAGTAATTGCATCATTCAGGGCAGTTTCGGCAGACTGGCCCCATGACCACTGACAGGCGCCTGTGTCTCGCCAGGCCAAGGAGGCTCCTATCGATCCGCAGTCGGATTCCTCACCCCCACCCGCGCGGCCGTTGCGCGGATTGCTCATCGCACAGTTTTGCGGGGCCTTCAACGACAATGCCTGGAAATTTATGGTGGCCCTCCTCGGCATCCGGGCCGTCACCGTAACCCTCGCGCCCGGACAGGATCTTGAAGCAGCCTCGCAAACGCAGACCACTCTGGCCATGGTGGTGTTTACCCTGCCCCTGGTCCTGACCTCCTTCGTGGCGGGATTTTTTGCCGACCGGCTGAGCAAACGCACCGTCATCATCACGATGAAGGCAGTGGAAGTTCTGCTCATGGCCGGTGCAACAATCGCCCTGCTGTCTCATCCCACTGGAGGCGCCTGGGCGCTGGTGATGCTTGCCTGTATGGGTGTCCATAGCGCCCTGTTCAGTCCGGCCAAATACGGCATTCTTCCCGAACTGTCCCGCACGCCCACCTGGCCAGGGGCAACAGCATTCTGGAATTATTCACCTTCCTGGCAATTTTGACGGGCACCACCGCAGGAGGGTTCCTGCTGGCAGGTGCCGGAAACCAGCCCTGGCTGGCTCCGCTGGCACTGACCCTATTGGCGCTGATCGGTTTCGCCGCAGCCTGGGCTGTGCCGCCGGTTCCTCCCGCACGTGCAGCCGGAGGAGCTCTTCGACACCTTGCGCGGCGCCCTCTCAGCATTGCGTGCGGATCGCCTGTTGCGGCTGGCCATCACGGGCGCCGTGTTCTTCTGGACCATTGCCAGCCTCGTCGTGCAGAACGTGCTGGTCTACGCCAAGGCGGTACTAGGCCTTTCCGATGCACTCGCCACCGTTCCTTCGGCCTTAATCTCCGTGGGCATCGGCGTGGGGGCCCTCGTGGTAGGGCGACTCTCCCGCTCTCACGTGGAATACGGGCTGGTTCCTTTGGGAGCGGCAGGCGTCGCGGCCTTCCTCCTGACGCTCGGCTGGTGGGTGCCGGCCTTCACCGGCACCCTCATATTGATGATCGCATTGGGCATATCGAGCGCCCTGATCTTCATTCCAGATCAATGCTCTGGTGCAATGGCGCGCGCCGCACGACCGCCGAGGCTCAGTCATCGCCTTGGAGAACATCTGCGTCTTCACCGGCATACTGCTGGGTTCCCTGAGCGGCGGCCTCCTCGCGAACGCCGGCCTCTCGACCGTCGGCATCTTTCTCGCGACGGCCGCCTTTACCACCATCGGCACAGCTTGGGCGATGTGGCTCATGCCGGAGACCTTCCTGCGCCTGGTCTTGGTTCTTCTGACTCATACGATCTACCGGCTACGTATTGTCGGCCCAACTCACGTGCCGGTAACGGGGGGCGCCCTGCTTGTCCCCAATCACATTTCATTTATCGATGGATTTTTGCTGATCGCCAGTGTGGACCGGCCCATCCGGTTCGTGGTCGATGCCCACTACGTCAATCTTCCCCTGTTCAAACCGTTCATGCGGGCATTGAACGTGATTCCGATTGCCTCCGATGGCGGCTCGCGCGTCATCCTGCGAGCCTTGCGCGATGCGGGCAAAGCCCTCGACGACGGTGACTTGGTCTGCATCTTCCCCGAAGGTCAAATTACACGTACCGGCAACCTGCTGCCGTTTCGCCGTGGATTCGAGCGGATCGTGAAAGGCCGCGAGGTGCCCGTCGTCCCTGTTCATCTGGATCGCGTCTGGGGGAGCATCTTCAGTTTTGTCGGAGGACGGTTTGTCAGCAAATGGCCGGAACGGCTGCCCTATCCGGTGACCGTCTCATTCGGCGCCCCGGTGCCTGCCGGCACAGCAGCGCATGAGCTTCGCCGACTCGTCAGGGAACTCGGCGAAGCCGCCTGGTATTGGCGAAAATCTTCCCGGCGTCCTTTACATGCGGCATTTGTCCGCGCCATGCGCCGGCATCCCTTTCGCCTCGCCATGGCCGACGCAACCAAACCTCGTGTGTCTTCGCTCCAGGCCTTGATCGGCGCGATCGCCTTAGCTCGCGCGCTGGCGCCCCACTGGCAAGGACAACCGTCCGTGGGCCTGCTGCTGCCGCCGACCGTCGCGGCGGCGCTGACCACGGTCGCCGCCGCGCTCGCCGGCCGCACCAGCGTTAACCTCAATTACACCGTCGGGAAGGCCGGTCTCGAATCGGCCGTGCGCCAGGCACAGCTACGCACCATCGTCACGAGCCGCAAGTTTATCGAGAAGGCCAAGCTCGAGGTTCCCGATGGGCCAACGATCCTGTGGCTGGAAGACATCGGCGCGACCATCGGCAGCCTACAAAAAGCGCTCGCCGCGGCCTTGGCGATCCTTGCTCCACTCCGGCTCATTGAATCGGCCTGCGGGCAAACCCGGCGGGTGACCATGGATGATCTCGCCACCATTATTTTCAGCAGCGGCAGCACAGGCGAACCCAAAGGCGTGATGCTCACGCACTTCAGCATCGATGCCAATGTCCAGGCCGTTTCCCAGGTGCTTCCCCTGGACCCGGACGATCGCATCCTCGGTATTCTGCCCCTCTTCCACTCGTTCGGCTATCTCGTCTTCTGGTATGTCACGCTCAACGGCGCCGCCAGCGTGTTCCATCCCTCCCCCCTGGATGTCACCGCCGTTGGTGAACTCTGCGCCAAATATCGCCTGACGTTTCTCGTCTGCACGCCCACGTTTTTGCAGCTCTACCAACGCCGCTGTACGCCCGAACAATTCAGCACGCTTCGGGTGGTGCTGACCGGCGCGGAAAAATTGCCGTTGCGTCTCTGTCAGTCCTTCCAGGACCGGTTCGGCATCGGCCCCATCGAGGGGTATGGCGTGACGGAATGCGCGCCGGTGATTGCCGTGAACTGTCCGGATTACAGGGCAGCGGGATTCTATCAACCCGCCTCGCGGCGCGGGACCGTCGGCCAGCCGCTTCCCGGCGTGTCCGTTCGTATCGTCGATCCCGAGACTGATGCCATCCTTCCGCCCGGCATGCCCGGTATGTTGCTGGTGAAAGGCCCGAACGTCATGAACGGCTACTTAGGACGCGAGGATCTGACCGCTCAGGCCATGCGCGACGGATGGTATATTACAGGCGACATCGCGACGCTTGACGATGACGGCTTCTTGACGATCACCGATCGGCTGTCACGCTTTTCCAAAATCGGCGGAGAAATGGTGCCGCATCGATTGGTTGAAGAAGCGTTGCAACAGGCCTCAGGAGAAGAAGTGCAAGTCTGCGCGGTCACCGGTGTGCCGGATGAGCGAAAGGGCGAACAGCTAGCTGTTCTCCACACGCTCGCCGAAGAACGGATTCCGCAGATACTGGCAAAAGCGCAAGCCGCCGGCCTTCCGAATTTGTTTCTGCCCTCCCACAGCCATTGCATCAAGGTCGAGGCGCTTCCGATCCTTGGAACGGGCAAACTGGATCTCCGAGCCCTCAAGCGGATGGCGATGGAACGGCTCAACCTACCGGGAGCCTGAACCGCCCGCGCGAGGGTCCGGGTCAACTGACGAACGAGGAGCAACCGGTTTCGATGAACCCATGACAAGGCCGATCACCAAGACGCTGATCGATTGCCACGTTCATCTCGCGGCACTCCCGGACGGCGACAACGGGTGCTACATCTCTCCCAAGACGCTGCGCAGCCCGCTGTTTCGCTTCCTGCTCTGGAAACATGGCCTTTCGCCGAAGCATCCGCGTGAAGCGAACCAGAAATATCTCGCCGATCTCCTGACCGAATTGCGGGCCTCACGCCACGTGCACAAGGCCGTGCTCCTCGGCATGGACGGTGCGTACGATCAGAACGGCCGGCTCAACCAGGCCGCCACCGATTTTCTTATCGGAAACGATTATGTGCTGAAAACGGCCCGGGCCCATCCCGATGAATTCCTGGCCGGCGTGTCCATCAACCCGCAACGGCGCGATGCCGTCGAGGAAGTGCACCGCTGCGCAGATGCTGGGGCCATGCTGGTGAAAGTGCTGGCGAATGCGCAACAGTTCGATCCGGCGAACAAGCAATACATTCCTTTCTATCGTACGCTGGCAGAACGGAAGCTGCCGTTTCTCAGTCATGTCGGCTATGAATTCAGTTTGATCGGCAAGGACCAGTCGGTGGCGGAGCCGGACCGGCTTCGCGTTGCATTGGATGAGGGCGTGACGGTCATTGCGGCGCATGCGTGCAGTTACGGTCTGGTCCTCTATGAGAAGTTTCTTCCCACCCTGCATAACCTGGTGCAGCGTTATCCGCATTTTTATGCAGATGTTTCCGCCCTCACCTTGCCCAACCGTCTGCGGATGCTGCTGCATCTCCGGAACTATCCGGAGGTCCATGAACGTCTGCTGTTCGGAACCGACTATCCGCTGCCTGTCTTTCACTTGGCGGCATGGGGACGAGTCGCGCTGGGAAGGTTGCGACAGCTGATGCGGACCAAGAACCGCTTCGACCGGCAGGTGGAAGTGTGCCAAGGACTCCAGCTAGGGTTTCGGTCGATCGGGGATCTCATTGCCCCAGTGTCGGAACAGGCACCTCACTGAGCACGACTGCCGTGACGCGAGACGAGATTCTCACCCACTTGCGCGAAAGGATTCTGACTTTCGCGACATCACGCCTTCAAAAAGATGTCGCCGAGGATCTCACGCAAGAGGTGCTCATGCTGCTGCATGAGAAATATTCTCGGGTGACGGAGCTGACCCAACTCGTGCCTTTGGCCTTTCAGGTGCTCCGGTTCAAAATGCTGGATGCCCATCGCAAATCAGTGCGGCGGGGCGAGTATAATGATCAATCCGTTGACGACCTGCCGTTGGCCAATCCTGGTGACGATCCGGCCTCACAATTGGATCAGAAGCAGCGTGTCGATCGCTTGATAGCCGCCCTGGGACAGCTCGGGGACCGCTGCCGCGAACTGTTCAAATGGAAGCTGGAGGGAAACAGCTTTCCTGAAATTCAAGCACTCATGGGGCAGGTGTCGATCAATACCATCTACACCTGGGACCTGCGCTGCCGGAAACAGTTATTGAGTCTGATGGGTGGCACGTGGGAATGATGATGGTAGTCACTTCGTCAGAAAATCGCATTGCGACAGGCTCAGAACATGGTTGATCACGAATTGGAACATCTGTTAGGCGGCTTTGCCGCTGATACCTTGACGCCGGAGGAGCGTGAACGGCTCTATTCTGCGGCCTTGCACGACCAACAGCTCTTCACTGCCCTGGCCGACGAACAGGCGTTGAAAGAGTTGCTGGCGAACCCGGATGTTCGCCGTCGGCTCCTCCAGGCGTTGCCCCAACCAAGCCCCAGCGCAACCGGCGGGACGGTGACGTGGTGGGGCTGGTGGAGGAAACCGGCAGGGCTCGCCTGGGCAGGAGGGTTGGCGGCAGCCGTCCTTGCCATCGCATTCGGGACCAGCATCTATCAGGAGAGCCTCGACCGTGCGACCCAATCGACCGTGACCGAGGAGGCCAGACCGGCCGCACCACCGATGCGACCCGCACAGCCGTCGATGCCGGCGTCTCAGTCTGCCGCGACACCGGAACCGCAAGCCCCGGACCGTGCCGACGCAGCCAAGGAAAACAGACGTGCCGGTAAGCTTGCCAAACGCGAGCGGCTCCTTGCGGGCAGGGCGTCGGAGCAGTCTGCGTCCAAATCTCTGACTGATACGCCCAGGCCTCGGCGTGAGCGCGATGAATCCAGCAACCAAACACCGATGGCGGCAACCGAAAAGAAATCCACCGGCACGCCCCCCTTAACTGACCGGAAGCTTGTGGCCCCCGCAGAAACTCCAACGGCTCCTCAGCCATCGGCAGCCCCGCCTCTCTTACAAGCGCCCGCTGGAATTTCGGCGGCTGGTGCTCCAGTCCAGAAGAAGAGCGCCCGAGCGCTTTTTTATGGCGAGCAATCTAGCTCCAGCATCGACCAGGCGAAACCGTTAGGCCTTCGCTACAGTTTTGTGACGAAAGGAACCGATGGCCGGACTCAGGAAGTTGCGGCGGCGATGGTTGCGCGAAGCAGCGAACCAGTCCGCATCACCGTGGAAGCGACGCAGGAATCCTATGTTCAGCTGCTCCAAAATCTGGGCTCCGCCGGAACCCGGCTCTGGTGGCCGCCACAGGAAACCGGTAAGATTTCCCTGAAACTCCAGCCTGGAAAAAGAACCGACATTCCCATGCCGCCTCCGGCTGAAAACGGACAGGTCACGCTCATCATCCGGCTCTCTTCGAAACCCTTCGGACCGTTGACGATGCAGGAAGTCGGGATGCTGGACCGGTTCTCCGCGAGTCTCCTCATTGAAACCATCTCTCCCGGTCAGACCGCAGGCGTTCAGGAACAGGCGACCTACGTCGTGAGCCAGGATCCATCCACCAGCGCCCAACTCGCCGTCGAAATACCGGTCGTCCAGTAACATCACGGGTAGAACCGCATCACCAGCATTCCGGCAATCGCCGCCACGCCTCCGGTGAAGCACAGAATAAATCCCAGCGCGCCCGCCACAAACCAGGGGCGCACCCGATGAAATTCATCCGGCAGGAGTAACGGATGCAGCCCCACTGGTCTTTGCCACCACCCTGGCGACAGTACCATGCGCCCGGACAAGGCCCGATACAGAATCACGTGATACCACCACCCCGTTGGAATACCGATGAGCAAGCCGAGGGCCAGCGCTCCGAGGCCGAGCTCAACCATTCGGGGCGGAGTGGCTACGGCGGTCAGCAGGCCCGTTAGCCCGATCACCACCAGGATCGCAGGCACGAAGAGCAGTTCAATCATCGGTCGGATTATACTCGAAGGATTGCGCAGAGGCGGGGCTCTTGCGCATCACGGCGGCGCATCGATATCGGTGCGGTTCCAGGTGAGGAAAAATAACATGGTGTACTGGTTGTAAAACGTGCGGCCCACGAGGGTGGCGGAAGAACCGAGAAATTCGCCGGTGCGATTGTCGTATATGTCCAGATGGAGACGGGCATACCCGCTTTGGTTTTGTTGTTTGTAGAGCGTCAGTTCCGGGAGGGCGAATGGGATCAACACGCTCTGGACCGGGGGCATCCCGAAGAACGTGATCCCCTGCATCGTCCCGAACGATTCCGCCATGACACGCACGAGATAGGGCGACTCCGTGTCGCGTGCCCGCACCAGGTACCCCCTGCGTCCCAATTCAGCCGCGACCGTATCTCTGATGTAAAGAATGTCGCGATTGGGACTATTCAACGAGCCGAGATCCGAATTCGTCATGCGAAGTCGGGACCGGTCGCTTTCCAGACCCGTCGCATCCAGCTCGACATTCACGCCGGCCGGTAACTGCACGGTCAGGTTCGTGAGGGCTTGGTTCACGGCCTGTGTCAGCAGGACCTGCTCCACTGCCGTCCTGGGCGTCCTGGACAGTTCTTGTTCAAGTGAGCACCCTGTAAGCAGAGCCAAAAACACAATAAGAACATTCACATGCTGATGCACGGAATCACCTCCGCTGAACAAAACATCAAGTATCATGCTAATGAATTACGCCCATCTACTCAATGAGGGACATCCCTAGAGCCAGCCGGATCGCCACCCGAAAGGATTTCGTGATTCATGCCATACCCTCGGTAAAGGAGGAGTTATGGAGCTTCACCACGCCGGCCCTCAACCGGATCAGCCGGCATCTCGGCAGGATCCCCGCTACTACCAAATCGCAAGCCTGGGCACCCTCCTCATGTATGGTTTGTGCTGGCTCCACTTCGATCTGTCGATCTGGCAGCTCACGGTGACGATCGGAACCGCATTGCTCACCCAATACGTCGGGACCGTCCTCGTCAACCTACCGGCCTTCGATCCTAAGAGCGCCCTGGTTTCCTCACTCTCACTGTGCCTCCTGCTGCGCACCGATGGTCTCACGGTCGCCGCATTGGCCGCCTTCATCGCCATTGGCAGTAAATTTGTCCTCCGCTGGCATGACAAACACCTCTTCAATCCGACCAATCTGGCCCTGACCGTGATGCTCGGCAGCGGGCTCGGCTGGATCTCGCCGGGGCAATGGGGGCAGGCCGCCTGGCTCGCCTTTTTCATCGCCTGCCTCGGAAGTCTGGTGGTCACGCGCGCCGCACGGGCCGATGTCACGCTGGCGTTCCTCGCCTGTTACGTCGGACTCCTGTTCGCACGGGCATTTCAGCTCGGTGATCCACTCACGATTCCGCTCCATCAGATCGAAAGTGGCACGCTGCTCATCTTTGCCTTTTTCATGATCTCGGACCCGAAGACGACGCCGGATTCGCGCATCGGGCGTATCATCTACGCGCTCCTCGTGTCTTTGACGGCGTTCTATGTGCAATCCGGACTATTCAGGCCGAACGGGCCGCTCTGGGGACTCATCGTCTGCGCGCCGTTGGTGCCGGTGATCGATCATCTCCTTCCCGGCTCGCCCTACCACTGGGCACGTTCTTCCACCGGTGGTTCTCCTCACCCGGCTCCAAAACCGGTCCGCAATCCCGCCCCTGTTCTGTCAACAACCAAGGAGGTTCCCATGCGACGTGCCATCATTCCGTCAATATTTCTCACACTGGGCCTACTCACCTGGGCCGGCGATGCCTTAGCTTTCTGCGGTTTTTATGTCGGCAAAGCCGATACGCAACTGTTCAATAAGGCCTCGGAGGTGGCCATCGCGCGGCATGACAACAAGACCGTGATCACGATGGCCAATGATTTCAAGGGCGACGTGAAGGAGTTCGCGCTGGTGGTGCCGGTTCCGACCATCCTGGAGAAAGAACAGATCCACGTCGGCGATCCGGCCCTGCTGAAACATCTGGCCGATTACTCGGCGCCTCAGCTGGTGGAATACTTCGATCAGAATCCCTGCCTCCGCTACGAGCTGATGGAACGCCGCAGCATGGACGCCATGAAGAGCATGGCCCCGGCGGCGGCTCCTCGTGAACGCGACAAGGTCCTGGGCGTGACGGTGGAGGCGCAGTATACAGTCGGTGAATACGACATCCTCATCCTCTCCGGCAAGGAAAGCAGCGGTCTGGAAACTTGGTTGACCGAGAACGGCTACCGCATCCCGCAAGGCGCATCGGCAGTCCTGCAGAGTTATCTCAAACAGGGCATGAAATTCTTCGTCGCGAAGGTCAACCTCGGCGAGCAAGCCGCGCTCGGCCTCACACATCTCCGGCCGTTGCAGATCGCGTTCCAATCGGCCAAGTTCATGTTGCCGATCCGGCTCGGCACGGTCAATGCCGATGGTGCGCAGGAATTATTCATCTACTTCCTCACGAAGCAAGGCCGCGTCGAAACCACCAACTACCGAACGGTGCGGTTGCCCGACGCGCAGGAGGTTCCACTGTTCGTGAAGGAAAAGTTCGGCGACTTCTACCGGGACCTCTTCAGCCAGCAGGTGAAGCGGGAACGCGAACGTGGCGTCTTCATGGAATATGCCTGGGACATGAACTGGTGTGATCCCTGCGCCGCCGACCCGCTGTCGGCTGAAGAGTTGCGCAGTCTCGGCGTGTTTTGGCAGGAGAGACGCGGCCAGACGGGCAAAGGCCTGCCGATGGCGCAGAACGTCTTTCTGACCAGGCTGCACGTCCGCTATGACGCCGCGCATTTTCCCGAAGACCTGCTGTTTCAGGAAACGTCTGATCGCGGCAACTACCAGGCGCGCTACATCCTGCGCCATCCGTGGACCGGAACGGAGGACTGTGCAGCAGCCACCACGTACCGCCAACAATTACGCGAGCGATACGAGCGGGAAGCGCAGACACTCGCCTCGCTGACCGGTTGGAATATCGGCGAGATCCGCAACACCATGAATTTGGCATCCCTGCCGGCCGAAGCGGAAAAGAAATGGTATCAGCGGCTGTGGGATAACTAGCAGAAGAAAACGGAGGCCGAGACAACTCGGCCTCCGTAACGCCAGCAGCTCTGTATTCAGAGTCGGTACCGGGAAAGGAATCACTTCGTGGCGCAATCGCCCGTGCGTTTGCCATCGACCTTCATCGTCACCGACAAGGCTTTGTCGCCCTTGGGAGTCGCTTTGCGGACCACAGAAAACCCGGTGGTCGAGACCGTGCCTTCCACACGCGTGATGGCATAGAGGCCTTCAATATCGTAACTGACCATCCCGCCATGCACCGACACGTTCATGACCTTGTTTGCCGGATTGGGTTTGAATCCGTTTAAGGCATAATAATTAAACACCGCATCCGGATTCGCCAGATGTTCTTCCTTCACACATCGGGTATGGGTGTCCGGCTTGCCAGCCTCCCCGTTGCTGCTCTCGGTGACGGCCGTCACCTGATACTCACCTGGCTTCAGCGGAACCGCCTCCGCCCGCACCAATGGCGCTGCGCAGAGAATTCCCGCGATCACACACAAGCCCATGCCTACCTTCATCGTCGCCCCTCCTTGTGATACCGGGGTGCGTCTGCTCCTGGCTCATCACAGCGACCAGGCCGCCTCGCCCGAGTTCAGGCCCCATCAAGGACCCGGCGATTGTGCTGATGCCTTGGGGATATTGTCAACCGTTACCTCCTGCGAACAGACCCAAGGTCTGCCGGAACGACGGCCGGCCCGGCTCATTTCCGTGCCGACTATGCTATAGTCGGCCACCATCATCTTCACATCGCCGCATGAAAGGAGCACTACGTATGACAGGAAACCGTCGTTCGCTCATAACCGCAATCAGCGGACTTTCACTCCTGGCGTTGCTCTCAGCCTGTTCTTTCAAGGCCACATTCAAAGAGACCACCGACACCACATCGAATATCACCGGCACCACGTCCGGGCGCATCTGGTGGAATGAAGACGGCCTGCTGAAATCTGAGCACAAGGTGGCCGCCTTCACCGCCTACAATGCAGACAATTTGGAAGCCGATGCGGCCCGGGGTCACGGCGAGTATCTGGCGTCGTTGGATGGACTCACCAATCTACCGGCTGCAGCCGCGTTTCAACCGGCGGCGCAGGCAGCCTTCAGCCGCTGGAGCCAAGCCGGCTCCTGGTCGTCCACCGAACTGGTCAAGGCCTTACAAGCTGCACACCGCTGACGTCACCAACCGATCACCGGACAGCATAGGCAGATTGCACCTCACCGGAGTTCGATACGGATATGAACGCGCCGCGCAATCCACTCTCGATCCATCGGATCTTTCACCCGACGGATTTTTCGCAGGACAGTCAGGTGGCATTCGTCCATGCCCTCAAACTGGCGTTGGTGTTCCGCGCCGAGCTGACCATCATGCACGTGGATCCCGACGTCTCGCCGGAAGGGTTCGAGGATTTTCCCCGCATCCGTCCGACGCTCGCGCAATGGGGACTGCTTCCGGAATCCAGTTCGAAGAGCGATGTGACCACGCTGGGCATCCGGATCAGAAAAGTCCGCGCCCTGGCCGCCGACGCCAAGCAGGCGATCATGCATCATCTGACGGCGACACCGACCGATCTCATGGTGCTGGCCACACACAAGCATGAGGGGTTTGCCGGCTGGATCCATCATGCGGTCGCCGAGCCGGTCTCACGCGAAATGCATATCACCACGCTGTTCGTCCCCTCCAGCGTGGCAGGATTTGTCTCTCGGACCACCGGCGACACCTCGCTGCATCGTGTGCTTCTGCCCATCTCGAGCCATCCGTCGTCTCAACCGGCCATCGAGGCCGCGACCGTGCTGGTTTCTCAACTGAGCACGCCACCGGTCACGATGACGCTTGTTCATGCAGGCGCGGAAGGCGATGTTGAGGCGCTGGCGCTCCCGCAGAAAGCCGACTGGTCCTGGAATCAGTTGTTTGGAAAAGGCGATCCCGTCGAATGGATTCTCGCCGCAGGCGCCGAGTTCGATGTGGATTTGATTGTGATGGCCACCAAAGGGCAGGACAGTTTACTCGACATGTTGCGCGGCAGCACCACGGAACGGGTCTTGCGCGGGGCGCGATGCCCATTACTCGCTATTCCCGCGCCGCTTATCTGATCAGGATCGAACGTCCCGTTGTGCCACTTCGAGGATCGGCGGCTCCTGCCGATCGTTCGCACTTCGCCCGGTTACGGTGCGAATGACGACGCCCTCGCGAAATACCACAAAGTTCGACGGGACGGCCGCGATACGGGGCCCCGGCAGAATGATCCCGGCCAGGTTCAAGGGATCAGCTGCTGAAATTTTGATTTCCTGCTGAGTGGCGGTGCCCGGACGCTTCTTCAAGGCCCGCAAGGCTTCCAGCGCTTCCGGCAAGGCGAACTGTTCTCCCGTGAACCCGCTGACGAACCGTCCCCCCCGTAACTCTCCCGTCGATTCCAGACGTCGGTAACAGATCAACAGTTCCCGCCAGGAAGACACGATCGACTCGCGTGCCAGCAGATCCCGGAATACCACGCCATATCGCTGCAGCAGTTGCCGCGCAATGCGTTCCGTCGCCTGTGCCGCTTGTAACGAACCAAGGGCATGAGCAGACGAAGATGGTGATCGCGAGTCCGCCGAGAACTGACGAGCGGCCTGCGATTGTCCCACGTCAGGCCTCAGGAGCGACCAGCGTCCACCAACGTGGCGGGGCCGGCGATTCCGGTCGGACGCCTCCGCGCGGCGCCGCCGGGGATCGATGAGCGCTCGCAGATTGTCGAACCCGTCGGCCGTGACCAGGCCGGCCGCGACCAATTCCCAGAGCCCGTCCTCCACTTCCGACGCCAACAACCGGGTACCATGCAGCAGTTCGCTGAAAAAGCTCGCACCCCGCTCCTGCAGACAACGGCGAATGGCCTGCGCCGGGAGGCTGAGTTTTGAGGAAAGATCCAATCGAGCCAAGTCCTCTCCGGTCGCCTCCAGCAGCGCCGGAGCATCTTCTCGCGCAAACAGACTGACCGGCGCGACACACGTCGGCACCACGCGCCGTCCCGGCAACAGGGTGAGCTCCTGCATGAGTCGCGGATGCGGCGTGACACGGCCCCACATCAGCGCGCCGCTCAAACAGAGCCGGTCCAGCCATTCCGGCTGGTACTTCGCCAGACGAACCCGAAGAATCTGCGCCTCCCAGGCCGATGCGGCGGCCTCGAATCCTCCGAGCTGTTTCGCCACCTCTAAGAGTCCCGCCTCTCCATGGAGACGCGCCCCCGATGACGCATGCTGCCACTGGAGCAGAAACCGCATGAACTCGGCAGCAGTGACGGGTTCAATCTCCTTGCGTAACCGGCCGACCGTGAGACGGTGAATTCTGGCCAACAGGCGCCGATGACACCATTCCACAACCCCATCCATGGTTTGTGAAGGCTGCGTTGAAAACCGCCCTCGCAGGACATGGCCTTGCGCTTCAAGCCTCAACATCGCCCCGTCGAACATCCTGCACGGCCAGGCCGAGACGCAGAGCCAGGTCGGCAGCCGTGACGGGCCCCACGCTTTCCATCCACCCTAAGACGATCCGCTGCAACACGTCTTCCCGTTCCAGCGAGGTCTGATGGGTCGGTGCCGACTCGGGCTCGATCCGGGCATCCGGAAATAGCAGGCCCGCGTAGTGATGATTCTCTGCGGCCAACCAGCCTCGCTTGCTGTCGCCCTGCCACAGCGTGGCGACCCGGCCTGCGGCCTCGAGCCTCGGCACGAGCAGGTCCCACCCAGGCATACAAGCGCAGGGCACCCAGCCGAGCGTCAACAGCGCATCGTGCAATTCCTCCGCATCACGCACGTCGGGCCAGGATTCTTCTCTGACCTGATCGATGGCCGACTGGTCCAACGCGCCCATCTCACCCGCCAGTGCGGCCGGGAGCGTGCGCCGCATATCCACAGCCCTTGCCCGGCGTTCCTCGAGTGGCGCATCGTCGAGATACGCATAGGGATTGGCGTTTAAAATTTCGTGGCAGAAGGCGGAAGGCATCGGCGTATCGACGGCGACGCAGGCGATCGCGCCGGATTCGATGTGGTTCAGCACCGCTTCCAACCCGTCGATGTCCATCGCTTCCGTCAGGCAATCCCGGATCGTTTCCTGCGCCAACGGATGGGCAGGAATCTGACGTTCCGTGCGTTCCCCTTGGAAATTGTCCTGGCAGGCAATGGCATCGGGGAACACGGCGGCCAGGAGATCTTCGGCGCGCATGCGCTGAATCTGAGGTGGCACCCGCTTTCCTCCGGCAAACCGGAGCAGCGCCAACGCTCGCGACGCATTCCACCGCCACCTCGTCATGAACATCGGCGCCTGCAGCACGGCCTGGGTCAACACGTCACGCAGAGTCTTGACGTTCAGAAAGGCGAACACCGTCTCGAGCGGAAAACTGTGCTTTTCGCCCAGCGACAGCACGATCCCTTCATCCGTCGCGGCGGCTTGCAGTTCAAAATCGAAGGTCACGCAAAAGCGTTTCCGCAGGGCCAGCCCCCAGGCACGATTCACCCTGCCGCCGAACGGGGCATGAATGACCAGCTGCATGCCCCCGCTTTCATCGAAAAATCGTTCCGCCACGATCGTGTGTTGCGTGGGCACCGTCCCCAGAACGGATTTTCCGGTCAGGATATATTGAACCGCCTGTTCCGCCCCTCGCTGGTCGAGGCCGCATTCCTGCTTGAGCCATTGCACCGGCGGCGAGGAGGGAGGAGGCTCGGATACAGTTGGATCGAGACGCTGATCGAGATCAGCTCTAAGGCGCGCCACTTCCGCCGACAAATCCGCCGTGCGTGCCGGCGCTTCACCGCGCCAGAACGGAATGGTCGGCGGTGCACCCTGCGCATCTTCGACACGCATCTTGCCGGTTTCGACGCCCTTGATGCGCCAGGACGTGTTCCCCAATAGAATAATGTCTCCCGCCAGACTCTCGACGGCGAAGTCCTCATCAACGGATCCCACCACCGTGCCGTCCGGTTCGGCAATGACTGCGTAGTTCGCTGTGTCGGGAATGGCGCCGCCGGAAGTGATGGCGGCCAATCTGGCCCCGCGACGCCCGCGGATCTGATGATTGATACGATCGTGATGCAGATAGGCTCGTCCCCGGCCTCGACTGGTCGCGTATCCGTCCGCCAGCATGGCGACCACCGCGTCGAACGTCTCACGGCTCACATGGCGAAACGGCATGGCCTTGCGGCACAACTCATAGAGCGCCGTCTCGTCCCAGGCCTCGGTGGCGGCGGCCGCCACGATCTGTTGTGCCAGGACATCAAGCGGCGCGGGCGGCACCTCGATGTGGTCCAGCACGCCGGCTCTGATCGACCGGATCAGCGCGGCACATTCGATCAGCTCGTCACGTGTCGTGGCGAAGAGGCGGCCCTTCGGAATGGCATGCACCCAATGGCCGGCCCGGCCGACACGCTGCAAACAGGTCGCGATGGACCGGGGTGATCCAATCTGACAGACCAGATCGACCGTTCCGACATCGATGCCCAGTTCCAGCGAGGCCGTTGCGACAACCACTCGCACGGCGCCGGTCTTTAACCGGTCCTCCGCAGACAGGCGGATCTCCCGCGACAAGCTTCCGTGATGGGCGGCCACGACACCTTCGCCCAGGTGGCGCAACCGATCTTCTAAGTAGTGCGCGACCCGCTCAGCCAAGCGCCGTGTATTCACGAAGACCAGCGTGGAGCGATGCGCTTCCACCAGTGAGGCAACCCGATCGTAGATATCGCTCCAGATCGCATTGGTCGCGACAGGCCCGAGTTCGTCCTTCGGGACTTCGACCGCCAGATCCATGTCGCGGCGATGGCCGACATCGATGATGGCCACATCGTTCGCCACCGGCATGTCGTCGCCTGAACGCCCGCCTGCGAACTCCTGATCCCCCGTCAGTGGAGAGGGCGGCCGGTTTCCCACCAAGAAGTGTCCCATACGCTCAATTGGACGTTGGGTAGCGGACAGGCCGATTCGTTGAACGACACCGCCGGCCAGCGCCGCCACGCGCTCCAATGACAGGGCCAGGTGCGCCCCCCGCTTGTTCGGGGCGACGGCATGGACCTCATCCACAATGACCGTTCGGACGGTCTTCAACATCGCCCGGCTTTTTTCCGCGGTCAGCAGAATAAACAACGACTCAGGCGTGGTAATCAGGATATGCGGCGGGCGGCGGAGCATCTGCTGCCGCTCGGTCATTGGGGTGTCGCCAGTCCGTACGGTGACCCGGAGGTCGGGCAACAACAGTCCTGCCGAGAGGGCAGCCTGCCCGATCTCGAGAAGCGGTTGTTGAAGGTTTTTTTGCACATCATTGCTGAGCGCTTTGAGGGGCGAAACGTAGAGGATTTGTGTTCCGTCCCGCAGGTCGCAATGCAGCGCCTGCTGAAACAGCCGATCGATACAGGATAAAAACGCTGCCAGGGTCTTTCCCGACCCGGTCGGGGCTGAAATCAGCAGATCACGCCCGGACTGAATCTCAGGCCATGCCTGCTGCTGGACGTCAGTCGCGACCGCAAATTTTGCGGTGAACCATTCGGCGATGATGGGATGAAAGGGAAGAGCCGGCGTCATCGGGCGATCGTAACACAACCGCCACTGGCTGAACATGCGGGCAGATGGTTGAGCTCCTCAGTGGCCAGAAGATAAGGCGACAGCGGTGGATATTTTATAGACGTGAAGACCGTGAGTGGAGCACCGATACAGTGCCGTTGAACTACGCCGAACTTGGTCCGGCCAATGTGAACCGGATCATCAGGAGGCCGGCCTTCTCATTGTTCGCCATAGGTCTTAAAGATGTCATAGGACAAGCGGCATTCGCTGCAGTAGTTTCTCGAAAACCGCACCTGGGCTGGCGACACCACATGTCGCGCCAGGTAACTCGGGAAATCGACCCAACAGTTCGTTCCCCTGGCGGAAAATCCATCGTCACGAACCCGGCGGCACAACTCACACATCGGTACGACTCGGACCATCGTCGGTCTCCTTTTGCGCGAAGCTGACTGGTGCATGTAGTCGGACTACTTTTTTTTGGGGCGCCCCACCCGCTTGTATAGATCGTCCGGACAACAGACCCGCTCCCCATCCAGCACCCGGCGCAAATAATGGCCAGGATCCACCGTGCGGTGTTTGACCAGATAGCCCATTGCTCCCACTTCAAAAGCGGCCGACACATAGGCGGCATCTTCGTGCGAGGAAAAAAAGACGACCTTACTGTCCGGCACAGCCTCGTGAAGCTGCCGACCCACCGACAAACCATCGAGAAATGACAGGGAAAAATCCAGGATGATCAATTCAGGGGCAAGCGTCTTCGCCGCCAGGACCAAGGCGTCGCCTTCGGTCTCCGAGCCGACGACATCAAAGTGAGACTCCAGGAGAATCTCTAGAAAGGCCAGCATGGAGCGTGACGAATCTCCAATCAGCACACGGGGGCGAGAAATCTTTTTTCTCATAGTCCTACGAGTCTCTGCGTAGAAAAGGGAGGCGTATAGTAGGCAAGTGAAGGGCAAACCACACGCGTAATACAGCGAGGTTTAGCATCAAAAAGATACTAGCCGATATACTAGTAGCAAAGAAAGACGTGAAGGGAAAAGAGCCAGTCCGTTAGGTTTGGCTGGTGAGACCCTGCGCTAGGGCATATTTTACGAGCTCGACCGTGGTGTGCAGGTTGAGCTGTTCCATGATTTGTCCCTTGTGAAACTCAACCGTGCGCGGAGAAATCTTGAGAGTGCCGGCAATGTCCTTCACCGTATGGCCTTCGGCCAGAAGTTGCAAGACTTCGCGTTGACGAGTGGTGAGCTCAGGGCCGGATGGAGCGCCGCCGTCCACCCCGCGGAGCATACTTTCTACAACTTCCTTCGTGACCAGAGGGGTCACATAGAAATTGCCGCTCCGGACGGCTCGGATCGCCTGGGCTAATTCCTCGCCCACGCAACGCTTCAGCAGATACGCGGAGGCGCCGGCCTCAAACGCTGCCCGCACATAGGCCGGATCGGCATGCATGGTGATAAAGACCACTTTGACGTGAGGAAACTTGACCTTCATCACGCGGGCGGCATCGATGCCATTCAGCACCGGCATTGAGATGTCCAAAATGACGATGTCCGGCTTCAACTGCGGCACCGCCTCCAGCAGCGCCCGGCCATCCCCCACAGTGCCGACCAATTCGCACTGATCATCCAACAAACGCCGAAACCCCTCCAGGACGAGGGTATGGTCGTCTGCCAACAATACGCGCGGGAGCGTCATATCGCCACCCGTCCAAGCGGTACGTACATGGATACGGTTGTTCCCTTACCGGGGCTGGATTCGACTTCGCACGTGCCCTGTACAGACAGGAGGCGTTCGCGCATATTCAAGAGGCCCAGGCCGCCCTCACACCGTTCCACCGTCAGCTGATCAAACCCCTTGCCATCATCGCGTACCACCACGACCACCCCCTCCTCTTCGACTGTGACCTCCACTTCCACCCGAGTCGCTTTGGCATGACGGGCTATATTGGACAGGCTCTCTTGAACGACGCGATATAACGCCGTCGAAGCCGTCTTATCGAGCGGGTGGTCAAGAGGTTGATGGACAAACAGGGCTTTGACGCCCGTTCGAGTGGAAAAGTCATCCAAGAGGCGCTGCAAGGCCGCCTTCAGACCCAGGTCATCCAGGATGGACGGATGAAAGCGATAGGCCATGTAGCGTACATCGTCGGAAAGAGCCTCGAGCTCCTTCAATACATTGTGTATTCCGTCCTGGGCAGTCACAGGCGATACTCCAATCTGCCGGTCCACACTCTGAAGTTCCAACATGAGCAGCGCCAGCCGTTGATTCACATCGTCATGCAGGTCCTGGGCTATCCGACGACGTTCTTCTTCCTGGGCCGTGAGAATCCGGCCGGTCAACGTATGCAACTGTTCTTCGCTCCGCTCCAGTGCCAGGCGGCTGGCAGCCAGATCCGCTGTCCGCGCTTCCACTCCTCGCTCCAGCCGCTCGTTGATTTCTTCAAGCAGCCATTCCGTGCGGCGACGCTGATAGACGAACACCACAGGAGCCCATACACCAAAGAGACTGAACAGGTGATTGACCCATTCAAACCACGGGGGAAGATTGGGAATTCGCGGGCTGAACGGAGCGGCAATGATCGTCAACAATGAGCAAGCCGTGGCGGTGGCGATCGGCAACCATCGATATTGACTGGCGGAGGACAGGAGCACGACCGTGCTGTAGAGCACCGCGTTCGCCACCCCTAGCGGCAACTGTAGATCCAGCACAAAAAAGAGGCAGGCCAGCAGGCCGGCGAGCCAGACCAAGATCCGCTGCCGCCGCTGCGCCTGGGCACCGGTCGGTCCGCCGATTATTTCATCTGTCTCGTCCTGACGTAAGTTAAAAGACGCCATCGGGGCCGGATTTTAGCACGCGACTCTGTCCGGAGACTAGAACCAGAATTGGTTCAAACCGGCAGCAGCAAACGAACGGGCAGTTCGGGTATGATGCCCCGATGTCCCGTCTCCGCCCCATAGTTATTCTCGGAACCGGGTATACCGGCCGCTGGATCCAGAAGCTCGCCCGGAAACAATCGCTTCCCGTCCTGGCCAGCAGTCGCCAGCCGGACCACCGCCTCAGCGACGTAGCCCAGGCTGCTCGCATCCGGTTCGATCTCGACGATCCTTCCACGTGGTCTGCGTTGCCTCTGGAAGCCGACCTGATCTGGACCTTTCCGGCGGTTCCTCTTGAGCAGGTGAAGGCCTTCGCCAAACACTCCTGCAGCCAGTCCCGTCGGCTGGTGGTGTTAGGCAGTACGTCTGCCTACGATCGGGGTGATGAGCCTTTGACGGACATGCCCCCATGGATCGACGAAGCCAGCCCCGCCAATTTAGACCTACCGCGCGTCCAAGGGGAGGAATACCTCCGCACACAACACGGCGGCATGATTCTCCGGGTGGCCGGGATTTATGGGCCCCATCGCAATCCGGTCGAGTGGATCCGCCAAGGGCGTGTCGGCCCGACCAACAAATTCGTGAATTTGATTCATGTCGAAGATCTGGCAGCGCTCTGCCTTCTGGCCCTGCGAATCGGATGCGCCGGGGACGTCTACAATATCAGCGACGGGCATCCGCGCCGATGGGCGGACATTTGCGCGGAAGTGTCGGCCAGATGGGGCATTGTGAGCCCGCGGGAGGCCTCCTCCAGCCAACCGGGCAAACGGATTCGCAACCGCAAAGCGCTCGAAGGATTAGGCTACACCCTCCGGCATCCCGACCTCTATCACACGCTCGCCTGCCTCCAGCAGGAACCCGGCGCCAGGACCTCCCCATAGCAACGTGTCACTGTTTGGCCAAGCGAGTATGGCTCCTGACGAGCAGATCGTGGATGGCCTCACCGGCTACTCGCTGTCCCTCCGCCGACCAATGCGTGTCATCGGGAAGATAGGTCAACACGCCCTGTGCGGCTGCTTCGCGAAGGGGAGGAGTCAAATCGAGAAATTCGATCTCCGGTGCGAGTCCTTTCAGCATCGACGCCACTTCATTGGGCAATTCATTGAGCGGCCACTCCCTCATTTCCGCGGTGAGTGGTTCGAAGTTTTCCAAACCTTGATGCACTCGATGCTTCACCGGCGCAAACGCCACCACGAGGCGAATGCCTTGTTGGCGGCTCACCTGATACGCCTCATCCAAAATTGATCGCAGCCGCTCGAGGCGAAGTCTGTCCGTCGGCTTCAATTCGCCAAGCTTCTCCCAGAAATACAGCAGGGTTTCGTTTCCCTCCGTATCTTGAAACGTTCCTCGAAGTCGCAAGTAATCAGGATGTGGCACACAGCCCTGCATCGCCTTACGTGAGAGGAGCAGCAGATTTCTCGTCAGCGAGCGCATCCAATACTCGTCATGTCCGGCCCTGGTTTCGGACTCGGTACCCGCTTTCTGGTCTTCGGGGTCCAATTGATAGAGATCGTTCCCCTCAAAAAATACCCACACGATCGTCTTGGGCTGAAGAGCCAGCGCATACCGCTTCAGCACGACGAGTTCCTGTTCCGGCCCATATCCGCTGATCCCTAAATTCGCGACGGACGTGCGCAGCCGGTGGCTTAATTGCGTCGTCAGAAGAGTATTGCCGGGTAGCATGGGCGATTCAACGTAGGAATCGCCGATGACCACCACCTCAGCCCGATTCATATCTGTATCATTTCGAAACCCCCGATGGTCATACCGGAGATCGAATCGTTCCGGCGTATTCGCCGGAAGACAGAGTGCTTCACCGATATTCCCCCGCACAAAGGACCCTTGTTCTTGGTAATGCGCCTCTCGGCGGTATCCGAGTTCCGGATCACGGACATACCCGGAGCGATCGAACCATTCACGCCCATGGGTCCCGAAAACAGTTTGGTAATTGACGAGTCCCGTTACGCCCAGCAATTCGGCTATTCCCAATACAGCGATCCCGCAGAGGGTCATCAGAACGAACCTACCCTGAATCTCCCTACGCGGCAGATCCGAGAGAAGAGCATACAATCCCCAAAACAACAAATAGCCGGCAACGAGGTTATCCACGAGATGCTTGGTGCTGGACACCCCTGTCAGCCACAAGAGGGCGCATGCGCTCAGAAAAATCGCCAACGTCAACCATGTCGTCTTCTGTTTCAACGATCACCGCCCTCCATACGGCAATGGAATCCCTTTTTCAGTTCAGACCACAACCGGCGCCTAAAAGACATTACAAGAGACACTGAACAGGTGTCCAGTATTACTGGACACTTTCTTTAGCCCCTATTCACGAGGTCTGGGTAGCTGGGGAATTCCCTAGCAGGCGATGACACAGAAAAGGCAGGCCGGAGATCGGAATATGCGGCCCTGACTCATTTCTTGAGACTCTCCACAAGAACGTGTTACACAGGTACAAAAGCCGGTTTGCGCGTTCCGCTTCGAGTATGGATAACAACGAGCCAGTCGTGACCGACACTGTGAAGAAAACGAAGGCTGGCAGACGTGTCCCACTATCCCCGCCAAAAGCCGAAGTGCATGTCGGCGATATTGTCCGGCGGCTCCGCAAATCGCATCATCTGTCGGTGCGCACACTCGCCGATAAATGCGGGTTCTCTCCCAGCTTCATCTCTCAGATCGAGTTACGCCAGGCCTCCCCGTCCATTGCCTCCACTGAAAAGATCGCTTCCGCTTTAGGCGTCACACTGGGAGAATTCTTTCGGGCCATCGATCCGAGCCCACCGGCCGTGATCCGATCGGATGCGCGACCGGTTGTCCAAAGTGAATGGTCCCGCGCAAAAATCGAAGCGCTCGGTCCATTCAACAAGGACAGTCAGTTCGAGCCTATGGTCATCACGATTCAGCCGGGCGGAGCCAGCGGGCATAAACCCTACGTACGGCAGGCGGAGCAACTCGCGGTCGTGCTCATGGGAACGCTGGAATTGACCCTGGAGGAGAACGTGCATCATCTCAAGCGGGGGGATGCCGCCGGGATTCCGGCAGGCAACCGGCACTGCTGGCGAAACATCAGTAAGCGGCCGGCGCAGATTCTGATCGTGACTGCACACCGGCGGGTATAACCGCCGTCTTCACTTCTGATTCACGCACAAATCCGGCACATCGTACACGTTTCGGAAACTCGCCATGGTATGGCCCGAGCACCGCTTCTCAGGGCCGCAGAAGCGCCATCACACTGAGACAGACCAGCAGGTTGTTGACGGCATGGCCGATCATGCCCGGCCATAAACTGCCCGTCCGCTCATAGGCCCACGCCCATATCACGCCGCTCCAAAAGACGCTTAGGAATCCGATCAATCCGTAGCCGTGAGCAATGGCGAACAGCGCCGCGCTCAGCATGGCTGCTGTGCCCCATTGGAACCGCCGCCGGAATACGCCGAATAACAGTCCACGGAAGGCCAACTCTTCAAAGACCGGCGCAAAGACCACATATTCCATCAAACTAACTGCCAGGGTCGGAGGCGTGCCCCATACCAGATCCGCGTCGAACCACTCGGTCCAATGGCTGATCAAATTCAGCGGCTCGGCGAGGCGTCCTAACACCCACTCTCCCACGAGTCCGGCTGCCACGACCCCCAGGACCGCCAAACTCAGTTGTCCCACATGACGCGGCTCAAGACTCAGTCCCAATCCTCGCCAGAACGTCTGCCGCTGGGGTCGGAGCAGGTGATAATAGGCCAAGGCCAGTAGTGGTAGGTTGGACAGCGGCACCGCGACGACCCGTAATGAGGGAACGTCGCCAACGGCAAAAAGAAACGCCACCGTCAACAAGGCGCCAACGGCGCCCCCGCGAAGCAACACGCCGGCCCCCAGTCGCCCTGCCCACAGAGGCGGCAACACGGCTGATCCGACCCGAAACATGGCCGAGCCTGTGCCTCGCCGCACCCACACCATCAAGACGACACCTCCGACGACCAGGAGGCTCAACTCAAGCAGGGCGAATGCCCGTGAACGCCGGACCAATGCTTCGATGCGCTGCTGATCGGCTGTCTCGATCGTGACAAGCAGTGAACGATCTCCCGCCCGTTCGGCGATACGAGCCGCCAGACGGCTGTAGAACCAGCCGGAGACAGGCTGTTCCGCCAGAGAGGCTTGCAGATCGAAGCCGGCGCTGCGTGACACATGCGCATCGACGTACCCGGCCTGCAACAGTCGCGCGAACAAGGGATAAGGTGCGGATTGTCTGGCCCATCGCGTGATACGCTGTCGAATCTCGGGAAGATGCCCTGTCTCGCCCTCTAAGATGGCCAGGTGCAAATCGACAAACGGATCGGACGATTCTTCGGCCAGTTCGCGATACCACTCAATGGCCTGCTCGCGATCGTTCGCATCACTCCCCATCGTGAGGTCATAAAGAAACTGTTCCCACACCGGCAGCGTCTTCACGCCGTCTGCCTGATCCATCAGGCGACCGACCATGTGACTCAGCGCCCGCCCGGGATCGGCGACCCGCTCCACCCTCGGGATATCGAACGATAACCAGGCCACGACCGCGATTGAAGCCGACAGAACCACGGCAGATAACAACGTGACCGCAGGGAAAACTCGGGATTGTACGCATGCGGCGGAGGGGGCGCCCCGACAGAGGGCGCCGCAGGGCGAGATGATTGCGAGACAAGGCCAGTCGATTCGTCAGCGTCCACAAGTCCTCCCAGGGGTAAGGCGCGCCGGAGTATACCACCGGCTTCAGGGCGGTGAAACTGCAGAGCATCCCGCAACATAGCGCGATGAGTTCTCGCCACAATCCCATGGCTGAACCCCCTCCGGTTTCGCTATACTACGCCACTCGTCACACCAGGCGTGGTCTCTAGGCGGTGCGCCTCTGTTTGGCGAGCGGATACGATCAGTTTCAACCATGAGCCTTTCCTCGTACGATCACGAATTCGTCCCTCCGCATCGGTTACTCATGGGTCCCGGCCCGAGCATGGTGCATGCGCGCGTGCTTCATGCCCTGTCGCAGCCACTGATCGGCCATCTGGACCCGCTATTCCTGAATCTGATGAATACCGTTCAGGCCTCGCTCCGCGCCCTGTTCCGGACGGACAACGAGTTCACCATCGCGCTCCCCGGCACGGGATCGGCAGGCATGGAGGCCGTGATCGCCAATCTCATCGAGCCGGGAGACCGTGCCATTGTCGGGGTCAATGGCGTCTTCGGTTCGCGGCTGGCGACCATGATTGAACGGAGCGGTGGTATCCCGCTACGCATCGAGGCGCCCTGGGGACAGATCATTTCGTTGGACGCCGTGCACGAAGCGTTGTCGCGAGGCGGCCCGGTCAAGGCGGTGGTGCTGGTCCATGCGGAAACATCGACCGGCGCCTGGCAACCCCTCGAAGAAGTCGGCGCTCTCTGCCGAGCGCACGACGCCTTACTCGATTATTGATGCCGTCACATCTCTCGGAGGCCTCCCCCTCGAGGTCGACGCATGGGGCATTGATGCCTGCTACAGTGGCACGCAAAAGTGCTTGAGCTGTCCGCCCGGCCTGGCCCCGTTGACGTGAGCCCCGCGCCATGGAGGCCGTTCGACAGCGACGCACTTCCTGCCACAGCTGACCTTGACCTTTCGTTGATTGCCGAATATTGGAATGACCGCAGCCGCGCCTATCACCACACGGCTCCCGTCTCCATGCTCTACGGACTCTATGAAGCTCTGCGACTGGTGCATGAGGAAGGGTTGCCGTCGCGGTTCACCCGCCATCAATTGCACAGCGACGCCTTACTTGCCGGACTTGAGCCTCTGGGCCTACAGCCGCTTCCGCCGACGGCGCATCGACTCCCCATGCTCAACTGTGTCACGCTGCCCGATGGCATTAACGATACGCTGGTGAGGACGCAGTTATTGCAGGACCACGGGATTGAAATCGGAGGCGGCTTGGGGCCGCTGCGCGGCCGGGTCTGGCGGATAGGCCTGATGGGCGAATCCTGCCAGCAGGCCCACGTGCTGACACTGCTGAACGCCTTGGAAGGGATCTTCGCGCAACACGACTGGCTGGATCACCCTGGTCGTGCGGTGCAGGCGGCAGTCGCAATTTATACCCAATCACAGTCGTTGGTGAGGAGGGGTGCATGGAGTCGAAACGGGTTCTGGATCGTCATGGCAGGGGTAGCCGGATCTGTGGAGCGATCACCTACTGGGTCATCGCCCTCGCCGTGGCCGAGTCGACGCAAAGCCGAAATCGTCCCGCCCGAACGGGTGACCAGTTTCATTCATGCGGTGATCGATGCCAATCGCGCCAACTACACGCAGAACGTCGTTGACAAGTTGCACACCCAAGGCGTCGTGGAAGCCCTCGAACATTGGAAAGAAGGAGAAAAGGACTCCCCCTGCCACTCAACGTCTTCTCGAATCAGGCCGGCTGGTCGCACAGAAAGACATGAAATTGAGATTCCGGCTCGCCAGCCTCACCCCGATCTATGTGTGGAACAGCCCGGGCGAAGTTCGAACGACCCGGCCTGGAAGTCGTCATGGAGTCGCCGGAGAAACCTTTCACGGATTTTACTCAGCAAGGGCGGATCCGGTACTTCCAGGGCATCTACGCCGACCGGGCGTTCTCCGAGAACTGCGTGTCCTGCCACAACGGGCATGCGAACAGTCCGCGTTGAGGTTATAGTTCGAACGACATTATGGGCGGCGTCATGGTCACCATTCCGATCAGCGAGGCGCCATCACCATCGCCATCCGCCAGATCCGCATCCTCAACTGGGCAAGGCCGAAGACTGAGCGAGACGCCGTCGTCTGTGGAGGGTGCATCGTGGCCGCCGGCCCGGATCAGACAATGCGTATGCCCCGAGGTGCACGGCGCATCGACGGGCGTCGCCTGACAGTCCTTCCTGGTCTCATCGATTGCCATGTCCACTTTTGCCTCGGTGCAGAAGCCGATGTGGTTGCAGCGGTGGAGCAGGAAACCTCGGCTGTGACATTGCTCAAGGCGGCTACGATGAGCACGCCGCACTCCTGCAGGCCGGATTTACCACCGTCAAGGATGTGACTTCCGCGACCATGCCGTGTTCGCGCTAAAAAAGGCCATCGCCTCGGGACTCACGCCGGGGCCACGCATCCTGGCCGCTGGTCTCGCGATCTGTATGCCGGCGGACATGCCTGTTCATGGGCGTGAAGCGCGGGAATCGAGGCCGTGCGGACCGCCGTGCAGGATCAACTCACTGCCGGCGCCGAAGTGATCAAGGTGACCGCCTCGGTAGGGTGCTTCACTCCAGCGAACCCCCGCACCGCCGACAGCGGCGATGCGGACGTGCGCTCCGAGCGCTGGGGCGGGCTGGTCGGCTGGCGCATCGCCTCCGGGGTGGCGCTCGAAGCCGGCTACCACGACGTACGCTTGGACGAAATGGGAGGTGGTCGACGACTACGACATAGGGGTTTCCAACCACACGGACTGGGCCTTCCACACCGCCGACGCGCGCCTGCGCACCCCCTGGGGCGAGTTGCGCCACGTGCACAGTGGGCTGATTACTTCTACAGCAACCAGAAGGCCTTCTACGCCTTCCCCGACTTCCGCTACGCCCAGGCCGGCTTCAGCGACGTGCGCGACACCACCCGTGGCCAGCTCGACGTGCCCCTGCCCAACCACGCCCTGACCCTGGGCGCGAGATTTCCAGCGCGGCGCCTCCAACTCCAACCTCTGGGCCGACGGCGGCAGCGCCCTCGACGAGGACACCTGGGACAAGGTCGCCGCCACCAACAAGGCGGTCTTCGCCGAGGACCAGTTCGCCCCCTGCGCCGGCCTGGACCCTCACGGCGGCGTGCGCATCGACGACCACAGCCAGGTGGCGACGCCGCCGGCCCCGCCTGGCGGTCAACTATGTGCCCAGCGACGACGAGTACTGGCTGCTCTCCCTCTCCCGCGGCTACCGCCTGCCAAACTCGTCGAGAGCACATCCAGGAGTACTTCACCAGCGACCCCGAGCTCAACGCCGAGACCATCAACTCGGCCGAGCTCGGCTGGAACCGGCGCTTTCGACGGCGGTGGTCTGGTGATCGGGGTCAACGGCTTCTTCAACCGCAGCCAGGACCAGATCTGGATCCTCCCCCTGCCCGAGGCGACCGTCCGCGAACTACAACGCCTGGCTGGGCGCGACACCGCCCGCCTCCATCGACTTCACCAAGCAGCCCGGCCCCTTCTTCCAGTTCCAGAACCTGGACAACCCCGCCACCGTCCTCGGCACAACCAGCCCGGCAGCGCCTGGGCGACAGCCCCTTCACCCTCTAGGGGGAACGGCAGCTACACCTTCTTCCGCTACGACCACCACATCCGCTACCAGTCCGACGGCATCACCGACTTCGCCGGCATCTTCCAGGGCACCGATTTCCGCTTCGACGAGGATCTCGGCGACCAGGTGAACGGCCCGCCGCCCTGGCACGCCAACCTCGGCCTCGACGTGAACCTCGGCCGGCTCTTCGCCTCGGCCATCGGTCGTTACGTCGACGGCCGCACGGTCTTCTCCTTCGCCAACAACAACATCTCGGCCGGCCAGGTGGAGACCCAGCACGTCGACGCCTACATGGCCCTCGACCTCTCCTTCGGCATCGACTGCGGCGCCGGCGACCGTGGCCGCTACGCCAAGGTCGCCATCCTCGACGTCTTCGACTCCTCCCACAGCGAATGGTGGCATGCCAGCTCGACCGAGCTGACCGCCGCCCGCGAGGATGAGCTGACCAGCGACATCGGACGGATGGTGACCGCCGAGGTCGGCTGGCTGTTCTGAGCCGCCTCGTTCGGTCTTGTCCGGCGGCCAGCCGCGCGCGATGCTGACCACCCCATGAGCGACGCCAACGACGCCCCCCAGACCCTCGAAGGCTGGTACGTGCTCCACGACCTCTGGCGCGTCGACCAGCGCCGCTGGCGCCAGGCCGCCGAGGGCCAGCGCGAGGCTGCCGGCGGCCAGCTCGCCGGAGCCCTCGCCGCCGTGGCCAAGGAGGGCGCCGGCGCCGGCGACAGCGCCGCCTACGCCGTGGTCGGGCAGAAGGCCGACCTGCTCTTCATCCACTGGCGCCGCAGCGTCGACGAGCTCAAGCAGGCCGAGCTGGCCCTGCGCGGCCTGGCGGTCGCCGACTACCTCCAGCCCGCCGGCTCCTACCTCTCGGTCATCGAGGCCGGCCTCTACGAGGCCACGGCCATCGCCCAGAAGAAGCTCGCCGACGCCAAGCTGGCGCCGGGCACGCCGGCCTACCAGGAGGCCTTCGACAAGGAGATGGAGGTCCAGCGCAAGCGCCTGGAGGCCAGGCTGCGGCCGGTCATCCCCAGCGCCCGCTATTCCTGCTTCTACCCCATGAGCAAGCGCCGGGGCGAGACCCGCAACTGGTACGACCTGCCGCTGGAGGAGCGGCGAGCGCTGATGCGCGGCCACGGCAAGGTCGGCCACAAGTACCACGACGACGTCACCCAGGTGGTGTCGGGCTCCATCGGCCTCGACGACTGGGAGTGGGCCGTGACCCTCTTCGCCGACGATCCCCTGGTGTTCAAGAAGCTGGTGACCGAGATGCGCTACGACCCGGCCAGCTCGCGCTACGCCGAGTTCGGCTCCTTCGTGGTCGGCTCCCGCCTCCAGCCCGGCGATCTGCCCCGCTTCCTCGACGGGCGCATGCCGGAGCGCTGAAAAGGCCCTCTCGACCCGTCTTCCGTGGCACGGGCAGCTTCCCCGTGATCGAAGACCCCCCGGACTACTTCTTGGTGAACGTCCGCGTCTTGCGCTTGGGCTTCTCGTCGTCGGCCTCGGCCTTCTTCGGCGTCCAACGACCATCCACCAGCCATGACGTCCAGCCCGTGGGCTCGCCGTCCTTCTCGCTGCTGACGTAGTGCTCGGCGGTCTTGCGCGAGAAGCGCAGGATGGTCGGGTTGCCGTCCGGATCCTTGGCCGGTGCCTTGGCCAGGTAGGCCCACTTGGGGTCGAGCTCGGCCTCGTGGCGCACCAGGTCGTCGACCCGCGGGGCGCGGGTCTCGCGCACCCTGGGATAGGTGCTGGCGGCGAGGAAGAGGCCGACGGCGCCGTCGCGCAGGACGAAGTGGCCGGGACCCTTGGTGCAGGCCAGCTCGGGCATGGGCACGGGCGGCGTCTTGGGCGGCGCGGCCTGGCCGCTGCGCAGGAGCTTGCGGGTGTTGGTACACTCGGGATAGCGGGTGCAGCCGAAATACTTGCCGAAGCGGCCGGTGCGCAGCTGCATCTGGGCGCCGCACTTGTCGCAGTCGATGACCGGGCCCTCGTAGCCCTTGATCTTGAACTGGCCCTCCTCGATCGCCGTGCCGGGGCAATCGGGATTGTTGCCGCAGATGTGCAGCTTCCGCTTCTCGTCCACCAGATAGCTGTCCATGACCGTCGAGCATTTCGGGCAGCGCTTCTTGGCCTGGAGGGCGGCGACATCGGCGGCCGTGGCCTCCTCGTCCTCGCCACCGGCGCTGACCGCCTCCTCGCCGGGCACCAGGTTGATGGTGCCGGTGCAGCGCTCCTTGGGCGGCAGGCCATAGCCCGTGCAGCTCAGGAAGACGCCGGTGCGGGCTGTGCGCACGGCCATGGGCCGGCCGCACTTGGGGCAGCTGATGGCGGTCTCGACCGGCGTGTTGGCGCGCATCCCATCCTTGGCCGCCTCGAGCTTGTCCTTGAATCCCTTGTAGAAGACGTCGAGCAGGTGCTTCCAGTCCTCCTTGGCCTCGGCGACCTCGTCCAGGTCCTCCTCCATGGAGGCGGTGAAGCCGTAGTCCATGAGGTCGGTGAAGCCCTCCTTGAGCCGGTCGGTGACGATCTCGCCCAGCTTCTCGGCGTAGAAGCGCCGGTTGGCGAGCTTGACGTAGCCGCGGTCCTGGATGGTCGAGATGATCGAGGCGTAGGTCGACGGGCGGCCGATGCCGCGCTTCTCCAGCTCCTTGACCAGGCTGGCTTCGCTGAAGCGGGCCGGCGGCTTGGTGAAGTGCTGGCTCGGGTCGAGCTTGACCAGGGCGAGCTTCTGGCCGGCGCTGAGCACGGGCAGGACGGCGGCGTCGGACTTGGCTGGCGGCAGGACCTTCTGCCAGCCGTCGAAGCGCATCACCCGGCCATTGGCGCGCAGCTCGTAGTCGCCGGCCTGGACCGTGATGGTGGTGGTGTCGAACTCGGCCGGCGTCATCTGGCAGGCGACGAACTGGCGCCAGATCAGGTCGTAGAGCCGGACCTGGTCGGTCTCGAGATTGGTCAGCTCCTCGGGCCGCAGGCGCACGTCGGTGGGGCGGATGGCCTCGTGGGCCTCCTGGGCACCGGCCTTGCTGGCGTAGGTGTTGGGCTTCTCGGGCACGTACTTGGGACCGAACTCGCTCTCGACCAGGGTGCGGCAGGCGGCCACGGCGTCGGCCGACAGGTTGGTGCTGTCCGTACGCATGTAGGTGATGTGGCCCGCTTCATAGAGACGCTGGGCCAGGGTCATGGTCTTCTTCACCGAGAAGCCGAGGCGGACGCTGGCCGCGCCCTGGAGCGATGAGGTGATGAGCGGCGCCGAAGGGTTGGAGCGCTGCGACTTCTCATCCTTGGCCGCGACCACGTAGCTGGCCTTGGCCAGGGCGGCGACCGCCGTGTCGGCATGGGCCTTGGTGGTCGGCTTGAAGGCCTCGCCCTTGAACTTCACGGCCTGGACGCGCAGCGGATCAGGCGTGCTCAGGTCGGCGTGCAATTCCCAGTATTCATCGGGGATGAAGGCGCGGACCTCGCGTTCGCGCTCCACCACCAGGCGCACGGCCACCGACTGGACGCGACCGGCCGAGAGGCCGCGGGCGACCTTCTGCCAGAGCAGGGGCGAGACCATGTAGCCCACCACGCGGTCGAGGAAGCGCCGCGCCTGCTGGGCGTTGACCCGGTCCATGTCCAGCTTGCCGGCCTTGTCGAAGGACTCGATGATCGCCTTCTTGGTGATCTCGGCGAACTTCACCCGCTTGTAGCGCTTGAGGTCGCCACCGATGGCCTCGCGCAGGTGCCAGGCGATGGCCTCCCCCTCGCGGTCCAAGTCGGTCGCGAGATAGATCTCGTCGGCCTTCTCGGCATAGCCGCGCAACTCGTCCAGAACCTTCTGCTTGCCGGGCAGGACCTCGTAGTGGGCCTCCCAGCCGTGCTCGGGGTCGACGCCCATGCGCCGGATCAGGGCGGCCTGGGCCCTGGCGGCCTTGGCCGCCGGCGTGGCCTTCTTCTTCACCTTGGGCTTGGCTTCCGGCTTCTTCTTCTCCTTCTCACCGTCGGCCGACTGCTCCTCGCCGCTGGTGGGCAGGTCGCGGATATGGCCGAACGACGACTTCACCACATAGGCCGACCCCAGGTATTTGTTGATGGTCTTGGCCTTGGCTGGCGACTCGACGATGACCAGGGCTTTGCCCATTGGGGACCTTCCGGGGACTGAATGAGGCGCAGGTATATGCAGGGAGGTTGCGGCGGGTCAAGGGGAGGGCGACCCTCGCCATACCCCCCAACCCTCATCTAACGCCATGCATTGATTAATCTTACGAGACTTCTTCCGGGCTGTGCACAGGCCCCCTTGGCGGGAGGCCCCGCCCTCTACCCTGCCCGCCCATGGCCGGCACCGCCGATCTGGTGGAGACCCTGGTGACCACCCCCCTGGCGGCCCTGCTGGCCGTCGATCGCGGGGCCGGCACGGCCCGCTGGGAGCGTCTGCGCGGCGAGGCCAAGGACTTCCACCGCGGCGCCCTGGCCCTCCATCTCCACTGGGCAGCCAGGGACCTGGGCGCCGGCGGCCCCTGGGTCTGGGCCAATGGCGATCCCCATCCGGGGAACTTCGCCACCCTGGCCACCGGCCCGCGCCGGGGAGCCAGGCCGGCGGCGGTCTACGACCTGAGCGACGCCGACGACGAGCATCCCGCCCCCTGGCACTGGGATCTGCTGCGCTGCCTCGGTGGCCTGGGCGTGTGGTGGCGGAAGGGCGGGCAGGCGGCCCTGCGCCGGCTCGCCGGTGACGCCATCGCCCGCTACGCCGAGGTCATGGCCCGCGCCGCCGAGGGCGACGCAGATCACGGCGGCCGGATCTTCCTCCAGGACCTCCCTGCCCAGGTGGCGGACCTGCTGGAGCACGACGGCGATCCCGAGGCCGAGGCCCGCTGGCAGCGCAAGCGCATCGTCGGCGGCAAGCGGCCGCGCCTGCGCCGCGACGACAGGCTGCGCGACGATCCCGGCGCCACCGTGGTGCTGGAGCAGGTGCGGCGCTGGATCGCCCAGCGCGGCGGCGGCCTGGAGCCGCTCGACGCCGCGCGCCGCGCACCCACCGGCCTGTCCTCCCTCGGCCGGCGCCGCTACCTGGTGCTCTGCCGCGAAGGCAAGGCCTTCCGCATCCTCGAGGTCAAGGAGCGCCGGCCGAGCGAGCTCTCGCGCCTGCTGCCGGCCCATCCCTTCGACCCGCGCACGGCCAAGCCCCTCGCCCTGACCGTGCCCCTCGGCCGCGATCCCTGGCAGGACGTCATGCCCGGCGAGGCCTGGCCCTTCCTGGTCCGCACCCGTTGCCATGCCCGCAGCGTCGCCGATCCGGCCGAAGACTCGGACGACGACCGCCGCAGCCTGGTCAAGCTCTGGGCCACCCTGCTGGCCAACGCCCATCTGCGCGGCCTGGCCAGCCTGGGCGTGGAGGTCGAGCACACCGCCGCCGCCATCGCCGCGGACGCGCGGAAGCGGCGCGCCGACCTCGCCCGGCTCTGCGCCGCCATGCCGGAGCGGAACCGCGCCGCCTGGCAAGCCTTCCGCCGCGACGCGGCGACGCTGGCGCGCTGACGGTGGACGGGCAGGCCAAGCAGCCTCTGGTCGACCGGATGGTCGCCGCCACCGGCGGCCGGCGCCTGGTCGCCGAGTCTCCGGGCGTGGGCTGGCTCGCCATCGAGGTCATCCCGGCCTTCGTCTGGACCCAGATCACCGGCGCCCTGTCGATGGAGTTCTTCTACTTCGTCTCCTTCCTCGCCGCCCTGGGCGTGGAGCGGACGCGCATGCCGGCCCTGACCATGGCGGTGATGGCCGCCGGCATCGGCATGGGCCTGCTGGTGCTGCGCCGGCCGGCCAGCGATCCGCGCCGGCAGTGCGTGGTCGACACCCTGGTGGGCCGCGCCCTCTGGCTCGGCACCGTCCTCGGCCCGCTCGCCGCATGGAAGATCGGCCTCGGCCCGGGCTGGATCCTCGCCATCGCCCTGGTCTTCGTCTTCTCCGGCCAGCTGGTGCACGTGGCGGGCGGATCCTCCTTCATCACCTGGACCCAGTCGGTGGTGCCGGCGGCTCGCCGCGGGTTCTTCTACGGCTGGCGCAACATCAGCAGCTACATCGTGGTGGCGCTCATCCTCCTCGTGGTCGGCCGGCTGCTGCCGCGCGACGCCGTGCAGGGCGCCGGCGTGGCTCCGCTCGCCTCCCTGCTGCTCGGCGCCACCCTGGTCGGCATCCTCGGGGTCTGGCCGCTGGCGCGGGCGCCGGCAATGCCCGCATCGGCCCAACTCGCCGGCTACGCGCCATTGCTGCCCCAGTTGCGGGGCAATCGACCCTTCCTGCGCTTCCTCGCCTGGTCGATGCTGATCAACGTGGCGCTGGCGCTCTCGCCGGCCATGCAGCCCGAGCTCTACCGCGGCGCTGGCGTGGTCGAGGGCGCCATGGCCACCTGGCAGGCCGTGGTCTACTACCCGGCCATGCTGGTGGGCATCGTCTGGACCGGCTGGTCACTGCCACGCACCGGCGGACGCTGGCAGCTGGTCATCGCCCACAGCGCCACCCTGCTGGGCGAGACCGCCCTGCTGCTGCTCAGCCGGGAGCGCCTGGGCTGGCTCATGCCCCTCGTGCTCGGCTGCCTCGGCGTCGCCCGCGGGATGTGGAGCGTGGCCTGGGTCAGCCGTCTGCAGGAGATCATCCCGCGCGGAGACGCGCGCTTCGCCGCCGTCGCCGTCGCCTCGGGCGCGACGGCCGGCCTGGTGGTGAGCGTGGCCGCCGTCGCCTCGGGACCCTGGCTCGAACGCTGGCTGGCCGGCCATGGCTGGCCCGGCCTGGCCTGGACCCTGGTGGCGGCCGGAGTGGCGGCGCGCCTGCTGGCCACGCCCTTCCTGCTGCGCCGGGACGCTCCAGCCCGCTAGAGGATCATTCCACGCCACGCACCGCCATCGCCACCGACAGCAGCTTGCCGCCGCCGGTGATGAAGAGGGTCGAGCGGGTGGGACCGCCGAAGCACACGTCGGTCGGATCCACCGGCGTCGGGATGGTGCCGAGCTTGGCCCCATCCGGGGAGTAGACCTGCACCCCCATCTTCCAGGTGAGGTAGAGGTTGCCCTGGTCGTCGAAGCACATCCCATCCGAACCCTCATCGCAGAACTTCATGCGATCCGACAGGCGGCCGGGTCCGGAGATGTTGAAACGCAGCACCGCGCTGGCGTCATCGTCGGCGACGTAGAGGAAGCGCCCGTTGGGGGTCCCGAGGATGCCGTTGGGGCGGGGAGAAGTCCCGGGCCACGGAGCGGACCTCGCCCGAGCCGGCGGCGATGTAGAAGACCTGCTCGGGTTCGGCGCCGCGGGGATCGGTGAAGTAGACCCCGCCCTCGTCGTCGACCCACAGGTCGTCAGGGGCGTTGAAGCGCTTGCCGGCGCACTGGAAGGCCAGGGTCTTCACCGCCTTGTCGGCGCCGATGGACACCACCTGCCGGCGCGTCCCCTGGCAGGCATAGAGCAGCCCGCCGTAGAAGCGGACGCCGTTGGCGCCGCCGCTGTCGTCGAGCCAGGTGCCGATCGTCCCGTCCACCAGACGCAGGAGGATGCGGTCGTTGGGCACGTCGGTGAAGTAGATCTGGCCGTCGAGGCCGGCAGCGAGGCCGCCGGTGAGGATGTAGTCGCCGGCGACCTCGGTCACCTTGCCATCGCCCAGCAGCAGGCCCTTGGGCTGGGCGGCGGACAGGGAGCAGGCGAGCGCCAGCAGCGGGAGGATGCGCATGGCCGCACGCTACCGGCTCCCGCCGCCGGCGCGACAGCCGGATGCCCGCATCCGGGCGACCCGGCTGCCTCGCCGGTTCGACGCGCCGCGGCTGCCCGCTTGGGCTTGGCCGGCTGGCCGGTGCGGGCCGACTCGTAGATCGCATCCATCAGCTCGCTCTGGACGATGCCGTTGCGCGGGCTGGTGCAGGGCTGGGCCCGGCCGAGGATGGCGTCGACGAAGTTGTCGTTGGGCGACTGGGCCTTGCCGGGGATGACCGGATACTTGACCTGGTCGCGCTCGTAGACGCGGATCCAGTTGCCGCCCCAGCCATCCACGTCGATGCGGCCGTTCTCGAAGCAGTAGGTCAGGTTGCAGCCCGACGAGCGGCAGTTGCCGCCGACCACGATATTGCCGAGCACGCCGTTGGCGAAGCGGATGGTGATCGCCGAATTGATGTCCACCGGCGTGCCCTTGTTGTCGAGGCAGGCGAAGACCAGGGCGATGTCCGACTCCACCGGCGACCAGCAGACGCTGTTGAGCAGATGGGCGCCGCTGTCGTAGGCCTGGCCGCCGCCCGAGAGCTCGGGCTTCTGCCGCCAGCTGCCGGCCGTGGGCCGCATCCAGTCCTGGGAGAGCCAGCCGGTCACCAGCTCGAGCTTGCCGAGCGAGCCGTTGCGGATGGTCTCGCGGGTGAACTGCAGCTCGGGGGTCAGGGCGAGTTGTAGCCCACCACCACGATGCGCTTGGTCGCCGCCGCCTTGGCCGCCAGGGCATGGGCCTGGTCGGCGTTGGTCACCATGGGCTTCTCCATCAGCACGTGGCAGCCGGCCTCCAGGGCCTGAACGCCGTGCTCATAGTGCATGGTGTGGGGCGTGACGATGGTCACGGCATCGGGCTTGGCCTCGCGGTACATGGCTGCCGGGTCGGTGAAGACCTTGGGCTTGGCCGCCACATCGCCGAGGTTCTTGGCGATGAAGCCATCGACCACCTGGGTGGAAACGTCGCTGCAGGCGACGATCTCCACGTCCGGGTTGTTCTTGAAGCGGTTGGCGTGCGCGCCGGCCATGCCGCCGCAGCCGAGGATCGCCATGCGTATCCGAGCCATGATGCCTGATCTCCTGGGTGGTGGGAACGGATCCCATTATCCCACCCGGGAAACCCCCACCATTCAGCGCCCGGCAGGCGGCATGTCGCCGCCGGCATGGGTCAGAACGAGACGCGCAGGCCAGCAAAGGGCCCGTCCCAGATCGACGTCGCCGATCGAGGTGCGCTCCCATCCGAACTCGATGGCGAAGCGGTCGACCTGGCAGCCGAGCGCGGCGCGCAGGCCAACCACCTCGGCGCTACCCAGGCTGCCGTAGTCGGCCGCGACCGAGAGCAGCAGCGGCTGCACGGGATAGAGGTCGAGACCAGCGGTCAGGTTCCAGCCACCCAGGGAGCCGATGTCGTCGTCGGTGAGCCGGCCGCCGGCGCCGAGGCGCAGCGCATAGCGGTCACCATCGAGCACTCGCCAGGCCACGTTGGCCACGCCCATGAGCAGGTCGACATGCCCATCGCCGAGGGATTCGCGATACCAGGATCCGCGCACATCGAGCTCGAGCGACGCCGGCAGGCTAGCGCAGGCCCACGCTGCTGCGGATCAGGTCGGACTCGATGGCGGCGATCTCGGCGACGACCGTTCCGTGGCCCTCGTCGCCGGTCGAGGTCATCCACCCGCCGTGACGGCGGGCATAGGGGAACGGAGCAGGCTTCAGCCGCGGTTCGATGTCCTCCGGGCGAAGTTCCGGAGACGGGGGCGGAGTGGTCATGAGCACGCGGCGCTTGGCCCGAACCGGGGCCAGGTCCGCGTCGTCATCGTCGTCCGCCGATTTGGCGACCGTCGAGCTGGCCAGGTCGCAGCAGGTCCCGCCACCATCGTCATGCCGTTCGCCCAGGGTCGTCTCGTGGTGCCTGGGTCGACGCGCCTCCTGGCTGGCGGCGCGCAGGGTCGATTCCTCGGCCTGCGCCGCAGCAGCGAAAGCGATGGCGAGCAGGCAGGCGGAGGGCTTCATGCTATTAGTTAACTTAGGTTAACTAATAGTAGACGCTCACGATTGTCCGGGATTCCCCGAGCCGAGTTGCACCGGGTTGTAGTAAGTGTCGTCCTCCTCGTCCCAGGTGGCGCCGGCGGCCTTGAGCTGGTCGATCCACTCGTCCCACGATCTTGACGATCTTGCGTGAGGCGGTGCCCTTCTGCGGGGCTGACGAAGCCCAGGTCCTCGAGCATCTCGACGTACTCGGTCGCCTTGTTGTAGCCGATGTTGATCTTGCAGCAGGAAATCGGCGCCGGTGCTTGTTGTAGCTGTACATCGACCTGCACCGCCTCGTGGAACTTGTGGTCGGTGTTCCACTCGTCGGACTTGGCCTCGCCGCCTCCTAGCCGCCGCCCTGCCATCGCCACCGCGCCGCCGGCGGTGATCGACTCGTCGTACTCGGCGTGCCCTGGCTCGTAGCGTGCTCGACGATCGCTTCGATCTCGTTGTCCTTCACCCACACGCCCTGGCCGCGCACCGGAGGGTCGATGTGCCCGGATGCAGGAAGAGCATGTCGCCCTTGCCGATCAGGTTCTCGGCCCCGCTGAGTCGAGCACGACGCGCGAGTTGGACTTGTCGACGACGCGGAAGCACACCCGCGACGGCAGGTTCGACTTGATCAGGCCGGTCACCACGTCGGCGCTCGGGCGTTGGGTGGTGAGGATGACATGCATGCCGGCGGCGCGCGACTTGGCGGCCAGGCGGATGAGCGACTTCTCGACCTCCTTGTTCACCATCATCAGGTCGGCGTACTCGTCGACCAGGACGACGATGAAGGGCATGTGCACCTCGAGGCCGCGGATGTCCTCGAGGGTCTTGACCTTGCGCTGCCAGGCGGAAGCGGATCTCGTCCTCGCCCAGCGCGTTGTAGTCGTCGATCTCGCGGCACGCCGACCAGGCGCAGGGCGAAGTAACGCTCGTCCATGGTCTGGCAGGCCCATTCCAGCGCGGCGTGCGCCTTGGTCATGTCGGTGATCGGCGGGGTCAGCAGGTGCGGGATGTCCTCGTAGCCCGCCAGCTCGACCATCTTGGGATCGACCATGATGAACCTCACCTCCTCCGGGCGGCGGAAGAGCAGCATCGAGCAGATCATCGCGTTCATGCACACCGACTTGCCGATGCCGGTCGACGCCGGCGACCAGCAGGTGCGGGGCATCTTGGCCAGATCGCATGAGCAGCGGCGCCGCCGACCACGTCGCGGCCGAGGATGACCGGCAGGACCATCGGGAGGGTCGATCTCGTCGACCAGGTCGCGCATCACCACCGGCTCCTTGGACTTGTTCGGCACCTCGATCCCGATCGTCGTGCTTGTTCGGCAGCGGGGCGACGATGCGGATGCCCTCGG
This sequence comes from Paludibaculum sp., assembly GCA_049841055.1. Classification (GTDB taxonomy): domain Bacteria; phylum Acidobacteriota; class Terriglobia; order Bryobacterales; family Bryobacteraceae; genus Paludibaculum. The sequence continues at coordinate 579 of JASGIE010000150.1, read as the reverse complement.
TGCCGAGCTTCAGCGACAGGTCCTTCTCGAAGCCCTCGACCTTGTTCACCCGCATCGACTCGTCGAGCAGCTTGATCTCGTACATGGTGACGACCGGACCGCGCGAGGCGGCCACGACCTTCACGCCGATGCCGAAATGGGAGAAGACCTCCTCGATGGCGCGGGCAGTACCGAGTCTTCTCGGCCTCATGCTCGTCGTCGCGGCGGACCGGGACCACGTCGAGCAGGTCGACGGGCGGTAGGTGGTAGCCGGACTCGTCCAGGTCCTTCTTGCGCCGCGGGGCGGGACGGGACACCGGAACCGGCGGCGCGGCGGCCAGACCGTCGTCCGCATCGGTGGAGTCCGGGCGCGCTGGAGCCGGGGCCGCGGCAGGGACGGGAGCGGCCGGCTCGACCGGCGCGGTGGGCGGCATGGGGTTGGCTGGCGCAGCCGGGGTCGGCTCGGCGACGGTGATCGGCGTCGGCGCAGCCGGAGTGGCGGCTCCGGCATCCGCCACCGGCAGCTGGCTCCCCGCCCCCTCGAGGGCGCGGCGCCGCTGGCGGATGCGCTCCACCAGGTCGGCGGCGTCGGCCGGCGCT
>JASGIE010000149.1:0-51968 GCA_049841055.1 Paludibaculum sp. | reverse complement strand
ACGTATTGCTAAGGTTAATAGGGAAACACGATAGAATCCGAACAGCACCTGAGGCCGGTACCGCCGCCGATGGCGACGATCCGCAAGGGATCCGTCCGGCGGGTGGGGGAAGTCTTCGGCGGGCTGCTTACGCGTGGTCTTCGTTTGGCGTGAGGAGGGCAAGGGTGCTACTCGGCCGGTTGCGGGTCTCCGGCCAAAACCTCGCGAATCTGGGTGTGCTGAAGCAAGGGCTGGAAGTCGGCATCGCTGCGGGCGACGTTGCGCAGGCCGCGATCGCCCTGAATTGCCTTGCGCAGGTGGCGCACCGCCAGATCGATGGAACCGGTCATCCCTTCCACGATCGCAAGCGCATACAAGTGGTGCGATTCCGAGCCGGCATCCACGGCCGTTTCCAGGTACTTGCGGGCGTCGGAGAACTTGCCGGCGTTCATCAGGCCCACGGCGAAATTGTAGTGATCCTCGGCTGTCTTCAACTGCGGGGTTTCGCGGTCGAGCCGCTGCCGGCACATGCGCTTGTACATCTGTGCCGATTCATTCACGGAGATCGAAGGGCCTTGTGAAGCTTGCTCAAAGACTTCCATGGCTGCCCTGTAGTCGCCGGAAGTGAGTTCTTCATGGCCTGGGGCCAAGAGGTCCGTCTGAGATTTAGCCGTCATCCCTTCGCTCGCTGCGACAGCTCCGCTCGTCGTATTTGCTTCATTTGGTTTCGCTGACTTCTTCATGACGCCTGGCACGTGGGGCTAATGTCCGGCCGACTAGGCCAGAGCGCTCATCCTCTCTACCTAACAAATCCAGACCGGCCCGCGCAACTCTCCGCGGCCATTCGACTACGCCGATTGATTCGCTTCTTCGTTCATCCTGCTTGCGAAGCAGTTCCAGATCCTCGGCTTCGAAGACCCGGCCGCAGTCGCCGCAGCGAACATAGTCGACCCCATCCCGGCGGGCTATCAATTCAGTACGATCGTGGTTACAGAACTCACCCATAGCGAGAAATATCACTATATTCTATACGTGTTTGTCGACTTGTCAACACCCGGTCCACTCCGCGGCTACAATCGGGAAAGTGATCGACACGCGCCCACGCCCCGCTCCGCTGCACCCGGCTTCGTACCGCACTGTCCAGGGAGGTGAGGCCGATCGGGCGCCACCGTTCTGGAGCCGCCGTTTGACCTGGACGCCGTTCCAGACCGTCCGGCGGTGTTTCTGATTCATCCGCGCGAGGGCCGGCCCTACCTGGCGCGCACCGCGCTGCTGCGCCGCAGGCTGAAGCGCCTGCTGCTGCCGCGCGCCGGATTGTCAAAGATGCTGAACCTCAGCGAAGTGGCGGCGCGGGTGGAATATCACCTGACCGCTTCGCGGCTGGGCTTCAGCCTGTACTTATTACGAGCTGGCCCGGATGCATTTCCCCGATGATTACGCCGCCATGATCAAGCTGCGGCTGGCGCCGTTTGTGAAGGTCCTGCTGGCGAACGCCTTTCCGCGCACCACCATCACGACTCGCCTCAGCGTTTCCCAGGCCTTTCAAGACGGGCCGTTCCGCAGCCGCGTGACGGCCGAACGGTTCGAGCAGGAGCTGCTGGATCTGTTCCAGGTGCGGCGTTGCCAGGACGATCTGAAGGTTTCGCCGGATCATCCGGGCTGCATCTATGGCGAGATGATGCGCTGTCTGCGGCCGTGCCAGGATGTCGTTGGTCCGGAGGATACCGGTCGGAAGTCGACCGGCTGGTTCACTTTCTGCAGACGAGCGGCCAGAGCCTGCTGGAGCCTGTTGCGCGGGCTCGCGACCGTTTCAGTGAAGAGTTGGATTTCGAGCAGGCGCAGCGCCAGCACCAGCGGTATCACCGCATTGAGCAGGTGCTGAAGCTGCGCGACGACCTGGTGGATGATGTCGATCGCGTCTGCGGCGTGGCTGTCGCGCCGAGCCTGGAGCCGGGCTGCGTGGAACTGCTGCTGATGTTGAAGGGCGTGTGGCTGACTCCGGCGGAGTTCAAAGTCGCCGCGACGGGGCGCGAGGCCGTTCTGCTGGACCGGCGCCTGCGTGAGCTGCTGTCGAGCCTGCCGTTCGAAGTCACCATCCGTGAACGGGCGGAGCATCTGTCGCTATTGGCGCGCTGGTGCTACAGTTCGTGGCGCGATGTGGATTGGATCGAGTTTTCGAAACTGGAAGACCTGCCTTACCGGCGGCTGGTGCGGTCTATTTCGCGGACCGCGGCCGCGGTGCAGACCACGCTATTCGAATCCTGAGCGTCGCGGCGAGAAGGAGTCCGGCGCCGAACAGGACGAAGGTGGAAGGTTCCGGGACGCTGCCGGTGGCCGTGTCCTGCAGGCCGATGCGGGCGTCCGCGACCTGTGCCGAACTGGGGCCGCTGCCGGCGACGCCGAAGACAGCCGCTCCGCCCGGGTTCTGCGCCAGAAACAGGTAGGTGCCCGAGAAGGGGCCGATGCCAAAGGCGCCCAGCAGGAAGTCGGGCTGATCCCAAGTCAGTGTGCCTCCGCCGGCGATGTCGTAGACCGCCGTCAGCGAAGTGAGTTCAGCCAGGGAGAGGACGTTGTCCGCGTCGCCATCGCTGCCGGTGCCGTCCACCGTGAGCGGGCCGCCCAGGACCCAGTTGGTCTGGACGATGTGGATGGTGGCGGCGCAGGTGCTGCCTGCCAGCAGCAAGGCCAGTAACAACAATCTCTTCACGGATCCCTCCTCCCGCTCTCCCTGTAGGTTGTCACATGTTGGCCGGCGGGCGCGCGGACAGTTGCATTCGCGGCGCACATCCCCGATTCTGTACATACCTCGAAACTATGCGCACCCTGCTGCTTCTCGCTACCTGCTCCGTCCTCGCCCTGGCGGGAGACCGACCGCAGTTCAACGATAAAGGGGAGCTTGTCTTCCCCGCCGACTACCGCGACTGGACTTACCTCTCGTCCGGCGTGGGCATGACCTATGGGCCGGCGGCTGCCCAGGCGCTGGAAAGCCCCATGTTCGACAACGTGTTTGTGAATCCCCCGGCCTACGCGGAGTTCAAGCGGACGGGCAAGTGGCCCGACTCGACGATCTTCGTGCTGGAGATCCGCTACTCCGTGTCGCAGGGTTCCATCAACAAGGGTGGCTTCTACCAGAGCGACGTTGTGGCGATTGAGGCGGCGGTGAAGGATACGGCCCGGTTTGATAAGGGCTGGGGCTATTTCAACTTTGCCGGAGGGTTGCGGCCGTTCCTGACGTCCACCAAGGTGCTGGATCGCAAAGCGAGTTGCTACGGCTGTCATGAGCCGAACGGGGCGGTGGAGAATTCGTTCTCGCAGTTCTATCCGACGGCGCTGTCGGTGGCGGAGAAGATGGGCACGGTGAAGGCGTCCTACCAAGCTCCGGCGCCGTCTCCCGTGCGGTTGTTCCATACGATGAACGCGCAGGGCGCGAATGCGGCGGCCATCCTCGACAAGACCAAGGCGGAGAACCCGAACGCTCTGTCGCTGCGCGAGGCGTCGCTGAACGCCATGGGCTATGCCTTCCTGCAGCAGGGCGACAAGACGCAGGCCGTGGCGGTGGCGCAGTGGATGGCGGCGGCGTTCCCGAAGTCGGCCAACGCGCAGGATTCGCTGTCGGAGATCTACGAAGCCGCCGGTCAGCCGGAGCTTGCGTTGACCAGCGCCAAGGCCGCGATGGCGCTTCTGGATGCCGATACGACCCTGGGAGACGACCGGCGCGGCCGGGTGAAGCAGGCCCTGGACGAGCGGATCGCCCGCTTATCGAAGAAGTAACAAACCGATCCGCTGAAGCCGGGCCGGCGGGCGGCCTTGTTACCCTTGAGGGATGAGTTTTGCTGACTCGTTCTTCGCCCGGCGGTTCCATCTGACCCCGCGCGACCTGGAGAGGTGGCTGGGGAAGCCCTCTCACGCGGCGGCGATTTCGCCGATCTGTACTTCGAATACATCGAGAGCACCGCGCTGAGCCTGGATGAGTCGATCATCAAATCGGCCACGCAGGGTGTGACGCTGGGTGTCGGAGTGCGCGTACTCTCAGGAGAACGCACGGGTTACGCGTATTCGGGGGACCTGACACCGGAACGAATCCTGAAGGCGGCACGGACAGCGGCCTGCATTGCGGCGGGTCCGGCGGCGGTGGTGCGGTCCGGGCTGGACGAGGGCGAGAAGCTCGATCTCTACTCCGTTGCAGTGCCTGCGGCCGAAGCCTCGCTGGCTGAACGGGTTGCGCTGATTCTGCGGGCTGACGAGGCAGCGCGTTCCGCCGATTCCAAGGTGTTCCAGGTTCAGGCCAGCTTCGCCGACAACATCAAGCACGTTCTGATCGCCAGCAGCGACGGTTCTCTGGTTCGGGACCGGCAGCCGATGGCCCGGCTGAACGTCTCCGTTTTGGCCAAGAGGGAAGACGGGCGGGTAGAGAACGGCTACCAGGGCGGCGGCGGCCGTGTGGGTCTCGACCACTTCACCACCCAGAATCTACCGGAGAAGTTCGCCAAGGAAGCCGTACGCCAGGCGCTGGTATCGCTGGATGCCGTGGAAGCGCCGGCCGGCGAAACGACGGTGGTGCTTGGACCCGGCTGGCCTGGCATTCTGCTCCATGAGGCTGTGGGGCACGGGTTGGAGGCTGATTTTAACCGGAAGAAAGTGTCCGCCTTCAGCGACAGGGTAGGGCAGCAGGTGGCGAGTCCGCTGTGCACGGTGGTGGACGACGGGGCAATGGCCAACCGCCGCGGGTCGCTGAATGTCGACGACGAAGGTACGCCCACGCGGCGTAACGTGCTGATTGAGAACGGGATTCTGCGCGGCTACCTGCATGACCGGCTGTCGAGCAGGTTGCTGGGCTCCTCGGCGACGGGCAATGGACGGCGCGAAAGCTACCAGCACATCCCGATGCCTCGCATGACGAACACGTACATGCTGGCGGGGGAAAGCGATCCGGACGAGATCATCAAGTCGGTCTCGAAGGGCATTTACTGCGCGACCTTCGGCGGCGGTCAGGTGGACATCACCAGCGGCAATTTCGTCTTTTCCGCGACGGAGAGCTACCTGATTGAGGATGGACGCTTGACTCGGCCGGTGCGCGGCGCAACTCTGATCGGGAACGGCCCCGAGGCGCTCAAATGGGTGAGCATGGTGGGCAACGATCTAAAGCTCGACGAAGGCGTGGGCATCTGCGGCAAGGAAGGCCAGAGCGTGCCGGTAGGCGTGGGCATTCCCACGGTGAAGATCGACAAGATGACCGTCGGGGGGAATGCATGAGTCCGTCGAATGCGCACGAGGAGATTGCGGCGCGGCTGGTCGCCCTGGCGGTGGCTCGCGGTGTGACCGCGGCGGAGGCGACGGTCTCGGAGGGCGATGAGTTTGAGGCGCAGGTTCGGCTGGGCGAGGTGGAGACGCTGAAGGAAGCGGGCTCGCGCGCGGCTGGATTGCGTGTGCTGCGCGGGCAGAGGGTGGGTTCCGCTTATTCGTCGGACCTGACGGAAGAGGGTCTGCAACGTATTGTGGAATCGGCCACTTCGCTGGCGGAGATTTCGATGCCGGATCCGCATGCCGGTCTGCCGGATGAGGCGGATCTGGGGCAACTGGAGGGCGATCTGGCGCTGTACTCCGAGTCGATCGCGGGTCTGGATACGGCGTTCAAGATTGAGCAGGCCCGGGCGGGCGAGAAGGCCGCGATGTCGGTGGATGCGCGGATCGACAACAGCGAAGGCGGGAGCTTCGGGTCGCACACCGGCTGGCGGGCGTTCGCGAACTCGCTGGGTTTCCTGGGAAGTTACCGGACGTCTTCGTGCTCTTTGTCGGTGGTGCCGGTGGCGAGCGTGGACGGGCGGCGGGAGCGCGACTACTGGTCGTCGAGCGCGCGGACGTTTGAGCGGCTGGAAGCGGCGGATTACATTGGCCGAAAGGCGGCCGAGCGGGTGCTGCGGCGGCTGGGCGCGAGGAAGGTGCCAACGCAGAAGGTGCCGGTGGTCTTCGAGCCGCGGGTCGCACGATCTCTCGTGGGGCATGTTTTCTCGGCGGTCTCGGGCGATGCGGTGTACCGCAAATCGTCGTTTCTGGCGGGCAAACTGGGGGAGTTGATTGCGAATCCGCGGGTGACGGTGGTGGATGACGGGACGATGCCGGGGCTCTTCGGAACCAGTCCGTTCGATGACGAGGGAGTGGCGTCGCGGCGGACGACGATTGTGGAGGCCGGGGTCCTGAAGAGTTACCTGTTGAATACATACACGGCCAGAAAGCTTGGGTTGCGCACCACGGGCAATGCGGCGCGGGGGATTACGGGCAATGCGTCGGTCGGACATGGGAATCTGTTCCTCCAACCGGGGACAGATTCGCCGGAAACGATAATTCGTGGCGTTAAAAATGGGCTCTATGTGACCGAACTGCTCGGTTCCGGTGTCAATATAGTCAACGGCGATTATTCCCGGGGTGCGGCCGGAGTCTGGATTGAGAACGGAGAATTGACCTGGCCGGTCCACGAGGTTACGATTTCGGGTAATCTTCGCCGGATGTTCGAGCAGATTGAAGCAGTGGGCGACGATCTGGAGTTTCGAGGTTCAGTCGCCTGCCCCACGCTGCTGGTAGGGGAGATGACGGTCAGTGGTCACTAGTACAGGAAACAGTCAAAAGCTGACGTTCAATTCGACCCCGCTGGTCATTCTGACCGTCGTGGTCCTGATCGCCGCCATAGGATTCTACGTTCTATTCCTCCGAGGTCCGAACCAGTCGTTGCAGCCCACCGCCTTAACCGCCGAAGCGAAAAGCTATGTCCGGAATCTCGCTCTCTCGGATGTCGAGATGAAAGCCAGCGAGAACTACATGAAGACGATGCTGGTTGAGATCGTCGGCAAGATCACCAACAAGGGTCCAAGGACGCTCGGGTTGGTGGATATCAATTGTGTGTTCTACGATCCGTACGGCCAGCTTGTCCTGCGCGAACGCGTTGCCATCGTGAAGTTATCTGGCAAAGGTTTGAAGCCAGGGGAGACGCGCGCGTTCCGGCTGCCGTTTGACAGCATCCCGAGCTCGTGGAATCAGGCGTTGCCGCAATTGGTGATCGCCCGCATCGAGTTCGCAGAGTAGCCTCACCCATATTTCGAATGCCAAGAATCCTTGTTGTGGAAGACGACGCGGATCAGCGTGAGATCCGGCGGCTGATTTTGGAGCGCAGCGGCCATACGGTGCAATCGGCCGGCTGCTCGACGGACGCGCTGGCGCATGTGGACGCTCACGATTCGGACTGCGTTTTGATGGACTTGCGGTTGCCCAGTTCGAGCGATGGGCTGAAGCTGATTGAAGAGATCAGGGCGCGCGACGCCCGGCTGCCGGTGGTGGTGCTTTCCGGCTGGCCGGAGGATCTCGAGAAGAGTCCGGTGGCCGGGGCGGTGAGCGCCATGTTGAAGAAGCCGGTGGCGACGGAGCGTCTGCTGCGGACCATCAACCGGTTGCTGCTGGCGTCGGTGCTGCTGATGCTGTTCGCGGCTTCGCTGGGGGCACAGAGTAAGTCGTTTCCGTTTCAGGTCGCCCGGAGCGGCGAGGTGCTGGCGGAGTTGACCCTGTCCGCACCCGGATCCGACTGGGCCATCGCTGGCAAGGAGGGCTCCCTGGCCGCGATCACGGTGGATGCCCAGCCGGCGCAGCATCTGATGGTGACCGGACCGGAGCGGAAGTATCCGATTTTTCTTGGTCAACTCGCGGCAGGCCCACATACCTTGAAGGTGGAACGGCAGGCGGCGGACTCGGCGGCCGGGGCCGGACTGGCCGTGACCGATGCGCGGTTTGAGAATTCGACCAGCGACTACATCGCGAACGCCCCCATCCTGCTGGCGCGCGTCAACACGCTGGGCCAGTTCACGGATGTGCCGCTGATGGCTTATTGCACGCGCGGGCAGGATGCGGATGGCTCCTTTCTGGAATACACGGTCATCTTCACGAACGAGGACGGCGGCACGTCGACGCGCGACCTGATGGCGCGCTGGGGCCGCACCACGGATATCGAGTACATCTATCGGGTTTGGCTGGATTCCGCAGGCAAGCCGAAGAAGACCCTCATTCAGACCAAGGGGCACGAAGACATCCCGTACAGCGGGATCCGGATTGGTTCCCATCCGGTGCTGATGCCGGTGACGGATAACAATATGGTGGAGCCGGCGGCGGAGAATGCCTCCCGCCTGCGCTACCAGTTGACCCCGGTGCTGGCCGATCTGAGCGATGGCGCGCGGGAGAAGGTGATGGACGCGGCGCCGTTCACCTATGAGATCGCCTCGAAGGAACTGCAGCGGGAAGGGAAGCTGCGGCCGTACGGAACCTTCCAGGGCGAGAACATCAGCGACGCGCGGAATTATCTGGTGGTGGAGCTGAAGGTGAGTTCCACGCTGGCCGGAGTCCAGGTGCTGATCCAGCGCAAGGGCGAGAAGAAGTGGCGCGGTTCGGCTTTGGGCCTCGGGAAGGACTTCATTGAGCGGAGCGGCTGGGTGCGGACCCGCATCGAACTGCCGCCAGGCACGACCGGCGCGGACCTGGCCGGGTTTGGAGCGGAGTGCCTGTCGCAGCGCGATCTGGTGCGCCAACCGATCGCCAAGAATGGCCACTGCGCGGTGGAGGCAATTGGCCGCGTGTTCTTCCTGGGTCCGGATTATAAGCCCGGGCCGCGCATAGCGATTCCAGGTTTTCCCGAAGGCGGCTGGAAGATGGAGGCGGGCGAGTTGTTCACGCTGGCCCTGCAGTAACCACGGTGGACCTGGACGCGCTACGGAGTTCGCTGATAGCAGAGGGGCGTCTCGCGTTGCAGATCCGGGTGATCCCGAAGAGCCCCAGGACGCAATGGGCGGGTGAACTGGGTGACGGATCCCTGAAGGTGAAGCTGGCGGCGGTGCCGGAGAAGGGCAAAGCGAATGAGGAGCTCATCCGGTTTCTGGCCGCGGAGTTTGGCGTCAGGCGCCAGCAGGTGGAGATCGTAGCGGGCGCCACGAATCCTCACAAGCAGGTGCGGATCACCGCCTGATCGTCAAAGGCCGCGCACGGGCACGGTGAAGACCGCAGTATTCACCACGCCGCGCCGCTGAAACTGCACCCAGAGGCGGTGCATGCCGGGGCGGGGGAAGACCACGTTGAACTGGAGATCGGGGCCTCCGCTGGCCAGGAACGGGTGGGTGTGGATGAGGTCGATCAGATCCGCGCTGGCGACGAGCATGTGGCCCCAGGCGCCCAGGTAGGGTTCGAGTCCCTCGGCGGGCTGGAGTTCGAAGAAGAGCATCGTCTTGAGGCCGGCGATGGGAGCGGCGGGCTCGGTCCTCAGCGAGATCTTCAGGTTGGCGGTGGATTGCGGGTTCGTTGCCGCTGTGAGGCGCGGGGTGGCGAAGGAGACCTGGTCGCTACCGGCGCTGAGGATGCTCAGGACGGCGAGTTGCGGGGTTCCGCCTTCCGGGTAGAAGTCGCCGAGAATGCGGTAGAAGCCCGGTTTGGGAAGGGTGGTCTCGAAGAGGAGTGTGCCGTCCGGCTGAGGCTCGGGGTGCTCATGGGCGAAGTAGGAGAGGTCGCCGCTGACGATGAAGAGGTGAAAGAGTTTCTCGTGGATCACCTGCAGCTTCGTCACGCGCTGGTTGGTGCGGGGATCGCGGACCTCGAAGCGCATGCGGATGGGCTGACCGGGCTTCCAGGCGGCGGGCGTGACGTCGAGCAGCAGGCGGTATTCGATGGGGTCCGGTATGCCGGGCACCAGTTTCATGCCGCAGCGGGGACAGACGCCGGGTTGAGCCGACCGCACGTCCTTATCCATGGGGCAAAGCCACTCCACTTTGCCTGGATCCGGCGGCTGTTGAGCGAGCAGGACGGGCAGACCGGCGGCCGTGAAGAGGAAGCGGCGGCGGAGCATCAGGAGGCGGGCTGGAAGGGCCAAACCGAACAGGTGGAGAAGCCGCCGTCCACGGCGATGACCTGGCCGGTGACGTAGTTGGCTCCGGGACTGGACAGGTAGACCGCCAGGGGCGCGATGTCTTCGGCGGAGCCCATGCGCTGGTTCGGCTGGACCGAGGCGAGCCAGTTCTTCATCTCGGGTTTCTGCCACATTTCGCGATTGAGGTCGGTGAGGATGAAGCCTGGGGCGATGCAGTTCACCTGAATGTCGTACTGGCCCCATTCGGCGGCCAAGGCACGGGAGAAGCCGGCGAGTGCAGACTTCGTGATGGTGTAGACGGTGAGGTAAGGCAGGCCAAGGACGGAGGTGAGGCTGCCGATGTTGACGACCTTGCCGCCCTGGCCGCGGGCGATCATGCGTTTGCCTACGCCTTGCGTGAACTCGAAGATGCCGTGGAGGTTGGTGTTGAGGATGCGGTCGTACTCTTCCGGCGTATAGTCAGTGAACCTTTTGCGGAGATTGATGCCCGCGACGTTGATGAGGATGTCGACATCGGGCAGGGCGTCGAGCGCTTTTTCGCGGGAGTCGCGGGCAGCGATGTCGAGTTCGACGGCGTCGGCCTGAAGACCCTCTCCACGCAGGGAACGCGCGATGTCGGCGAGAGCGGGCAGGGAGCGGGAAGCCAGGATCGTGTGGGCACCCGCACGGGCGATGCCTTCCGCGATTGCCTGACCGATTCCGCGGCTGGCTCCGGCGACGAGGGCGGTTTTCCCAGTGAGTGAAAACGGGTTCACATAGGCCATGTCCCACAGGCTAGCATGGACGTTATGAAGAAGCTGTCGATTGCCCTGCTGCCCGGAGACGGCATTGGAATGGAAGTCGTTCCGGCGGCCCGCAAGGTATTGGAAAAGAGCGCCGCAGCGGCCGGCGTGCACCTGTCGTTCGAGGAGTTCGACTGGGGTTCGGACCACTACTTCCGGATGGGGCAGATGATGCCTGTGGACGCGTTGGACCGGTTGCGGGTTCACGACTCGATTCTTCTGGGGGCGGTGGGGCATCCCGATATCCCGGATCACATTACGTTGAACGGGATGCTGCTGCCCATCCGCCGGGGATTCGATCTTTACGTGAACGAACGGCCGGCGTATCTGTATGAGGGCGTGGCGAGCCCGCTACGCGGCTACGCGGCCGGAGCCATCGACATGGTGGTGGTGCGCGAGAACACCGAGGGTGAGTATACGAACGTGGGTGGGTTCGTCTATCACCATCTTCCGGAAGAGGTAGCGATCCAGACCTCGGTCTTCACGCGGCATGGATGCGAGAGGATCATTCGCTATGCGTTCGACCTGGCGCGGCGGAGGAACCGGAAGCGGAAGGTGGCTTCGATCACGAAGTCGAACGCGCAGGGCTACGGGATGGTGTTGTGGGACCGGATCTTCCGGGAGGTTTCGGCGGAGTATCCGGACATTGAGACGGAGTCGCTGCTGGTGGATGCGGCGGCGATGAACTTCGTCCGGCGTCCGGCGAGCTTCGATGTGGTGGTGGGTTCGAATCTGTTCGGCGATATTCTGAGCGACCTTTCGGCGATCGTGACGGGCAGCATCGGCCTGGCGCCGAGCGCGAATCTGGATCCGAGGCGGAATGCACCGTCATTGTTTGAGCCCGTGCACGGCTCGGCTCCGGATATTGCAGGCAAGGGCGTTTCGAATCCTCTGGCGACGATCCTGGCGGCAGCCATGATGATGGACCATCTGGGCGAGGCCTCGATGGCCGCGTCGATCGAAGGCGCGGTGAGAGCGGTGCTGGCGGGAGGCAAGGTCCTGACGGCCGATCTGGGCGGAAGCAGCACCACGGCGGAAGTGACGGCAGCGGTGCTCGCCAACTTGACCTGAGTTAAAACTTTCCCGGCTTTCTCCTCATAGTGGCCGGGTGCGGGCCGATGAGCCTTCCAGAGCTAGGGAGGCTTACGTTCTATGTCCTTGGACGTGATGATCGTCGACGATTCGGCGGCCATACGCAAGATCCTGCACAGGGTACTGATCCAGGCCGATGTGCCTTTAGGAAAGGTGATCGAGGCCGGTGATGGCCAGGAAGCCCTGGACAAGCTGAAATCCGCGATGGTCGGACTGATTCTCTCCGACATCAACATGCCGAACATGGACGGGCTGCAGTTGCTGGGTGCGCTGAAGACGCAGGAGACGACGAAGTCGATTCCGATCATCATGGTGACCACCGAAGGCAGCAGCGCCAAGGTGATGGAGGCGGTGTCGCTGGGCGCGTCGGGCTATGTCCGCAAGCCGTTCACGGCCGAACAGATCAAGGAAAAGCTGGCGGGGCTCATCTAGGCGGAGCGGGCAATAAGGAGAGATCCATGACACACGAAAAACTGGTGGGGATGATCCGTCAGGCGACGAAGGACGTATTCAGCACGATGTTGGGGATTGAGCTGCAGGACCATCCGGAGTATATGGGTGCAACCGCGCCCGGTCCGAGTGAAGGGGTGCTGGCGATTGTCGGTTTGGCCGGCGCCTGGGCGGGCTCGGGTTCGTTTTCCTGTTCGGCCCTGATGGCGCAGAAGATTTCGAGTCAACTGCTGATGCAGGAGTACGCGGCGATCGATGACGAGGTGCTGGACGCGATCGGCGAAGTCACCAACATGGTGTTGGGCAATGTGAAGACGGTGCTCGAGGAAGAGTTGGGCCCGATGGGTCTGAGCATTCCGACGGTGATCTACGGCCGCAACTTCACCACCCGCAATGTGGGCAAGAGCCAATGGACTGTGGTGCCTTTCGAGTGCATGGAAGAGGTGGTGGAGATACACCTCTGCCTGGAGCCGGGCAAGGAGCTCTCGGCGAAGATTTCGGTCGCTCAGGAGCAGGTGCCGGCCATTCTCACCATGCTGAGCTAGGCGGGCGGCGATGAAGGCCGGCGAGCGGTTCCTTGTGGTTCGGTTGGCGGGGCAGGAGTTCGCGATTCCTTCCAACCGGATCTGCGGCATGGTGCAGACCCGCGGGATGGAGTTGCGCCAGGTGGCCGGCTGTGGCGCGCTGCGTTACTGGACGAAGCTGCATGGCCGGAGTATGCCGGTCTATGCGCCGCATCGGGCGCTGGGACTGGCTGACCGGCAGATCACGGCCCGGAGCTGCCTGTTGCTCATCCGTGAACGGCCCACGGCGGCGGAGGCGGAGTACGCACTGGCAGTGGATTCGGTCTCGAGACTGGAGGTGCTGCCGCCGGCTTCGGTGCGGGCTGACACCGGCCAGGTGAGGCTTGGCGACAAGTGGAAGTTGGTGCTGGACTTAGATACAGTTCGGGTGGCTTAGCGTTTTTCGTCGGCTGGGCGGGCTGAACCGGGCCGCGGATTCCCCTCCGAGGTGAAGATTTCGACGAAGATGTTACAAACTCAGGTACCACTCATTCGTATATAGGTCCATGCATGGCATCGGACCGGATCTCAAGTACGCACTGCGCACCCTGGGGCGCAGCCCGCTGTTCACCCTGGCGGCGGTTGTTTCCCTGGCTCTGGGCATTGGTGCCAACACGGCCATTTTCACGTTGATGGATCAGTTGTTGTTGCGGCTGCTGCCGGTGAAGGATCCGGGTCAGCTGGTTATGATCTGGTCGACCGGACCGCACCTGGGCAACAACAACGGATCGCGGGCGCAGTCTTATCCGATGTACCAGGCCTATCAGAAGCAGGCGAGCTTCTTCTCGCATGTCTTCTGCCGTTATCTGGACGATGCCTCGCTGAGCGTGGACGGGCAGACTGAGCGGGTGATCTCCGAGATGGTCTCGGGGAATTACTTCGACGCACTCGGCGTGAAGCCGGCGGTGGGCCGCGTCTTCAGCCCGGAGATGGACGACCGGACGTACAAGGGGCATCCGACGGTGGTGCTGAGTTACGACTACTGGGTGAACCGCTTCGGCGGCAAGGCGTCGATCGTGGGCCAGAAGGTATTGGTGAACAACTACCCGATGGTGGTGGTTGGAGTTTCGGCTCCGGGCTTCCTGGGCCTGGATCCGGCGCGGTCGCCGCAGATCCGGGTTCCTATTCAGATGGCGCCCATCATGACACCGGGCCGCGACAGCATGGGCGAGTACCGCAGCCAATGGATCCAGATGTTTGCCCGAATGAAGCCGGGCGAAACGGTGGACACGGCGCGGGCCAAGCTGCAGACGATCTTCACCCGCCAGTTGGAGTATGAGTCGACTTTGCCGGGCTTGAGGAAGACGTCGAAGTACCAGATGAACCGGTTCTTCAAACGGCAAGTGAAGATGGAGCAGGCGTCCAACGGGTATTCCGACATCCGGAATGATTTCGGTACGGCGCTGATTGTCCTGATGTCGATGGTGGGGCTGGTGTTGCTGATCGCCTGTGCCAATGTGGCGGGCTTGCTGGTGGCTCGGGCCGTGGCGCGGCAGAAGGAACTGGCGGTGCGGCTGGCGATTGGCGCGTCGAGGAGGCAACTGATCCGTCAGTTGCTCATCGAGAGTCTGCTGCTTTCGACGGCCGGCGCGGTGCTTGGCATTCTGCTGTCGGTCTGGACGATTCGGGGGCTGATCGGATTCCTGCCCGAAAGCGGCACGCCGTTGATGCTGACGGCTACGCCGGATATTCGGATTCTGCTCTTCAACCTGCTGCTGGCTGTGTTGACCGGTCTGCTTTTCGGCGTAGCTCCGGCGTTCTTTGCGACGCGCATCGACCAGTGGAACGTGCTGAAGGATGCGGGTGGAGCGGTGTCCGGCAGCGGCGGCGGCGTGCGCCTGCGCAAGGTGCTGGTGACTGCCCAGGTGGCGCTGTCGTTCCTGCTGCTGGCCGGTGCGGCGCTGTTTTCACGAAGCCTGGGCAACCTGAAGGGCACGGCGACCGGCATCCAGGGTATGTCGAACCTGGTGACCTTCCAGGTGAATCCGTCGCTGAACGGATACACGGTGGAGCGGGAGAAGGTGTTCTATCAGGAACTGCTGGCGAATGTCCGAGGTCTGCCCGGTGTGCAAACCGCCGCCGTGGCGTCGGTACCGATCCTGCATGGGTGGGAGTGGGATTCCAGCATGTCAGGTGGAGGGGCATCAGAACAAGGACGGAGAAGACATCCAGGCATTCATGAATGCTCTGTCGCCCGGCTACTTCAAGACGATGGGGATCCCGCTGCTGGAAGGCCGCGACCTGCGGGATAGCGATGTGGGCGATGAAGTGCGTGTGGCCCTGGTGAACCGGGCCTTCTCGGAGTATTACTTCGGCAAGGGCAGTCCCATTGGGCGGCATATCGGGTTTGGCGGGGCTCCGGATACGAAGCTGACGATCGAGATTGTCGGGATGGTGGAGAACTCGCTCTATGAAGGGCCGCGGGAAGGCGTGCACCGGCAGGTGTTCGTGCCGAGGTTCCAGTCGAGGTTCCCGGGGTCGGTGGCGTACTACGTGCGCGGATCGATGGATACGCGGTCGATGATGAGCGGTCTGCGGGAGGCGGTGCGGCGGTTGGATCCACGCCTGCCGTTGTACGAAGTCACTACGCTGGAGAATCAGTTGGACCAGACGCTGTCGACGGAGCGGATCATTGCCGCGTTGTCGATCGCGTTTGGCTGCCTGGCGACGCTGCTGGCGGCGGTCGGGCTGTATGGGGTGATGGCGTTTGTGGCGGCGCGCCGGACGAGGGAGGTTGGGTTGCGAATGGCGCTGGGCGCCCAGCCCTTCGACGTTCTGCGGTTGATGATGAGGAAGTCATCATCCTGCTGGTGGCGGGCCTGGCGGTGGGTGTTCCTGCCGCGTATGCGTTGAGCAAGCTCGTCTCGTCGCAGATGTTCAATGTGAAGGTGAACGATCCCTGGCTGGGCCTGGCGGTGATCGCGATGCTGGCGGGCGTGGCGCTGGCGGCGGGTTTCCTGCCGGCGCGGCGCGCGAGCACTGTAGATCCGTTGGAGGCGCTGCGGTACGAGTGAGGGCCTCGGTCATGGTGCCGCTGCCCCCACCCAGGCGCAGGGGCACCTCCTCGGATGACGGAAGCCGGCGGTAGCTTCCGGACTATTCGATCCGGCGAGCCACGATGAGCGTGATGTCGTCGTGCTGGGGCGCTCCGCTGGCGAAGGTGGTGACGGCTGCCAGGAGATGCTCGGCGGCCGACTGGGCGCTGGTCCGCGGTGCGGTGCGGAGGGCCTCCAGAAGCCGGGCCTCGCCAAACTCCTCGCCTTCCGGGTTGCGCGCTTCGGTGACTCCATCGGTGTAGAGGACCAGCGCGTCTCCAGGTTGCAGCGCGATTTGCGCCTGCTCGTACTGGGCCCGGCGGGTCATGCCGAGGCCGACTCCCGGCGTTTTCAGCCAATGATGCTCGCCCGCGGCTCGCAACAACAGGCAGGGATTGTGCCCGGCGCAGGAGTAGTGCAGGGTTCCGCCGGCGGGCTCGTACAGGCCGTAGAAGAACGTCGCGAAGCGATTGGCCGGCGAGGCTTCGTACACCAGCAGGTTCAGCTTGGCCATCAGTTCCCGGAGATCGGTGACGCCGCCGAGGATGAGGCCCCGCAGGGACGCCTGCAGGCCGGCCATCAGGAGGGCCGCGGGCACGCCTTTTCCCGCCACATCGCCGATCGCCAGGCCGACGGCTCCGCCGGGTGTGGTGAGGAAGTCGTAGTAGTCGCCTCCCACGGATTGCGCGGGTACGCAACAGCCGGCGAGGTCGAGGCCCGCCACCTGTGGCGCGCGCTTGGGGAACAGGCGCTGCTGGACCTGGCTGGCGATCTCAAGTTCATTGTGCAGGCGTTCCCGCTGGGCCGTTTCGCTGGCGACGGTGGCCGTCAGACGAGTGACATCCAGGGCGAGGGCGGTCTGACTGGCGACGGACTCGAGGAGTTGGAGGTCGCGGCGGGAGTAGGGTTCTTCGGAAAGCTTGGGGCCGAGGCGCAGGGCCCCGTAATCCTGGTCGGGGGTGCTGAGAGGCAGGATGAGATCGGGGAAGCCCTGGTAGCCACCGGCGGGCAATAGTTCGATGCGGGTGACGTGGAGCGCGGATTGAATGCGGTTCTGGACGGTCTCGAGGAGTTCGCCGGGATCGGTGATGCGGCGGACCTGTGCCGATAGCTCGATGAGGACCTGCTCGGTGTTGACGGCTTCGCGGAAGAAGCGGCGGTCCACCCAGGACCGGACGTGGTCGGTTCCATAGCTCACGGCAACGATTCCGGCGAGGCAGAGCAGGGTGGTGGCCCAGCCATGGCTGCTGAAGGCGATCCAGAGCAGGATGCCATTCACCAGCAGGCGGAGAGCGGTGACGGTGCGCGAGGCGAGGAGACCCTGACGGATGACGACGCCGAGATCGAAGAGGCGGTCGACCAGCATGCTGTAGGCGAGGGTGACCGGGATGAAGATGGGCGCCAGCACGCCGGGCATCAGCAGCCAGTACGGGTAGTCGTTCAGATCGCGCTGCAGCAGGGCGGAAGAGACCATCAGGGCGGTATTGGGGATGACGCCGAGCATGAGACCGGTGAGCATCCAGCGCATGCGGCGGCGCGCGTCGGGGTGAGTCTCGGCGCGGAATTTCAGCAGGAAGCTCAGCAGGCCGAGTCCGATCAGAGCGAAGTGAAGCGATTGGGTGAGGACGCGCGGCAGGTGGTCGATGGGCTTGAGAATCGACCAGACGGCGGGATTGGCGAACAGGGCCGCGACCAGACCGGCGCGAATTGCTTCGTAGGGGGCGTAGACGGCAATCACCGCGAGGGAGACGCGCGAGAGCAGGTCGCGGCGCCAGTGGCCGTCGGGGAAGAGCAGCGCGACGGCGCACCAGGCAGCGGGCCACCAGTCGGAGACGACGTCCAGGAAGATGGCTGGTCCGCTCATCCAGACGCCCCAGCCGTAGCGCTCGTAACCGTTGGCGCGCTGCATGAAGGCAAGGGAGAGCAGCAGCCAGAGGATGGCCAGGGCCGTGGGGTCGGAGGGCCGGCGGAAGGCGACGAGGAAGCCGAGCACGATGCTCATCACGGGGAGGACAATATTCAGCCCGAGGGTGAAGGTGAATTCCACCGGTTCGGCCAGCTTAAGGATTGGTGGGATGAGCGTAACGGTTCGGGGCGGGCCATCACCGGTGCGTACCGTCAGCGTGATGGGGGCGCCGCCTTCTTTCTGCACCATGCGGCCGATAGCCTCGAAGGCCGAATGGACCGGGACACCTTCCACGGCCAGGAGGATGTCTCCCTCTTTCACTCCGGCCTTCAGCGCGGAATCCTTCACCTTGCCCAGCGCGAGGTTTTCGGGGTCGACCAGACCCGGGGTGCGCGCCACCTGGCGGCGGAGCGGCAGGAGGGAAGTGTAAATGAATCGCGCCTCGACCGCTCCGCAGACTGCGAGGAGTACGGAGAGGACGAGGCGCTGTTTCCAGTGCGTCAAGCCTCCGATTATAAAGCCTGGACTTGCATGCTGGATAATAGATCCAGGCCGGATGGTTTAATGGCCGGGATTGCGATGAAAAAGCTGACTGCGCACGTCAAAGCCGCGGGTTGAGCGTCCAAGCTCAGTCCAAAGGTTTTGGACCAGGTACTGCCAGGCGTTCCGCGCCTGCGCGATTCTAACGTTCTGGTAGGGTTTGATACGTCGGACGACGCCGGCGTGTACAAGCTCAGCCCGGAGTGCGCCCTCGTGCAGACAGTGGATTTCTTCACACCAATCGTCGACGATCCTTACACTTACGGAGCGATTGCGGCGGCCAATGCGTTGAGTGACGTGTTTGCGATGGGCGGGCGGCCGGTGACCGCGCTGTCGGTGTTGTGCTATCCGGGGAAGGGCGATCTGGAGGATCTGGAAGCCATCCTGAAGGGCGGAGCCGAGAAGATGATCGAGGCCGACTGCGCGGTGGTGGGCGGGCATAGTGTCAACGACGAAGAGATCAAGTTTGGATATGCTGTGACGGGCACGGTGCATCCCGAGCGCGTCTGGACGAACGCGGGAGCCCGGCCTGGCGATGTGCTTGTGCTGACGAAGGCGATCGGTACCGGGGTGATTTCGACGGCGCTGAAGCGCGGGCTGGCGAGTGAGGAGCACATGGAGAGTTCGATCTCGTCGATGCTGCGGCTGAACCGGGTGGATACGGAAGCGCACGGCTGTACGGACATCACCGGATTCGGTTTGATGGGTCATGCGCGCGAGATGGCGCTGGCGAGCGGAGTGACTTTGGAGATCGATGCGTCGGCGCTGCATTTTTTGCCGGGCGCGCTGGAGTATGCCGCGGCAGGGGCGGTGCCGGGCGGGCTGAACAACAACCGGGCGTTTGCCTCGCCGTGCGTTCTGCTGGGAGCAGGAATCCCGGCGGAAGTGGAAGCTCTGCTTTACGATCCGCAGACCTCGGGCGGGCTACTGCTGGCGCAGTCGCCGGAGCAGGCCGCGGCGCGCCCGGCCGGCCGAATGATTGGCCGGGTGAGGGAACGAGGCGAAAAACCCATTCACGTTTTATGAACTACAACCCAATTATTGTTGCGCTCGACGTGCCCAATGCCGGCGAGGCGCTCACACTGGTCGACCAGCTTGCGACGACGGTCGATTTCTATAAGGTCGGGCTCGAGCTATTCACGGCGGAAGGGCCGGCCGTGGTGCGCGAGATTGTGGCGCGCCGCAAGCAGGTATTCGTGGATCTGAAGATGTTTGACATCCACGAGACGGTCAAGCGCGCGGCGGCGCGTGTGGCGGCCCTGGGCGGCAGCCTGCTGACGGTGCATGCGAGTCCGCAGGTGATCCGGGCGGCGCGCGAGGCGGCGGCGGGAACGAACCTGAGGATCCTGGCGGTCACCGTGCTGACGAGCTTCGACCAGGCGGATCTGGACGATCTCGGCGTCACGGGCCGGACGGTGGCGCAACAGGTGGAATGGCTGGCCGCGAAGGCGGTGGATGCGGGGGCCGATGGGCTCGTGTGTTCGCCACTGGAAGTGGAACGGCTGAGGGCGCTGATCCCGCCGGAGACGATTTTGGTAGTGCCTGGAGTGAGGTCGGCCGGGGCGGATCGCGGAGACCAGAAGCGGGTGGCGACGCCGGCGTCGGCGATGGCGGCGGGAGCCAGCTATCTTGTGGTGGGGCGCGAAATCACACGGGCGGCCCAACCGGCGGCGGCGGCGGATTTCATTCTGCGCGGATTGGGAACTCAACTACACTAGGGCATGCCTCGATTTTTCACGCTCGAGCAGGCGCAACGGCTGGTGCCGGAGGTGAGCCGCATGCTCCAGGAGGCTGTGGAGGCGCGCGCCGAACTGGAGGAATCCCAGCGGGAGATTGCGGAGAGAATGCGCAAAGCCCACCAGATGGGCGGGGTGGACCTGGACACGGAACGGCTTGTTTTGTTACGCAAACGAGTGGAAGAACTGGGAAAGAAACTCAAAGGAATTCTGGATCAGTTCGAAGAAATGGGTGTGCAGGTGAAGGACCTGAATATCGGGCTTGTGGACTTTCCCACCATGTACCGTGGGGAAGAGGTTCTGATTTGCTTCCAGCTCAACGAGACTGGAGTCGGGTTTTGGCACGGTATGGAAGAGGGATTCCGGGGCCGCAAACGGATCGACCGGGATTTCCTGGATCATCACCAAGGCGATCTCGTGCATTAATCCGGGCACCCGGGAGATGAATGGAAATGATTTGCCGGGGAACGCCTCGAAGCCGCGTGGCTGCACATATCGCCGGCTGCCTCTGTCTGGCGGCGCTTTGTGCGGGCTCCGCCCTGGCGCAACCGGCCGCGCCGGCCTCTGAGGCGCCGTCGCCGAAACGAAACGTCCTCATTCTCAACTCCTACCACCAGAATTTCCCCTGGACGAACGATCTCGTCCTGGGTGTGGAAGACGTGCTGTCCGCGCTGCCTTTCGAGGTGGAGGTGTGGACCGAGTTCCTGGACTCGAAGCGCAGGAGTGGCCCGGCGCATGAGGCCTGGATGGAGGAGACGCTACGCCAGAAGTATCACGCGCTGCGGCTGGATTTGATCGTCTCGTCCGACGACGAGGCGCTGCAATTCCTGCTGAAGCACCGCGTCGACCTGTTCGGCAACGTTCCGGTCGTCTTTTCGGGTGTGTCGAGTCCCGATCTGGTGCAACGCGTGCCGCGGGCCTCGTACACGGGCGTGGTGGAGGAGTTCGATCTTCAGGGCTACCTGGATGCGGCTCTGCGGCTCTTTCCCAAGACCCGGCACGTCTTTGCGGTGTCCGATGCGTCTTCGTCCAACCAGGTGCATCTGCGGGCCCTGAGAGTGATCGCGCGGCGCCGGCCGCAGCTGCATTTCGAGTATCTGGACGGATCCGGGCTCGAATTCAGCCAGATTCTCAACCGGCTGCGGGCGATGCCTTCGGATTCGCTGGTGGTGACGACCAGCTTCAGCCACGACCATTCGGGCCAGTATATTCCGCTGCCGGATTCGGCTGCCCAGATCTCTCGCGCCGCCGGCTCGGTGCCGGTGTTCAGCCCCACCGGTGTGAGCATGGGGCAAGGATTCGCGGGCGGCTGTGTGAACAACGGGCGCGCGCATGGCCTCCAGGCCGGCAACATAGCCCGGCGGGTGCTGGAGGGGGCGTCGACCGCCGATGTCCCGGTGGCTCGCCACGGCGTGCTCCAGATGGTGTTGGATTACAACGTGCTGGAGCGCCTGGGGGTGAAGCCGGAACTGATTCCCGCCGGCGCGGTCCTGGTAAACCGGCCTGACCGGATTAGCGACATATACGACCGGAACCGCATGTTGATCTGGATGGGCGCGGCCTTCACGATCATCCAGTTCCTCATCATCGCCGCCATGGTGGCCAACGTCGTCAGACGGCGCAAGGCGGAGCGGCAACTGAGGTCCAGCCAGGCCCATCTGGAAAGGGCACAGAAGCTGGCGCGCCTGGGCAGTTGGGAGAAGGATCCCAACACCGGAGCTCTGCGCTGGTCGGACGAGGTGTACCGGATTCACGGTTTGAATCCAGAGATCTTCGAGCCAACCTTCGACCATCTGATGGACCTTGTCCATCCGGACGACCGGGAGCGAATCCGGGCCATGGCGCTGACGGCCGACAAAGAGTCGCGCAACCGGGCCATGGAGTACCGGATCCTGCGTCCGGATGGGCGCGTACGGCACGTGCGCTCGTATGGCGAGTTCACGAAACTGCGCGACGGCCGGAGCATGGTCATGGGCACTGTGCAGGACGTGACCGAGATGAAGGAGATCGAGGAGCAGTTCCGTCATGTGCAGCGCGTGGAGTCTTTGGGTACGCTGGCGGGCGGGATTGCCCACGATTTCAACAATCTGCTGACGGTGATCAACGGCTACAGCCACATGCTGCTGGGCCGGGTGGGGGAGCAGGATCAGAACCGGCGATTGCTGCTGGAGATCCAGCGGGCCGGTCAGCGCGCCGCGGATCTTACCCGGCAATTGCTCGCGTTCAGCCGCAAACAGGTGCTGCAGCCGCAGGTGCTGGATCTGAACGAAGTTGCCATGTCGATGCAGGGCCTGCTGGTGCCACTGCTCGGGGAGACGGTGGAACTGCGGTTCCAGACGGCGAAATCGCTAAGCCGGGTTCGCGCGGATCGCACGCAATTGGCGCAAGTCCTTTTGAATCTGGCTGCTAACGCGCGCGATGCGATGCCCATGGGCGGCGCCTTCACGATCCGGACCGCCAATGAAGAGATCATGGAGGCACGCTCGTCGCAGGCCATGGACCTGCAGCCCGGGCAGTATGTGGCGCTGTATGCCATGGATACCGGGGCCGGGATGGACGAGGCCACGCGGGAAAGGATCTTTGAGCCGTTCTTCACGACCAAGGAAGTAGGGAAGGGAACCGGGCTGGGCCTTTCCAGCGTGTACGGAATCGTGAAGCAGAGCGGAGGTCATATCTCCGTGTTCAGCAAGCCCGGGCAAGGGGCGACGTTCCGAATCCTGCTTCCGGCCGTGGACGAGCCGGCGACCGTGGTTTCGACGCCGGCCTGGGGGCCGGGCAAGCAGGCGAGCCACCACGTGATTCTGCTGGTCGAGGACCAGGGGCAGGTGCGCGAACTCGCGCGGGAGACGTTGTCGCAACTGGGCTACCGGACCTATGCCGCCTCGAACGGCGAGCAGGCGCTGGAGTTGTTCAGCAAGGCCGATCCTCCCGTCGAACTGCTGATCACCGATGTCGTCATGCCGGGCATGAGCGGTCCGGAACTGGCCGAGCGGTTGCTGCAGCACAATCCCAAACTGGGCGTCTTATATATGTCGGGCTATCCGGGCGAATCGCTGGAACAGGAGAATGGCTCCGGAATGGGGCATATCCTGCGTAAGCCGTTCCTTCCGAAAGACTTGGAAGCGATGGTGGAGGAGATGCTGGCGGCTGTGGGCGAAACCGGCGGCCGGGAGTGATTTGAAGCGATTTTCTCCATGCTGCTAGACTGGAAAGTAGTCCGGTTAGCTTCTGAGTTCGCAGGATGCTCCTCGCCAAAGAATTCGTCACTTACTTAAGCCGCCAGTTGGCTGCAAAGCTTGGTTCCAACATCATCGAAATCTCCAACCCCACCGCCGTGGCGGAGTTGATGGGGACGATCATCACCGATGAGTTGTCCGTGGAAGACAAGCTGAATGACGAGGTGCGTACATTGTTGGAAGAGTACTCCGTGTACATGTCCAACAACGGCATCAGCTATTCGGAGATGTTCCGCCGCATTAAGAATCAGTTGGTGGCGCAGCGCAAAGTGGTCAAGGCCAGCGGCCGCGACACCGGCGACCCGATGAAGCTGAGCCGTGACAAGATCAACGAGATCTCGCACAAAGTGGTGACGGCATTGCGCAAATCGCGCGACTGCCGCTTCCGCCGCGACGCGAACGACGTCCGGCTGGAACTGGTGCGGCTGATCTCCGAGATCCTGCTGAATGAAGACAAAGCGGAAAAGGCGGCGCGCGCCAAGATCCGGACGATGAAGAAGGACATTCCCGAAGGTAGCGAAGAGTGGGATCTGCTCCACAAACGCTACTATGCGGAAGAGCTTCGGAACTTCGGCATCGACCTGTCCCACTAGTCCGCCGGCCCATCTACAATTAACCCTGCCAGCCCGGCACCTCTGCGCGCGGTCCCGGCGGCCCTCCGTGCAGTAAGATACCCATGATGCAATCCTCCTCGTTGGTCGTCACCGGCTCACTGAATATGGACTTTGTGGTGCAGGTGGACCGGCTGCCCGCGCCGGGCGAGACGACGCTGGGCGGCAATTTCCAGATGATCCCGGGCGGCAAGGGCGCGAACCAGGCGTGTGCTGCCGGAAAACTGGCCCGCGCCGGGCGAGTGCGCATGGTGGGCTGCGTCGGGCTGGATCCGTTCGCCGACCACTTGAAGGCGAGCCTGGCCGCGGCTGGGGTGGATGTGTCTACGGTGCGAGCGGCGCGGCAGACCTCCACGGGCGTAGCGCTGATCTGGGTAGAGAAGTCGGGCCAGAACTCGATTGTGGTCGCGCCGGGCGCGAATGCGATGCTGGCTCCGGGCGACATCGAGTCGGCTCATGCCGCCTATGAGGGGACGCGCTGCGCCTTGTTCCAACTGGAGACCCCGCTGGAGACGGTACAGGCGGCCCTGCGCGCCGGCCGGAAGGCGGGCGCCCTGACCATTCTCGATCCCGCGCCGGCCCGGCGGCTGCCCGCTGAAATGCTGGCGCTGGTCGATGTGCTGACACCGAATGAAAGCGAAGCCTGCATTCTGCTGGACCGGGCTCCGACTCGGGTGACGTTTGCCGAGGCTCCGGAGATTGCCCGGGCGCTACGCGCGCTGGGGCCCAAGGCGGTGGTGCTGAAGCTGGGCGACCAGGGATGTTTCTACTCGGATGGCGAGCGGGAGTTGGCGATGCCGGGGTTTGCCGTCACAGCGGTGGATACGACGGCGGCAGGCGATACCTTCAATGCGGCATTGGCGGTGGCGCTGGCCGAAGATCGGGACGTTTCCTCGGCGCTGAAGTTTGCCAACGGAGCGGCGGCTCTTTCCGTGACCCGTTTGGGTGCGCAGGCCTCGGCGCCTTCAAGGGAAGAAGTGGACTCGTTTATTGGCCGGGCTGACGCGTAGGGATCACGGCCCAGTCGGAGTTGGCGTAGACTACCGCTGCGGACGCCGGACGGTTGGCGGGCCGGACGACGATGTAGTCGATCCCCAGGGCCTGATAATCCGTCAGCGGCAGTAGAGGCAGCGTGGCTTCGTGGACGGCGTTCCAGCGCTTCCACCAGAGGTCGGCGAAGTTCTCCAGCAGGTTGGCCTGTCCTCCCCCTTTCCAGTCGATGTAGATGCTGCGCCTGGCATCGTTGCGAAAGACGCCAGGCTGC
Source organism: Paludibaculum sp. (assembly GCA_049841055.1). Classification (GTDB taxonomy): domain Bacteria; phylum Acidobacteriota; class Terriglobia; order Bryobacterales; family Bryobacteraceae; genus Paludibaculum. The sequence goes on along the minus strand of JASGIE010000149.1, from coordinate 26,885 downwards.
AGGCCATGACCGACATCGGCAAAGAGGAATGTGGAGTCCTGCGGCGTGGAGCCGCGGGCCCAGGTGGAGAGTTCCCGCAAGGGGGCGGTGTGCAGCGCAGGGTAATTGCGAACACCGCCGAAACCGGGAATGAGGAAGATCGCGGCGGCGGGCACGAGGACGGCGGTGCGCGGCCATTTCACCGCGATGACGGCCGCCGCAGCCAGGGCCAGGACCAGCGCCAGTTTTCGCGGCTCCGGTTGCGTGAAAAGCTGGACCACCAGGCCGTTGGCGGGGATTGCAAAGACGATCATCAGCCAGCCCCATGCTTCCAGCCGGCGGCCCGATGTGGCCGCGTGCCAGCCGGCGGCGGCACCCAGAAGCAGCGCCATGGTCGTGATGAACAGGACAGCGCGGGCGGGCTGAAACTGCGGCATGAGGATCCACTTGCCGACGTCGAGCAGAACGTACTGCAAGGGCACCATCAGCATGCCGTAAATCGCGACGGCGAGCGTGAAGAAGCGGGCTTCGCCCGAGAGGCGCGAGCGGATCCGCAGCCACGCGCCGGCACTGAAAAGAAGCAGCACCGGGTATTGCCAGAACCACGGCCGCGGCCAGAGCTGGATCCAGTTGTACATGCCGCGGATCTTCTGGATGGCCTCGAGTTTGGCCGGAATCACACCGAACCAGACCTGGCGTTCCGTCTCGCCATGCTGCAGCAGCGCGGAGAGCAGCACGGCGGCAATGGCGGCGGCGCAGGAGGCGGCCAGCGGCCACAATTCACGGCGCGATCTGGTGACCAGGAAGTAGAGCGCGGCGCAGGCCCAGAAAGGCGCGGTGGAGGTTGGGTGATAGATGGTAGCCAGAAAGGCCAGGACGGCGGAGGCGCGCCAGTGCCGGTTGGCGGCGCAGCCGAAAGCACCCATCAGCAGGAGGATGGCAAAGGCGCGCGGGACGGGCTCGTACTCGAGAGTGAGGACGGCGGGGCCATTGATGACGGCGCCGAGTCCGAAGCAGCCGGCAGCGAAGAGGGCGGCGGGCCAGGTGAGGCCCATGGCCTGCGCCAGCAGGAAGGCTCCGGCCAGACCCAGGAAGCGAAAGACGATCTGCTGGGCGCCCAGGACGTGCTGAAGGTCCGCTCCTGTGAGACGGCAGAGTCCGATGGCGATCTCGTCATAGAGGGTCCAGGTGACGTGAGGACGAAGGGCGAGCTCATCCTTGGGGAACAGGGCCGGATCCATCATGCGATCCAGCATGGGGGCGTAGATCTGCGTATCGGACTGGAGCCAGGTGTGGCCCGGAAACACGAAAAAACCCAGCAGCGTCAGCACCAGGAGAACGAACGCGGTGGCCGGGTACTGCTGCTTCACTTCTCGGGCGTCTTTTCCAGTTGCTGTTTCGTCCAGATGCGCTCAGGGTGGAGTTCCTGGCTCCTGGCAAGGGCCTTGCGCGCGTCGGCGTTGCGGGCCAGTTTGCGCAGGATGATGCCTTTCCACAGCCAGGCGTCGGCGTCCTTGGGGTCGAGTTCCAGAGCCTTGTCGACATCCTTCAGAGCGAGTTCGGGGCCGCCGCCGAAAGATGCAGGCAGGTAGTAGTTGCCCACGGCGCGGCTGAGGTAGCCGGCCGCGGCCTTGGGCGCGAGTTCGACGGCTTTGTTCACTTCATCGAGGGCGCACTTGCCGTACTTCATCCCAGCCAGGACGTTAGCGGGAATCACCTGGCCGCAGAGGGTGCCGAGAATGCGATGGTACTCGCCCATGTTCGGCTTGAGCGCGACGGCTTTTTCGGCCACCCTGATGCCCGCTTCGGCGGCGCCGCGGGCGGCGTTCTTGTCGCGCAGTTCCATGGAGACTTCGGCGCGGATCAACTGCGCCTGGGCGGCTTTGTAGAGGACATTGGCGTCATTCGCCTTGGCTTGCGCCTCGGAATCGGCGGCGGCGGCGATTCTGTCGAGGGCCGCGCGATCCTGCGCATCGCGCGCCTTCAGCAGGTCGGCCGGCAGTTCGGCCGCGAAACAGGATGCCATCAGAAGGGGAAGCAGTATCCGCATTGGACAAATCACCATTCTATCCAGACGCGTCTCGCAAGGCGCGTGGTTACCGGATCATAGGGCGGCGATCTTCCGCTGCACCAGAAGCAGATAGAGAGCCAGACCCGTCAAAACAATGCCATAGGTGGCAACCACGGCCGGTGCGCCGAGGTGAGGGACCAGGGAGCCGGTAATCAGGCTGCCAATCGGCATGCCGCCGCGGAACGCCACGTTGTAGATGCTCATCACGCGGCCGCGCATTTCGTCGGTCGCCACCATTTGCACCAGAGAGCTGAGCAGCGAGAAACAGGCGATGAGGCCCATGCCGGCCAGAAAGAGGAACACGAGGCCGATGTGTAAGTTGCGGCTGAACGCGAAGGCGGCCTCGAAGACGCCGAGCCCGATCAGGGCAAGAATCGCGTCGCGTCCGACGCCGGCGCCCTTGCCGCGAGCCGCTACCAGCAGGCCGCCACAAATGGCGCCCGCGGCCTCCACCGAGAGCAGCAGGGTGTAGGTGGCGGCGGTGCCGCCGAAGACTTCCTTCGCAAAAACGGGCAGAAAGACGATGATCGGGATGCCGAGGAAGGTACAGACGAAGGCAACCCAGATGAGCGGCAGCATCTCCGGCTTCTGCCGGATAAAGGCGATGCCGCCCTTCATGCTCTCCATCACCGTTTCCTTCGTCTTGCCGGGCGTGAAGTCAATAGTGATGAGCAGCAGCGAGATGATGACGGCCACGAAGCTGAGGCCATTCAGGCCGAAGCACCAGGCCGCGCCCAGGCTGGTGAGCGCAAAACCGCCGATGACCGGGCCGATGACGCGCGCCAGGTTGAACTGGATGGAGTTCATGGCGATGGCGTTAGGCAGGTTTTCCCGCGGGACCAGGGAGGGGATCAGCGACTGGTAAGCCGGTGCGCCAAAGGCCTGAGCCACGCCGACCACGAAACTCACCGTCAGTATCGGCCAGACGCTGGTGAGGTTGCTGGCGAAGAGGGCGGCCAGCAGGAACGCACAGGTCATCTGGACAAACTGGGAGACGAGTAGCACCCGGCGGCGGTCGAAGCGGTCGGCCGCGACGCCCGCGAACATGGCCAGCACAAAGATGGGTGTCCCGCCCAGGAACGAGTTCGAGTCCGAGGTAGAAGGGTGATCCGGACAGCTTCAGCACCATCCAGCTCTGAGCCAGACTTTGCATCCAGGTTCCGATGCTCGATGTGCAGGCGCCTGCCCACATCAGCCGGAAGTTTCGGGATTCGAAGGCGGTGAAGATCCGGCTTAGCAATGGGCGGTTCCGTTAGGGCAAAGGCTGAGGGCGCGAAATGAGGTGGAGGATGTTGCCATCACCGTCGGCGAAGAAGAGCAGCCGGTTGCCTTTCAGGTTGAGCGGTTCTCCCAGGAACTTCACGCCTTTCGTCTTGAGATCCTCGTGGCACGCGTCGAAATCGCTGACCGAGACGGCAATGTGGCGGATGCCCGGGGTGCGCATGGCGGTTTCGGGCGCATCACCCTGGGACGGGATGATCTCCAGCATCGCGCCATCGGGCGCTTTGACGAAGTAGTTGCCGTCGTACTCGTAATTGATCCGGAAGCCCAGTGTGTCGACGTACCACTGCGCCAGCCGCTGCGGGGCAGGGGAGGCGAGGGCCGTGTGCTCCAGTCCAGTGAACAACATTACCTCAGTCTAGCAAGCGTGCCCGGGTTTCGCGCCGACCGCGGGCGAGAGTTTTCAAGTGCGGTAGCTGGCATTGATGTCGATGTATCCGTGGGTCAGATCGCAGGTCCAGAAGCGGCAGGAGCCGTTTCCTTCCCCGGCAATGAGGAATCGAATGCTGCAGTCCTTCTCGTCCAGTTTGCGCTTCATGGCGGCTTCGTCGAAGGGGGCGGCCAGGCCTTTGCGGCAAACTTTTACACCTTGCAGGTAAATGTCGACCTGCTCGGGCTCGAAGGTGGCGCCGGAATAGCCGGCGGCACATAAGATACGGCCCCAATTCGCGTCGCTGCCGGCGATGGCCGTCTTGACCAGCGGGGAGTTGGCGATGGCGCGCGCGATGCGCGTGGCGGCTGCTTCGTCCTTCGCACCGGAGACTTCGATTTCCACGAACTTCTGGGCGCCTTCGCCGTCGCGGGCGATCTGCTTCGCCAGCGACTGGCAGACTTCGTCGAGCGCGGCCTGGAACTCTTCCCGCTTCGGCTTGATGCCGCTGGCGCCGTTGGCGAGGACCAGCAGAGTGTCGTTCGTGCTCATGTCGCCGTCGACGCTCAGGCGGTTGTAGCTGCGGCCCACGGCCACCTTCAGGCAGGACTGGAGGACCGTCGGCGAGACCACGGCGTCGGTGACGACGTAAGCCAGCGTGGTAGCCATGCCGGGATGGATCATGCCGGAGCCTTTGGTCATGCCGGCCAGGCGGGCTCCGCCGGCTTCCGCGTAGGCGACTTTGCGGACCAGGTCGGTGGTGAGGATGGCGTCGGCGCAATCGAGAAACCTGCCGGCATCCAGGCCATCGGTCAGCGCGGGCAGGGCATTCGTAATCAGGCTCGGGTCGAGTTCCATGCCGATGACTCCCGTGGAGGAGGGCAGGACCTCGGCCGGCTTGCAGCCAAGGACTTTGGCTGCGGCCTTCGTGGTGGCCAGGGCGACCTTGGCGCCCGTGCGCGTGGCGCAGTTCGCATTCCCGGCATTCACCAGGACGGCGCGCGCGACGCCACCGGTCTGAGCCAGGTTTTCCCGGGACAGTTTCACCGGGGCGGCCTGCACGCGGTTGGTGGTGAAGACGGCGGCGGCGGACGCCGGGGTGTCGGAAACAATCAGCGCCAGGTCGGGTTTGGCGGTCTTGCGGATGCCCGCGTACAGAGCGGAATAGCGGTAGCCGAGGGGCAGGTTCACTTCGAGGACTCTCCCAAAAGATCGGTGTCGGACAGGCGCTGTCCGTTCAGGAAGGATGGAGCGTCAACGCGCTTGCGGCCTTCCACTTGAATCTCCAGCAGTTCGAGGGCGGTGGCGCCGCCACAGGCGGCGAAGAGCTTGCGGCCGGCGGCGTAGATCGAACCAGGCGCGCGCTCAGCGGCCGGCTCCGTTGCCGGGCGGCAGCGCCAGATGTTGAAACGTACTCCACGGAACGTGGTCCAGGCGCCGGGCCAGGGCAGAAAGCCGCGGGCGCGATTGTGGATCACGGCAGCCGGCTGGCGCCAGTCGATGAGCCCGTCATCGCGCTTGAGGATGGGCGCCAGGGTCGCTTCGGCGTCGTTCTGGGGGACGCGGACGATCGAGCCGGCGAGGAGTCCGCTTAGCGTTTCGACCAGCAGGTCCGCTCCAAGCGCGGCCAACCGGGGGCCGACTTCCAGCGCGGTTTCTTCCGGTCCGATCGGTGTTTCCGCCTTCAGCAACATGTCGCCGGTGTCGAGGCCGGCATTGATCATCATGGTGGTGACGCCGGTGACCGTTTCGCCGTTGGCGATGGCCCACTGGATGGGGCCGGCCCCGCGGTACTTCGGAAGCAGAGAGGCGTGAACGTTGATGATGCCGAGGCGGGGCAGGTCGATAATGGCCTGCGGAATGATCTGGCCGTAACCGACCACGACCATGGCGTCGGCCTGGAAAGTGGCGAGTTCCTCGACACAGCGGCGGACCCGCTCCGGCTGGCGCACCGCGAGGCCGAGGCGCAGGGCGGCTTCCTTGACGGGCGAAAGAGCGAGCTCCTGACCGCGCCCCTTTGGCCGGTCGGGCTGCGTGTAGACCGCCGCTACCTCATGACCGGCCTGGACGATTGCCTCCAGGGTCGGCACGGCAAACTGCGGCGTTCCTAGAAAGACCAGTTTCATGGACTACTCTGATTGTGCGGGGCCGCGGCCCGCCCGCGCCACTAGTCCCACTCGCCGGCTTTCGCCAGTTTGCGGATCTTGCGGCGAATGAGGTCGCGCTTCAGCAGGCTGAGGTGATTGAGGAAGAGGATGCCGTTCAGGTGATCGATCTCGTGCTGCATGGCGCGGGCCAGCAGTTCCTCGCCGTCGGTGTCGAAGGTCTCCCCTTCCACATTCTGGGCGCGGACCGTCACCTTGTTGAAGCGCTTGACGTCCTCGCGGAAGCCGGGAATGGAGAGGCAGCCCTCTTCGCCGATCTGGCTGCCCTCTTTCATAATAATCTCCGGGTTGATGAGCACCAGCCGGGCCTCGGGGTCTTCGCCCGCGGAGGGATCGATGACGGTCAGACGTTGAGATAGCGCGACTTGCGGGGCGGCCAGGCCGACACCCTTGTTCGCGTACATCGTCTCGAACATGTCTTCCACCAGTTGCTTCAACTCCGCAGTGCCAAACTCCGCGATTGGTTGGGCCACCTGTTCCAGGACAGGGTTGCCGTACTTAACTATCCGCAGAACCATCGTTGTACTTCAAAACTCCCTGACTTGTTGGATGTAGCCGTCGTAGTTTCGACGCGACTCCTTCAGGGAGTCGCCGCCAAATTTTTCAATGAATGCCTGGGCCAGGACGATGGCGACCATGGCCTCGCCGATCACTCCGGCCGCCGGCACCACGCAGACATCGCTGCGCTCGTAGGCCGCCGAGGCCGGCTCCTTTGTGGCCAAGTCCACCGATTCCAAGGGCCTGCGCAGGGTGGAGATGGGTTTCAGCAGGCCGCGGACCACAAGATCCTGGCCGTTGGTGATGCCGCCTTCCAGGCCGCCGGCCTTGTTGGCGCCGCGATGGAAGCGGTGCTCGGCCTTGTCGTAGTGGATGGTGTCCTGCACCTTGGACCCGAAGACCGTTGCCGCCTCTTCAGCTTCCCCGATCTCCACGCCCTTCACCGCCTGAATGGACAGGATGGCTTGCGCGAGACGGCCGTCCAAGCGCGTATCCCAGGTGATGTGGGATCCGAGCCCGATGGGCAGGTTGTGGGCGCGGACCTCGAAGACCCCGCCGACGGTATCTCCGGTGCGGTAGGCCTCGTCGACCACCGCCTTCATGCGGGCTTCGGCCTCGGGATCGACGCAGCCAAGCAGGACCTCTTCCTGCTTGGAGAGCGCCACCAGTTCGTCCCATTCGACCAGTCGTTCCAGCTTGGCGGTCCCGACCTGGATGACGTGACTGAGAATCTGGACTCCGAACTGCGCCAGGAATTGTTTGGCCAGGGCGCCGACGGCGACACGGGCAGTGGTCTCGCGGGCGGAGGCACGTTCCAGAATGTAGCGGGCTTCGGTGAAGCTGTACTTCACCGCTCCGGCTAGATCGGCATGGCCGGGCCGCGGCCGGGTGAGCGGCTTCTTCTTCTCTTCGCTGTTCTCGGCGGCCTCGACGGGCAGGACTTCGGTCCAGTTCTGCCAGTCGCGGTTCTTCACGATGATCGCGATGGGGGAACCGATGGTCTGGGAATGGCGGACGCCACTGACCAGTTCGGCCGTATCGGTCTCGATCTTCATGCGTCCGCCGCGGCCGAAGCCCTGCTGGCGGCGCCAAAGTTCATGATTTACCTGGGCGACGGAGATCGGGACACCGGCGGGCAGACCGGTCAAAGTCGCCACCAGACACTCCCCGTGCGACTCACCGGCGGTCTCAAAGCGTAGCATGTGGTTGAATTTCTTATGGTATCGAACCCATCCGTGTTCCATCAAGCACGGTATAGATTGGATTGGCGGCGGGAGGCGAATTCAGGGGCGATTGCGCGGGAAGAGTGAGGGCAAATGCGCGACCGGCCGGCGCGATTGGTTCGCGGCCGGCCGGTTACATATCAGACAGGGGGGTAACCCGGCTCTGATAGGGGTTTACTGCTGCTGCCGTTTGCGCCGGAGGAGTCCGAGCACTCCGAGGCCGCCGCTCAGAAGGAGCACGGAAGAGGGCTCGGGCACGGCGCCACCCAAGGTACCGCCATCGTTGACGATGGTGGCTCCACGGAATTCGTCGTTGAAGTTGGTCACCGGGGCGCCGGTGTCATTCAGGCTGCTGCCATTGTCGCCCCAATATGAGCGAATCACATCCGTCCCGGTATAGTCTGCCTGGAAGAAACTGCAGTACGGGCAGGCTGCCGGGCCATCCGAGGTAACGGACAGGCTCAGGATCAGAGATCCGTTGGCAGGGTCATAGGTAAATGGAGTCCCGCCAACCAGAGTCAGTACGCTCGGCATCACCCCCTGGAAGTGGAATGTTCCGAAGACGACCGTGTCGGCTCCGAGGTTGCTGGCAGGATCACTGCCCATTGCGCCGAACGGCACGGCGGAGGTTGCGAGTGTCACCACGAAGGTGGCCGGATCCATGGCGCCCGGGCCCGGGCTAGAATTGGCGTCCAGGAACAGACTCATCTGGGTGATCGTGATAGGACCGCTGAACGCAGAGGCGTTGAACTGCTCCTGATAGGCGGTGCCCCCATCGCTCGCGAAACAGAGGTACGGGTAACAATTGCCGGAGTCGTAATTGCCCAATGTTATCCCGGCTCCAAAAGCCGCACTGGCGCAGAGAACCAGGACGGCGAGAATTTTACGAATCAATTTTCCCTCCTTGACAGACTCGTATCGATCGGCTGCCGTCTCAAGCCACTATAGGGCCCGGCACATTAAAACCACTAATTCTGGTGAAGATTGCATGGCGGGACCTGATAGCGCTGAACCAGGCGGGTATTGACTTCTTTACTAGTCTCGACTATATATAGTCCAGAAAGGTATTCTCAGCTTGGGCGAACTCTCCTCGAACCCTGACCTGTTGCCGGGCACGTTGTACATGATGATCCTCCGGACCTTGCACCAGGGGCCGCTGCATGGCTATGGCATCGCCAAGCGGATTCACGAATGGTCGAACGGCGATCTGGAGATTGAAGACGGATCTCTCTACCCCGCGCTGAACCGGATGCTGCACAAGGGGTGGCTGAAGGCGGAATGGGGCGTGACGGACAACAACCGGAAGGCGCGCTATTACCAGCTGACCCCCGAGGGGACCCGGCAGCTCGAGGCGGAATCGAGCGCTTTCAAAAAGATGGTGAACGCGATCCAGTTGGTGATGCGGACGTCCTGAGTATGCACTGGCGAGATCTGCTGCGGCGCGACGAGGTCGACCAGGAGTGGCGCGAGGAGATGGAGTCGCACCTCGAACTGTTGACGGATTCGCTGATAGCGCAAGGACTTACGCCGGCGGAGGCGCGGAGCGCGGCGTTGCGGCAGGTGGGCAACCTGACCGCACGGAGGGAGGAGATTTACCGCATGAACGGCTTCCAGTGGTTGGATTCGATCTCCGGGGACGTTCGCTACGCCGTGCGTGGCCTGCGCAATCATGCGTCGTTTGCCGCCGCCGCTGTGCTGACGCTCGCGCTGGGGATTGGCGCGAATACGGCGATCTTCAGCGTCATCAACAGTGTCCTGCTCAAACCTCTCGCTTATCCCCAGTCGGACGCTCTGGTGGATCTGGCCTTGGCCGCGCCCGGGGCGGGCGGCATCGTCAGCAGCCGGGGTAGCCTGGGTCTTTCGGCTTCGATGTACTTCACCTTTGCCGAGCAGAACCGCTCTTTCCAATCCATGGGCGTCTGGCTTCCGCGTCATGTCACGGTGACCGGCGTCGGTGAGCCAGAGCAGGTGTCCGCCACTCTGGTGAGCGACGGGTTGCTGCCCGCGCTCTCGGTGGAGCCGCAACTGGGGCGTCCTCTGATGGCGGCCGATCAGGCGCCTGGATCGAATGAGGTGGCGCTGCTGACGCACGGCTACTGGCAGCGGCGGTTTGGGTCTGACCGGTCAGTGATCGGGCGCAAGATCATTGTGGATGCCCGTCCACGCGAGATTGTGGGCGTACTGCCGCCCGGTTTCCTGATTGCCGACACTCCGGCCGATCTCGTGCTGCCAGTCCGGTTGGACCGTAGCCGCGCGACGCTGGCCGGTTTTGGGTTCTTCGCGATTGCGCGGTTGAAGCCCGGCGTCACAATCGACCAGGCGAACGCGGATATTGGCCGGCTGATTCCCGTGTGGATGCGATCGTGGCCTTCGTTGCAGGACGGCAAGCCCGGCGATGCGCTGGCCGAGGCGGTCTACCGTTCCTGGAGAATCGGGCCCAGCCTGCATCCTTTGCAGGACAGTGTGGTGGGCGGGGTGCGGAGTGTGTTGTGGGTGGTGATGGGTACGCTGGGTCTGGTCATGCTGATCGCCTGTGCGAATGTCGCCAATCTCGTGCTGGTGCGGATGGAGGCTCGGCAGCAGGAACTGGCGGTGCGGGCGGCGTTGGGGGCTGGCTGGGGACGGATCGTCCGGCAACTCCTCATCGAGAGTCTGGTGCTCTGCGGACTGGGCGGAGCGGCCGGGCTCGTGCTTGCGTCCGCCGGATTGCGGCTACTGGTTCAATACGGACCCTCGAATCTGCCGCGGCTGAGCGAGATTGGGCTCGACGGGCGCGCGCTGCTGTTCAGCGCGGCCGTGGCCGTCCTGTCGGGGCTGCTGTTCGGGTTGATCCCGGCGCTGCGTTACGCGGGAAAGCGGGTTTCGGTTGCCTTGCGCGATGGCGGCCGGACGATGAGCCATGGCCGGAATCGTCATCATGTTCGAAACACGCTGGTGGTCGTTCAGGTTTCGCTGGCGCTGGTGCTGCTGATCTCGTCGGGGTTGATGATCCGGACCTTCCAGGCTCTGCGCCAGGTGGAGATGGGCTTTGCCGCGCCGGAGACGGTGCAGACCTTCCGGGTGTTCGTCCCGCGGGAACTCGTTCGCAAGGACGAGGAGGCAACGCGGCTGCAGCAGGCGATCGCCGAGCAGTTGGCCGCGATCCCCGGGGTGAACTCCGTTGGCTTCGCCAGCGCGCTGCCCATGGACGGCGCCCCGCCGAACTGGGACGGAATCCTCAAGGAGGGCCAGAGTTACGCACAGGGGAGCCGCCCGCCCATGCGTCTCTATCTGAACGTATCGCCGGGGCTATTTCGTTCGATGGGCACGAAGCTGCGCGCGGGCCGAGATATTACGTGGGCGGATATCTACGGGCAGCGGAAGCTCGTGATGGTGTCGGAAGGCCTGGCTCGGGAGTTGTGGGGGGCACCGGAGGCGGCGATCGGCCGGCGGGTACGTTCCAACGATAACGGCCCGTGGCGCGAGGTGATTGGGGTGGTGGAGGACGTGCGCTATCGTGGCGCCCAGGAACCTGCGCCGGCGGTAGTCTACTGGCCCGTCTTTGGCGAGATTCCGTACGCGCCGGTGACGGCGGCGACCAGGTCGGTGAGTTTTTCCCTTCGCACGGGGCGGGCGGGTACGGGCGCGTTGCTGAATGAGATCCGGCACGTCGTGGGGTCAGCGAACGCGGCGCTGGCTGTGGCGAATCCGGAGACACTGCGGCAGACGATGGCTTCGTCGATGGCCCGCACGTCGTTCACGCTGGTGATGCTGGGCATCGCGGGCGCGATGGCTCTGCTGCTGGGATTGATCGGGATTTACGGCGTGATCGCTTACGCGGTTTCGCAGAGGAACCGGGAGATCGGAATCCGCCTCGCGCTGGGCGCGCAGGCCCGAGATGTGCGGCGGATGTTCGTGAGCCAGGGGCTGGGGCTGTGTGTCATTGGGATTGGAATCGGCTTGGTGGCGGCTGCCGCGCTGACGCGGGTGATGAAGTCCCTGCTGTTCGGTGTGGCGCCGGTGGATCCCGTGACATTCGCGGCAGTGCCGGTGACGCTGCTGCTGGCGGCCTTCGCGGCCTGTTATGTGCCGGCGAGACGGGCGTCGCGGGTGGATCCGGTGGAGTGCATCCGGGCGGAGTAGATCTGGTGGTCGCAAGCACGCGGCTGGGTGGCTTGGCTTTGTCGAGGGTACTCCCCGGCATCGCCGCCGAGAGGCAGGCGGAAGGTCTCGGAGAGCAGCGAATCGCCGAATCCACTGGCCAAGCCGGCTCGCCACGGTTCACTTCTTCCTGAGGATGCTAACCAACTCCGCGCCGCCAAACGATGTTTTGCCAACCGTCATGCCGACAAGGGCAAACCCTGCTTCGCCGGCCTCGCGCAGTTCCTTTTGCATGGTGGATGTCTTCGCCGTCGACAACAGCCGGTACTGGATTCTGCCGGAATCTCCACCGCCGATGCGTTCCATGATCACGACAACCTCTCTGCCGCTGAATCCCGTCTCGAAGACCGTCTGACCTTTGTATTCGAACCCTTCGTCTCCGAGCGCCTGCAACTCCTTCTGCATCGTCGAGGTACGGCTGGTGGCCAGCAGCCGGTAAACGCGTTTCGGGGCGGAGGCGGTCGTGTCCCCCTTAGACATCACGACGACAACCTCTTTGCCGCCGACCGCGGTCTCGCCGCCCATTGCGCTGGAAAAGGAGAATCCGGCATCGGCCGCCTCATTCATCTCCTTTTCCATGGTGGATGTCCTGGTGGTGGAGAGAACCCGGTAGTCGAACTTGGGGTCATCGGCTGCGATCGCGGCGGGCGCGATGACGAGCAGGCAGGCGTAGATGGAGTTTGAGAAGGGGCGCAGCATGGTTTTTGACGAGACCCGACGATAGCACAGGCTTGTGGGGTGGGCAATGGAATAGAAAGGCGGTTGGTTGCGCGGTTCACTGTGTTCCAACATTTCCACTGGTTGCGATCGACTGTCGAGGCATTGAATGGCCGCACCTCTAGGACGCAATACACTCCGGCGGTCAAGGGGGTCTCAGTGGCAAGTTTCGCAGTTCCACAAAGCACGGGGCATCTTGCTTTCGCCTCTCCTCTGACTTCCTCAATTTGTCCCAACTTCGCTCGGGACAAATGAGGCTGTGCGGAGGCATCCGATAGAATGCTGATTTCGGGTAAGCCAAGATAGGGGTCCAAGCTATGTTTGTTCTCGAGCGGGTGTGGGTATTCAACGGGGCGCAGTCGAGGTTCCCTTCCGGAGCCTTTGCTTCCCGGGAGGCGGCGGAGTCCTGGATTCGGGGACATTCGCTGACCGGAGTACTCACGGAGTACCCACTCAACGTCGGCATGTATGAATATGCCATCGAACATGGTACTTTCACCCCGAAGAAAGAGGCTCACACAACGCCCCTTTTCATTGGCCGGTTCTCGGGAGGAGGAATCGATCATTTTCATTTCGAAGACGGGGTTGCTTGCAGCGCCGAGACTGCATAGTTACCGGGCCGAGTGGCCGGGACGAACTGAGTTGCGATACCCCCCGGGAGGTCCTAAGCCAGAGAGGAGCTTGAGCCCAAGGCGGATTCCCAACTCTGTTGCTGGCCAGTGCTATCCCGGTTCGACACCATTTCGCCCGCTCTGCGTCTATCTCCCAACAAGTCGCATCCCCCTGTCATAATAAGAATCAACCCATTGACAAACACCGCCGCCATCACCAAACTCATCCTCCAAGCCCGCCGCCGTACCGTGTGGCAGATCCTGCTTGAGCACTTTGGATGGGGGCTGGTGGCCGGCCTCGGGGCGTTGCTCGTCCTCATGCTGGTGGGGACCCAGATTCTCAACTGGTATTGGCCAGTGCTCCTCGTCGGGCTCACTGTGGCCATCGGCTGGTGGCGCAGCCGGAAAAAGCTGCCCGGCGAATACGAGGTCGCCTGCAATGTGGACCGCGAACTCGGCCTGCGGGACCTCATCTCGACAGCACACTACTTCGCCACCCCGGGCCGGGCCAAACCCGAATTCGTGGAGGCCGTCCAGACGGAGGCGGAGTCGACCGCCGCCGGAGTCAACGCCAGCCTGGCCGTGCCGCTTCGTGCTCCGCGCAGCACGTGGCCGGTCGCCGCGCTGCTGCTGGCTTCGCTGACCATGTTCTTCGTGCGCTACGGAGTGCTGCACACCTTCGATCTGCGCGCGCCAATCGCGGAAGTCCGGTTCGATACCCTCACCGGGGTGCCTGCCCCGGCGAAAAACGCCCCCAAGGAACTCGCCCAGAAGGGCATGCCGGCGGAGCCGTTCTCCCTGACGCTGCCCGAGAGCGAGCGCGTGGAAGTGATGGAACGCGACAACATGACCCAGGAGTCGCTGCGCTCCGTGGATGTGAAGGATCCGGACAAAGCCACCTCGCAGGGCCAGAAGGGCGACAAACAGTCGGCCGGGCAGAACAACGAGGACCAGAATTCGGATGAGGGCGAGAACGCCAGCGGCGACAAGAACCAGTCGCCCTCCGGCGCGCAGGATATTCGTAAGCCCGGTGATCCCAATGCCGCCCAGCCGAAAAAGGGCGATCAGCAGAAGGAATCCAGCCTGATGGACAAGATGCGCGACGCGATGGCGAATCTGATGGACAAGCTCAAGATGGAGAACAAGGGCGACAACCAGCAGAGCGCGTCCAACAAGGGGAGCCAGAAGTCGCAGGGTCAGCAGAAGGGCGAAAAGGGCCAGCCCCAGCAGGGCAAGTCCAATCAGCCGGGCGAGCCGGATGCCTCACAGCCTGGGGAGCAACCGGGCGATGCCGACAATGCACAGCAGGCGAAGTCAAATCAAGCGGGCAGCAACCAGGACGTCCCGAACAATCAGGAAAAGAGCGGCATCGGCAAGCAGGACGGCAAGAAGGATACGGAGCTGGCGGAGCAGAAGGAAGCGATGGGTAAGCTCAGTGAACTGCTGGGCAAACGGGCGCTCAACCTGCAGGGCGAGGTGATGGTGGAGGTCACCAATTCAAAGAACCAGCAGTTGAAGACTCCCTATGTGAACCGGTCCGCCAACCATGCCGAAGCCGGTGGCGATATCAGCCGGGATGAAGTGCCGCTGCATCTGCAGGACTTCGTGCAGCGCTACTACGAGAAGGTTCGCAAGCCGGGGCAGCCGGCGGCGGCCGCGGCGAAGCAGTAGCGGGTTCGCTGCTCCCTTTTAGCCATCAGCTTTCAGCTATCAGCATCCCTGACGCGGCTTGGGGCCGCGATTCATTGAGCCGGAAACTTGAGGGGCACCTCGCCGTCCGTGTGTAATCACTACAGACTCAGGCGGCAAGCTATGGTCGGCGTTCGCTTGGTGCCTCTGTGCCCGTCTTTCAGCATGACTTCGACTGTTGCGATGTATTGATTGGTGGCTTGCCGCCAGCCTGTTCAAGGCCCGGCTCGACCCCGTTGGAGAGTCTGTGGTTCCCTGCGTCAGTCGAGCCGAGCCTGAGTCATTTTCAGACAGGACGATTTTCACATGGCTCCTCCTCGGAAATCTACTCCGGCCCGCTGGAACCGCCTCAACCGCCAGCAGCGCAGAACTCTGCGCGGCCAGTTGCGCTCCGCCGATCCAGGGCTCACCATTGTCCACCCTAATGCTGCCGGCATCGATATCGGCAATCAAAGCCACTTCGCCGCCGTGCCTGCCGACCGCGATCTGCAGCCCGTGCAGGAGTTCGGCTGCTGGACCTCGGAACTGCGCCGGCTGGCCGACTGGCTGCTATCGTGCCAGGTTGACACGGTGGCGGTGCAGGCCACCGGCGTCTATTGGTTCGCCCTGTACAACGTGCTCACCGCACGCGGATTGCGGGTCACGGTGGTCAATGCTGTACACACGAAGAACGTGCCCGGTCGCAAGACCGACGTGCAGGAATGCCAGTGGCTGATGAAGCTCCATGCGTACGGTCTGTTGAATGACTCCTTCCATACGCCGCGCGCGGTGGAGAAAGTACGCACCGTGTGGCGGGTCAGAGACCGGCACGTGAAGGAGGCCAGCCGGGCGATCCAGCATATGCAGAAAGCGCTGACGGCGATGAACGTACAGTTGAGTAACGCGCTGAGCGATCTGAGCGGCCTGAGCGGCCAGGCCATCATCCGGGCGATTCTGAGCGGAGAGAGGGATCCCTACCGGCTGGCCGATCTGTGCCATGCGCGCGTGCAGGCCACGCGGGAGGAAGTGGCGCGGAGCCTGGAAGGCAACTGGCGGGACGAAGTGTTGTTTGAACTACAGCAGGCCGTGGACAGCTACGACTTCACGCAGCGCCAGTTACATGCCTGCGATGAACAGTTGCAGCAATACCTGGCGGAATTGCCGACGCATCCGCTGGCTGCGCCCGGGGTGGGTTCGGCTGCTGGTGCCGAGCCCGGCAGCAAGCCGAAAGGGACGCGGGGCAGCGCGGGTCAGAAGAAGGCGCGGGGCAATGCACCGCGGTTCGATCTGCGTGCGGAGCTGACGCGGATTGCTGGAGTGGATCTGACGAGTATCGATGGGATCGAGGTGATGACGGCGCAGACGATTCTGGCGGAACTGGGCCCCGACTTGAGTGCGTTCCCGACGGAGGATCACTTTGCGTCCTGGCTGGGGCTGTGCCCGCGCAAGGACGTCAGTGGAGGAAGGGTGATTGGCACAGCGCGGACGAAGGTGCGCAATCGGGTGGCGATTGCCTTTCGCAATGCGGCGATGACGCTGAAGCAGAGCAAGTCGTTTTTGGGTGCGCGATACCGGCATCTGCAAATGAAGCTGCCGTCGAAAACGGCGGCGACGAAGGCGATGGGGCGGTATCTGGCGATATTGGTATACCGGTTGATGAGAAACGGGCAGGCGTGGGTGGATCGCGGGATGGAGCGCTTTGAAGCGAAGCGCGAAGAGCGTGAAATGGCGTCGCTGGCATCGAGAGCGAAAGCCAGAGGGTTTCAGCTCACACCGATCGCAACGAAGTAGGGCGTGACGCATCAGGCGCCCCTGACGGACGTCCCGGGATTCGTGTGCCGACGGAGCCCCGACACAGACGGTTGGGCACTTACGACAGTCAAATGGAGCCATCCAAGAGACGATCGCCTCCCTGTTCGAAGCCCTGAAGAGCACCAAAATCGGAACGCTTGGGGAGAAGTTTCTGGAGAGCGAACAGCTTTCAGCTTGCGCACGATGCTTGCTACGCCACGGCTCCCAGGCCGGCACCGGTCAGGGTTCCTGTTTTTACGTAGCCATCCTTCACCACGAAAATCCCGGGGAATTTGCTCTCCCAGGCCTTGTTGGCTACCGGGACGTACTGCCTCGCGTTGGCTTCGATCGCGGCTACTCCGGGCACGTGGGCGGCCAGGCCAGCGGAGTGGATCAGCGACGCTCCGGGGCAGGTGAGGTCCTGGACACAGAGGAACATCTTCCACTTCTGGGCCGCCGCCGCCATCAGGAGCGCCTGCGCCTGGCCCTTGCAGGCTTTCAGCGCGGCTCCGGTGTAGCCCATCTCGCGCGCCAGCATCAGGTTTTCCAGATCCGTCAGCGACTCATCGATAACCACCGGCCGCAGTTTGGAGGCCTCGTGCATCACATTGGCGCGATGCGTCTTCAGGTCGCGCGCTGTCGGCTGCTCCACGTATTGAATGCGGGCGAAACCGGCCGGCGACTTCTCCTCCACCTGGCGGAGGACGGCCATCAGATACGCGACGTTCGGGCACTTCTCATTGAAGTCGAGAGAATAGAACCACTGCTTCGTGCCGCGCTTCACCATACTTTCCGTGGCGACGCGGTCCACTTTGAGGATGCGGTCGCGATCCCAGGCCTGATCGTCGCCGTTGAGCTTGATCTTGATGTGGGTCAGGCCGTTGTAGGCGATCCACTCCGGCAGTGTCTCCGGCAGACCGTCGCCGATCTTCTTCGCGATGTCCGATTCCACGATCGGATCGACCGCGCCCACCAGGTGGTAGAGCGGCATGCGCGGCTTCGGATCGGGCAGCACGTACTTCTCCAGGTACTCGCCCTGGAACTCCTTGCCCAGGTAGCGGCCCAGGTCTTCGGAAAGAAACTCACGTGTGTAGCAGTGGTAGGTGGAACGGCCGTTCAGCTTCCCGTAAGCGTCGTGGATCGCGGCGTCGAAGGGGCTACAGGTCACCAGCGCGCAGAGCTTGGGGACACTCGTTCCGGCGGCCTTGAGCCATTCCGGCTCCATCAGGTAGTTGAGTTCCACCGGATGGCCGAAGTCCTTGCAGTCGGCAGTAACCTTGCGTGCTTTCACGGCCAGGTCGCGCATGGCGGCCAGGGTCTGGTCGTAAGTGAGGGTCTTGGACGGGAAACTCCAGACGTTGCCGAGCGGCATCGACCCGAAACCCTGGGCCGTTTTGCCGGCGCGGTTGCGGACGGTCACCTTCACGTTCAGCAGCGTGACGCGATCGACCACGGTGCCGCCGAACTTCAGCGGCGTACGGTAGATGTAGCTCTCTTCCTCGGTGCTGACACTCTCCACGCGGATGTCGTTGGGATTCTGCTTCGCGATCTGCGGCGCCGCAAGCAGGGCTGCGACGAAAGAGCGGCGGCTGAGTGGAGTTGGCATGGCTGAGAACTCGTGTACTGCTACTGTACTTGAGTGAGGCCGCGCCTGGCACGCACGAGATCGGCGACCTTCACCAGCAGGAAGAGGAAGGCGACCAGCGCCACCGAGGCAAGGGCGAAATGCCAGCGATGGTCCTTCAGCCATTGCGTGGAGTGTTCGCCGAGTTCCTTGCCGAGATAGGCGAGTCCCAGATAGCGCGGCAGTTTGCCGGCGGCCATCACCAGCAGGAACACCAGCGGGCTAACGCCCAGCGCTCCGGCGGAGAGTACGAAGACCTTCATCGGCAGCGGGATCACCGGCACCAGTGCGGGAATGAACACGGTCACCAGGCCATAACGGGCGAACCAGCGGCGGAACTTCATGGCGCGCTGCCCGCTGGCTCTCTCATTGAGATAGCGTTCGCCGCCCTTGCGGGCGACCCAGAACAGAACGAGGCTGCCGATCAGGGCGCCGAGCACCGCCAGCAGGCCGCTGGCATACGCCGTATCCGGCCGGGTCCAGGCAAGAAAGATCACCAGGTAATCCGGGCCGCCGGGATTGGGCAGGCCGATGCCGTCGACCAGGGCCACGAGGAACGCACCCATCGGGCCGAGCGCCTTGAGAAAGTTGAGAAATCCACTCATTCGTTTGTTGCCGATCCGATTTTGCCGAGCAGCGTGGCTTCGTCCCACACCTCGATATTCAATTCGCGCGCCTTGTCCAGCTTCGACCCCGCTTCTTCCCCCGCCACCACGACGCTCGTTTTCTTGCTGACGGAGCCGGTCACTTTGCCTCCAGCGGCCTCGATACGGGCCTTCGCCTCTTCGCGCGAGAGATTCGGCAAAGTCCCGGTGAGCACAAAGACCATACCCAGGAAGGCGCCGGAGGCCGGGCGGACCGCGGCTTCGTGCGTGAATTTCAACTCGTAGCCACGCAGGCGCCGCACCAGTTCCTGATTGTGCGATTCGGCGAAGAAGCGCCGGATGCTCTCAGACACCTTGGGGCCGATCTCCTCAATCGCCTGGAGCCGCGCTTCGCTGGCTTCCATCAAGGCGTCCATGCTCTCCAGACTGTCGGCGAGGAATTGCGCGGTGCGTTCTCCGACAAAGGGGATGCCCAACCCGGCGATCAGCCGCGGCAGTGGACGCTGCTTGGACGCCTGGATGTTGTCCCAGATCTTTTTGGCGGACTTTTCGCCCATGCGGTCGAGCCCGCGCAGTTGTTCCACGGTGAGCTCATACAGATCGGCCACACTGCGCACCAGGCCCCTGGCGACGAGTTGATCCACCAGGGCGTCGCCCATGCCGTCGATATCCATCACGCTGCGGGCGGCGAAGTGCAGGATGCTTTCGCGCAGGCGGGCCGGGCAGTTCGTATTCAGGCAGCGGCTGGCAACCTCGCCTTCCGCGCGCATGACCGGCGACTTGGCAGACCGGGCAGGTCTTCGGCATGACGAAGGCGCGGCGGTCGTCCGGACGTTTGGTCACAGCCACAACCTTCGGAATTACGTCGCCGCTGCGTTCGATCAGCACCGTATCGCCGATGGCGAGATCGAGCCGGGCGATCTCCTCCTCGTTGTGCAGCGTGGCGTTCGAGACCGTGACGCCGCTGACGGTCACCGGCTTCAGACGGGCCACTGGGGTCAGTGCCCCGGTGCGGCCCACCTGGACATCGACACCTTCCAGGACGGTCTCGGCCTGGCGGGCGGTGAACTTGTAGGCGATGGCCCAGCGGGGGAACTTGGCGGTCCAGCCCAATTGGCGCTGCTGCGGAATGGAGTCGACCTTGGCCACCACGCCGTCGATTTCGTAAGGCAGGTTGTCGCGCAATTCGCCGACTTCGTTGCAGAAGGCGGTGAGTTCCTCGAGGTTGGCGCAGAGGCGCCGCCGCGGATTGACGCGGAATCCCATGGACTTCATGGCCTCCAGCGAGGCCCAGTGGCTATCCTTTGCCGGCTGACCGTCCACCAGGAGGAAGTAAGCGTGGTACTCCAGTTGGCGGCTCGCCGTGATGGTGGGATCCAGGACGCGCAGCGACCCCGCGGCCGAATCCGCGGATTCGCATAGAGAGACAACTCTTGAGCGGCTCGTTCCCTGTTCAGCTTTTCCCGAACGAAGCCTTCGGCATGATGACCTCGCCGCGGACTTCGAACTTCGGCCACTCGGCTTCCACTCGGAGGGGCAGGGAACGGATGGTGCGGGCGTTTTCGGTGACATCCTCGCCGACGGTTCCGTCGCCACGCGTGATGGCCTGGGTGAGGATCCCATTCTCGTAATGGACGGCCATGGAGAGCCCGTCCAGTTTGAGTTCGGCGGCGTAGCGATACTGCGCGCCCGCCAGCAGTTCCCGCACGCGGCTGTCGAAGGCCTGCAACTCTTCCGGATTCAGCGCGTTGTCCAGGCTGAGCATCGGTGCGCTGTGGCGCACTTTGACGAAACCCTCGCGCACAGCGCCACCCACCCGGCGGGTTGGGGAATCCGGCGGAACCGGGATGTCCTGATGCTGCTGCTCCAGGTTCAGCAGTTGCCGCATCAGACCGTCGTACTCGGCGTCCGAGATCTCCGGAGCGTCCAGCACGTAATACAGGTATTCGTGCCGCCTTAACTGGGCGCGCAAGTCATCCATCTGTTGCCGTGCAGTCACTATCTATAATCGTAACTACGTGTCCGATCCCAACGCATCTCGAAGTCAGGCCAGTCTGGTC
The DNA here is from genome assembly GCA_049841055.1 of Paludibaculum sp. GTDB lineage: Bacteria > Acidobacteriota > Terriglobia > Bryobacterales > Bryobacteraceae > Paludibaculum. The sequence goes on along the minus strand of JASGIE010000149.1, from coordinate 6,082 downwards.
TACAATCCCGTCGCCGGAAAGCTCTTTCGCCGCCCCCAGATGATCGCCGAGGCCCAGCGTCTGCTGGAGCCGCATACCGGAGCCATTCGCCTGTGCCCCACTACCGGGCCCGATACGGCCGGCCCGATTGCCAGGAAAGCCATTGAAGACGGCTCGAAACTCATCTTCGTCGCCGGCGGAGACGGCACCATCAATGAAGTGATTGCCGGAATGGCGGGCTCGGAAGTGCCGCTGGCCATCCTGCCGGCCGGCACGGCCAACGTTTTGGGCATGGAGACAGGCATTGGCGGCAATCTCGTACGCGCTGCGTCGCGATTCCAGGAGCTGGAGCCGGCCACCATCTCGTTGGGCCGGATGACGGCCCCCGGCAAGCCGGCCCGTTTCTTCGCCTGCATGGCCGGCATCGGGCTGGACGCGCGCATTGTGCGGCTGGTCAGCCCCGAGTTCAAACGCCGATGGGGCAAGCTCAGCTACTGGGAAGGCGGCTTCGCGCAGGTGGGCAAGAAACTGCCGGAGTTCGATGTCGTGATGGACGGAAAGCGATCGCGCTGCAGCTTCGCCCTGGTCAGCCGGGTGCGGAACTATGGCGGCGACCTGGAAATCGCGCGGCATGCCAACCTGTTGAGCGATGACTTCGCGGTCGTGCTGTTCGAGGGCCCGAGCTCCTTCCGCTATCTGAAATACTTCAGCGGAGTACTCTTGAACAGCCTGCAGGGGATGAAGGGCGTGACCGTCGCCCATGCCCGCAGCCTCCAACTGGAAGCCAACGGTTCGGCGCCCATCGACGTCCAGGTGGACGGCGAGTATGCGGGGCTGGCGCCCGTAAGCCTGGACATCGCGCCGGAACGTGTCCGCCTGATGCTGCCGAAAGCCTTCGTGCGGAAGATGTCCGCCGCCCGCTAGTTGCGCGCCAGCGGTAGGCGGACGGTGAACGTGCTGCCCGCGCCCGGCTCGCTGTCCACTTCGATCGATCCCCCGTGGGCGTCCACAATAGCCTTGCAGATCGCCAGACCGAGCCCGGTGCGGCCCTCGGCGCGGGTCCGCGACTTATCGGCCCGGTAGAGGCGTTCGAAGATGTGTGGCTGGTCTTCCTTCGCGATCCCGTGGCCGGTGTCGGCGACACGCAGGACACCGTGGTCTCCTTCCAGGCGGACTGAGATTGTGACAGCGCCCGATTCCCGGTTGTAGTGGATGGCGTTCGAGAGCAGGTTCGTCGCCACCTGCCCCACATGCTCGGCGTCGCCGGCGCACTCCGCCAGGGCAAGATCCGTCTCCAGGGTGACCTTGCGCTGACTGGCCAGCGGCCGGATGAGTCCCGCGCTTTCGCGGGCCACCCGGCCCAGGTCGAAGCGTTCCCGCCGCATCGGCTCTTCTCCGGCGTCGATGCGGGCCAGTTCCAGCAGCGATTCCGTCAACAGGCGCATGCGCTGCGCGGCCCGCTGGCAGGCTTGCAGCGTCTCCTTGTATTCGGCGGAGTCGCGTTCGCGGGCCAGGCAGGTCTGGGTCTGAGTGAGGATCACCGAGACCGGGGTCCGCAACTCGTGGGAGGCGTCGGCGGTGAAGCGGGCCTGCTGATTGAACGACGCCTCCAGGCGGGCAAACGTCGTATTGAGGACGCCCGCCAACCGCCCGAGTTCACTCTCGGTGTCGGCCACGTTGATGCGCTGGGAGAGATCGCCGGCCGAAATGCGTTGCGCCGTGGCGCTGATGGCGTCGATGGGCCGGATGGCGCGGGCCGCAACCCAGGCGCCGCCTGCCAGTCCCAACACGAAAATTCCCATTCCGGCGGCGAGCAGCCAGAGGGCCAGGCGGCGCATGGCGGCCTCGTCGTCGGCGATGGAGCGCCCGGCCACCAGGACAAAGCCGCGCGGCAGGGGGAGGGCGACTTCGCGCAACTGGCCGCGCGTGCGCGCAAATTGAGGACCTCGCGGTCCGGGCCGGAAGCCGCGTGGACCGGGACCACCCTCCGGCGGAGCGTGGGCGAGAGCCTCGCCGGGTTCCGGCAGATCCTGCGGAGCGCCGGGCGAACGGGCAATCAGCCCTTGGTTCACACGCCACAGGGCCACGTACGGGCCTCCGGAGGCTCCGAATTCGCTCACCGCCTGACGACATGTGCTGCTCGAATTCGGCCGACTCGAACGGAAACGGGCGGCCGGGTTCTCCTCGCGGTGGACGATCCATGGGCGGCCCCTCGGGCCGGCCGGCCGGCGGTCGCGGACGGAAGAGCACGTCCACCTGCTGGCCCAGGTCCTGATCGATCGATCGCAACTGGTTGTCGCGCGCCACCTGGTAGGCGGTCACGCCGAAGCCCGTCAGCACCACGGCAAGGATGGCGCCGTGCCACGCCTGCAGATGCCACCGGATGGAGTTGAAGATCATGCTTGGGTCCCGATGGAATAGCCGTGGCCGCGGCGGGTCGTGATGAAGTCGTGGCCGAGCTTCTTGCGAATGTTGGAAACGTGGACGTCCAGCAGGTTCGACAGAGTGGTGTCGTTCTCGTCGAACAGGTGCTCGTAGAGCATGGTGCGTGTCACGACGGCGCCCTGGTGTAAGGCGAGGTACTCCACCAGCGAGTACTCGCGAGCGGTCAGCACGATCTCCTGGCCCTGTCTGGTTACCGTGCGGGCAGCCGTGTCGATGGCCACGTCGCCTAGTTCCAGAACGGGCTGCGACTGGCTGGCGGCACGCCGGATGAGGGCGCGCAGACGGGCCAGCAGTTCGTCGAGATCGAAGGGCTTCACCAGATAGTCGTCGGCGCCTGCGTCGAGACCACGAACGCGGTCGCGTACGGCGTCGCGGGCGGTGAGCATCAGCACGGGCGTCTTTTTGGAGAGCCGCAGCCGGCGCAGAAGTTCCGGCCATCCATGCCGGGCAGCATGACATCCAGGAGAAGCGCGTCGTAGTCGTTGTTTTCCGCCTTGAACAGCCCTTCGATGCCATCGGCCGCGCCATCGGCGGCATAGCCTTCGTCGCGCACCGCGCGCAGCAGGCTCATCAGCAGGTCGGGCTCGTCTTCCACGATCAGGACGCGCATCGGTTTCTAAGTCCGCACTCTAGCAGACCGAACCCTAAGAGAACATGAAGAAGGTTAATTTCCAGGATTCCGGCCACTCGTGCGCTGCTTCACTTTCTCTTAAGGTCGCTTCCGTTACTGTGGCGGTACAACGCTATGAGTCACGAACGAAATTCGAAACGGCCGGCCGGATCGAGCAGGCTGTGGGCCGGCGCCGTGGTGCTGGGTCTGGCGGGTCTGGCGATGGCCGCGACGCCCGCGAAACCAGAGGATGTTTTCCAGAATGCCAGGATCTGGACGGTCCACTTGAAGTTCACGGCTGAGCAGTGGGCTGCGATCGAACCCAAGGGCGGCGGAGGATTCCCTGGTGGCCCCGAGTGGTCCCGGAGGTCGAGGCGGACCCGGCGGGCCGGGAGGCTTCGGTCCGGCGATTTTCGTGACGCCCGCGTTCATGAAGGGCGATACAAATCATGACGGCAAGCTCTGGCCGCGGAATTCACCGGTCTCGGCAATGCCTGGTTCTCGGCGTGGGACCAACAGAAGACGGCAGGCTGACACCGGAGCAGTTGCGAGCCGGATTGAACACCTTGGCGCCGATGCCCGGGCCGGGCGGTCCTGGCGGCTTCGGCGGACCGGGCGGCGGAGGGCCCGGGATGGTTCCACAGAATGGGACCAGCAAACGCAATGGCATGTCGGCGATGTCGGGCATCGACTTTGAATACGTACATGCTGATCTGGATTTCGAGGGTACGCAGTTCCGCGACGTGGCGGTTCGCTACAAGGGCAACAACTCCTATATGGAGTCGCGCAACTCGATCAAGAAATCCCTGAAGCTCGATCTGAACAAGTACGTCAAAGGGCAGAAGCTGGCGGGGCTCACCAAACTCAATCTCCACAACAACGTCACCGATGCGAGCTGGATGAACGAGCCGCTCTCTACCGGTTGTTCCGCGACGCGCCGGCGTCCCCTCGCCGCGCACCTCCTATGCCCGCGTTTTCGTGACCGTACCCGGCAAGTACGACCGTAGGTACTTTGGGCTGTACTCCGTGGTGGAGGACATCGACAAGCACTTTGCCGAAGAGCGGTTCGGTACGCGCGATGGCGCCATCTTCAAGCCGGTGGGCCAGAACCTATTCCTGGACATGGGCGACGACTGGTCAAAGTATCAGCGGATGTACGACCCCAAGGACGACCCGACAGAGGCCCAGAAGAAGCGAGTGATCGAGTTTGCGCGGTTCGTTAGTAGCTCCAGTGACGCCGCATTCGCATCGGGGTTGAGGAACTTCCTGGATCTGGACGAGTTCGCTCGGTTTATGGCGGCACGGTGTGGCTCTCCAATATGGACAGCCTGCTCTCGATGGGGCAGAACTACTACGTCTACCTGAACCCTCAATCGAACAGGTTCCTCTTCCTACCCTGGGATCTGGACCACTCCTTCGGGCAGTTTCCAATGGGCGGCAGCACCGAACTCAGCATCCAGCGGCCGTGGCAGGGGCAGAATCGCTTTCTGGAGAGGGTTTTCCAGGTGGAGGAGTTCAAAAAGCACTACCTGGCCAGACTTTCCGAGATCAACCGAACCTTGGGCGAGCCGGGGCGGATCTCAAAGCAGGTGGATGAGACGGCCGCGCTCATCCGGCCGGCGGTAAAAGAGGAGTCGGCGGAGAAACTGGCCCGGTTTGAGAAGGCAGTTTCCGGCCAGCAGTTGGAGCCCGCGGGTTTCCCCGGAGGCGATATGGGTCCAGGCGGACCAGGAGGCGGACCCGGAGAGGGACCCGGAGGCAGGATGGGCCCCCGGATGGGTGGCATGAAGCCCATCAAGGGCTTTGTCGGGCCGCGGTCGCAATCGGTGGCTGCGCAGCTCTCCGGCAAGTCGCAGGGCCAGACGAACAATGGACCCGGCGGTCGTGGCGGATTCGGTGGCCCCGGCGGCATGGGCCCGGCGATGTTCCTGGCGCCCGCCTTCCAGCAGGCAATGGGCTCCGCTCAGAACGCTCCGATCACGCGCGAGCAGTTCACTCGCCGCTCTCGCCAAGTGGTTTGAGAGCTGGGGCGGAGCCAGGACAGGCTATTTGACGGAAGAGCAGATCCGGGCAGGCATCAACAAGGACTTGGCGCCGCGCGGGATGCCCGGCGGGTTCGGACCGCCCGCCGGCCGTCCGCCGATGCAGCAGTAGTACCCCCGCAGGAGGATTTCCATGGAAACCTTGCAGTCTCCTTCCATTGATCCGGGACAGTTTCGCAGATTCGCGTCCGAGGTCAAGTTCGTGATTGGACGGCCCTTGGCCGAGGAGGTGCGGTCGTGGGCACGCCGTAATATGCTGGCCGACCCACATGGCCGCGGCGCCGACCAGGACGCCTACACCATCACCACCCTGTACCTCGATACGGCGGAGTTCGATGTCCTGGCTCGCACCGGATCGTTTGGACGCGGCAAATACAGGATCCGGCGGTACGGCTCGAGCGACGTGATCTTCCTTGAACGAAAGATGAAGAACCCGGGGTCTGGTCCGCAAGAAACGATCGCAGATCGGGATCGGGGAGATTGCGAAGCTGGCGCAGCAGGAAGCAAGCCGCGGCTGGGCGGGCTACTGGTTTCACCGCCGGATCCTGGCGCGGCGCCTGCGCCCGGTTTGCCAGATTGCTTACGCGCGCACGGCGCGCATGGATGACGGAATCCGGACCAATCCGTCTGACCCTGGACGACTCCGTGCGCGCGGTGCCCGTGCAAGGTTATGCATTCGACACCCGGCGCCAGCCTGTTTCCTTGTCAGAGGACCGCATTGTGCTGGAACTGAAGTACCGCGGCGAGATCCCGGCTCTGTTCCAGCGCTTCATGGAGGAGTTCTCGTTGAATCCGAGGAACTCGTCGAAGGACCGGTCGGCCGGCAAGGCCTTGAATCTGGGGTGTCTGGACAGCATGGTCAAGGATGAGGCCGCCGGGTTCACCACGGGAGGGGCGCCGTGCCTGACTTTCTGATTACCCCGTTTGCCAACGGACCGCACGTCGAGCCGTTTGACGTCTTCATCCGGCTGCTGTCGGCCCTTTTCTTCGGTGCCGTGATCGGCGG
>JASGIE010000148.1:0-10823 GCA_049841055.1 Paludibaculum sp. | reverse complement strand
GGATCGCCCGTGCTGCTGTTCGTGCCTGCGGTGACGCTGCTCACCTGGGTGTTTGGGTTCGCTCCTGCCTGGTTGGTGAGCCGTTCCGCTTTGAACTCAACGCTGCGTCAGACAGGGCGGAGCACTCGGGGAGGAATCCGCTGAGGCAGTCGCTGGTGGTGGTCCAGATGGCGATGGCGACGGTATTGGTGATTGGCACCGCCTTGCTGCTGCAGAGTCTCGCGCGCTTGCAGGATTCGGAACTCGGCTCCAGCCGAACCAAGTGCTGGTGGCCTCGGTCAGCCTGCCGGAGTCGAAGTACCCGACGCAGGACATGCGGCGGCGTTCTACCGGCGACTGCTGCCGGAGGTACGGTCCCTGCCAGGGCGTCACCTCCGCTGGTTTGGCGAGCATGACGCCGATGGCGACGACACCAGTATGTCCGTGGCGCCGGGTCCTGGCCCAGCCCAACCCCGGAAAAAGGAAGCCAGGCTTCGTGGCGGATGATTTCTCCGGCACCATGGAGACGCTGGGCGTGAAACTCCTGCGCGGGCGGATCTTCTCGGAATGGGATCAGTTGAGCAGAGGCCCATGGTGATCAGCGAAGGGTTGGCCCGGCGGCTCTGGCCCGAGGGCACAGATCCGTTGCAGCAGCAGGTAGGCCTCGGGAACGGGCAGGTGTTCAATATCATCGGCATTGCCGCGGATATACGGCACAAGGGGCAGGGCGAGGATCCACCGCCCACCATGTATATGCACTCGTCGTGGAATCTGTGGCCCACGATGGTGCTAATGATCCCTGGACGACCCGCTGGCGCTGGCTGGCCCGATGCGGGCGGCGGTACGGCGAATAGACCGGGATCAACCGCTGTTTGCGATCCGGACGATGCCGGAGATCGTGGCCGCCGATGCCGCGCAGACCGAAGCTGGAACCGGCCTGATGGCGGCGTTCGCGGGCCTGGCGCTGATCCTGGGAGCGCTGGAGGATATCGGCATTGTGGCGTATGGCGTGGCAAGGCGGACACGGTCGCTCTGGCGTGGCGCTGGGTGCGACGCTGGTCAGGTGCAGGGTAACGTGATGACCAGCGGAGCCTTACTGGCGCTGATGGGCCTGGCCGCGGGGCTGGCGGCGGCGCTCGGCCTCGGCCGCTTCCTCGAGTCTTCTCTTCCAGGTGCGGCCCAACGATCCGGTGACATTCACTGCCATCGGCGCGACGTTGCTGGTGGTGAGCCTGATGGCCTGCTGGATACCGGCACGGCGGGCTGTACGGATCGATCCGGCCGCCTCGCTACGGAACGAATAACCGACAGCGAAAGATGCGGATGGGGGCCGCGGTTTGCTAGACAACCTGTTTACCGATGGCCAGGTAGCTCAGTTGGTAGAGCGCGGCCCTGAAAAGGCCGGCGTCGGCGGTTCAAGTCCGTCCCTGGCCACCATTTTCCCCACGTTTCGGCTATTCGCCATCCATCGAGGCAATCCAGCCTCAGGCTTTCCCGCAACTACTGTCCAGGAGATTCCTCCAGACGCTTCCGGCCACGGGTGACGTACGCTCAGCGGAGTAGTAGGCATACATCCGCTCAAAACCACTGTCCCGGCTCCAACCCGTATGGTTTCTGGGGCATGGCGGATGAGAGGTTGAAGTGAACTTCTCTCAATCCGACGTGCTATCTTTTCGGTCAGTAGTGAAGTCGGCCTTGATGCAGGCTTGTCAATCAGAAGTGAAGTCAACTCCCTGGGTCAGCGTGGTCATGGGAGTACTACAACGTCGCCCCGTTTGTAGAAGAAGCTGTCCACTCCGCGCTCAAACAGACCATAAAGCAGATTGAAGTGATTGTTGTGGACGATGGCTCCAGCGATAGCACTGCTGCCCTGGTGGAGCGCATCGAGGACGAGAGGCTGCGGCTCATCCGTCGCGCACACTTCGGCGCGGCGGCGACTTTGAATGCCGGGGTCGCTGAGGCACGGGCGCCGTTCATCGCCTTTCTGGACGGGGATGACTTCTTCTGGTTGCCCGACCGTTTGGAACAGCACTTCGAATTCATGGACGCGAACCCGGGGGCCGACCTGAGCTTCTCCCTCTCGCGGCTGATCGGAGAGGACTCCTCCCGATCTGGGCATCACCTCACGAGCCGCATCCGGGCCGGTGCGGTTTGAGGATCTGCTGGTGGACAACCGGATCGGCAACGGGTCGGCCGTGATGGTCCGCAGCGCTTCGCTGGCCGAGGTCGGGGTTTTTGACGAGACTCTAAGCGGCGCTTATGACCTGGACGTCTGGCTGCGCCTGGCGCTGCGCCGCGAGGACTGTGTTTATTGCATTCCTGAGGTACTGACCTGCTACAGCCAGCTGTAGTCGGACAGAATCACGCAGAACTGGCGGCTGATGGCCGAAGAGAACTGGCTGAAGGTTTTGGAGAAGTACCGCCGCGAGTATCCCCCAGAGGGTCATGCCTCTGGAGGCACGAGCTCACTGCAATCTACTACCGGTTTCTGGCTGCGGCGGCCTATCGAGGGAGGAGAGTTCCGCGCGGGCCTCGATCTCATCGATAGTTCCCTGAAGGCGAATCCCGGGATTGTTTCTTCTCACTCCTCGAAGCTACCTGATCACTACCGGCCTGCTGGCGGGAGCTATCTTGCCGCTCCGGCTGCGAACTGGGCTCGAAGCCATATTCCGGACAGTCTGGCGCAAACTGACATGACGTCGACGACAACGCCACGCTGCAGTGTCGTTATGCCGGTGCAAAATGCGGCTCAGTTCGTGGGTGCCGCGGTGGAATCCGTGCTTCGTCAAACCATGCCGGACTTCGAATTGCTGGTTGTGAATGACCGCTCCAGCGACGGCAGCGAAACGATCGTCAGGAACATCGGTGATTCCCGAATCATTCTCTTGCCCTCGAACGGAGAAGGCGTAGCCGCGGCCCGCAATACGGCCCTACGAACGACTCGTGCCAACTACGTGGCGTTTCTGGACGCCGACGACCTGTGGCTGCCGGAGCATCTTCAGCTTCACCTGGACCACCTCGAGAATAGGCCCGAACTCGATCTGGCTTTTTCTTCGGTGAAATGGATCGAGGAATCGGGCGAACCGTTGGGGCGGCCGGTGAGCAGCCACCCAGGACGATTCTCATATGAGGACCTGCTGCTCGAGTACCTGCCCGTGACAACGTCGGGCTGGGCCGGCCGGCGGGCGGCGTTTGAACAGGCCGGCTGGTTCGAACGGGGCTCTGGCCGCGGGAAGCGATCATGACCTCTGCCTGCGGGTGGCCTTGCTCCGATCGCTGAATGTGGAAGGCCTGGACCGGCCGCAAGTGCTGTACCGCCGGAGGGCCGGACAAATCACGTCGGATCGTGCCCGGAAACTCGCCGCCTGGGGACAGCTGGCGGAAAAGCACCGCCCGCCTCACACCGCGCGCGACCCCCGGAAGGCTGCGCCACGCCACCGCCAGACTGCGCCGGGCCTTGGCCGCTCTTGCCTTCGAGGAGGCAGAATACGCCGAAGCCCGTGCTCATTTCTCGGCCGCACTGCGTCTGGGCGGATGGCGTCTTCCGGCCGACCGCCGTACCTGGGTGATGGCAGCCGCCATGTTGGCTTCACTTTTACCTGAAGCCCTGAGGCGGCCCGTCATCCTGCTGGGCCGGAAACTGATGGGAGGCGCATGAAGGGATTGGCGCCTGGCTCCTTCTGGCGTGAGGCACGACGAGCGGCCCGTCTGGCGGCGTCGCCGGGTGACCGCGCAGTGTTATGGGCCTGCCAGGTTGCGCACAGTCTCCGCTATCGGGTGCCGGCGCTCGTGTCTTCCCTGAAGCTGGAGCCTTCCATCCGGAGCCACGGCTCGGTTCTCCGCACACCAATCCGATTCTCGGAAGACGACTGGCTCGCTTTCCAGCAGGTATTCATCGATGAAGAGTACCGCTGGGATGGCAACGCGCCTCGCACGATTTTGGACGCGGGCGCCAATTGCGGTTTTGCCACACTCTGGCTTGCCAGCAGATTCCCGGACGCGCAGTTGTGTTCCGTGGAACCACACCCCAAACTGGCCGCTTCCTTACGCCGGGCACTGACCAGCAATTCGGTGCGGTCCACGGTCGTCGAAGCCGCGCTGACCCCGTCGGACGGCAAGGCGACACTGTTCCAGGGCGCTCTCTCGACCGCTCACAGTCTGTTGGCCGGCATGCCGCTGGGAGGGAGCGGAACGCTGGAAGTGGACACTGTGTCCATGCCGAGCCTGCTGGAGAGGCTTGGTTGGCAGCAAGTGGATTTGCTGAAGCTCGACATTGAAGGCGGAGAGGCGGCGGTACTGGCCGGAAGCCCCGCATGGCTCCAGAGGGTCGGCGGCATTGTCGGCGAAATCCACGGCGCCTATACGCCGCAGCGGCTGTCGGCGGATCTGAAGCCCGCCGGATTCCGGGTAGAGACCCGCGGCTCGCGTCAGCCCTATCTGTTCACAGCGACCAGGTAGTAGCCGCCGGTTCCAACGGTCGCTGAGCTTCGATCAGTCTTTCCCTTCTTGGCACCATTCAGACGCACGCATGAGGGGCACTGGACCGGCCAGCGCATCAGGCGTTTCTCCGGTTGTGCATTCTACAGATCATCAGATATAGTTATCTGTAATTTTCGAGCCTTGAAGTGGTTCGCGTGGAGCAAACGTGACCTGCAAGCGATGTAACGCGCCCCTGCGGCCCGGCGCCGCATTCTGCGGAAAGTGCGGGAGTACAGTGGAGGCCGCGCCGGCGGCTTCACCGGCCAATCCAGGGAATTGCGTGTGCGGTGCTCCGCTGCGCTCCGATAAGCCGTTCTGCGGCCGGTGTGGAAGGCCTGTTGCCGGCGCGACCGCCCCGTCGCCCCCAGCCGCCGCGCTTCCCTCCGAAATCCGAGCGCCGGCCCCTTTCCCCGCGCAAGCGCCGGTCGGCCCTGCCCCGGAGTTTCCTGCACCTGCCACCGCCGCGCCTTCGGGCTCCGGCGGAAAGGGTCTGGTCATCGCGGGTGGTTTTGTTTCTTCTCCTGGCGGGTGGCGGCGGAGGTTGGTGGTATTACCAGCGAGGCCAGGCGGAAAAACCGGAGTCTGCGGACAATCAAAGCAGCGCGCCCATCGCCCAGGCGGCAGCACCCAACACTGCGCCGGCCCAGTCGGCACCGGCTGCGATGCCGAGCCCGGCCCAACAGGTCAGCACCCCGCCACAGACGCCGCCGGAAACGGCCCCGAATCGAGCCCGCACCCAGGAACAGGAGCCCCGCCGCACCAGTTCGCCGGCCCAGCCCGTTCAGGCAACGTCACAACCTCCGCTCGCGCAGGCGCCGGTTCGTCAGCCGGAGCGGACGCCACCGCCGATGACGCAACAAGCGGCCGCTCAATCACAAGCGGCGCCGCCTGCCGTGGCGCAAGCTCCGCCTCCGAACGTCGCTCCACCTGTCGCGGAAATGCCCAGGCCGCCCGCGGTCCGGACGGAACCCCCGCCTCAGCGCGCGGAGGCGTCGGTACCCTCCGCGGGATTGCTGACGTGGTCAGGAAAGCTGAAGAAGAACGAATCCGTGGCGATTGACGGCAGTGGCGCCTCCATGGGCACGCTGCAAGGCGCCCTGCCCGGAGTGCCGGTGATGATCGAGATCGAGCCGAAGGAGATCGGAGTTGCCGAGGCGCCCGGCCCCGGCAACGGTTGGAGGCGCCTGGTGCTGCGCAGCCGCGCGGACCGCAACATGGTGATCACCATCCGCTGGCAGAGATTGGGGCGCTGATTCAGGAGGAACCGTGAGCCGATACTGTGGAACGTGCGGAACACTGGCAGATGCGGAAGACCGATTCTGTCCAGGCTGTGGCAAACCAATTGGAGGTCCCCCCGCGCCGGCCTTTGCGGCACAATCGAATCCGGCGCCAGCCTACCCGCCCCAACCAGGAGCTCCGCAGGCGCCGATGTACGGAGCACAGCCGGCATTTCCGGCGGCACAACGAACTCCACCGCCAGCGCCATTCCCTATGCCCGCCGCTCCGCCCCCGGCACCGCCGCCCGTGGCCGCGGCGCCCCGGCCGGAGTCGCAGTGGTATTACGCGGTAGGCGGCAAGCAACAGGGGCCCGTGCCGGAATCGGTGCTGCGGGTGGCACTGCAGACGTTGCCGGAGGACACGCTGGTCTGGCAACCGGGCTTGCCGAACTGGAGACCGGCCGCGGAAGCGGGTCTGAAGCCCCCCGCGGCGCCGGCCTTCCACCAGCCGCAGTATCCCCCCACGGCGCCGGCGCCACCACCGCCGCCTCGTCCCTCGTTCGCCGCACCCCCGGCAGGGCTCAACCAGACTCCTGCGCCGCCACGTCCGGCCTTCGCGTCTCCGGCCGGCTTTGCGGCGCCTTCCGCCCCGCAGTTCGGCACGCCCACTATGGGAGTGGCCACGCCCGGGAACGGGCCCATCCCTCCAAGCATGCACTGGCTGGTGCTGCTGATCTTTACCTGGGTCACCGGCGGTCTCGCCGGCCTGGTCTGGACTTTCCGCCAGGCCTCTTTTGTCAAGAAAATCGATCCCTCGAGCAAGGCCGTCCTGCTACTGGCGATCACGACGCTAGGCATGGTCGCGCAGGTCGTTATGTACATCGGAGCCATGCGCTCCCTCTCGTCCTCGTCGATCGCGACTGCCAGCATGGTAATCCTGCTGCTGAACGTGGTCATCATCATCTGCGGGCTGATGGCCGTGTTTGGCATGCGCAGCTCGATTGTGCGCTACTACAACACCACCGAGCCCATCGGGCTGAGGCTGAGCGGCGTGATGACGTTCTTCTTCAGCATTCTCTACTTCCAGTACCACTTCTCGCGCATTGCGGAATGGAAGAAGACAGGGCGGCTCGGCTGAGGCAGCTTATCTGGCGGCGGGGATGCGCTGCGCCATACCCGCGCCCGCGGGCTTGATCAGCCGGTCCCCCGGCTTCATGTCTTTGTACCAGAAGGGATAGGAGCTGGCCTCGCACTCGAAGGAGTGGATCTCTCCGTCGTCGCGAATGTAGCGGACCAGGAAGAATTCGCTGAGGTTGCCGTCGCCATAGTCGGCGGATCGCCTCTCGATGGCGCTTACGGTACCGGACCAGGCGTCGCGGTTCTTCCTCTTCTGCACCAGCATGATCACGGCGGACAGGACTCCGGCCGCGACAAGCCCCAACAGCAACGGAACGATCTTCTCGGCCACTATGACGCTCCTTCTCCAACGGGCGCCCCCGGCACGGGCAATCGCACCCGCGGTACAGCAATCGGACAATTCGACTCCGGACTGGCTGTTCCGCGGTTTGGGACCGCCGGCCGGAGAACGGAAGTGCAAACAGTATATCTCCAACGATAGATTCAGATCTTTTTCTCGTATATGATGCGATGAACGTGGTGAAGACACGCATCAGGAGCCTCGCCGAGGATGAGGGCCGAGCGTTTGCGAATGCGGCGGATGGGCGGCTCTGCGTAAGCCGGCTGCTGACCCGGCACGCCCCACCCAAAGAGGAGCAACTCGTTCTACTCACCTCCCTCGATCTGCAGGTGAGCGGCTGCGAGTCGCTTTTCGGCTTCGCCGACAGGCAGCGCCGCGTGGCGATCGTCTCCACCTTCCGGCTGGGCGTGGATGGCGAAGCGCGCCTGGCCGCCCGAATGATGAACGTGATGGAACACGAGCGCGGGCACCTGGACGGTTTGAAGCATTGCCGGGCCAAGGGCTGCATCATGAACCCGGCACGTTGCGTGGAAGATGTGGATTCCCGAAGTCTCGATCGTTGCGCTCGCTGCCGCCAGCCGGGGGTGGCCTGGCACGCAAAGGCCGTGGCGATCGCGGTGTGCGTGATGGCCATTGCCGTCGCCCAGGGCGCCGCGTCTTTCGTCAAGGTGAAGTCGCCGCCTTTCTCCTGGCAGGCTGGTGGAGGCAGCGCATCGGTGCTTTACCGAAAACAGGCGGTCCTCGTCCTGGCAGGTGACCCCGAGGCAAAGTCGGCTGCTGAAGCGCTCAACGCGCTGTATGCGCAGATCACGCCGCCGCCTATCGAAGTCGCGGCCTTGGGCCCGCACGCCTTACTAACTGCGGGTGGGCGGAAAGTCGCGGAGTTGGATACCCGGTCATCAGGCGGCGAGGACCCCGTGCGCTTCGCCCGGGACTGGGCCGCCCACACCGGGTGGTTGATGCGCGCGAAGGGTGAGGAGGCGGAGGGCTGCCCCAGTTGCCACATCCGCCGGTTGGATGAGGTGGTGGCGGCGGCGGAGATGCGACACCGGCGGAGGTGGTGAGCGAATGCGCGAGTTCCTGAAGACGATTGCGAGGAAGCAGGCGGAGCTGTTGCGGTGGCTGGAGGCTCAGTCTTTCTGGAGACCGGTGCTGGGAATGTCAACGCTGATCTGCAAGCCCGTAGTCAACCTGGCGCATGGGACATTGAACGCTTTCCCGGGCTTGCGAAAACTGGAGTGGCTGCTGGAAATCGAATCCCTGACGAAGCGTCACCCCGTGCCGCTCGCCTTCTCGATGGTCTTCCTGGCCTGGCGCGGCATCCAGACGACTCCGCTGGGCCACATCGGCACGGACGCCATCGTCTATCCGCTCATGGGCATCATCTCGGGGTTCAATCCGTTTCTTGGCCTCGTGTGCGGCGGAGTCTATGGCGCCGCGGATCTGCTGCAGAAGCTGGTTCTGCCGGACATGTACGGTGCTCGAGGCTGGGGCGATTCCAACTACTGGGGCGCGATGTGCGGTTACGTTGTGGCCTACTCGTCGCTGATGCTGATGGGCGTCTGCCCTGGAATGCTCTCGCGGTGCTTCCGTGCGGTCATCCGGGGAATCCTGAAGAAGCTCTTCTTCCGGCGGGCTGCCGCGACCGCCGATGGGGCGGTGCCGATGGCAGAGGCCGCCTATCCCGCGGCCGAACTGATTGCGGCGGCGATCGGTGGATATGCGGGCGGCTGGCTGGTGATGCACCAGGTGGCTCCCATCACCGAGCGGCCGGCGTTCATGTGGCGTCCAAATCCGGACGTCTCCTGTCATCAGTTGGAGATTGGCACTCATCTCAAGGGCAGAGCGAACATCGGCGGCGCCGGATCCTCCGTGGGCGGAGTGATTCCCGCGCTGATTCCACCCACACAAGGCCCGCCCGCCGGTGGCTACGGAGCGGAGTACGACGCGGCCGCTTCCGCCCGGGACAAAGCCCTGGACGAGTACGAGCGCCTGAAGAAACAGTGGGAGGAGCAGGACGCGACGGCCGACAAGACCGATCCCAACTACGAGCGGCTCCGCAAGCAGTATCAGGACTATATGGACTACCTGAAGCAGCAGGCGGTGGCCGGCGATGCGCAGGCCCAGGCCATTGCGGCAGCGTCCGATCAGGCGAGAAACACACGTGTGCTCAAGGGCGCGGATGGCCGCGAGTACGAAATCGTGTACGACCCTCAGTCCGGTCACTGGCGGAACGCGGCCAGCGGGACCTATTTCGATCCAGACGAGTTCGACCGCTGGCAACAGGATCTGGTGAAGAACCGCCAGTTCATGGATGCCGAGAATGAAAAAATGCGGCGGAGGGAAGACTGGTTCAGCAAGGAAATCGACCAGCAGGCCGCGCAACGCAGGCAGCAGGCGGAAGCGGCGGCCTATCTGGGCCGCATCCAGCAAGCCGCGGTGAAACACGATCTGTGGAATCCGGGAGGCCCGGGCGATGTCGTCGGCCGGACCGACCAGTTGATCAAGGACATCTACGCGGGCAAGCCCATTGACTGGAATGCGATCCAGGCGGCCCGGAAGTACACCGGCGACAGCATCAGCGGCGCCGTCGCGGCTGAGTCGACTTTGAGGAATCAGCCGGGCTTTCTGGATACGATGTCCCAGGCAGCATCGGGCTCGATCCGCGAGATCATCACCGGGAAGGACGCACAGGGCAACTCCACATTGGCCGGGACAGCGGCTTCGCTCATGGGACGTCTCACGGCTGGCATCGCGACCGCCGGATGGTCGGAAGCTGCCTATACAGCCGCCAATATGGGCTACGCGCAGCATGATGCGGCCATTCGCGGCGCCTCGGACGCCGAGATCTTCAAAGCCGGGTTCAAGACCGGGATTATCGAGGCGGGTCCAACGATGCTGGGCGGCGCCATGATGCACTACCTTCCGAAGTCGTTCCCGAATGTCGCCAAGGGCGTCGGCGAAATGATGGAACCGGTGGGCAAGGCTGTTCAGACGCTGGATAATGCCGTCCAGGCCGGCAGCAAGTCCCTGAGCAACCGCATGTCGAACCTGTTCACCTCGGTTCCGGAGACCCTCCAGCCCACGCGCTCCGCCGTCAGCCGTGTGCTGGCCTCCAGCGATCCGGCCGAGCTTTCGAAACTCTACAGCCAGGGAGGGATGGATCGTCTGGCTCAGTTGCAGAAGTCCGGAGCGTTGACCGCCGACGAAGCGAAGATCCTCAACGCCCGGCTGGCCAATCGCGTGAACCAGAACATCGACAGCGGCGTGCGCGACACCATGCGCTCGTTCGAAGCGGAAACGGGGGTGAAGGTGAAGAGCAGCGTGATTGGCGACTCGGGCTCGAGCGCCAAACCAGGAGGCAATCCCAAGGCCCGCACCGACTTCGACGCCACGCACTCGACGAACTTCGACAAAGCGGACCTGGCCGGCTACGCCGAGCAGCGCAGCCGGGACCTGGGCCGCACAGTCAGCATGGATGAAGCCAACAGGGAACTGCAGGCAAAATTTGGCCAGCACCTCACCGAGAATGTGGACCGCAACCTGCGCGCCGACGGGTTCAGCCGGGGTGTGCAGGATATCGACTACAAGACTTATAACGGCATCGGCAAAGGCTCGGGCCCCGGAGACGCTTATCCGCCAGGGTTCACCGGCAGCCGCATGGCGGTGCA
>JASGIE010000147.1:0-8348 GCA_049841055.1 Paludibaculum sp. | reverse complement strand
GTAATAGTTTGGGGTGATCCAGTTTGGCCTGGCGCCACTCGGCGGGGCCGATGGCGTAGACCGGCCACGGCGGATCAGCGATCTGCGTTAGACGTGCGAGCGCGCTCAGTCCCGCTGCAGGTAAGGCAGGTGCGTCCTTGGCGGTGCTCTGCACCCAGATGCTGCGCTTCACGGGACTGCGCATGACCTTTCGCGCGCGCTCCCAAAGTTCTTGCGGAGCCGCGTCCGCGTGGAGGTGCCGCTCGCGACCACTCTTCTTCGCCTCGGCAAGACCTTCTGCAGCCAGTTCCCTCAGCACGCGCGTCAGGGTCATCGCCGTATAGCCCAGGCGGGCGACGATGTCCGCCAGGACCCAATCGGCTCGCCAGGGTTTGCTCAGCAACAGCGTGATCAGAACGGCCTGCGTTGCGGGGCTGAGCGTGGCGCCGGCCTCTGCCTTGGCGGTTCGGAAATACTCGCGCAAGTCGATTCCAAGGTCGGGCAGGTATAGCTGGTTGCCGGGCACGAGGAAGGGCACGCGCTGTTCGACGAGGCGCTTGCGCTCGTAGGAGGCGATTGCGTCGGTGACGTAGACAACCGGCATCTGGACCGTGGCCTGAAGTCGCTCCACCTGTGCGCGCAGCTCCGAGAGCTTCGGCGGGTGCGGGCGCTGATCCAGGGCGAGCAGGACGTCGTGTCCGTGGAGGGTCAGCCGGCGGACAGCGAAGACTTCCTGAAGGAAATAGGGGAGCTTCCAGGCGGCCTTCCACGGAGCCAGGGTGGCACGAAGCCCGAGGGTGTCGTGCAGATAGCGCTGGATAGCCGTATCCGTCACTGGGCTGCGGGTCGCTGCTTCTAACATAGAGTGGCACAATAACATCTTGAATGTTATCGTGCAAGTATACGTTCATATTGCGATGCAGGTCGCAAACACGCTGCCGCTAAGCAGCGGATTCTACCGTTCAATCAGAGAACCCACGATAAGACGCTACACAACCCACTGATTATCTTCGCCTTTAAAGATAGAAAAAGTCATCGTTGTAGTGCCATGTCACGATGGCTATGTTCTCCCCATCAGGAAACGGGAGACGACGTTGACCAAGAAGATCCTCGTAAAGGTCTGGGAACCCGCGATAACGGCTCTCCGACAGAAAACGGACGCCGCGTGTATGAAACGCGACGCGTATCTAGACAAGGTTCTTCGCCGAGAAGCCGAGAACCTTCGAACCGAGGTTTCAGGCAGGAATTCCGACGAGGCGAGGGACCATATTGCCCATGAGCTGGGAATCCTGGCCCCTACCCTGAAGCCGCTCAACCTTGTCCTGGGTGAAGAGACCGTCGAACTCATTGGCGAGGTGTGCGAGCTCCGAAACATCCCGCGGGATGCTTTCGTCAACAGGGTCATCCTGTTCCTCGTCGTGCGCCCATCGTTCTTCACGTCGCTGTATTCGGAAATCGACTGGGAGTCGGCGCGGGAAACCTTCATGGAGAAATACGTCCATGACGAAAAGTTCCTTCTGTTCACACCGAGCATGCTGAGCGCGATCGGCCAGATCATGACCCTCGATCCGTTCTGGTACATCCGCGAATGCATAGGAGTCGCGCGCGAACAAGATCCGAATATCCCCCAGCTGCACGAACAGTTCATTCCCCGCGAGGCTCTCGGGAAGCTTGCCAGGACAGCGATCGGATTCAATTGCCACCTGGACGACATCTTGGTGGAGGGGCATCCGGCTGCCAGAGCATTTACCGAGGAAGCGCTGAGGCAGCTCGACGAACTTACCAACGACGCTACAGAGCCATCAACGGTGTCGTCATGAGCCGGGCAAATCACGCGACGGTTCGGGCGGTGCAGCGCGGGATTCCGCCGCTCGTCGACACCCTGCTCGAAACCTACGGAGAGGAGCAGCACGACGGGCACGGTGCCGTCATTCTCTACCTCAACAAGAAGAGCATACGAAACATGGAACGCGATTTCGGCCGTCGTCCCGTTGCCCGGCTGTCCGAATGGCTCGACGCCTACAAAGTCAGGGCCGCTGACGGCCAAACGATAACCGTTGGTCACCGCTATCGCCGGATCTGGAGGAAGTCATGACCACGCAATGTGAAGACCCCTGTGCCCAGTTCCCAATCCACGAATTCGATCGCATCGGCTCCGAGCTCTCGCGTAAGTCCACTTGGTACGCCAAGATGACTAAAGAGCTTGATCGCATTACGGCTCCCAACTACCACCCGACGCCGACGCCGACGCCGCTAACGCCCGCCCGCAGCGGATTCATATACAAGGGCATCTTTGAACCGTGCCGCTCCGACATCGACATTCACCTGGGGGTCTTGCGCCGACTGTGGACCGAATTTCCTAACCGGCGCGAGTCCATGGCTTCCGTCATTCAAGGCTTAGGCCGCATTCGGCGTTACGTCGCGCGCGGCCCAGCCGACCTGTTTCCGCATAGGTCCATCGCTTGGGCGCTCCAGTTCAGCCGCCCATTGATCGACGGCTGGTGGGTCGACACCAACATGAACTGCGATCAGATGGAAAAAATCATGGTTGCCGCGGTCCCACGCCGCGGTTATGCGTTGGGGTGACGAAGTTCAGTGTGCGATTCAGCGGCCAACCGAAGCCGTCAACCGGTAACTAGATTTGTTCTCGCCCACAGCGCCTGCGGAGAACCGAATTCGAGGACTCGCCCAATGCTGACACTTGGTGCATGTATCTATCTTCTTGTCGGGCTCTGTCTCGTGGTTGTCGGGCCAGTCGCTCGATCCCTGTCAGACCAGGTGAGCAGAATCCGCGGCTCGGACCTTGCCAACGCTTTCACGGGCCGTGAGAAGGTCCCCGAAGGCAAGCGGCTCGCTTTCCGACTCACGCTCTCCATAGTTTTCGCCCTGCTGTGGCCACTCATTCTCGTGTCCGTGCTTCGCGAAAAGACTAAAGCGGACACGGAGCAGCGAGCATGGAAGCTTCGAGTTGAGAGTGGCATCGAGTTCTCCCGGATGGGCGGGGCCGGAGCTATACATTGCAGCGCATGTGGCTTCGAACAGGACCTTGTATCGTTCACGCACGGCTATACGGATGATCGGCGAGCGGTGCTGCGACCAGAGCTGCCAGTGTCTTTCGTGCGGGACGTTCATTGCCGTTCACGGCATCGGTGAGCCAGCGCACTTCACTGTCACAGGTTGCGAGTGCGGCGGCGAATTGTCCCGTGACCACGTGCTCTTCTGTCCGAAATGCCGCTCGAGGGATTTGCGCTACGACATGCACTTCATCACGTAAGGGGGTGCCGCGCCCCGGAGGGGCCTTTCGAAGGCGCGCCGGACGGGCGGCGTGGCCAGCCTTTGCTCAAGAAGGCCGAGCGATTCGAGATCGTCACATTCCAAGTCAGATCCTTCTTGAGCAACTGCCCGCTAGTCTCTGAGTCAACGTCCACAGGTCGCGCTTTAGGCAATAGCATCGCACCGGCGCGGATCTAGCAGCTCGGGTCATCCATCGCCTGCGTGCGGTACCCATCAGGGTCACGGATCCAGTCCTGAACCGCAGCAATCGGCCACCCGCACGCCCTTCCGCCCAGATGCACCGGGGCAGGAAAGCGCCCCGCGTTGATCCGACGATAGAGCGTCGCACGGCTTAGAATCTATCCGTAAATTATATTTAGTTTCAACGGCACCCTGCGGAAGGCGATGATCGCGGCGGCGAGGTGATTGAGACCGAGGAAGCTGCGTTCAAGCTTCTCGTATCGGACCAGCAGCTTGCGGAAGCGATTGAACCAGCTGTGGCAGACCTCGACTACCCAGCGCCGAGCTTTCTTCTTCGGATCGCGGCGCTTGATCTGGGCCTCCTGACGCCGATCCACAATGTGCGCGATGTACCCATGCTCACGAATGATCCGTCGGCATTCTTCACTTCGGTAGCCTGCATCGGCACACAAGTGCTTGTTGCGCCGGCGGTGAGTTCGCTTGCCCTTGACCATGATGGCACTGAGCACTTGCTCGATTCGCTGGCCATCATTGACGTTGGCTCCGCTCACGATGAGCGACAGCGGGACTCCACGGTCGTCCACCAGCAGATGACGCTTGCTGCCTTTTTTTCCCCCGATCCGTCGGGTTTGGACCCACCGCCTCCTGCGCCATCGGGGCCTTCATCATCGCCCCATCTATGCTTTGCCAGCGCCAGGCGATGCCTTCCATGTCATCGTACTCGGCCAAGCCAGCTTTCCACAGCGTTTCAAACAGCCCGGCGGCCTGCCATTGCAGAAAGCGCTTGTGAACCGCACTGGCGCTGCCGAATCGTTCCTTGGGCAGCGCTTTCCACTGGCAGCCCGTGCGCAGCACGTACACGATGGCCTCGAACACTTGCCGGGCAGGCTTGGGCGGGCGCCCGGCACCGGCCTTGCGCCTGCGCTTCTTCTTGGGCGGCGTCGCGCGCTGCGGAATCAGCGGCTCCACTCGCTCCCAGAAGGCATCTGTCACCACCCACGACTGTGCTCGTCCCGCCAAGGCTGTGCTCCGATGCCGCGTATCGGGCGGCTTCGGAAACACAGTATATATAATTTACGGATAAGTTCTTAGCGAAGTGATTCGCAGAACGTCACGCGTTCGAAAAAATGCAGGTACATGCGGAGGGACGAGCTCCGGAGGGGCCGCACCGGCGTGCTTGCGACGCTCCTTTAGGTAGATCGAAGTCTGGGATTTGTTCATGGCGTACGGATTAGTCCGTTGGCTGCGTGCTCTATGCCTTCGGAAGCGCGGTACTCGCCGTCAACTGAAGTGCATGCAAGACAAAGTCGTGTGCGGTCTCGACTTCCGTGCTCCTCGCGCAAATGAGCAGCTGTCGCCACACGCTGGGACGATCTTCCTAGCGCGGGCGGATCTTTCGGCAGTGTTGTTCCGCTATTCGATCGATGTCCTGCAGCCGCAGTGATCGCAGCTGCCGAGCAACCGCGGGCGTGATGCCAAGTAGAACCACGGAGGCCTCGGTGTCCGTGCGAACCGTGTGCCAGGCAAGCATGAGAGTCGCACGCGATAGCTTTGTTGCCGCAGCGCGCGGAAAGGCAGCAGCAACCTGCAGGCCGTCGCCCGGCATTTCGATTACATCCGATCTCGTCATCTGGGACAGTCTCGCGATCCAGCATGCCCGCACCAGGGCGTCCGCGCCTTCGGAGGGCGTGCGCTTTACAGCGAGTCGCGATCGGAGAGTACGGATTCCTGGAGCAGCTCAAACTGCGGGCCTCTGGGCATATGGACAGGCCATCCGTGCGACTCCAGAATCGGTCAGGCCTTACCGGAGATCGAGCATGCATCCTTGTTTCACCGCCGTCTGCCTTGCGAGCCTGCTGGTTGCCTCGGGGTCCGCACACGCGGAGTGGAAAGCGGCCACGCCCGATGTGCAAGCCGCGATCAAGGATGCACGTATCGCAGGCGCTCTCGCCGCGCTTAACGCCATCGACCAGTGCCGCCATGGGCGACGATCCCGCCAAATTTGCCGCACTGCTGGCCGATGACCTGGCTGTCAACAACCCGCAGAACGGCGTATCGGTGAGAAATGCCACCGCGCAGCGCAGCTTTGCCGGGAAGATCAGCTATAGCCGATACGACCGTACCATCGAGTATGCCGGACTGCGTGGTGACATGGTGCTACTGATGGGCGAAGAGATCGTCGTGCCCAAGGACCCACCCGGGAAGGCGCACGAGATGCACCGCCGATTCACCGACCTGTGGAAGCAGGTCAATGGCCAATGGAAGTTAACTGCGAGGCAGGCAACGATCATTGACCGGCACTAGCACGCGGTCAGCAGCCCGGAGGCTCAATCCCCCGGTCACGATTCTGAACTGGACCATGCCGCGGAATGGATCGAAGCCTACGCGAGCAAGCACGGTGGCTCCGTGATAACCAATTTTGATGAGGAGTGTCCGCAACTCGCGGGGGCGCCGCTCGGTTTTCAGCGCCTTGTCGACCATACCTACGAGGAGGGAATTCCGTGCCGGGTTCAAGTTATTGAGTTATTTCTCCGCCAAGTCCGCAAACCCAGACTGCATGTCGATGGCGCGCACCATCACGTGATTCTTCGCGGCAATCACCGGCAGCCAATCTTCTTTACCGACACTCATCGAACTCGATTCGGGGAACTCGTTGCTTCGTGTGGCGCGCGGCGCATGGCAGAGACCGCCGCGTTGTTGGCAGATGAGGTGCTGCCCGAGCGTCCATTGCGGCAATGGGTGCTGTCACTGCCCTATGCGCTGCGGTTCCTGCTGGCCACCGATCCTGATGCGCTGACGCTGGTGCTCTGCGCGGTCTACCGCGCGATCTCCGGGTTCCTGTTCGCCACGACCGGGTTGACACGCACCACAGGCAGCACAGGAGCGGAGTTGCAGGGTCTCGTGCAGCAGATCGCCGGGCGCATCGGGCGCTTGCTGGAACGTCGCGGCATCGTCGAGCGCGGACATGGAGAGCGCCTGGCTCGCCAGCGACGGCGAAGCCGGCCCGCTCGATGACTTGATCGGTCACTCCATCATCTACCGGATCGCGGTTGGCCCCCGCGCCGGGCAGAAGTTGTTCACGCTGCACAGCCTGTCGGCCCGCGAGGAAGCCGGCGACCAGCAAGGAGATCATCGCGGCGCCGTCAATGCCGGCGGGTTTGAGGGCAGGACGGGGTGGATCGTCGCTTCGGGGTGGAGATCGAGGCCTGCGCCCGCTGCGGCGGGAAGCTGCGGATCATCGCCAGCATCGAGGAACCGGAGGTCATCGCAAAGATCCTCGCCCACCTGGAGAAGACCGCTCCGGATCGAGTACCAGCCGGAGTTGCCAATCGGCGCGCGGGCGCCGCCGGGAGCCGGGGCGGCTGGTTTGAACTCGAAGGGAGAGGGATTTTCCGGCGCCAGAGCAGGCGGCGGGCCGAACCCGGCTGTGCCCGGCTCGGGTTTGAGGGCAGGAAACGGCTCGGTCGGTGGCAGTTTCAGGGGAGGGCGGCGTCCGGGCGGGCAGGAAATACGGTTTGAAATCCCCGTCCGGTCACATTCCGTGAATATTCATATATAATATATATCAGTAATGCGGAGGTGCCACATGGCCACGACCAGCCTGAGCTTGGGCGAGCACTGGGAAGTTTTTATCCGCAACGAAGTTTCCAGCGGGCGCTACGGTTCGGCCAGTGAAGTCGTCCGTTCCGCTCTGCGCGTCTTGGAAGAGCGCAAGACGAAGCTGGAGGCGCTGCGGGCGCATCTGGCCGAGGGCGCGGCGCAGGCCGCGCGCGGTGAGTTCGTGAAGGACTATTCCATCGACAAGCTGATCGCCGAAGCGGACGCGGGCGAGTGAAGCCAGCGTTCCGGCTCACGCCGCGAGCTTCCGACGACCTCAAGAACATCGCGCGATACACGCGCCAGCAGTGGGGAGATGCCCAGCGCGAAACCTACATGCGTGCGCTCGATGCCCGGTTTCGCTGGCTCGCCAAACATCCGCGATTCCGGCAAACATAGGCCCGACATTGCCGAGGGCTATTACTGCTTTCCGGAAGGATCGCACCTGATTTTCTATCTCATCGGCACGGATGCCATCGACGTCATCGGTGTGCCGCACAAGCAGATGGATGTGCCTGCCTACTTCGGTGGCGTTGAGCCGTAGGTTTCGCGTGCGCTCATGCGGCACCATTCGAACTTGGACCGGGGGTAGTCTAGGCCGGCAAGGTGGGCGGCTAGGTCTTGCCCTTCGGCGCGATGCGGCTGGCAAGCAGTGCAACGATCGCCGTCAGGGTCATCATTATCGCTAGTCCGGCAATCCCGCCGGCGAAAGTGCCGGTCGTCTCGCGCAGTATTCCAAACAACCAGTTCCCCGCAAAGGCGCCGAGCGAGCCAAACATGATGAACAGGCCGAAGGCATGCCCTCGGTCCTTGCCGCGCACGCCTTCAGACACGGCGGCGAAGAACACTCCGCCCGTGCACCGGATTGCGACCACTGAGCCGACCAATGCGATGAACGACATCATGGGCACCACCGAAACGGCGGTGAATGCCAGCGCCAGCGCTGCGAGCCCGGAAAATGCCGCCATGAAGGCAAGACGCCTACCCACACGGTCGGACCACATGCCGACGAGGATTGCACCGAGCACCCCAAGGCCATAGACCGGTGCAGAAACGAGGCCAACTTGGGTGATGGTGAGATTCAATGTTTCCCGCGCGACCGGGGGCAGCCAGACCGCAAGCACCGAAGCGCTGGCAGCAACCGCGAAATTCATGGTGGCCAGCAGGGCGCTGCGATGCCAGCTCTTCTGCGTACTGTGCGCTTCCTCGGCGGCGCCAGTCTGGGTGCTCTGCAGTTCGCTGGTCAGCCATGCGCGCTCATCCTCGTGGAGCCATTTCGCAGATCCCGGATCGCCGGG
>JASGIE010000146.1:0-11460 GCA_049841055.1 Paludibaculum sp. | reverse complement strand
TGGTTATGTAGTCTCTTGGTTGAGTACGTATTGCTTAGGTTAGATGGGAAACACGATAGAATCCGAACAGCACTTCGGCACGATAACTGTTACTCACTCGGTGAGGAACATGTCTCGGTCTCAGCGCCGCCTGCCTCGGGGGAGCCAGAGCCCCCTATCGTCTCTCGAACGCCGCCGCCACCGCGACCTCATCGAAGAGTCCAAACGCGGCGCCATCGAACGCCTCTCCGGCCGGCTTGCCCATGTAGCCAACAACCTGCTCATGATCATCGGCGGCTACGCCGAGGAACTCGATGGAAAGCCTCCCTCCTGAGGACGCTCCCCGCCGCGACGATGTCGCTGAAATCATCAAAGCGTCCTCCCGCATGGGTGCCCTCACGCAGGACCTCACCACCCTCACCAGGCCCCAGGTCCCCTCCGCCGCCAGATTTCCCCTCTCCGCCTGGGCCACTGCCGCCGTCTCGCGCTGGGATCTGGCGTCCACCAACGACAAACCACGCTTCAGGCCAATACCTCCCGCCAGATGCTAGGACCTCATCGTCTCTGAGACCTTGCGCCACCTCCGGCCGAAGCTCGATACCGCCGGGCTGCGCATCACCCCGCTCGGTGACGACTCCGTCGAGATTACCCTTACCTTCCCGGGTCTCGAGGTCTCCGAGGAGACTTGCGACCGCCTTTTCGAACCCTTCTCCGGCCCCAAGGAAGGCTCCGATCCGCCCCTTGGTCTCGCCGGTGTCGTCCGCCCGTGGCAAAGCGTCGGCGGCACAATCACCTTCGAAGCCGAGCCCGGCGAAGCGCCACGGCTCGTCCTCACCTGTCCCGCCGCCGGCGACGAGGCCGACGCCACACCGTTCACCGTTCTGGTCGTCGAGGACGAACCGGGCATCCGCTCTCTCGTCGTCAAGGCTCTTGAGCGTCAGGGCTACCACGTCATCCAGGCGTCCACCGCGGAAGAAGCCTTCCATGCCTGCGAAGCGGTCGAGGCGAATATCGATCTCCTCATCACCGATCTCACCATGCCCGGTCAGACCGGCCGCCAACTGGCGGAATATGTGCGCACCAAGTGGCCCGACACCCGCGTCCTGTTCATCTCCGGATTCACGGACGATGAACAGCTCGCCGCACAGATCGGTGCCGGAAAACTGCCCGAACGGACCCGCTTCCTAGCCAAACCCTTCCAGGTGGCCCAGCTCATCGTGGAAGTCAAAGCTCTTCTAGCGGGCTAGCCACTCCAGGAACGCCCGCGCCGTCCGGTCCAGATTCTCTTCCGCACCCCCGCCCAGCAGCGGGCTGCACATCTCATACGCCAGCGGACCTTCATATCCGCCCGCCCGCAGTGCGCCCAGGAAGCTGCCGTAGTCGATGAACCCTTCGCCCATCGGCACCGCCTGCACCGCCGGCGTCAACGGCTCGTAGTTCACCTGCGCCGGCACATACCGGAACCGCGGCCTGTATTGGTAATCCGCCGCCGTCGTGTGCACCGTCAGCGGAGCCATCTTCCGCGCCGCCGCCGTCACGTCGTCCCCCTGCAGCGCCGGACTCCACGCGTCAAAACAGGCCCGGCAGTTCGGATGGTTCACCGCGCTCAACAGATCGTAAAACGCCAGATAATGCCCCGCGCAGTCATGATGGTTCTGCACGCCCAGCGTCACGCCGAAATCCGCCGCCCGCTGCGCCGCCTCGCGCAGAGTATCCACCAGCGTGTGCGTGGCGAACGACGCATGCTCATACGCCGTGAAGATCCGCACCACCGGAGCCCCGATGTCTCGCGCCCGCCGGCACAGCGCCTCGATATGCGCCAACTGGATCTCGCGCTGCGGAATATCCGGATGCTCGGCATCGGCCGAGAAGTTGTTGTAGCCCGCCACGACAGCGCACCGCAGGCCCAGCATCTCCATCTTCTCGCTCAGCCGCAGACAGGCATCCCGGTCGTAGTCCAATACCGAGAAATGCGGCCTCTTCGCCATCAGCATCACGGCGGGAAACTTCAGTTGCGCCGCCTTCTCCAGAAACCCGTCCAGCGTCAGGCGTGCCTGGCCCGGCCATACGCCGGCGTAGCTCACGGAATGCAGTACAGGCTCAAACGGCTTTCCAGCCATAGGTTCGATACTCCCAGGAAATCTCATCGCCGCGCACCGTCAACACCGCGTATCCCTCGCTCGTGCCGTAATGCGCGCCCTTCCACCAGTTGCCGCAGACTGCGCCCGTGGTGAGAAACTGCACACCCCGGTGCTCCACTCTCTCCGCGATGTGCGTGTGGCCCTGCAGCACCGCTTTCAGATTGTATCCCTCGAACAGCGCCAGCACCTGCCGCGCGTTGGTCACCGTCAGCACCGGCCTCAGTTCCGGCAGGTCGGGGAACGGGAACGTGCCAAACGCCGTAGCCAGCGGAATGTGTGTCACTACCACCAGCGGCCGGGTTCGCCCCGCCTTTTCCAGATCCCGCTTCAGCCACTCCAGTTGCTCTTCATCGATCCGCCCTTCATAGGTCTTCTGCGGAGTGATGAACACCGAGTCCAGCCGGAGGAAGTGCCAGCCCTGGTAGTCGAACGACCCGTACCGCGCGCCCAGCCGGTCTTCGAAAAACTTCTTCCCGTATAGCGGATCCGTAGCCGCCACGCCGCTCTTGGGCGAGATCCCGAATACATCGTGATTGCCCGGCACCGTGTGCACCGGCTTCGCCAGATCCCGCACCGTCGAGCCATACAGGTCGAACAGCGCTTTCGCCTTTTCTCTGGGCTGTTCAAACGCATCCATCACCACGTCGCCGCCGCAGATCGCGAAATCGTGCGGCTCCCGGTTGATGGCCGCGAAACAGGCCTTCGCCCCCGCCGCGCCGCGCAGCTCAGGTTGAATGTGGATGTCCGTGAAGTGTATGAATCGAAACGAGTTGGACGCCGCCTTCACCCCCAGGCGTGTAAAAGGTGCGATTGCCGCTGTTCCCAGAAAGGCGCGCCGTTCCATGATGGATAGTATCGAAGTGGAGACCGGACTTGTACAAGCTGTTTGAAGACGTTGAGGTCTCAGCCAAGGACCTCAAGGGCGATTGGCGGCATCTCTGGCACTACATCCTGGAAACCGAAGTTCACGTATTCGCCTTCGCCATCGGCGGCAACGTGCTGCTCTCGCTCTGGCCGTTTCTGATGGTCATGATCTCGCTGTGCCGCAACGTGCTTCATTGGAGTGCCGCGGAAGAGGCCATCTATGTCGCCGTCAAGGACTACTTCGCAGGGGATACCGGCGTATTCCTTGCCTACAACCTCAAGACCATCTCCGGCTACACCTATCGAGTCGAATGGGTCTCCCTCATCATGCTTCTGTTCGTCTCCAACGGCGTGTTTCTGCCCTTGGAAGTGGCGCTGAACAAAGCCTGGGCCGTGAAGACCAACCGTAGCCTGGTCAAGAACCAGTTGGTGAGCATGGGGCTCATCCTTGCGTGTGGCGCCCTCACACTCCTCACCGCCACCTTCACCGCCGCCAACCTCCAGTTGCTCTCCGGCGTCGAGAACTATCACGCCACGGCGTTCACCTGGATCGTCCGCCTCGCCTTCAAAATCGCCTCCATCCCCATCACCATCGTCATCCTGTTCCTTGTCTACTGCTACCTGCCCAATACCAAGGTCTCCAAGAAGCATGTCCTGCCCCGCGCCATCATCGTCGGACTCGCCCTCGAGTCGCTGAAATGGATCAATCTTCTCGTCTGGCCCTGGATGTACAGGAAGTTCGACCACGAGTACGGGGTCTTCGTCCACTCCATCACCATCTTCACCTGGGGCTTCGTCGCCGGACTCGTCGTCCTCGCCGGAGCCGAATGGACCGCCCGCAGCGTTCGCCAGGCTGTAACTACCTCCGTCCTGAGAGCGCCAATTCAAGATAGAATAGGGGCGGAATCCGAGCCCCGATCTTAGACTTCCAAAATCTTCTCCGAGGTTTGCTAAATGGCCGACAACAAAGATCTGACGCGTCGTGACGCCATCAAGGCTGCGGGCGCAGCTACTATCGCAGGTGTCGCCGCCTCCCACCTTCAGGGAGCGCCGGCCATCTTGAAAGCCCGTGCCGCCACGAACGCCGTCAACTATGGCATGGTCGGCACCGGTAGCCGCGGGACCTACCTGCTCAAGCACCTGAAGGGCATCGACACCGGCAAATGCGTCGCCATCTGCGATCTCACCGACGACGCCCTCAACAAGGCCGACCAGACCATCGGCGGCAGCCCCAAGCGTTATAAGGACTACCGCGAACTCCTCGCCGACAAGAACGTCGAAACCGTCTTCGTCACCACTCCGCTCTTCATGCACTTCCCGGTCACCAAGGACGCCCTGGAAGCCGGCAAGCACGTCTTCTGCGAAAAGAGCATGGTGTTCAAGCCCGAGGAAGTGCACGCTCTCCGCGCCCTCGCCGCCGCCCGCCCCAAGCAGACCCTCCAGGTCGGCCTCCAGCGCCGCTACAGCGCCATGTACCAGGCCGCCCGCCAGATGATCGAAAAGGGCATGCTCGGTGACGTCACCTACGTCCAGGCCCAGTGGCACCGCAATCCCGGCTGGAAGATGAAGAAGGGTGTTCCGAATGAGCGCATGGCCAACTGGCGCCTCTTCCGCGAATACTCCGGCGGCCTCGTCGCCGAACTCGCCTCCCACCAGATCGACGTGGCCGACCGCATGCTCGGCATGACCCCCGAGTCCGTCATGGGCCTCGGCTCCCACGACTTCCTCCACGACGGCCGCGACATCCTCGACAACGTCCAGCTCATCTACAAGTACCCCAAGGGCCGCCGCCTCGTCTGGACCGGCATCCCCACCTCCTCCCACTGGGCCGGCGTCGGCGGTCAGCGCACCGAAATGGGCGAACTGATCTGCGGCACCCAGGGCACCATCCACATCACCATCGGCGACGACAACAACATGCCCATCGGTATGTGGTTCAAGGAACCCAATCCGCCCGCCAAGGTCGAAGAGGCTGGTAAGAAGAAGGAAGCCTTCAAGGCCGGCGCCACCATGGTCGCCGCCGCCGGCTCCCGCCCGCTCCCCATCCTCCTCGGCAAGGACCTCATGACCGGCCAGGAGAGCTTCCTCGAGAAGGAAATGAAGTTCGCCCGCCAGTGGCTGTATCAGAAGGGCATCATGGTGCCGCTGGAAGAACGCAATCCCGTCGACATCGAACTCGAGAGCTTCTTCAACGACATCAAGACCGGCGGCCACCCCCGCGCCGATATCGAAGTCGGCCTGCAGGACTCCATCGCCGTCATCCTCTCCAACATCGCCCTCGACGAAAACCGCACCGTCTCCTTCAAGGAGATCGAGACCATGGGCAAGGGCGGCGCACCCGCTGCCAAGCCTGCCGCCAAGAAGGGCTAAAACCCCTCCTCAGCTGGAACAAAATAAGGGCCGTCCCACGCCAGGGACGGCCCTTTCGATTGCCGGTCTCCTCCTCCTACTTCGGCAACCGGAAATTCCTCACCGCAATACTCGAAGTCAATCCCGCCGCCGCGAGATTCCCAGTCGTCGCCCACGCCGCCTGCTCCGGATGCTTCTTCAAGAGCAGATACTGCGACCCCAGCAACGCCCCGGCAATTCCGAACTTCAAGGCTGCGCTCCGCGCATTGAACTGCCCCATCGGCCCCCTCAGCAGCGGATTCATCTCCGGCCGCCCCATGCTCGACGCCGTATCCGCCGCCACCGACGTCATCAGCGCCGCCGCACTCCACGCCCACGCCTTCTTCCACTTCGTCTGCTTCTGCTCCACCACCGGCCGCTCCACCACCAGCGATCCACTCGCCGCGCCCGCCGGACCAGCCAGCACAAAACCCAGCACCAGGGCGCACACCAGACGCCCGCCCATCTTCGAACTCTTCATCGGAAAACCTCCAATCGGGATGCTTCCATCCTGCGGCGGCCCCTCCGGCACTTCAATTCAATGAGTTTTGGGTCGCAAGTTTGTATTGGAGTAGTACGAGGCGGTCGACAGGAATACGATAGAGGGTCAGGCCTTAACTATGAGCGAGATCCTCTACCGTAACCGTCGTGCCGTCCAACTCGAAAACGAGCACCTGCAGATTGTGGTCACCCGCGAGGGCGGACATCTGGCCGTCATCCGCGACAAGGCGACCGGCGTCAACCCGCTGTGGTCTCCGCCCTGGCCTACCATCGAGCCCTCCACCTATGACCCGGCCAAACACCCCGAATACGGGGCCAACGCCGAAAGCAAACTGCTCTCCGGAATCCTCGGCCACAATCTCTGCCTCGACCTCTTCGGTGGCCCGTCTGACGAAGAAGCCGCCGCCGGCATGACCGTCCACGGCGAAGCCTCCGTCAACGAGTACGACATCACCGTCACCGGCGACACCCTCACCCAGAAGACGACCCTCCCCTGCGCCCACCTCGCCTTCCAGCGCACCATCCAACTACCCGCCGGAGCCCGCCGCGCCGTCGTCACCGAAACCGTCGAGAACCTCGACTCCTGGGACCGCCCCATCGCCTGGACCCAGCACGTCACCCTCGGCCCGCCCTTCCTCGAGTGCGGCATCACTCAGTTCCGCGCCTCCGCCACCAAATCACAGGTTATCGACAGCGGCTTCTCCGATGTCGGCTACATGAAACCCGGAGCCGAATTCACCTGGCCCCTCGTCCCCACCACTCAGGGCGGCGTCGAAGACATGCAGCTCTTCACCGCCCGCAAGATCTCCGGAGCCTTCTCCACCCACCTGATGGACCCCGAGCGCGAAACCGCGTTCTTCTCCGCCTGGAGCCCCACCTCCGGCATCGCCATCGCCTACATCTGGAAACAGAACGATTTCCCCTGGATGGGCATCTGGGAAGAGAACCACGGCCGCGACGTGCCCCCGTGGAACGGCCAGGCCCTCACCCGCGGCATGGAATTCGGAGCCTCGCCCTTCCCCGAAAGCCGCCGCAAGATGATCCACCGCGGCCACCTCTTCGGAGTCCCCGGCTACGCCTGGGTCCCGGCCAAATCCCGGGTGACCGTCCAATACGAAGCCCTCGTCCAACCCGTAGCCCACATCGACGATCTCGACCTCTAAACGCGAAAAGCGCGGCGGATCCAATCTCCGCCGCGCTCTTCCGTCTCACAATGTCTCGCCGGGCTACGGCACCACCCAACTCCCCGTCTCAACCCACCCCGAATCCCGCTGCAGCGCATCCATCGACCGCTGGAACAGCAGCTTGCTGCCCGACATCGGAGCCTTCAGCGTCATCGGCGCCGAGATCACCAACTGGCCCGCCGGCGTCTGTACCGTCGTCCCCGCCGTGTTGATCGAGCAGGCCGTACTCTGCAACGCCGTCGAACTCACCCCCGGAGCCACCGGCCCCAGGAAGAACCCGACATCGCCCGAGTACATCCACAAACCGTTGCCCGCCCGGTCATAGTGCAGGTAGCAGAACGGCAATCCGCCGCCGTCCGCAGCCGCCGCCACCAGGAACTGCACCCAGCCCCCAATCGTCGCCGGCAAACCCGACTGGTCCGTATACGTCGCCACGAAGGTCGTACTCGACCCCGACCCCGCGTTCGGCAGCACGCTGAATGTCGGCGGCGGAGCAGGCGTGTAGTTCCAGGTCCCGCCCTGAATCCAGCCCGAATCCCCCTCCGGTATCGACCACTGGCGCAGATACAGCTGCCGGCTCCCCGTCTGCTTGAAGACCACCTCGAACTTCACGCTGACGCCCGTCGCGCTCCCCGTCGCCGTCGTATTCGCCGTATTGATCGCGCACAGCGAGTTCTGCAGCAGGCTCGACCCGACGCCCGGTTTGATCGGTCCAACAAAGAACCCGCCATCGCCGTACATCCACAACCCGTCGCCCACAACGTCGTAGTGCAGATAGCAGAACGGCTGTCCGCCGCCATCCGGTTGCGTCGCGAACAACGCCTGCACCCACAACAGCGCGCCCGATCCGGCCGCCGCCCCAAAGTCCGCCTGGAATTTCTGCGTCGACGTCGTACCGCCCTGAGGGGTGAACGAAAGCGGCGATGCCGCAAACGGCAGCCCCGGCTGGAATCCGCTCAGAATCGGCACCAGGCTGGACGTCGGCGACGCCAGTCCGAACACGCCATTCAGATTCGACCCCCAGCCCCGGTATTGCCCGTCCCGTTCCCACGCCATCGTATACCCGTCGCCGCCGCTCACCTCGGCCGTTCCAAAGAGCTGCGGAACCTGCGCCGCCACCGGTTGATCTCCCGCGCTCGGCAGCGCCCCCGTCCCCAGCTCTCCCTTCGAATTCGAACCCCACGTCCACAACGTGCCATCCGCCTTGATCGCCATCCCGTGCGTCACGCCCGCCCCAATCGACACGACCTCGGTCAGATACCCGACCCGCACCAGCCCGATCACCGGATCCGTGCCCGGCCCGCTGCCCAGCCGGCGCAATCCACCCGTGCCCCACGCCCAAACCGTCCCGTCCTGCCGCAGCGCCAGCGCATACTCCGCCCCCGCCGCGATCGCCAGTACGTTCGACAATCCGCTCACCTGCACCGCCGTCAGATACTGCGGCTGACCCGCCTGCCCCACCCCGAGACCCCACGTCCAAACCGTTCCATCCGACTTCAACGCCAGACTGAACTGATCCCCCGCGGCGATGTCCACCACGTTCCCCATTCCAATCACCTGTGTCGGCGACAGCGTCGGAATCGGTACGCCCGTCCCGAGTTCGCCCGTCGCATTGCTGCCCCACGCCCATACCGTGCCATCCTGCTTCAACGCCAGGCTGTGGTTCCCGCCCGCCGCCACACGCGTCACGCCGCTCAAGCCCGGCACCGTCACCGGACTCAGCCGGTTCGTCAGCGTCCCGTCACCCAGTTGCCCCAGAGTATTGCTGCCCCAACTCCGCACAACCCCGTCCGTACCCACGGCCAGCACATGCTTGTTCCGCGTGGACACCCCTACCATCCCCGACAACCCGGGTACCTGCCGCGCCGTCCTCACCGGATTGCTGATCAGCCCGATCCCCATCTGACCCAGATCATTGGCCCCCGCGCCCCAAACCGTACCCCCAGCCACCACCATCATCGTCAACGACCGCCCGTTCGAAATCCTCTGCCCCGTCGTCAGCAGCTTCTGCGTCGCAAATGTGCAGCCCGGCCCCGCATCCGGCGGCACAAACAGGTCGCTGCTCGTCAGATCCGGCCGGCCCAGCTCGCTGTTTGAGTTCCCGCCCATCACCTGCACGGTCCCGTCGTTCAGCAGCACCATCACATGGTCCTGCCCCACCGCCACTCCAATCGCCGGCTTCGGCAGCACAAACTGCGTTTCCACATCGGAGATCAGATTGCCCCCGTACCGGCCTGTCAGTCCGCTGCCCAGGTACCACACCGTCCCGTCGGCGCGCAGAATCCCGTTCAACCCATACTGGTTCGACACCTGCACCACATTCGTGAACGTCACCAGCTTCGTCGGCGTCGTCACGTATTGGATAATGCCCGGACTCACCAGCCCCAGACTCGTCCCGTCGCCCCACCCCCACAACGTCCCGTCCGCCCGGATCGCCAGCGAATGGTTGCTGTTCGCCGTCACCGATGCCGCCGTGAACCCCGTCAGCCGCACCGGCGACCACCGGTCCGTCTTCGTCCCATCCCCCAGCTGCCCAAACGTGTTGTCGCCCCACGCAAACACCGCGCCGTCATTCCGCCGCGCCACGCTGTGATACTGCCCGGCCGCAATCGACGTGATGCCCGTCAACCCCGCCACCTGCATGGGCACGCCGCTGTCCGTCGTCGTCCCGTTGCCCAACTG
Source organism: Paludibaculum sp. (assembly GCA_049841055.1). Classification (GTDB taxonomy): domain Bacteria; phylum Acidobacteriota; class Terriglobia; order Bryobacterales; family Bryobacteraceae; genus Paludibaculum. The sequence continues at coordinate 1,721 of JASGIE010000146.1, read as the reverse complement.
GCCTGAGGTGTTCGAGCCCCACGCCCACACCGTCCCGTCGCTCTTCAACGCCAGGTTGTGGAAGTACCCCGCGGCCACCGCGATCACCCCGGTAAACCCCTGGATCCGCTTCGGCGATGCCACAACGTGCGACGTCACCACTCCATCGCCCAGCAAGCCGAACGAACCCACGCCCCAGCTCCACACCGACGTGTCCTGCATCAGCGCCAATCCGTGCGAGCCTGCATTCGACAACGCCTTCACCCCGCTCAGCAGACTGCACACAGCCTGCGGCTGCTCCACCCCTGTTCCGTCGCCCAGCACCGCGCCGGCGTTCGAGCCCCACGCCCGCACCGCTCCGTCGGCCCGCACCACCAGGGAATTGCTACCCGATGCCACCACCTGCGCCACACCCGAAATCGCCGCGATTCCTGAACCCTGCGCCGCCGCCGCCCGCAATGCCTTTGGCACACTTTGGGCACTCAACTCCACGGCGCCGCTGGCCTCCGGGATCACACCCACGCCGCCTTGCACCGGCTCGCCCGTAATCACCGCCACCGCCCAGCCCGCCGCCGCATCCACCACGGGACCCGGCAGCGCGAACTGCTGCTGCACTCCACCTTCCCTCAAACTCAGCAGGCCGTCCCGCACTTCCACCACTCGATCCCCAGCGGCCGCGCCCGGCCATTCCATGCTGGTTCCGGACGCCTGGACCCGCGCCGCCGACAACCGCGCCGCCACCGGCCCGGCCGACGCTTCACTTAGAACCTCAGGTTCCGCCGAGGTGCCCTCACCATTGCGCCCGAATCCCCACACCCGTCCCTGCCGTCCAGCGCGTACCCACGCCCCAGACGCACGTCCACGGCCTGTATCTCCTGCAGTCCATCAACGCGCACCGGCTCCGTCAGCATCTTCCGCGGGTCGCTCGCCGCCACTCCGCTCCAGTTCGACCCGAACACCCAAACCGTCCCATCGCTCTTCAACGCCACGCTGAACAGCGGACCCGCCGCGATCATCGACACCTCACGCAGCCCAGCCACCGCCGCCGGCCGCGATCTCGCAACCAGCGTCCCATCCCCTAACTGACCCTCGGAACTCGCGCCCCAAGCCCAGACCGTGCCGTCGCCCTTCAGCGCCAGGGAATGCTGCGCCCGCCGCAATCGCAGCGACGCCGGAAAGCCCGTCCACCTCGGACCAGCCGCTTCGGCTCGCGGCCCCCAACTGCCCGCTCGCATTCTGTCCCCAACCGTAAACGCGGCCCTGCGTGGTCAGCACCAGCACGTGACCGCCCGCCTCGGGCAAAGCCACTTTGCGCGCGCCATCCACCTCGCCCAGAGGCTGCACCGCATACTGCGCCGGGCCTTGCCCGGGCTGTTTCTGCAGGAGGGAAACATGTTGAGCGCTGGAGGCCTGAACGGCAAAAATCGCCACAACAGGAAGCGCAAAAAGGCGGGAACCTCGCAAGCGAGCGCGGGCGGCGCTGCCGCTCCAAGTCCGATGTCAGCAAGGTAAAGATCTCCGATTTCCGAGACGGCAAGGCCGTAAGTGTGCTACGCAACCCCGATCTTACCATCCACCCCGGAAAAGCTCCGATACTCTAATCCAAGGTGTATTTCCTAGTTCCACCTTAGAGTTTTACCCAGGCTCAAGCGGCAAACCATCTCTTACTGGAGGCCCACCGCCGTGCAATAAACCTCTACGGCAGGTGCTGTTCGGATCTATCGTGTTTCCCTATTAACCTT
>JASGIE010000145.1:0-12493 GCA_049841055.1 Paludibaculum sp. | reverse complement strand
TTTTGTAACATTTACTTCGTCATTACGTATTGCTAAGGTTAGTAGGAATTTACAGATAGTCCGACCCACACCTCTCGTTCGGCATGCCGAGACAAGCCCGCGCCCCATCCGGAACTGCCAGATGCGGTTGACCATCACCCTGGCGGTCAGCGGATGATCCGGCTGCGCCAGCCATTCAGCCAGTGCCGTGCGGCGTCCGGCGGCTTCCAGCGGAACCGGTTTGGCTGCATTCGCGGTCAACACCAGCGGCAGCCCCGGCTGCACGGTGCCGAGCTTCATGCGATGGTCGCCGACCTTCAGAACATTGGTCTCCTCGGGCTTCTCCCGATTCACCACGGCATACGCGGCAGCCGCCGGCGCCGGCTCGTCCAGCTCAATCGCGTGCAACTGTCGACGGAGGCCCGCTCGGCGCTCTAGCTCCGGCTTGGGGACTCTCGCCAGCACCTCATCCCAGGAAGGAGTGATCTGATCCTTTGCGTTCTTCTGCTTCTCACGATCGGCCTCGGAGAGCTTCTCCTTCGGAACATCCAGCAGGGCCTGCACCGCCGGGTCGAGTTTCGCCCGGCGTTCGGCCATGATCGCTTCCTTGTACGGCTTCTCGATGGCCGTGATTTCGTCCTGCACCGGCTTCAGTCGCGCTTCATACGCTTTATGCGCTGCGTCATAGCGGGCCTTCTCTTCCGCGCTGGCCAGCGGAACTTCTTTGCCCTCGGTCCCGCCAAACACTGCCTGCAGCCGGTAGTAGTCTGTCTGCAAAATCGGGTCGAACTTGTGGTTGTGGCACCGCGCGCAGTTCATCGTCAGCCCCAGAAAGACGTTGCTGACGCCCGCGGTCATCTCGACCAGAACTTCCTGCCGGTTCAACTCGACATCCTGGTTGCCGCCCGTCAGGTGCTCCGGACCGGCGCGATGGAACCCAACGGCGATCACCGCATCCTGCTTCCCGGGCCAGAGCTCATCTCCGGCAATCTGCTCTTTCAGAAAGACGTCATACGGCTTCCCGCCATTGAAACTGCGGACCACATAGTCGCGATACCGCCACGCATGGGTCCGTTCGAGATCATGCTCAAATCCATTGGTGTCGGCATAGCGCGCCACATCCAGCCAGCGCTGCGCCCAGCGCTCCCCATACTGCTCGGACGCCATCAGCCGGTCCACCAGCCGCTCGTAGGCGTCCGCCCGCCTGTCACTCAGAAACGATGCCGTGTCTTCCGGCTTCGGCGGCAGCCCCGTCAAATCCAGGGTCACCCGCCTCAGCAACCGGAGCTTGTTCTCCTCCGCCGAAGGTTTGATCGATTTGGCCTGGAGACTTTCCAGAAGAAACGCATCAATCGGATTGCGGACCCAGGGACTATTGAGTTGGGGCGGATCCGGACGGACCACCTTCTGGAACGACCACCAGTTTCTGCGACCGAGAATGCGCGCGCGGTCCTTGTCGGTGTCGCCGTGATATTCGGCGGCGGCCAGAAGTCCAGCGACGGCCAGCAAGCCCCATAGTTTCATTGCATCGCCCCAGCGAACACAGACGCGAAAACGCACGTTCCAGATGAGGGCAATTATACAACGCCGGGTCCTCGCCTCCGTCATCGTATGGCTCCGCTATCCTGGAAGAAATGAGCTATCTGGACAATCTGGAAAACAATCTGAAGGCGCTCGAGTCGCGGGAAGAACGGGATCCGGAGAAGATCAAACGGGAACTGGACGCAAAAGCGGCCGAACGGGCAGCGGCGCTGAAGGCGGCGCCCCACGCCGACGCCTTGAAGACCAGTCGTTATACCCAGAAGTTTCTATCGGCCTGCCGGACCATCGGTCACGCCCAGCGCACCTTTGTCGACTTTCGCTGGTCAGGCACCACGCTTCTGCTCGAAGCAAAGGGCCGCCGCCTGGAACTTCGCCCGGAGGCGGAGGGCATCCAGGCAGTATGGGTGGAAGGTGGCGCCGACATCCGCACCGAACCGGTCGACTTGAACACGGACCCGCAGGAACTGGCGCGGAAATGGCTGGCCGCCCCGGAAACACCCCAGAGCTGACGCCTACCCCAGCGTCCGCATTCGTTTGATCCAGACCAGTCGCATCGGTCTCGAAGACCGCAGTCCGCCCAGTCCCACCACAAAACGAACTTCCGTTCGCGTCCTCACCAACAACCCAGCCCCATTCCGAACCTGATTTCGCTCGGATGCCCCATAACTGGGCGAAATGCCGGTGGCATGGCGATTGCCTTATGAGGGTGTCCTCAAAAGGACCATCTTCACAGCGGATTAGGAGAAGTCATGCACGATCTGGATCGCACCCAACTGGAAATGTCAGATACAGGGGAGTTCGAAGCGGAGTCGTCCGACTACGAGCTCGACTCTGAATTTGAATTCGAGGCGTACACCGGAACCAATGGCGGCGCCGAACTCTCCGAGATCGATGAGATGGAACTGGCCGGGGACTTCCTCGAGATCCAGGACGAGGCGGAACTGGATCAGTTCCTCGGAAAACTCTTCAAGAAGCTGGGACAAGGCGCTCGGAAGATCTTCTCTTCCCCCCTCGGAAAGCAGTTGGGCGGAATCCTGAAAGGCGCCGCGAAGAAACTGCTACCCGTCGCCGGCGGGGTGCTGGGCGGAATGGTCGGAGGGCCGGCCGGCGCCGCTTTGGGCAGCAATCTCGCCGGTGGTGCGGCACAGGCTTTGGGGCTTGAAGTGGAAGGGCTCAGCGGCGAAGACCAGGAGTTCGAAGTCGCGCGGCAGTATGTGCGATTCGCGTCGGCCGCGGTCCAGAATGCCGCCACCGCGCCTCCCGCGGAACCACCGGCGCAGGCAGCCCGTTCGGCCGCGGTTGAGGCGGCAAGACAGCATGCCCCTGGCCTCCTCCGGCAACGGGGCCGCAGGGTTCCTCCCAGCGGCCAGCGCAGTGGCCGGTGGGTTCGTCGCGGCAATCGGATCGTCCTGTTTGGAGTCTAGCGATGTCGGGTGCGGCAAGCGCGCGCTGGTGGTTGGGGCAGGAATGCCGGGCCCTGCTGACCCGGTTGGACCGCCTCGACTACTTTGCAGTCATCGAACCAATGGTCGCCGCCGCGGCCCCTGATCGAAATGCAACGGTCCGAATCGAGCGCTATCTCTTCGAGGACCGCAGCCGCATGCGCCGCCTCATCACCAATCATCTGACCGCCTTGTACGCAGCCAAGTCCGATGTTGGCGCGCAGGAACTGCAGCGGCGCTTCGCCTTCGTCCGGCTTCGGTTCAACGCACTGCTGGCCGACTTCGACACGTTCTCCGATGTCATGACTCAGCGTAGCGAAGCACCCTTCGGCGTCTGGCTCGCCGGCCTGGACGTTGCGGCCGCAAGCGCTCTGGAACTACCCGGCGCCGGGATCGAAGTACCACCGGTGGCCTGCTACCTGGACAGAGGACACGGCGCGGCCATCCGGCGGGCACGAACCAGGCTCACCACCGGCGGTGAGAACCCGGTCGCCATCATCCGCATCCCGCGCGAACGTATGGTGGGCAGCGGCATCGCCGCATCCCTCTTTCACGAGGTTGGGCACCAGGCGGCCGAAATATTGAACCTGCTGGTTTCATTGAGGCAGGTGCTTTGGGCGAAACAGCTGCTGGCGGGTCCCGAACGAATCGCGTGGGCGCTTTGGGAGCGCTGGATCTCAGAGATCTCTGCGGATTTCTGGGCGATGGCCCACCTGGGCGTCGGGGCAACACTGGGTGTCTTCGGTGTCTTGAGCTTGCCTAGTGCGTTCGTCTTCCGGATTGATACGGACGACCCTCACCCCTTCCCCTGGCTTCGCGCTGTTCTCAGTTGCCGCCTGGGCCGGGCGCTATTCCCCCATCCTCAGTGGGATCGCCTGGAAACCATGTGGCGATCGCTTTACCCGCTCGACGGGCTCGACACGCGCCGTCTGGCCCTGGTCCGCACTTTGGAGGCAACCATGCCCGAGTTCGTCAATCTGCTGGTGAACCATCGCGTGACCGCGATAGGCGGGCGAACCATCCCCGGCCTCCTGCAATCTTCAAGCCGGAGCCCGGAGCAACTAAGGACTCACTATCAACGCTGGCGGGCCGCCCGCAGCGGCATGCTGCACGCCCCTCCGCCTCTGGCGCTGGCCGCCCTCGGCCAGGCGAAAGCCGATTCGTCCCTCAGCCCGGAAGGCGAATCGAAGCTCGTCCTCGCACTCCTCCGGAGTTGGGCTCTGCAACGCTGCCTGAGCTTGCCCGGCCCCGTTCAGCCGAAATGCCATTGCCGGCGGAAATCGTCGAATTCCCACTGAATCTGAACCTGCAAGAAGGAGAATCCAATGCCTGAGAATCCAGAAGCCGGAAGGTCGAGGAGAATCAAGAAAGACGGGCTGGTGGAACCCACCCGTGTTCAAGCCAACGGCGGTGGAGCCGCTACCGAACTCGCGCCCCTCCGCGTATCTCTCGAGAGGCCGCAACGGCAGGGGCCGGGCGACGTAAACCCGCTGTGGGCCACCATCCGCCAGCGAACGGCGGCCATCGGCTTCGAACGCTACCGCGAATTCATCGACAGGGTATTCGGCTGCACCCCGCGTACCCCCGGAGGTTCAATCGATTCCGACGACCCATGCAGCAAGGATCCCGCCCGCGAAGAGCGCGAGTTGAGGGTCATGCAGGAGCGGCTTCGCGATCACCTGACCGGCGTAGGCGCATACCACCTGCTGAAGATCGCCACTGAAGTGTTCCTGCTGCTGGAGTGCGGCGTCTTTCTGCGCTCTTCGGAAATCGACACGGCAGCCGAGGAACGCCGCAACGGCACCCCGTTGTCCGCGGAGGAGCTCGTCGAAAAGCTCTCCGATTTCCTGGGCAGCGGGGAAGGCCAACTGCCCTACCTGCGCCACATTGTCGAAACCGCGCTGAGCGACAACCAGCGCATCACCAGCCCCTTCTGCGAAGGCGTGCTCGACAGCCGGGTGATCGCCTGCTCGGCGCCCTGTCTCCTGGAGATGATCTGGTCCTACTGGCTGGAAGAAGGCATGCAGATCCAGACCATCAGCGCCATCAGCATCCGCTTCCAGAACAAGCGTGCCGCTCTCGGCAGAGATCCGCTGGTAAACCTCGCCCTGGATCCGTTGCGGCCAATGAGTCAACTTCTCTGGGGATACATCCAGGATGAGTTTCATCGGTTGACGGTTCCGCGCCGCGCTTACGAATACAGCAGCCAATACGGTTTGACTCTGTATGGCAAGGCCGTACCTCCGCTGCGCCCGGCCGACAATCGGTCGAAATTCATCGAGGCCTTTCACAATCTGCTCCACCGCTGTTCCATCTTCTTCAAGGAGGATGACGACACGACGATTCTCGCCGACGGGTTCCGCCTGCTGCAGGAGTTGAAGGAGGTTCATCTCCTGCTGGCCGAAGGCGCCCACAATCAGTTCCGCGATCTGCCGTGGACCGCCCGCCAGGAGATGCTGATTCAACAATGGCTGCTCGCGCGCCCGGAAATCCGCGAGTTCCTGCAAAGCCGGACCATGGTCCCTTACACGGAGAAGTGGATGGGCCAGGTGGACGCCATGAAACGGTTGATGGGCTGGACGGACGTGCCCGTCACCCAGTTCCGCGACCTCGCCGTCTTCGGCGAGCAGATCGTCCTCTCAATCCGCTACCAGCACTGGATCGGGGAGACTGAGCCCGCCCAGGCCATCAACTGGGCTCGTTACTGGCGGCCGGAATTGCAGGCCTATATGCACGCCTATCGCGCCGCGACCGGGGTGGACCTGACTGTGGATCCTCCCGATGTCACTCTTCCCTCGGTTCACCTGCGCGACCGGTACGCGATGCAGGCCAAGAGAGCATAAGCATGCGCCGTGGCCGACTTCACTTCCGCTCTGTACCTCGGACTTGCGCACGACCACGCGTCCCTGCGCCCGTGGCAACAGTTCACCTCTGGCAAGCCCGCCGTGCTTCAGACCACGCCAGGCACCCTCTCGCTGGCGGGGGATCTGGCGTTGCTCACCGGCTGCGAAGCCGCAACCATCGCGCCCTCGACACTCCACCTGTTCCTGGACGTGTTCTGTCTTTGGCCTCACCAGCGGACCACCGCGATCTACATGGACGAGGCACTCTACCAGATCGGCAGCTGGGGCATCGAGCGCGCGGCCGGCCGTGGTATTCGCGTTCGCCGCTTCCGGCATCAGGATCCACACTCGCTCTCCCGCTCCCTGCTGAGCGACGACCCGCGAACTGCGGTTGTGGTGACGGACGGATTCTGCCCGGACTGCGCCAAGCCCGCACCGCTCCGCGAATACCTCGACTGCCTTGCCGGGCGCAAGGGATGGTTGGTGATCGACGATACGCAGGCAATCGGGGTGCTCGGACGGAACCCTTCGCCCGCCGCTCCGCTCGGGCTCGGGGGCGGCGGAGTGATGAGCCTCCTCAATCTCCGTGACAGCCGCGTTGTCCTCATCTGCTCTCTCGCGAAAGCGTTCGGCGTACCCATGGCATTTCTGGCGGGCGCCAGGCCCCTGGTCGATCGCTTCGAGCAGATCGCCGAAACGCGCGTTCACTGCAGCCCGGTGGCCTTGCCTGTACTGCATGCCGCTGAGCATGCGATGGCCTTCAACGAACACGGGGGCGATCGCGCCCGCACGGTCCTCGCACAGTGGATCGCGCGATTGCAGACAAAGTTGGGCGCCTCCCGGTTTCGGCCGAGCGGAGGCCTTTTCCCGGTGCAGTCGTTCACCGGCTTCAATGGGCTGCCGGCGGAAGAGATCCATCGCCGCCTGGCCTCGTCCGGCATCCAGACGGTGCTGCAGCGGCGGAGGACCTCCGGCGAACCGCAAGTCGCAGTGCTGTTAACCGCGCGTCATACGGCGCGTGAGATCGACAAACTCTGCTCCACAGTGTTGGCGCTGGAGGACCATTGCCATGCCTGACCCGATCTTCACTTTTGAAATGGATGAGTTCGAACTCGCCAGCATTGAGCCGGAGGAGGAGATAAGGCGCGGACGAGGTTTTGTACCCAGCCGCAGGCCAGGCCGGCCCGTCCCTCCCATCCGTCCAGTCAGGCCGCGCCGACCACCCTGGCGCACCCGCCGCATCGTCGAATCGCCCATCGTCGGGACCGCCCGCTCCGCGTGTCCCACCGTACTCGTGCTCGAGGGCTTTGCCCGCGAAAGCATCGACCTTGAGCCCCATCACGATGGGATGCTCGAGCGACTGGCGGAGTTCGTCGTCTCCGCTCAGCCGCCCGTCCAGAGTCTTGGCGTCATTGGCTGGAGCAGGTCGGGCGATCCGCTCGGCGGAGTCACCGGCCGGCGAGTCGAGAAGTGTTCCCGCCGGTTGGAGGAACTCTTGAAAGCCGCCAACCGGCCTGTTCCCATTCGCGGCTCTGTCCGGTCGGGACCGGGGCCGGAACGCGTGGAGGTTCAGCTATGCAGTTGAAGCGTTCGTACAACCTGCCCGTCATCGGAGATCGAAGCGGCTTCCAGGAACTCGACTTCGAATATGAAGCCGGAATTGTCGGTCCGGAGGACAACCGGACCCGGGTTCTCGACACCCGCGTGTCCCCTCACCGCTTCATCTGCCACCTTCTCATAGAGTGGAAAGGCGCCGATGGGAAAGTGACAGCAACAACAACAGGGACCGGCACGCTCATCAGCAACAGTCATGTGCTCACCTGCGGGCATGTGTTGGTCCATCGCGGAGCTGGCGGGGCGCCTGTCAAAGCATCACGCGTCGCGGTCACTCCTGGGCGGGATTCCTCCCGCAATGCGACCTACGCGGACCGGTTGAAGTGGACCCCCTTCGGCTCCTATGTCAGCGAGCAGTTCGCCGCCGCACCGCAGTGGTCAAGCTCCTTCGATCCGCAGTACGACTTTGCGCTCATCACTCTGAAGAATGAAGTGGGCAAAAAGAAGTTCCACGGCGTCAACGGCAAGCCATTGGGATACTGGGGCAGCCCTGCGTATGGCGCCGGCACGGTCTTTGCACCCGCCGATCCGGCCGCACTGAAGGGCAAGACCGTCTTTGTGTGCGGCTACCCCGGCGACAAGTGCGGAGCCGCCCGCTACGATCTCGTGAGCTGCCCGAAAGGCCAATGGGCCGGAACACAGTTCGTGGCGCATGACGTGGTGGTGGACCCCATGCCCGCCGCGGAGCCGCGGCTCTTCTATCACAATGCTGATGCCGAGGACGGTGAGAGCGGCGCCCCCATCTGGAGAACCGAAGGGCAGCGCTTTCTCCTGGCTGGCATTGAAACCGCGGCCGCGTTTACGTTGGGCCGCACCTCCCTTTACAACATCGGCGTTCGCATCACAGCGGATCTGCTCACCAGTTTGAAAACACTTGGCTGGCGCGTCTAGCGCGCTGCCTGCCGCAACACGAAGTCATAACCAATTCACAGGAGAACCTGCATGATCCACGATCTGGAGTACCAATCGTCTGAGTTCGAAGGCGGCTTCGCGGAGGAATTCGAGTTCGATTCCGGGGAACTCGAGGCCTACGAAGGCGAGTCCGACATGGAGTCCGGATATGAACTCGAAGAGGAGTCCGGAGCAAAGGTTGGCTTCAACCTCCCGAAGATCGGCGATCGAAGCGGGTTCCAGGAGATCGACCTCGAGTTCGATCAGGAGATCTTTCCGCCGGACGACCGGAAGCCGGTTACCGACACTACCAAGATTGCTTACCGCTTCATCTGCCATCTCTTCATCGGCATGAAAGCCGCTGATGGGACCATCGCCACGGGCCGGGGCAGCGGAACTCTCATCAGCAACAACCAGGTTCTGACGGTAGCCCACAACCTGAAGATCTCCCTCGGAGGCAAGAGCCTTCACAGCGCAAGAAGATCACGGTCACCCCCGGACGCAACACCTCCTTCAGCAATCGCCTGAAGTGGACACCCTCAGGCACATCCAAGGCAAAATCATGGGCCTGCCACTCCAAATGGGAGAAGGACTTCGATTTCCAATACAAACTTCGGCCTGGTCACTCTCAAGGAGGACCTGGGCAAGAAGACCTTCGCTTCACTGGGAAGGAAACCGCTCGGATACTGGGGCAGTGTCGCCAATGGTGGAGGCACCCTGCTCGAGTCCGTTGACCCGGCCAGCCTCAAGGACAAGATCGTCAACGTCAGCGGCTACCCCGGCGACAAGTGCAGCGCCGACCCCGACAAGCCCTCCTGTCCCGATGCCAAACGCATGGACACCCAGTTCATCGCTTTCGACAAGGTGCTCGATCCGGCGCCCGCCGCCGAACCGCGTCTCCTCTATCACCGGGCACGACCTGGACGGGACAAGCGGCAGCCCCATCTGGCGGTGGGATCAGGTGCACCGCTACCTCGTCGCTATCCAGTCCACGGAAACCACCTCCGGCGACGCGCCTCTCCCGCAACTCCAGCATGCGCATCACGGCCGACGTCCTCAGCCAGTTGAAGGCCTGGGGTTGGCGCCCTTGAGCGGGCGCGGGAGGATTCGGATGATCCACAATCTGGAACTGAGCGCGCCTGGAAAAACGAGTTCGAATTCGATGCGAGACAGTATGACGCGTACCAGCGGCATGCCCAAACGGAAGTTCAACCTGCCGCGGATTGGCGATCGCCGCGGGCTTCGGGAATTGGGCTCCGCTCTCGACAGCGAGATCTTCGGCGATGACGATCGTATCCCGGTCACGGACTCGACCAAGTTTCCTTACCGGTTCATCTGCCACCTCCTCATCGGCATGACCTCAGCCGACGGCGATGTGGCCACTGGAGTCGGGTCCGGAACGCTCATCAGCAACCGGCACGTGCTCACGGTCGGCCACAATCTGCGCCTGCAACTGAACGGCAAGGTGTTCAGCGCGAAGAAAATCACCGTGACCCCGGGCAGAAATACGTCGCTCAGCGACCAGGCTGCCTGGGCCCCGTTCCAATCGTACGTAGCCCGCTCGTGGGCCACTTCGGAGTCAATGGAAGTCGTCCTTCGACTGGCAGTACGACTTCGGACTCATCACCCTGCCGGAGGATGTCGGCAAGAAGACCTTCGATTCGCTGGGCGGCAACCCGCTTGGATACTGGGGCAGCCCACGTTGGGGCTATGGGAGCCAGCTCACGGAACTCACTTCAGCCGCCCTGAAAGACAAGGTTGTCAACGTCTGTGGCTACCCGGGCGACAAGTGCGGCTCCGGCAATGACGATCCTTCCTGTTCCGACGACAAGCGGGCCGGGACCCAGTTCATCGCCCACGACAAAGTGATCGATCCAGCCCCTTCGGCCGAGCCGAGGCTGATGTACCATCAGGCCGACCTTCGGCAGGGCATGAGCGGAGGACCCATCTGGCGCTGGGACAAGGCCAACCGTTTCCTCGTCGCGGTCCAATCCTCGGAAGACATCGCCGCGGACGGGACCCCAGTCCGCAACATCGGGGTCCGCATCACCAGGGACGTCCTGGTGAAGCTGAAAGCGATGGGTTGGCGTGTCTGACTCCACACCGGAAACCGTGATCGATGCTCACTGCCACGCCGGCCACGGCGACGGCCTGACCGGACCTTGGGACACTTCCGCTCCACTGCGTGAGTATCTGCACCGGGCGCGGCAGGCAGGCATCGGGCGGACCGTCCTCTTCGCCGCATTTCACTCCGACTACGCTGTCGCCAACCTGGAAGTCGCGCGAATTGTTGCACGCCGGCCGGATCGCTTCTGGGGCTTCATATTTCTGCATGGCGAACGCGATCGAACCAGGGCCATGCCGATGGTCGCCCGCATGGTGGAACGCTTCGGCTTTCGAGGCATTAAGGTACACCGTCATGATGCCCGCATCGCCCGGGAGATCTGCGAAGCTGCCCGGCGCTTCCGGCTGCCGGTGCTCTATGACGTGATGGGCGAAGTGTCCACGGTCCACCTGCTGGCCGGTGAATACCCGGACGTGGACTTCATCATTCCGCACCTGGGGAGCTTCGCCGATGACTGGCGGGCGCAGATCGCCTTCATCGACGTGCTGGCCCGCTATCCGAATATCTACACCGACACCTCCGGCGTTCGCCGCTTCGACCTTCTGGTCCAGGCCGTGAGGACAGCCGGACCGGGCAAGATCCTCTTCGGCTCCGATGGACCGTGGCTCCATCCGGGTCTTGAACTCGAGAAAGTCCGTGCACTGCATTTGCCGCCGGCCCTCGAAACTCAGATCACCAGCGGGAATCTCCTTCGGCTCATCTCGCGTGCGCGGAGCAACTCAGGGCAGCCTGCCGCCTGGGCCGTGGATCCGCCTGTGCACAGGCTCCCTCGGCCCCCGAAGGAAGAGGATCCCTGGACTACGCAGACTCAGTATCTGTAAGCGCATCCAATGGCGGACTGCCGTTGTCGCGGCGAACTGCACGCCGGATCTGCAGCGCCCGGTCCGTGACGCCCAGCTTCCGGGCCGCCTGCCTCAGATTGCCCAGCGTCTCCTCCAGCGCCAGCCGGATCGCGCATTCCGAGGCCTCGCGACCAATCTCCCGAAGGTTTGCACCCTCAAACAGTGCCCGGCGGATGCAGATTTCGAAATCTCCCTCCCGCCAGGCGGCAGGTGCCGTCGACTGGCGGCGAAGATCCTCCGGCGCCAGGTCCCCCAGCGACATGGGGCCTTCGCCTGCATGTCTCGCACACATTCGGCTGACGATCTGGCGCAACTCCCGGACGTTGCCGGGATACTCCAGGCCAAGCAGGTAACTCTTCACCTGATCATCCAATCCGCACTCCGGCTCACCTGCTCGCAACTCCCGCATGAAATGGCTGACAAGAGGCAGAATATCCTGCCGCCGTTGACGCAGCGAAGGCAACGAAATGACAGACCCGGCGACACGGTAGTAGAGATCCGTTCGGAATTCGCCTCGGCCCACCGCGGACTTCAGATCTGGATTCGTCGCGCAGATAAGCCGGAATGCCGTACCTTCGCCATTCGTTCCCGCCGACAGGTTTGTACGTTCCTTCCTGAATCACGCGCAGCGACTGCGCCTGCAACGGCAAAGGAAGTTCACCCACCTCGTCAGAGAAACAAGGTGCCCCCGTTCGCAATCGAGAAACGCCCCCATCCCGGCGGCTGACCGCCGACGTGTAAGCGCCCCGTTCGTGGCCAAAAAACTCGCTGCCCGATAGTTCGGGCACTATCGTGGAACAATCCACTACCACCAAGTCGCCCTTCGCTTCGCGCAAGTCGAGCGTGTGGATGAGACGGGCCGCCAATTCCTTACCCGTACCGCTTTCGCCTTGCAGCAGGCAGGGTCCCTGGCTATACCGCGCCACCTCGATCAATTCCCGCAAAGCCGCTGCCCAACTCCGGCTCCCACCCACCATGTGATCCCGCACCAGGCTTGATTCGAGATCCGCTTCGATGCGGTCCCAACGCTGGAGCCTGTCTGCTACGTCTTGCGCGGCACTCCTGGAGCCACCCCACCAGATGACGTCCGAGGCGCCGCTCTCCATCAGGCTCCAGCAAAGCGACGCCGGCGGGGCGTGCTCGTCCAACGACACCGCCAGGATGAGGTGCTGTTCGGATTCTATCGTGTTTCCCTATTAACCTTAGCAATACGTA